>JBBAFK010000119.1:0-2530 GCA_041655455.1 Leucobacter sp. | reverse complement strand
GAACCAGCGCGCCAACGCCGGCTCATGATCGGACCTTCGGATATTCAGATCATCCTCGGGAAGGTGCGCCCACTTTCACGCCCCCTCACCGAGGCTCATCCACAGGTTCTGATCATTGCTCGACGATGCCCGCGGCAATGCCGAAGCCCTTCGCACCGTGCTGGGCATCGACCCCGCGAGGTAACTGCAACGGTCTCGTGGCGCAGCGGAAGCGCAGCACCTCGACACGGTGAACGTCGCTGGTTCGATCCCAGCCGAGACCACAAGAACGCCTGCGATCGGGTGTTCATCTACGAAGCGGAGTGGAGCAGTTCGGTAGCTCGCTGGGCGCATATCCCAGAGACCGTGGGTTCAATTCCCACCTCCGCCACGACGATATCTGTGCGCCGGTCAGCTCGGATCTTTAGCGAGAGCAGAGAGTGCCTGGTCTTTGATGCGCTGGAGCTGCCCAGATGAGATCATTCGAATGATCGCTTGCGGTGTCAGTGCCGTGAAGTGGTGGCTGATCTGGTGGCGGGTTTCGATGATCTCTGACCAGTCGTCGGTCGTGTGCCGGTGGTACCACTCGGCGTGGTGTTCACGGATGGCGCGGATCGACTCCCCGACGATTTGGACGTTCATCAGCGCGGCTTTGTAGGTGTCCCCCTCAGACATCTCCGAGGCAGAAAGCGCGGACTTAGACAAGACCTCGTCAGTCGCGTCGATCAACTCACCCACATAGACCGCAACCCTTTCTTTTGGCCGTTTCGCCATCACGCGAGCCTCACCAGGTCGGGGTAGATGTAAGGAACGAATCGCTTCATCAACGAATCATTCAAGTCGACCGCGAGACCCAGCAGCTGCTCTAAATCCTGCTTCAGGCGAGCCATCTCTCCAGGGAGAAACCCGGACTCACGGTAGACGAGGATGTCGACGTCGCTGTCGGGGCGGAAGTCGCCACGTGCCCGACTCCCGAACAGCCACGCGTGGGTTACACCGTGCCGATCAAGGACACCGCGCACCTCGTCGATGCCCGCCGTGAGTGCAGCTGCTGCCGTTTCTGAAAAGTCGCTCCCCTCCAAGAGAGGGGTTGGGACACTTATGTAGTTGGCGACATCATCGAAGACGTCGAGATAGTCCGGTGGAAGCGGGCGTAACCCGAGAATCTTGTCGAGCTTCTCGCGCGAAGTGAGCCGTCGCGCCGGCGCTGGAGTTCCTGCCACGGTGTCCTCCTCCCCTGCGCTGCCTTTGTTCTCGTGTGAGGGCATCTGCTGCTCCTGTTCCGAGGGACCGCATGATTTCACGCGCCGTTTCCGTGCACGATACGCGGCACGCCCATGAAGTGGAGTGGGGCAGTTCGGTAGCTCGCTGGGCGCATATCCCAGAGACCGTGGGTTCAATTCCCACCTCCGCCACGACGATAGAAAGCACAGTCACTGTGCTGACGCTCCGTAGCTCAGCTGGTAGAGCTCCGCACTCATAATGCGGCAGTCGCGGGTTCGAGTCCCGCCGGAGCAACGACGCTGGACCGCTTGTGGTCCAGCGCATCTTGGAGAGCACGCGCCCGGCGGCGCACCCGGCCTTGAAAGCCGGCATGCGGGGTAACTCCCGGGGGATCGACACCTCTGCTCTCCGCGCGACCCGCACGGCTCATACCCGCGCGGGAACTGCCCGGCCGAGATGCCGGGTGCGGGTGGCTCCGGCTCTGCGGCCGCGGACAGGCGGTGGGGGGGCAGCAGCCCGGTCGCCCCTGTCCGGGAGGCCGTCATGGCGGTGGTAGCTCAATTGGCAGAGCACCTGGTTGTGATCCAGGAGGTCACGGGTTCGATCCCCGTCCATCGCCCCACGCTCGCGCCGCCGTGCGCGATGCGCCACGAGATAACCCATGCTGGCGTGCATGGGTTATTTCACGCTCCAAGGCCTTTCGTGCGAACTGCGGCCGCAGGCCCGGCAATGACGGAACTGCTTGGTTTCGACGAGGTCGTCGACGAGATCCGGCAGCGCCACGGTGTTCGGCTGCAGCTTCACGACACGGGTAGCGGGCACCTGGTCCTCGAGGGAAGAATGAAATCCGGCCAGTGGCTGCGGATCAGCGACTTCGACAGCGGTCTGCATCCGCTGCCGGAGCGGACAGCGCACGAGCGAAGTGGGATCCGGATTGGCTGGTTGTTGCAGATCCACCCGGACAGCCCGGGCGATGGCGGCCCGGACACCACCACTGTCCTCGCGTCCGCAGCCCACGCCAGCGGCACCGCCGAGAAGCTGGCGGGACTGGTCGAGCTGGTGTTGTCCGGGGTGACTGGCAACGCGCATCACAGTGTCGCCGCTGACGGGTCGGTGACCACCGCGCACGGGGTCCGTATCTGCTGACCCGGGCGCTGTTGGGCAGGCTTGCGCGCCGCGCACCAGCACCTCGGCACACCGGTGACACGCTGCACCTCGTGAGTGACAACATCCGAGCGCAGTACACGGTCGACAGCTCCGACCCGCAGTACGCCGAAACCACGTATTCGATCGAGGACTTCGACGACACGTCGATGGGCGGCGTCTC
>JBBAFK010000118.1:0-2644 GCA_041655455.1 Leucobacter sp. | reverse complement strand
ACGCCGAGGGCGAGGGATCCGAGGAGGTTCACCGTCGCCGTGCCCCACGGGAATCGGGCACGCTTTTCAGATAGGCTCAGGCCTGATGCGCGGGCCCACGTCTCTGGGCCGAGCACCACGAAGCTGCAAACATGAGGGGAACCCTGTGCGGAGATTGTGGCCACACGATGTGAGCCTTGGCAGGCTCTTTCGGCATCATCCTCACGCCGACGATGTCGACGCCGCGTATCTCCGTGGCAAGCTCGCCAGATACGTTGTTGATGGAAAGCCGTCTCCCGTACCAGAGGGCGAAACGATTGCCGGTGCAACCCGTTTTGCTCGCGAGAACGCCGGCCACATGGCAATGTTCTTGTACGCGGACCCCAGCCCCGAGCAGATTCACGAACTCGCCGACGCGTGGGAACTTCACCCGCTCTTGGCTGAAGATATCTTGGCTGCGGGGCAGCGTCCGAAGCTTGAGCGTTACGGCGACACGCTGTTTCTTGTTGCGCGTGCGGCGAGGTACTTCGACGAGCCCGAAGAAGTCGACTTCGGAGAGTTCCATGTTCTGTTGCGCCCAGGCGCGGTGGCCGTGATCTGTCAGGATGACCGGTGGATCAGTGCGCCGGGTGCCGGAACGCGCGAAGTCGACTTCGGCGATCGAGAACGCGAGATGCTCACCGACCATGCGCTCCTGAACTTGGGGCCGGTCGCGGTTGTCTACATGCTGCTTGACACGATCGTCGACGGCTACGAGCCGGTGCTTCGCGGCATTACCCGGGACACGGAGGAGATTGAGCGGCAAGTCTTTGACGGAGACACGTCCGTTGCTGAACGTATCTACCGGCTCAGCCGGGAAGTGGTCGAGGTCCAGCAGGCGATCACCTCATTGACGGATGCCGTCGAGCTTCTGCAGTCCGACACGAGCTTCCAGGACGTCTCGCAGGAGCTGCACACCCGCCTTGATGCGGTGGCCGATAATCTCGAGCGCTCCGCTGCGAAGACGACTGCGCTCCGCGACGCGCTCACGCAGATCCTGACCGTGAACGCAACACTCATCAACCAGCGCCAGAACGAGGATATGAAGCGGATCTCCGGGTGGGCGGCAATCCTCTTCGCACCCTCCCTCATCGGCGGCATTTACGGCATGAACTTTGAGATCATGCCGGAGCTGAACTGGGGCTTCGGCTATCTTTTCGCGATCGGGCTGATGCTTGCCCTGGCCTTCGTGCTCTACCTGGTGTTCAAACGCAGCAAGTGGATCTGAGGGTCTCCACCGGCGGTGCTCGACGTCTCGATCACGCGCCGGAATCCCGTTTCGGGGTCGCGATGCGCCCTGGGTTTGTTGGAGGCTCCAGAGTTATGGAACGAGAATGGAGCCATGGTCCAACACAAGAACAAGGGACGCCGCTATTCCACTGAGGAGAAGGCTGCAGCGGTCCGGATGGTGCGAACGCTCCGCGCCGAGCTCGGTACGAGCCAAGGAACGACGTCGCGGGTGGCTGAGCAGCTCGGTTATGGTGTCGAGTCAGTGCGCTCCTGGGTGCGTCAAGCTGACATCGATGACGGTGTGAAAGCTGGTGTTACGACCGACGAGCAGACACGTATGCGAGAGCTTGAGCAAGAGAACCGTGAACTCAAGCGCGCGAATGAAATCCTGAAACGTGCCGCGTCTTTCTTCGGGGCGGAGCTCGACCGCCAACACCGGAGCTAGTGCGATTCATTAACGCGAACAAGGACGATATCGTGGCCGGCCGAAGGCTCGGGGTCGAGCGCATCTGCAGCGTGCTGCAGGTGGCCCCGTCGACGTATTATGCCGCGCATGGCAGACCAGCCTCTGCTCGGAAAATTAGAGATGCAGAGCTCGCGCCCAGACTGCTCGAGCTCTGGGAATCGAACTACTCCGTCTATGGCGTGCGGAAGCTCTGGAAAGCAGCCCAGCGATCGGGTATCGATATCGGTCGTGACCAAGTCGCGAGACTGATGAAAATCCTTCAGATTGAAGGGGTGCGGCGCGAGAAACGGGTCAAGACCACGAAGTCTGACCCGAAGATGCCGAGGCATCCCGACCTCGTGAACCGGGTATTCAGGGCGGATGCGCCGAACCAGTTGTGGGTGACCGATTTGACGTTCGTGCCCACCTGGCAGGGCGTCGCTTACGTGTGCTTCATCATCGACGCATACAGTCGCGCGATTGTGGGCTGGCGATGTGCGTCGAGCATGAAGACCGAGACGGTGCTCGACGCGATCGAGATGGCACGATGGTCGCGGGGGAAGCACCTCCCGGCGCTGCGCTGCCATAGCGATGCGGGCAGTCAATTCACGTCCATTCGTTACGGTGAGCGTCTTGCGGAGATCGGGGCGACGCCCTCGATCGGGACTGTTGGAGACAGCTATGACAACGCTCTCGCTGAGACGGTGAACGGCTACTACAAGGCCGAGTTGGTGCGCGGGCCAGCGAAGTCGGGGCCGTGGAAAACGATCGATGATCTCGAGCTTGCGACGTTGGGGTGGGTGTACTGGCACAACACGCAGCGGCTCCACGGCTACCTCGGGGACGTGCCACCTGCGGAGTTCGAGGCCAAGTTCTATGCTGGGGTTACCAGCGCCAAAGAACTGGTAGAAATCAAATGAGCTGAGTCTCCACTAAACCCAGGGCGCATCA
>JBBAFK010000117.1:0-3059 GCA_041655455.1 Leucobacter sp. | reverse complement strand
GTCTAACCCCCAGTACGAGCAACTGTTTTTAGGAAGGGTGTGATGTGCGGTGGCGATCTGCGACATCCCCGTCATCTCCAACGTGTGCGACGTGGCCGGTGAAGCAGCCGCCACCCTCGTCTCTGCACCATTCGACTGGCTCGCCCAAGCCATGGGCCAAGCCGCCGGATGGCTCTTCGAGGCCGTCTGGAGCGTGTTTGACACCACCACCCTGGTTGACGTGTCTGACCCCGGCTATATCGGGGTATACAACGTGCTCTTCGGTGTGGCGGTGTTCATCATGCTGATCTTCTTCTGTCTGCAACTGATCACCGGACTCATCCGCCGCGACCCCACCGCCCTCAGCCGCGCCGCCCTCGGGCTCGCCAAAGCCGTCCTCGGATCGTTTGTCGCTATCAGCATCACCGGACTGCTGTTAGAGATCACCGATCAGCTCACGATCGGGATCGTGCAGGCCACCGGCAACACGATGGAAGGTATGGGCGACCGTATCGCACTGCTTGCCGCGGGGCTTGCCGGTATCAATATCGTTGCCCCAGGTGTGGGAGCGATCATCACGATCTTCCTCGCGGGGCTCGCTATCTCGGCCGCGGCGATCGTCTGGTTCAGCCTTCTCATCCGCAAAGCACTCCTATTGGTGGCGATCGTATTCGCCCCCATTGCCCTGTCCGGAGCATCCTGGGATGCCACCAAGGGATGGTTCACCAAATGGGCAGCCTTCGTCATCGCCCTGATTGCCTCGAAGCTTGTGCTGGTGGTGATCTTCCTCGTCGCGATCACCCAAGTCTCGGCCCCCATTGATCTCGACTTGGCGTCCATTGCGGACCCGATTGCAGGGATCGTGCTCATGCTGATTGCCGCGTTCGCACCCTATATGGCGTACAAGTTCATCTCCTTCGTCGGGTTCGACATGTACCACGCGATGTCGAGTGAGCAAGAAGCGAAATCGGCGATGAACCGCCCCGTCCCAACCGTCGCGAAACCGGCCGGTGACGGGCCGAAGAAAGTCCTCGACGACGTCGGAACCTCCGGTGGGAAAACCGGCGACGGATCATCGGCACCCGCAAGCACCGGTGGTGGTGGCTCGTCTTCGGGTACGGCTGCTGGCGCTGGGAAGGGCGCTGCCGCCAGTGGCACATCGGCCGGTGCGTCAGCTGGAAGCGCGGCTGCAGGGGCGGGAGGCGTGGGAGCCAGCGCGGGTGCAGGGGCGGCTGCGGCCGGGCCTGCCGCAGCCGCAGTGATCGGCGCGCAGGTAGTCAAGGGTGCCGCTACCGCTGGTCCCAAAGCAGGGTCAGCGGTCGGTGGGCAGGCCGACGCCCACGCAGGTGCAGCACAAGACACGGCACCCCCTCCCACGCCGAACGCCCCGGCACAGCCAACACCTGGCACGGCGCGTTCAGCACACTCTGCGCCGTCTGCCACGTCATCAGCATCGGCAACAGCAGCGTCGTCGGCATCACCTGCGCCGCCCGCGCCACCTACGAAGAGGACACCACCACCGGCACCGCCGTCGTCCCCGAAGCCGAAGGAGTAACCCGTTATGGCACGCAAACACGAACACGACCATCGCCGCAATGATCATGAGCTGTCGGCGGTGAAATTCTCCCGGCTCACCCGCCGAGGCATCCTGTTGGGCTTGTCGCTTCCGCAACTGATCACCCTTGCCATGGGTATCCTCTCGATCGTTGCTGCGTTGTATGCCGGTGGTGGCATCCTCATCGCTTACGCCGCACCGATCTGGCTGCTTGCAGCCGTGCTCACATGGGTGCCCACTGGGGGCCGGAAACTCATCGAGTGGGTGCCGGTTGGATTCAGATGGATATGGCGGGTCAGCATCGGGCAGCTGTTGTATCGCCGCCGCGTCGTCAAACCGCGCCCAGCGGGCACACTCGCACTCCCCGGTGACGCCGCCGCGCTGCGGGAGTATGTGGACCCAGAAACCGGGGCAGCGATGATCCACGACCCGCACCAACACACCCTCACCGCGATCATCGGCCTCTCGCATCCCGCGTTCGTGCTCCTCGACCCCGGTGAACAAGAACGCCGCGTCACCGCCTGGGGCCGCGTCCTCGCCACCACCTGCCGTTCCGGGCGGATCGCGCGTTTGCAGGTGCTCGAACGCACCCTCCCAGATTCCGGGTCAGGGCTTGCCGAATGGTGGGCCACCCACGGCCACCACGACGACTCATGGACAGCGACCACCTATGCCGAACTCATCGAACGGGCAGGCCCCGCCGGAGAACGCCATGCCACCACCTTGTCGCTCGCGCTCGATATCCGAACCGCGGCCCGGCAAATCCGCACCGCAGGCGGCGGCCTACGTGGGGCTGCCGCGGTGCTTCGGCAGGAAATGACCACCCTCGTCGCCGCGCTGCGCGCAGCAGACCTCACCCCCTCAGAATGGCTCACCCCTGGTGAGATCGCCGTCATCCTGCGCAGCGCCTATGACCCGGCTATCGCCGCGACGCTGGAGCGTCATGGTGACCTGGGCCGTGATCTTGCCACCGCGGGTCCGGTCGCGGTCACCGAAACTTGGGACCAGCTGCGGTCGGACTCTGCGCATCATGCGGTGTTGTGGATCAGCGAATGGCCACGCTCACTGGTCTATCCGGGGTTCCTTGCCCCGATACTGCTCTCGACGGGTATTCAACGCTCTTTCTCGCTGGTGTGTACTCCGATCAGGTCGGATCAGGCGGCTCGGGATATTCGGAAGAAGAAGACCGAATACATCAGTGACGCGGCGCAGCGGCAGAAGATCGGGCAGATCGAAGACGCCGGACAAACTGCTGAATACCATGACGTGCTCCAACAAGAAGCCGATCTCACCTCCGGGCACGGCATCCTGCGCTACACCGGCCTCATCAACATCTCAGCCCCCACACAAGATGACCTCGAGGCGGCCGTCTCCGCGGTCGAGCAGGCCGCGATCCAAGCATCCTGTGAAACCCGTCGCCTTGTCGGGCAACAGGCCCAAGCCTTCACCGCCGCAGCCCTCCCGCTCGCGCGCACCGTCTAACCAAGGCTCAGTCTCAGGCGTGCTGAACTAGAATTTGGGGAGT
>JBBAFK010000116.1:0-3235 GCA_041655455.1 Leucobacter sp. | reverse complement strand
CGGATCAGTTCGGTCTTGTAGACCTTCATGGCGCCCAGCAGATCAACCAAGAAGCGACTCACAGCACCCAAGTAGCTGGTGAGTCACAGAGAGGAGCTCCGAGCACGACTTGATCTAGGTCAAGGCTGAGGCTCTGTCAACACAATAGTCTGGGTCGTGAAGGCCAGGAAGCTCCTGGTCGATCCCCGTTTCGGGGTGAAGCGAAAGGACTCATCATGGCGAACGCTACTGACACCACCCACACTCTGCTGCGCGCCGAGGGTTTCTCGTGCCCGTCGTGCGTGACCAAGATCGAGAAGCAGGTCGGCAAGCTCGATGGCGTCGAGAACGTGACGGTGCACTTCGCCTCGGGTCGCGTTGAGATCGACCACGATGAGACAAGAAGTTCCGTCGACGATCTCATTGCTGCTGTCGATAAGGCCGGCTATAAGTCGAAGGCCTCCGCGTTCTAGCCAAACGGCTCCTCACGCACTAAGTTCACCAATTCGAAAGGCGGCACATTCGTGAACGCGTTCCGTAAGTGGCGGTATGGCAACTGGTTCATTCCCGTTGTCTCGGGCCTCCTCATTCTCGTGTCGTTCGGCGTCGAAAAGCTCTTCGGCGGCAGCTGGAACGTCACGGTCGGTCCGCAATGGTGGATCGACGCTGGCGAACACGCCCACGGTTCTGGTCATGTGTTTACCCTTGCGAACGCGTTCATGCTCGCCGCAGCAATTGTCGCGGGGTACGGAATCGTCGTGAAGGCCGTCCGGGCACTGCTCGTAAAGTTCATCAGTATCGACCTGCTCGTATCGATTGCAGCGATCGGCGCGACACTCATCGGCAACTTCTGGGAAGCTGCCGCCGTGACGTTCCTCTTCGCGATCGGTCACGCACTCGAAGCCGGCACGATGAACAAGACCCGTGCAGCGCTCGCTGAGTTGGTCGCGGTGGCCCCCGACGTTGCAGTCGTGATGCGCGACGGTGAGCAGGTCGAGATCGCCGCACATCAGGTGCGCATGGGCGAGATCGTGCTCGTAAAGAACGGAGCGAAAGTTCCCGTCGACGGGCAGGTCGTGTCAGGCACCGGAGCGATCGACGAGGCATCGATCACGGGTGAGTCGATCCCGGTCGAAAAGACGAAGTCAGATCACGTGTTTGCGGGCACGATCTCGCGGGGCGGATTCCTACAGGTCATGGCGACCGGCATCGGAGCCGACACGACGCTCGCGCGCATCATTCACCGTGTCGAAGAAGCGCAGGATGCGAAAGCGAAAACGCAGGCATTCATCGACCGATTCTCGAAGTGGTACACGCCCGCGGTGATGGTACTCGCGCTTGCGGCGGGCCTCATCTCTGGTGACGTAGTGCTCGGCCTCACGTTGCTCGTGATCGGTTGCCCGGGCGCGCTCGTCATCTCGATTCCCGTGGCGATCGTAGCGGGAATCGGCCGCTCGGCCCGCAACGGGATTCTCATCAAGGGCGGCGAGTACCTCGAAACCTCGGCCAAGATCTCGGCCGTCGCAGTCGATAAGACGGGGACTCTCACCGAGGGCCGCCCGGTACTCACCGACATCGTTGTGCTCAATCCTGAAGCGGATCGGCGCGAGGTGCTTCGCTGGGCAGCCGCCGCAGAAGCAGGGTCCGAGCACCCACTTGCCCGCCCGATCCTCGACACCGCACGAGAAGAAGGAGTGGCCCCCGAGGGCCTTCCGGGATCGGTCACACCGGTCGTGGGCAAGGGGATCGTGGCCGACGCTCACGGCAAGCGGGTACTCATCGGTAACGTGCCGCTGCTCGAACAGTACGGGATCGTGAACGACGCGAGGGCGGCTGTGGCTGCGAACAAACTGGCAGCGGCAGGAAAGACCCCCATGATTGTCGCGGTCGATGAGAGCGTGCTTGGCGTAATCGGTGTCGCAGATACGATCCGCGAGGATGCCCCCGAGATGATCAGGCGCTTGCACGCTAGCGGGGTGCAGAAGGTGGTGATGCTCACCGGAGATACGCGCCTTGTCGCCGAAGCCATCGGTGAGGCGGTCGGTATCGATGAGATCCATGCTTCGTTGCTACCCGAGGACAAGCTCGACGCTGTCGCGCGGTTGCAGCGCGAGGGGCACACGGTCGCGATGGTGGGCGACGGCGTGAACGACGCCCCGGCCCTCGCGACCGCCGACATTGGTGTTGCCATGGGTGCAGCGGGCTCAGCGGTGGCCGTGGAGACGGCAGACATTGCCCTGATGGGCGACAACCTCTTGAAACTGCCCGAAGCAATCAGCCTCGCCAAACGCACCGTGAACGTCATGCGCCAGAACATCTGGATCGCGCTCATCACCGTTGTCGTGCTGCTCGTCGGGGTCTTCGCAGGGGGTGTCACGATGGCTATCGGCATGCTCGTGCACGAGGGATCGGTGCTCATCGTAATCCTCAACGCGATGCGCCTGCTGCGCAACACCCAAGGAGCCACTGCGTTGTCGAGGAGTGAACGCGCCCGAGCCGCACATGAAACAGGCCGCCCGGTCGAACCAGCCACGGCCCAGAGTTCATCCGAACTTCCATCTTAAGAAAGGACCACACACATGAGTGAGAACCAGTTCAGCGTCGGCGAGAAGGCGACGCACTTCAGCGTCGGCGAGAAGGCGACGCACTTCATCATCGACGAGGTCGCGAAAGCAAACACGAATTTTCGTCAGGTGCTCTGGACGGGAAAGCATTCCCAACTCGTTGCGATGACGATTCCGGTGGGCGGGGAGATCGGCGACGAGGTGCATGACACCACCGACCAGTTGCTGAGTTTTGTGTCGGGCAGCGGAGAGGCCGACCTTGACGGCGAGACGCACACCGTTGATGCTGGCGACCTGTGCGCTGTCCCGGCCGGTACTCGCCACAACTTCCGCAACACTGGCGATGAGCCTTTGGTGCTCTACACCGTCTATTCACCTCCGGAGCACGCAATTGACGCGGAGTATGCCACGAAGGAACTCGCTGATGCGGCAGAGGCTTCGGGTGAAGACGCTCCGCCACAGGCAACCACGTAAGTGTCACTCACCTGGAGAACGAGGAGAAGTCAATAATGTCGAAAGCGCTGGTCTTCGCCGCCTATGGCGGCCCCGAGACGCAGGAACTCGTTGAACGCCCCGCTCCGACGCCTGGGCCTGGAGAGCTCGCGATCGAAGTGAAAGCGGCCGGGGTGAACCCTGCTGACTGGAAGATCCGTGCGGGGCAGATGGGCTCCCACTGGCCGCTTCCCGCACCG
>JBBAFK010000115.1:0-3258 GCA_041655455.1 Leucobacter sp. | reverse complement strand
GCACGGGGCGCGGTCCACCTCCCTTGCCGTGGCGTCGGGGTTTCTAAAGGCGTGACGGCCGCTGCCGGGCGGCGGTGCCCTTCTCCACCGAGTTCGTTTGGGCCGGCACGCGCACGTGCAGGGCGCCCGGGCGGACGCTGACGCGGACACGGGTGATGTGGCCGAAGCTGTCGCCGTCGAGTTCGATGAGGTGAGGGGCGTCGAACCGGGCTTCGAACCGGGTTCCTTGGACGTAGGCGAGTGCGTGGAGGTCGGGTGTCTGCTGGAGGATCTTGCGGCTGAGCGGGGAGCGGCGGGCGAGGCCTTGCAGGGTGAGGCGGGTTCCGATCCGCGCCCACCCGAAGCGTCCTGTCGGGCGCATCATCACGACGTCCAACAGCCCGTCGTCGATGATCGCAGCGGGGATCAGGAGCATGTTCCCGGTAAGGGTTCCGCAGTTGCCGACGATCACCGTGTGCGCCCGCGTCGACCTCACCCCCCCTCCGTCGATTCGGTAGTCGAGATGGAAGAGCTTGTTCGCGATGACCGAGCGGGCGATCGGTGTGACATACGCGAACCAGCCGAGATGCTTCTTCGCGATGGCGCTCGTGCTCTCCGCCATCTCCGCATCCAGTCCGATGCCGGCCATGACCATGAACGTATGCGAACGCCGGGCGCCGCTCTCGTCCTCGAGCTCAGCCACCCCGACATCCACGGACCGGTCCTCACCTGCGAAGGCAACGGAGACGCAGGCGGCGATGTCGTTGAGCGGCGCGCCGATATCACGTGCGAGGAGATTGCCGGTGCCCAGGGGAACCAGCGCGACCGGGATGCCCGTCCCTTGCATCACCTCCGCGACGGCTCGGACCGTGCCGTCGCCGCCCGCGACCATCACCACCGCCGGATCAGCAGCGAGAGCGTGCTCCGCGGCGGCCCGGCCCGCGTCGTCGCTGTGGGTCTCGTACCAGCGCGTCTGCTCCCAGCCGTGCTGGACCTCATACTCCGCGACCACGGGGCGAAGCCGCTCCAGCGGGGTCTTCACAGGGTTGTAGACGACGGCGGCGTGCCCTCGCCCGGCTACCGGGTGGTCGTGCGTGCTCACTGCGGGACTGCGGTGATGTAGCGGCGCTGATCGACCAGGGGGCAGGTGAACACGTCACGCTCCCCGAGCCCGACACGGTTGATGTACCGCACGATGATCGCATAGGACGCCAGCAGCCCCGTCTGCACATACGGCACATCATGGCTCCGGCAGTACGCGGCAATGATGGGCGCTGCCTTGCGCAGGTGAGGACGCGGCATGGACGGAAAGAGGTGATGCTCGATCTGATAGTTCAACCCGCCCATCGCCGTGTCAAGCAGACGACCGCCGCGGACGTTCCGGCTCATCATCGCCTGGCGGCGCAGGAAGTCGAAGCTCGCATCGCGCGGCACGATCGGCATCCCCTTGTGGTTCGGGGCGAACGAGACGCCCATGTAGAACCCGAAAAGCCCGAGCTGCACCGCGAGGAACACGAACGCGATGCCCGGCGACAGCACGACGAAGACGAGCACCGGGAAACCGACCAGACGGACCAAGAGGAACCCGACCTCGACCCATCGCCTGCTCAACGGACCGCGCGTGACCACCCGACGCACCCCGGACGCATGCAGCGAGACGCCCTCCAGGAGCAGGACCGGGAAGAAAAAGATCCCCTGATGCGAGCGCAACCACGACAGAACCCGCCCTCTCGGCGCGGCACGCTCCGGGGCCACGACGATCACCGGCAACTCAATGTCGGGATCAGACCCCAGCTTGTTCGGATTCGCGTGGTGACGGGTGTGCTTGTGCTGCCACCATCCATAGCTCATCCCCACCAGCAGGTCGCCGAGCACGAGACTTGTCCAGTCATTCCACTTGCCCGAAACGAAGATCTGCCGGTGCGCCGAATCATGCCCGAGAAAGGCGATCTGCGTGAACACCACCGCCAAGAACACCGCCGTGAACAACTGCCACCACGTGTCACCGATCCACACGAACACCAACAGCCCGCCGGCGAGCACGAGCGGCAGACCGATCAGCTTCGACCAGTAATACCCATACCGGCGACGCAGCAACCCCCGATCCCGGATCGTCTTCGCCAGGGCCGTGAACTCACTCCCAGCCCTGCCGCTCCGCCGATCCACCGAGCGCGGTGTGGTCGAACGAAACCCACCCATGATGCGCCCCACATCCCACGGCCACGGACGCCATCAACGCCCGTGACCACCCTCGTCAGTCCAGTCGTCGATACGGGCACGATCGTCGGTCGCCACGGCACGCCGATCCGGCTCAGGCACTCGTCTCTCGGAGGTGCGGAACGTCACCGACTCCGCGAGAGCCGCGACAGAGGCCGCTCTGTCATGCTCACCCGCAGCCGCCTCCCGGAACCGGACCGCCGCCGCATCCTGCTTCGCACGGACACCCTCGCTGATCTCCGCCAGGCGGTCAGCGAGCACGCCGCCGAGACCGTCGCGCAACTCCTCAAGATTCGTGTTCGCGATCTCCAAGCGACGATCCGAGATCGTCACCTCGACAGTCGAGTACCCAGCCTTCGCGAGACGTTCCCGCGTCTCGCTCCCCAGGATCTCCGTGATCTCGTCCCGATCGGGGCGGCGCGTGAACACCGCCTCCACCGTGTAACGATCCGGGGCCTCATCAGTCATCAGCGCCGCAGGCAACGAACCCACCAGCACCGATCCCAGGCCCAGCGTCGCGGTATCTGCACCGCTCGTTCGTGTCTGCGTATCCATAACCCGACGTTACGCCCCCAACATGTACGCCTCACAGGTTCAACCAAACCCGCGCGCGCCGCAGAAAACTCCAGGAAACAACCGACCCCAGCACAGCGGTCGCACTCGCACCGGGGCTCGACACCGTCACATGTCTACGCATGGCACCGTGACCTGCACCACGCGCAGGGGACGAGCCGATGAACCGCCCCTTCAACGCGCGAAGGACAAATCTCCACCTCAGCCCGAGGAAGCCCTGAATGTCACCGTCGTTGGCGTCTTACGATCCTTCCGGATCCGCGCTTAGCACTTTTTCTAGCACTTCCAACACGAATGGCCCCCGACCCGAGAGATAGAATCCCAGGTCAGGGGCCATTTCGTTCGTGTGCGCGAGGGGGGACTTGAACCCCCACGCCCTTGCGGGCACTGGCACCTGAAGCCAGCGCGTCTACCAATTCCGCCACTCGCGCGAGTACTGCCGAGTTCCGGAGAACTCAACCTCCCGAGGATATCACGCGCAGACATCGG
>JBBAFK010000114.1:0-3294 GCA_041655455.1 Leucobacter sp. | reverse complement strand
ACCGCCTCTTCCGCGCCCCGCTCATACCACTCCCGTCGCCCCGCACCAGTGTCCGCCAGTCTTCCCGTCGCTCCCTCACGCGTCAAAGCTCCGCGCCGTAGGCGGGCAGCTTGAAGTCGTGGGTAAACGTACCCGCCATCCGCCGCGCCACCCACGGAATCGAGTTGCACCCATTCAACGCCGCCGCGCGCCGCGCGCCACCCGAAGGCCTGTCGTCCGCAGGGGCCACACGCATAGACTCACCCCATGTCCTTCCAGGCGTACCTCGACAACATCGAGACCAAGACCGGGCTCACGCCGGGGACTATTTCAGTAACGGTGTTTCCGGCGGTTTTCATTAGTAGGTCTCGGCGGCCGGCCAGCGGTCGGCGAAGGTGATGGCGAACGCGTTGAGAGCGGGCTTCCACCGCATCGTCCATCGGGTGCGGCCGCGACCGGTGGGATCGAGGCTACGAGTGACAAGATACAGACATTTCAGCGCGGCCTGCTCGGTCGGGAAATGACCCCGGGCGCGCACTGCGCGACGATATCTGGCGTTGAGGGACTCGATCGCATTGGTGCTGCAAATGATTCGGCGGATCTCGACGTCGTAGTCCAGGAACGGGATGAACTCCTCCCACGCGGATTCCCACAGGCGGATGATCGCCCCGTACTTCTTCCCCCACTTCTCATCGAGGTCTTCGAGCGCGGCCCGGGCGGCGTTCGGGTTCGGGGCGGTATAGATCGGCTTCACGTCACGTTTGAGGGCATCCCAGTCCTTCTTCGACGCCAATCGGAACGTGTTGCGGATGAGGTGGATGATGCAGACTCCCGCTGTCAACCTCGAGGTCGAATCGTGACCGGCTCGACGGGCAGGGCCGATCGGCGGACGCGACCATTCTGGTGATCCGCAACGAGGGGTGCGGCCGGTCAGCTCACGAGTTGAGGTTCTGTTGAGTGGAGGGCTTGGTTGCGGTGAGGGTGACGGGAGGGGTCGTATTCGACGCGGTCTTGCCAGCATCTCCAGAGGATCCGTGTCCAGCGCGCGCCGATTCCGCGGAGAGCTCGATGGTGTCCTTGACCGGCTGCTCGGGCGGTGGTGTAGAGGTTGCCTGACCAGTCCGGGTCTTCGCGGACGGCGACGAACGCCCACCAGTCGATCGCGTGGCGCATGCGCTTGTTCGCGGCGTAGCGGAACCGAACCTGTCGGGTTCGTCCCGAGGCGCGGGTTACTGGAGCC
Source organism: Leucobacter sp. (assembly GCA_041655455.1). Taxonomy (GTDB): domain Bacteria; phylum Actinomycetota; class Actinomycetes; order Actinomycetales; family Microbacteriaceae; genus Leucobacter. Next base: position 2,075 of record JBBAFK010000114.1, on the reverse strand, counting down.
AGTCCGGTCTCTGCCAGCAGTGCGGGCGCGGAGGGGAACCGTGCCCGGTCCTCGCCCATGCCTGCGAGCAGGGTAGCGGCGATCACGGGTCCGATTCCGGGGAAGCTGGTGAAGATTTTCGTGTCGGGATGCAACGCGAGCAGTCGGGCGATTTCGGTGTCGTAGTCACGCAGGTGCCGGTTGAGCAGCTCGAGTTGGTCGGCGAAGCGGACAGCAGTGAAGGCTTTGCCCTCGTTGGTGCCGGCGCTGGCCGAGAGAAGGTGCGGGCGGAGCCGGTCGACGAGTGTGACTGCAGGGGTGCGTCCGCTGTAGTGCTCACGCCTGATGAACGCGTCCATGCGCGTCACGCCGACACGTGCTGCCTGTGCGGGCAGGGGGTATCGGCGGATGAACTCCAGCGAGATATCGCGGTCCAGGCTGGAGAACAGGTGCAACACGGCCGGGTTGTATGCCTCCATCGTCGCTCGCAACTGGTTCTCCAAATCGCGTTGATTCCAGACCACTCGTTCCCGGTCGCGGATGATCGCACGCAACTGCATCAGTGTGTCCGATGCAGGCCGGATGGGTCGCCAGAAGCCGTGTTCGTGGCGGAGCGTGTCAGCCAATACGAATGCGTCGAACTCGTCGGTTTTTGTCGCCGCAAGCCGATAGCGTTCCCGTGCTCTGGCGGAGATCTTCGGTGACACGCAGAAGACTTCAACCGCGTTGAGGCTGAGCAGTCGTTCCACGAGCAGGCCTTCGGCGCGTTCGATTGCGACACGGACCAGCCCGTGCTGGTTGGTGAGCAGCTGACACAGCTCGTCTACGCCCGCGACCGTATGCGGGATGCGGCGTTGCTGCAGCATCTGCCCGTCTGCGTCGATGAGACACAGCTGATGTTGGGTGCCGCCCCAGTCGACGCCGGCGAAGATGTCTGAGGGTTGGGGTTGATGGTGAAGACGTGCCATGGTGGCCGTCCCTCCTGTGTTGAAGGAATCCACCCGGTGGCCGATGATGCGTGGCAGCCTCGCGTCAGAACCTTATCTCGGCGATCACCGTGCTGGTGTCGCTGCTCCCGCTGGCTGATACACGATTCTGCCCCGCGACGGTCGAACGGGTCTGCATCTGGACCTCGAAGGTGACTCGTTTGCATAGGTTCTGACCGCCACGGCGCAGGTGGCCGTCCGGAAGCCCCGGACCCCACCATTGTGAACAGATAAGGTCTGCACCGTGGTGAGCGGCCACACGTTGCCCACCACCTCGGGCAGGCCCTTCAGCCCGTCACAGACGAGGAAGAACGTGTCCCGCACGCCACGGTTCTTGATGTCGGTCAGGACACTCATCCAGAACTTCGCCCCCTCACCGCCGGTGCCAGCCCATAACCCGAGGACGTCCTTCTCACCGGCCAGTGTCACCCCGATCGCGGCATAGATCGGCCGGTCCGCGACCTGCCCATCGCGGATCTTCACCACGATTGCGTCGATGAAGATCGCTGCGTAAACCTCGTCCAGAGGTCGCGCGGACCATTCGTTCATCTCGTCGATGACCTTGTCGGTGATTCGAGAGATCGTTTCCTTGCTGACCGAAGCGCCGTAGATCTGGGCGAAGTGCGCACTGATCTCACCGGTGGTCAGCCCGTTCGCATACAGCGACAGCACGATCTCCTCGACCCCGTTCAAGCGGCGTTGGCGCTTGCGCACGATTTGCGGCTCGAACGTCCCCTCACGATCCCTTGGCACCTCGATCGTGACCTGACCGGTCGCTTCGGTCAGTACTGTCTTGGGCCGGGTTCCGTTGCGCACGTTCGTGTTGACACGGTCAGCGCCTGCACGGTTCTTCTCGTGGCCGAGGTGCTCGGTCAGCTCCTCGTTCAACGCTGTCTCGAGCACGTTCTTCGTGAACAGCTTCAGCAGTCCGTCCGGCCCTGTCAGAGCAAGGCCCTGCTCCTTGGCCAACCGGACCAACTCGGCAGCCGCAGCGGCCTCCGCGGATCGGTCATCATTCTGGTGTTTCTTCGGACTCACAACGTCCAGTGTCGTAGTCATCACGGCACCTTCCCCGCCGCGCATCACGCGCGGCGTGTCAGGCCGGAAACA
>JBBAFK010000113.1:0-3315 GCA_041655455.1 Leucobacter sp. | reverse complement strand
GGTGCTTCAGCCAATCGGGCGTTGGTTCCTTGAGCTGATTTTGGTTATGGATGAGAGCACCGGGAACTGGAAGTACCTAAGCCTCTTCTCCCCCGATCTCGCCCGGCAGTTCTACATGGTGGAGGACGAAGACAGTCCTGAATCTAAAATCTTTCGCATTACGCCTTACGACGTCATCGACGAAGAGCGTCTCCCTTTTACTCTCAACCTCAACCTAGAACGGGTTGTTGAAGCCTACGCTGAAATATTTGATTACCCAGAAACCTCAACTCGAGCCAACCACATGGTCCTGAAGCTTATAGGGGCAGCCGACACGGTCGAAGAGCGCCGCAAGGAGTTCCTGGATGTCGCTGGACGACTCAATGACTGGCTCATCGAGAGAGAAGGAGAGCTACCTTCCCACATGATTAATCGATGGCAGTTACTCGAACGGAGAGGCAAGCTAAATGATCACCATCGCCTCCAGATTCGTGCGCTCCGCCGCGCCGCAATACGATCCGAAGTCGATCAGTCGGACAAAGTGGCGTTCTGCTGCTCCGTATTGCTCTGCGATAGCGAAGAAGCAGACGACCTCTATGCCGGGCTCTCCGATGACGACCAGGCATCATTACGCGCATGGCCCATCTGGGCGTTGCGGCGCTCCGACCATCAATTGACGGCAAGCCGTTGACCTACTTTCCCCCCGGTTGCGGAGTGAAGCCCTCAGTCAAATGCGAAACATTGACTTTTCCTAGTTAACGCCTTGATTTACGCACGGATCTCTTCGTACTATCTGGACTATGACCAAAGGTGAATCTCAGATACCAGAAGACCTCGAAATGCGTGAGCTGGCAGAGGGTCTCGTTCCCCTCGTCAGGAACTACATCAACAACGAATGGGACTGGCGAACAGGGATGACTGTGCCTCCCGAAGCTCCAGAGGGGAAATACGGTCCTTCCGCATACCCGCCGGGCCACCTTTCGGAGCGGAGCTGGTCAATCATTTACGAGGGGGCCTACCCATGGGCAGTTCACTTCGTTCAAGACGGAATAGATCACGGTCCGATAAAGGAATATCTCGAGAAGTATGACCTCGGGACCGAGTGCTGGAACGGCAGCGCAATCATCGTCTTCCGTGAGTCTTAAAAATGCCAGCGAAACGCACATCTCCCTCCCGTCGCCTGAACCCTGTGAAGCGATCAAGAGGGGTGTCCGACGCCGAAGGCACCTGCTCAGTCTGCGGGATCAGCCAACCCGTTTACGGCAAGAACTGGATTTCTGAACACGTAAACGAGTCAACCGCTAGAACATGTCACGGGTCGAAGAAGTCTGCGGTGAAGCCGCCGCCAGAGAATCCCGACTGGGAGGCAAGGGATCGGGCTTCACAAATCGCGAGCGGAAGACAAGCGCGAACGAAAGCTAGAACGCCAGCGAGGGTAAAGATAGCCATGAACAAGCGCAGAGGTACGCCACCTACGGCATGGGAGGTTCGCGGCTAAAGGCTCCAAGGTCGCTGAAGCACGTACCTTCGTTCGTGCACGTTCATCGTCAACGACATCGAGCATTGGATGACGAGGTGCCCACGCCACCTCGTCATTTGACTACTTGCGTTTTCTGGGCTGGTTATCACCGCAACTTGGGCATGGTGGGTAGTCGCCTTCGTCGCCAACCCAGTTGCATTCGGGACAGTATGCACTCATTTTGTTTCTCCCTTTAGTAGTGCCCCGTAGAGTGGTGTAACGATCCCGGCCAGCAAACGTAAGCGTGGCCACCGGGATCTTCCTTCGAGGAAACTCTCACATCCCACTCGAAAGGTGTCACACCGATGACCACTCCCTCTATTGTCGACCCTGCCACTGTCCTCGCCAACGCTCTGGGCGACGCGTCTCCTGACCTGATGCGTACTCTGCTCCAAACCATGATCAACACGCTCCTCTCTGCAGAGGCCGACGCGGTCTGCGGCGCCGAGTACGGCAAACCCTCTCCCGAGCGCCTCAACTCTCGCAACGGATACCGCACCCGTGAACTCGATACGCGTGTGGGAACCGTGGATGTCGCGATCCCGAAGCTCCGCTCAGGCACGTATTTCCCCGAGTGGCTCCTCGAACGACGCAAACGCTCAGAAGCGGCGATGATCACCGTCGTCGCTGACGCCTACCTCGCTGGCGTCTCAACGAGGCGGATGGACAAACTCGTGAAGACCCTTGGCATCCATTCCCTGTCGAAGTCGCAGGTCTCCCGAATGGCCGCCGATATGGACGAGCATGTGCGTGAGTTTCGCACGAGGCCGTTAGGTGAGGCCGGCCCGTTCACGTTCGTCGCGTGCGACGCACTCACGATGAAAGTGCGTGAGGGCGGGCGGGTGACCAACACCATGGTGCTCGTCGCGACCGGGGTGAACGCTGACGGGCATCGGGAAGTCCTGGGGATGCAAGTGGCGACCGTGGAGACCACGATGGCGTGGAACGCGTTCTTCGCAGACCTCGTTGCGCGCGGCCTCACCGGCGTGAAGCTGATCACGTCTGACGCGCACGCTGGCCTCGTTGAAGCGATGCGCGCGAACTTCCCTGGGACGTCGTGGCAACGGTGCCGCACGCACTACGCCGCGAACCTGATGGCAGTGACCCCGAAGAGCATGTGGCCGGCGGTGAAAGCGATGCTGCATTCCGTGTACGACCAGCCTGATGGGACAAGTGTTGAGGCGCAGTTCGATCGGCTCCTGGACTACGTCGAGGGCAAGCTCCCCGAAGTGCACGACCACCTCGATGCTGCCCGGGCTGACATCCTCGCGTTCACTACGTTCCCGAAAGATGTGTGGCAGCAGATCTGGTCGAATAACCCAAACGAGCGCCTGAACCGCGAGATTCGCCGTCGCACTGATGTTGTTGGGATCTTCCCAAACCGCGACGCGATCATCAGGCTCGTCGGGGCGGTCCTTGCAGAACAGTCCGACGAATGGGCTGAGGGACGCCGTTACCTCGGTCTTGACGTCCTCGCGAGGTGCCGCCTCACGCTCGTAGACACCGAAACGATCGAGCACCATGCTCTTCCCGAGCTCGAGGCCGCAGCATGAGCACCGATGCCCGAACTACTGGGCGGCACTACGTCGCCGCGAACGATCTCCCCGCCAGCATCCACGACCACAACGAAAACTAGCCCCACAACCTTGAAGGATCACGAAACGGTTACACCACTCCACGGGACTTGACCAGTTTCCCGGCCGGGTCAGCGATCACGGCAGCAGCCCGGGTGAGATTGTGCGCGATGACCGCAAGCACCAGCCAGGCCGCGTTCGCCGCGTACTTCCCTGAAGGCAAATGTGCGAGCGCGCTTGCTT
>JBBAFK010000112.1:0-3999 GCA_041655455.1 Leucobacter sp. | reverse complement strand
AGATGCCCTTCGTAGTGGCTGAATAAGATCCTCAAGAAATCTCATTCTCCCACCACGACAGGGCATTTCGCCGTTACGACCCACCCCAGACCGCTACCCAATCGGTGCATCCAGGCTTAGACGGCCGAAAGGGCTAACAGCCACCGCCCTAGAGTTCGAGTCCTGGCTCCGATTGCCCCCGGGCAGAGCGCAGCAGGGACCGCGCCCACTGGTGTTCCTGGTCGCTGAGTTGTTCAGATTCGCGGACTCGTACCGTGTCGAGCAGCAGCGCCGTCAGCCGTCCGTATTGCCCCGTGGCATGGCCGTGGAAGCGGGCGCCGATGAACTCCTCGCGGCGGTTGAACAGTTCCTGATTGTCCAGTTCGTAGCCATGCTTCCGACACACTTGGTGAAACAGAATCGTTTGACTCCGCGTGTTGCCCTCACGAAACGGATGAATCGCATCAAGGCCGCCCCAGAAGCGGGCCAGCAGGGGGATGAACTGTTGCGGTGCCTGGTTTTTCGTCTGTGCAAGCTCAAAGTTCATCATAGTGAACTGCGAGCCCGCGCGGCCGGCGACCTCTGGGCCCGGATAGTAGCGGTAGGTCACCCACGGCGCCATGCGGTCGTCGGGGGCATGGTTGACGACGTCGCGCCAGTTCTTGGTCATCGCCCGTTCGGGAACTGTGCGAGGTGTGCCAGCCCAGTCGTAGACGTCACCGAAGATTCGTCGGTGCACACCGCAGTAGTGATCGAGGTCGATCGTGTCAGGTTGAGGGTCTTCAGCGACGATCTGGTACATCCGAAGCAGGGAGATGCGACTCTCTGCTTCTCCTAGTTCGTAGTTGTCTTTGATGCGGAGGCGATTGCGCAGCACGTCCGGCGCATCCGGCCAGAAGTAGTCGCCCCACTTGGTGTAGGAATTCACCTACTCGGCGGGGCGACTGAATTCTGCAATGACCTCGGCCACCGCTTCGTCAACGGTGAGTTCTCCGCGACCGATGCGCTCCAGCAGTTCCAGCGCGGCCGGGGACGGGTCGTGGCCGGCCAGGGCGCTTGCGGTGACCGCCATAGCCACGGCGTCATCGTGGCCAAGCGGACTCACCTTAGGCGCGGTCGTCATAGTGCTCATTGTAGGGCTCTCCGTTCTGCGGCGGTCCAGGACAAAGCCGAATGTGACGATGACGAGGATCGGGGGTGGTGTCCCTCCATCCTACCCAAATGGTGGTGTTTAGACAACCATGCTCGAGGCGCTTCACCGGGCGTCACCGTTGTGCTGCACAAGTTTTCGGGCTCCACAGACCGCGCTCCTGGGCGGCAGCGGCGGCCTCGGCATCGCGGAATCGCTGCTGGTAGCGGTACGGCGTGCCGTAGGTGTATTCGGTGGCGTAACCCTCGTTGATCAGGTCGAAATTGAGCAGTCGGCCGTCAAGGGTCCAGACGTAGGCCAGGCGCCTGCCGTAGCGATCAATGCTGTCCTGAGTGGGGTCGCTTTCGAGATAAACCAGTTGCCCGGTGAGCGTGCTCTTGGTGTAGTCCGACGCTTCACGGGCGAAGCACTCCACCTCGGACAAGCGCGGGTCGACGAGCTCCGGGGTGTCCACCCCTATCAAGCGAATTTTGCTCTCGCCGCCTTCGGTCTTGACCCATACCGTGTCACCGTCGACCACGCGGGCAACGGCCACGGGCCCGGTCAAAACGTCCGTGGTGGGCTGCGCGGGGTAGCTGGCACCCTCGCCGGGAGGCTGCCCGGACACCGCAGGCAGTTGGCATCCCGTCAACAGGCCGATGCCGCCGAGTGCAAGAAGATGCCGCAGGCGGTGAAGGGTTCTGAGAGTCTTCTGCCGCCGCGACACTGATGCATCCGCCTGGGCGGACGGCCGCTCTCCCCGGTGTTTCATACGCAGCACTATAAGTCATAGTCAGTCAGTGCGTGAACAGTTGTCGCGTTCCGAGCAGGGGTGGTGCTAGCGTCTGGGCTGTGCACCGACTCGTCCTGCACAGTCTGCGGGGGTTCCCGACCACCGACTTCGCGGCGCATCTACCGGTTGAACTGGAGGTGCGCGGCCGGCTGCGGTCATCGGTACCGGGCCGGTTCTGGTTCTGCGAGGTAGTACCTGCGGTGGTGTGCACGCTGGCCAAGGGAGTCGAGCGCGACCACATTCATCCTAATCTGTTGAACGCTGACCGGACGTCGGTCACCGTGTCCGCGGTGGTGGTGTCGCCGGCGGCAAGCAATCGCGTTCTACAGCCTGGGGTGGTGGACTTTGCGGTGCATGTCGCCGCCGTGTTGGCTCCCGGCGTGGCCGAATCAGGGGAGATGGACCCTGACCTGGTCGGGTATTTGGGGTGCGCAATTATCGATGACGCCAACAGGGCGGGCGGGTTGCAAGCAACGTTGGCGCAGAAGATGCAGGCATTGCCGCAGCAGGGGTGGGCGTCAGGCCGCCGTCCTGACCGACTGCGCCCCTGAACTTGAATTACCGCCCCCCTCTGATCTCGCTGCTGGCACTTTTATCGTTGCGGCTGCTATCCTGAGAAGCGGAAAACGTGCCCACAGGATGGGTCGTTATTACAGCGAGCGCTCCAGGCCGTAGGGCTGGGGCGCTTCGCTCTTTGTAGGGTCTGAGCATGCCGCGTCGGATCACTGCAATGCTGCCGCCAGCGCGACTGGAGCCCTACCGGGACTTCTGGACGGCCGGCGGCCTGACCACCGCCCCCAGCGCTGACGCCATCGCATCGCTGTACGTGTGGCAGGTCGGAATGTGCTCAGCGTGGTATGAGGTGCTGGCCTACGTCGAGATGATCGTGCGGCATGCGCTGGACATCGAGCTGCGCAAGTGGAATACCGCGCAGGGCCACGGCCCGGATTGGTTATCGAACCCGGCGGCACCGTTACGCAGCATCTTAGGAGAGCGCACGTTAAGCACCGTGCACAGGGACGCAACACGCGCCGCGCAAGGACGCAACGTCACTGATCCGGATTTCGGGCCTCATCCCCGACACGGTGCGCCAGTCTGTCACGATGACCTGGTGGCACAGCTGACCTTTGGGAATCTAGTGCACCTGCTGCCCAACGACCCCCCTAGCGAGCAGCGACGCCGGGGCTTCACGTCAGGGCACTCCAAGCACGAAAATCTATGGATTAACGCGACAAGCAAGGCTTTCCCTGGCCTGCCCGCGGTGTGGCAAAACCACCAATGGTCACGGCATTCTCCACTCCACCCGGTCCCAGCCCCCGTCGAACAAGGGTACGCGCTGAGCGCAGCACTGGAGCGGCTGCGCCGTATCCGTAATCGCGTCGGACACCATGAGCAGATGTTCCGCGTGCGCCACCACCACCGCCACAAGGACGCACTTATCGTCGTGCGATCGATCTCGGCTCCAGCAGCAACCGTGCTACGCGGGCTATCGCGAGTTCCGGCGCAGGTAGTTCTCCAGCCTCGCCCGTGAACTCCGGGAAACCGTGGTAGGCATCGGAGTCCGGCCTGGCGGTACCGCCGACAGAGCGCCGACGGCAATCGACGGGGCTGCGATGCGTCTGCAGACGCTGCCTCAGCGGGGATGAGTGTCAGGTGTTGCCGAGGGGCTTAGCACCGGCCTGGATGCAGACAGCCCCTCACGAAACGGCACCGGAAGCGTGGCGCGCGGTCTCCTCAGGAATGGGTCGACCACCATTGGTATAGCTGTGGAAGCGCTGGCCCATTGGGTTCGGATTCGATTGCAGCTAAGAGATGTTCGCTGTCGAGGGTCCATGCGACGCGGGGGTGTCCCTGGGGGCTGGTGCCGCATACCAGGGTGCCGACGGCAATCGACGGTGCTGCGTTGCGCCGCCAGGGGCCGGGGGACTGGTAGCCGCCGGGGCAAACCAAAACTGTTGTTCCGCTTACGAACTGATCGAACGCGTCGGCCAGCGCGTCGGCATTCTCGTACACGGTGAATCGCGATGCCGTGTTCGGGGCCTCGGGGTGGGGACCGCACTGCGCTGCGTTGGTGCTTTCCGGTACTTGGGTGCACGAG
>JBBAFK010000111.1:0-4061 GCA_041655455.1 Leucobacter sp. | reverse complement strand
CCTCGCAGTCATGAGCTTGACCACCAGCAGTGAGTCTCCCGGGCCAAGAGCATCAACAGTGGCTCGGCATCGTTCAGCATAGGCTCTGGCTTCATGAGGCCTGAGGTCGATCGGCAACCCCTCTGCGAGAAGATTGGCAGCATCTTGCTCTACGAACCGTGCCTCGCGCGAGGGAGCTTCGATGCTTCCATTCATGTTTCGATCCTAGTTTGAGCGTCAGATGTCCTCCAGCTCGTCGTGGCGAGCGCAGATTGCAGGCCTCCAGTTCGAAGAGATACCTGGCACGATGCGGTAAGCAAGCTCACAGACGCCGACCTACGATGAGAGCCATCGTCATCATATGGAGAGTCATGCGCAGTGCAGCTGTTGCCTTGTTGTCCGTATTCGTCGTGTTGATGAGTGACTGTTCACCGGTGCCGGAACCAGACCCAGAGGCAGTCGTAAAGGACAACTCAAGACGCGACTCACCTGTCGCCTATGTCCCGACTCATCACATGGTGGATCTGAGGGTGGCACTGTTCTCCTGCCACACAAACAAACTCCAGCACCTAAGCGAGTATCTGGTGGTGATGCCTTCAAACCGGAACATTGAGGTCTCTGGCGATCCTGCCCCAGAGTATGAGGCAAGTAAGAGTAAGTGTCAATACCGTGCCGTCCGAAAACCAGAGGCAGCAGAGATCATCGCAGCCTACCAACGTGGTGAGTCGACTGGAAGTATCGCCAAACGACTCGGGCGAAGTAGGAACTGTATCGGTGGTGTGCTCAAGCGCCACAACATACCAATGCGGACGTTTTCTCCCACCGAGGCTGTCGTTCGGCAGATGATTGAAGCATATGAGCTTGGGCAGTCATTAGCCACGATCGGGAAACGGTATGAAGTGTCACCGACAACGGTGTCGCTACATTTGCGCAAGCATGGGGTGACGATCCGAACACGTTAACGGCTCAGCCGATCAATAAGCGTAGAGATTTCTGGCTGTGAACCGACCGCTTCGACCCCCTTACCTGCCCCATGGAGGGCTTTTCCTGATTGTGCTCCGCATTGGTCTATCCCAAAGAACACGATCTCAGATAATAGGTCTCTCATACTGCGTCGGCAAAATGGACTTCAAAGCCAAGAGATTGAAACTTCGCAGACATAGCTTCGACGTCAGCAATCTCTCCGGTCGAAACAATCACATCGAGTTCCGAACGAGCCCTTGAACACCCGACATAGAAAAGTTTGTAGGCCGAGAGGAGACCGTCAATAGGAGAAGTCTTAAAAAGGCTCTTCGCGTTAGACACGTTCGGCCTCGCTAAGAACTTCGCATAGGCCTCCCCGTATAGCTCGGCGAACAGTCGGGAAGAACTGAGAGTTTCAGAGATTCTGCTTGCGACGAGTACGGTGGCGTCGTTGTATGGCGCGTACTCAGGCGCTTTGAGCTTAGAGATATCCGCCCCAATTTCTTCAATTGCGCCTCTAAACTGCACGTCAACTGTGGCTAAGAACTCCTCTAGTTCCTGGAGGGTAAAGGCATACTTGGGCCAAAGTTCAAAGAGCCTTTTCATTCCAACCATCGGTGTGCTGTGGCTTGTTTCGGCGATGAAGATCACCTTGTCGTGACCTTCGCCTTTAACACCGTGTTGTGTTGAGCGTGTTGGGTTTAGCCGATACTCGTGTGTGTTGCGCACCTGCAGAAACGGTATGGCGAGAATCTCTTGGTAGGCCTCGTCTTCTAGGAAACCATCTATGTTTGCGGGCTTCTCCAGCTCAAGGACAGCGAGCTTCTCGAGGATACTTTGGATCGACGACGTTGGGTCTCTCATCGTAGAGAACAACGATTCGAGTTCTCCCGATAACTTGCTCTTGTCACGGTGTGTCGAGAACGCAATTAGCCCAAACTCCTTTGGGTGCTTTCTTAGTTCCTGAATCAGAGTGCCGATCTTACGTTCCCCGTGGTAGTCCTCAAGGTCTAGTAACCCGTAGAGAAGACGGATGAGAGCGTTTGGAATCTTTTCGCGATCCTTCTCTGTCAAGACGTCTGCTGCCGGGTACTGCGTGTTGTATCCGTGCTCAGGTAGCGATTGGATTCCTCTAAATAGCTCTAAAGCTCCTATCGACCTGAAGATCGATGAGTTATGCACAGTTAGAACGATTGTGGACTCATCAGCGAGTTTCTCCTCCAGCTCGTGCACTGAGTTGGTGATGTGCACTCTTGGCTTGGATCCGACAACCCCCGTTGCACAAACCTGTGTGAAGTTTTCATCGTCGTAGATGTTGTTGAGCACGGTCACAATCGCCTCGGACGAGCGGAAGTTCTTGACTTCGCGTTTCTCAATATCGAAGTTCTGGATGATCTCTTGGAATCGGCTCGGGTCTGATCGGTAGATTTGCTGCATTCGGTCACCGTAAAGGTGAAGGCCCAGCGATGGAGATGAACGAGCTGTCGCGATGAAGAACTCAAGAACGTCGACGTTTGTATCCTGGTACTCGTCGATGATTATCTGTCGATACTTGGTGCTGATCCGTTTGTAAATTGCTGGAAACTTCCGTGCTGCAAGTGCGATGAATGACAGAAGATCATCGTGCGACAAGCCCCCGCGATAGAGAGTGTTGAAGGGAGTTTCGTTGTACTTCAGAAAGCTGACAGATTGGACTATCGCTTCGTAGGTAAGGGGGTCGTTTATTTTCTCCCGATATCTGGCGTTGCTTTCCTCTATTCGAGAATCGCCCTCGGCGTTCTCAATCCTGGCCCGGATCGCTTCGCCATAGGTTTCAAAATAGTACTCGACGATTTCCGGAGCAGAGAATAAAGATTTCGAGAACGAGTTCATGAACGAGTGAATCGTCTGCACATCAATACTCGGGCTAGAAATGCCTTGTTTGAGTTCATTCGCGGCTCGATTGGTATAGGTCACGCAGAGCAACTTGTCGAGCGGATGTTCCATCGCCCATGCATTGACTCGAGCCTTGATCTCAGTACTCTTGCCGCTACCGGCGGGTGCATTGATAAGTTTCAGGTCACTCATTCTGCCAGCCACTTCAGAGCAGCAGATATGTACGGTGGCACTACCTCGTGGAAGCTCTTCTTCAATAGAAGCGAGTACATGAAATCAGTCTTGCCGTTAGATGTAGATGCGACGATCGCGCGAATGTCTGGTGTCTCGTTCTTCAATGGGACCCAATACTTGAGGAAAGAATCATCCCTGTATTTCCGCCACTCGGTGCGCGGCTTCGTCTCCCAAACAGGCATGCCCAAGAAGGTGCACAAAATGGCCTCCTCGAATGTACGGGCGTACCCGTCTTTGCCTGTCTGGAAGGCTACCGCTCCGATGCTCTCCGCGCCGATTGAAACCACACCGGATTCCTCTGAAACTAGTTCATAGAGCATGCCTACAGTTGGCGGCTGTGGCTTGCCTTCAACCTCTTCTCCAAAAAAGTTGGTCAGGGTTGAGTTGGTGGTAGCGAGAGGACTTATTTCCTCCGGAGTCTTCGTTTGGCTATCTTTCTCATAATCAAGATCCGTGATGATCACGGTCTTTAGGCGAAGTGTATCGATGACGAGCGGCTTGTAAACGTGTGCGTAGGCCCCGCCCACCTGGACATAGGAGATGTATTGAGCGCGGAGACTAGCCAAGTCCTCTCTGGACTGAATCAACGCTTGGATATACATCCGCTCAGTGTCGCCCTCGTACATTATGACTTTGTCAGCAAACAAGATGTCAGAGAAGTTGATTCCATAGAGGAAACTAAACAGTCGCTGTGTCTCATCATCCTTGCCTGAGATCTGTTCATCGTGGAATTTTCGCAAGTCAACGACGCGGCACAAGTTTTCTTCCACTTTGAGAACTCTGAGAAATGCTATGCCGCTGGCCCGAATAATCTCGCTCGAATGAGTTGTAACTATTCCCTGGAATCCACCAACTGTTTCCAGTCTGCTGAAGAAGTGTTTAACCCGGATTCACCGATGCAGATTCGAGGCTGGTGATTTCTCGGGTGCAGTGACGTCGGCGCTCTCTGGGCACGTTGGAACCTCAGGCCCCTGATGTCCTGTCCGTTCCACTGATAAAAGTTGTCGCGC
>JBBAFK010000110.1:0-4146 GCA_041655455.1 Leucobacter sp. | reverse complement strand
ACTGGATCGCACGGTAGCGGGCGATCAGATCGTCCGGGCTGTCGAGTGCATGTTCGAGGTGACGGCGGAGGTTCTGGTAGAGGGCGTCTTCGATGCGGCGGTAGCGTTCGGCGATTGCGTGGCCGAGGTCGTCGATCCAGTCGGCGGGGGTGGCGCCTGGCCAGAGTTCAGCCATGACGCCACCTCCCTTGAGTTATTCGGTGTGACGCTTTTCGCAATCGCGGGCAAGCGAGGGGACCACATAGGGTTTGCCGCACGTCTTGCAGTGGTGCTCGCTCACTCGACGTCGTCTTCGTCGATGCGGCCGAACGTGAACGGGTCCGGCACCGCCTGCGAAGCGCGTTCGGCCTGGATGCGTGCGACCTCCTCGCCGATCGCAGAGTCTTCCCAGTCGGGGTTCGCACGGCGCACCGCAGTCTCCGTGGAGATCGCATCAGCAATCTTGAGGATCCCGATCGTCTCCGCCTCAACCTTGGGGTCGACGCGGGAAATGTCGGGGAAGACGACGTTCAGGTCGTAGCGGCCACCTCCCTTACCGGGGAAGAGGATCCCGTCGAGCTCGAGCGCCACCGACCCCAATCGGGAGAGAACCTTGCGGTCGTAGAGGTTCTTCTTCGACCTGGTCGTCTCCGTGCGCCGCTCACGCTGCTGGATTTCCGTCGCGGTGGCTTGGGAGGTGGTGCCGTCGCTGATGCCCCACGACTGTGGCGAGAAGCCTGCCTTCTGGAGGATCTGCCGGGTGATGCCTTCCATGGTGGCTTTGTGTTCTTCGACGCGGATCGCGAACTGGTGCGCCTCGAGCTGCATGTCCTGGGCCTTGCCTGGAATGTCCAGGCCGACGAACATCTCCCGGAACTGGTCGAATGATGCGCCGGCGCCGGGACCGTTCGAGTTCAGGTATTCCTGGGGGACGATCAGTTTGCCTGCGCCGAGTTTCAGGTCGCGCATCCACGACGACCACGCCTCGTCAGCGTTATCGAACAGAGGCGGTAGCTGGTTGAAGTCAGAGCGGCCAGCATCCCTGAGTGCACCGGTCTTGCGCCACGAGAGGGCGGGCGCGTTGGGGAGGTAGCCGGCGGTGAGCCTGTCGATCATGGTGGGGATGCGTGAGTCGGAGTCGACGAGTGCCGCGAGATATTCCGTCTCGGGCCGCTCTTGCAGGGGGACACGTCGTCCGAGGTTTGTCGCGGTGCCGCGGTAGAGGGCGTGTTCGATGGAGCCGATGGTGTGGTGTTCGAGGTGCCGCCAGTAGACGTGCCCGTCCAGGAACTCTGACCAGAGGGTGACCTTGACGAGGCGGCCCTGCCGGAACACTGGGATTGCGGTGTCGGCGGCGGCGTAGTCGAGCCAGACATGGTCCTCGAGTTCTTTGTCCCAACGTGGGACGACGATCACCGCTCCGAGAGCGGATTTGATCTCGCCCATGCTGTTGAGCATCGCGTGGTGGGAGTCGTCGTTGAAGAGTTCATCGACCCTCCCTTCGACACCACGATGGATTCCTTCTACTACGGAATCCTCGACTGTCGTGACCGGCGGGTCGGAGTACTGCAAATCGCTTGCGAGCGTGGCGAGGTCCGCCGGGATGGGCACATGCAGCCTGGTCCGGTTCTCGCCGGCCGGGGCGGGTCGTCCCCAGAATAGGCGCGAGATTCCGCCGATCAGGCCGCCCTGGTGAGCGACACCGGCTCGGGTGTGGGTGCTGCGTGCGGCATCGTTTCCGTAGAGTCTGGCGAGGGTTTTGGTGTCGCCGGTGAGCCAGGCGTTGTTCTCGGTGTATTGGGCGTAGGCGGTGTCCCAGGGGGTGGGAGGCCAGGTGCTGTTGGGTGCAGGCATCGGCATGTTCGATCCTCCTGGGTATGGTCAGAGAATGGCTGAGTTACTTGCGCTATTGGCAGCGGCCGTTCCAATTGCTGCCTCGCTATGGGTGGCCGGAGCTGCGCTGGTTCGGCACCGTCGCAGTGACGACGAACTCCGAAAGAGGTATGAAATTGAGCGAGAGCACGAAAAGCGGATGTCGCGCAACTTCAGGATGCGGGCTCGATATGGTGACCCGGACTCTACGCACTTCTACGAGTTCATTCGCGCGAAGGCGTTAGAGAGAGCTGAACTCAAGGACACCCGAGATGACCTGAGGGCAAGAGTTCTCGGTTCGATGAGCGAAACCCCGATGTCGGATGCTCAAAGGCGCGATCAGTGGATCCTGCTTTTCAGTGCGGTGGCCGGTATCGTCTTGCTCGCACTGAGTCTTGTTGCTTAGGCGGCGAGGCTGTAGATCTCGTACTGCCACTGCCCGATCGTCGACTCGATCGCATACCGGCCAGCGTCCATCGCGTGATCGTCACGCTCCACGACCGCGTCCTTGCCGTCTTCGGCGGCTTTGACATCCCACTCGTATTCGGTGATCTCAGCGAGGAAGAGCTTGCACCGGTCGGTGACGAGCAACTTCCCTTGCTGGAGGAGTGAGCCGAGGGTTTGGATGCCGTCGAGGACGGTGTTGTCGGCCGCCCACGTGGTGATCTTGTCGTGGTGGAGTTGTGAGCGCATTGATGCGGCTGAGGGGTCGAGGAAGATGTACTCCGGGTGGGGGACGTACACCTCTGGGGTGCCGTGGTTGGTGTTGAGCCATTCTCGGAATCGGCGTGAGAGTTCGACGTCGGGGAGGGTTTCGCCGTGGTGGTCTTTGGCGGAGTAGTGCCATTCGTCGATGAAGACGAGACGCGGCTCTGGTTCGTCGGTGATGCCGAGGAGGATTGCGACGGTGGGGTTGGTGGTGCCGTAGTCCATGCCGACTGCGAGTGTGCGTGCGATCGGTGGGAGATCTGCGTGTCGGATGAGGTGCCGGTCTTCTGACCACATGGGGTAGACGGCGCCTTCTGCGTTGGTCCAGAGGCCTTGGATGAAGCGTTGGTAGAAGACGCCGGCGTAGGACGCTTTCATTTCCGTCTTGAACTGGTCACTCAGGGAAGGGTTGTCGTCCATGGTGAACGCGAAGTGGATGAGGTTCTTCTCGCGTGCCTTCAGGATCCAGTTCTTGCGCAGCCAGTGCGACTTCGAGCCGGGGTTTGTGGTGGCGAGGAGCCGTGCACCGTCCACACTGAGGCGGGTGACGAGCATGTCCCAGAAGCCCTCGGGGATGATGGTTGCTTCGTCGACGTATGCGAGTGAGACGGTGAGTCCGCGGATCTTCGTCTCGGAGGATGCGTCGTTGGCGCCGTAGAGGTGCACGGTGCGGCCGAGGATGGTCGCTGTTTTCGCTCCGGGAGTGTAGGACACGAATTTCGTGAGCGGTCCGAAGATCTCCGGGTTCGTGAGCAGGCTGAAGAGGTTGCCGTTGATCGTGTCGAGGGTGCGGCCGACGATGATGATGTTCCCGCTGCGGGGTGCGCGGAGGATCGCGAACAGGAACGCGAACAGACTGATGAACGTCTTGCCGGAACGGACGGCGCCGGACCAGAGCGCGATCTTCGCTCTCGTGCAGTCAGCCACCGAGAGGAGTTGCGCTCGCGACATGATCGACGTGAGTGCGGTGAGGGCGTCCAAGGTCAGCCCTCCTCGATCGTCTCCGTCTCCGGTGCGCGCAGCACCTCGGCCGCAGCAAGAATCCCAGCCTCGAGGGACTGCACTACCGACTGAGCGCCGGTAACGTCGGGGTCTTTCTCGACGATGCGGGTGAGCTTGTCAAACGTGATCCCCGCTGTCGTGACAGCGTTACGGATCACCTCAACGGGCGGCTTGTTGAGCGTGTGCTCGGAGTACGTGTTGTCACGGCCACCGAAGCTGTAGACGAGATACGGCTTGTCGAGCGAGTCGAGCAGCTGCTCCGCACGATGCAGCATCTTCTCCGCTAGACGCTGCCTGCCCGCAGCAAGATCGATCGACTGCGCAGCATTCGCCAGCGCAGTACGCGACCGATCAAACGCGAGCCCCTCCTCCTTCGCCCACCTGGAGACGGTAGAGCGGGAGACGCCGAGCTCCTCCGCGATCGCGCGGACGCTCATCTCCTTCGCGTGGAGTTTGCGTAGGAGTGCGCGTTTCGAATCGGGACGTCCCGTGCTCTTGGTCAAGGTGGGGCCTCCTCGTCGCTTTGGTGGGCGGCGTGGGGCCGTTGCGTGCGCGGGCTGTGGGTACCCTTGCTCGCGCACGCCG
>JBBAFK010000109.1:0-4328 GCA_041655455.1 Leucobacter sp. | reverse complement strand
CCGAAACGGGATTACGTTTTCACCACGGGCGGCGTCGGTCGCGGTCGATCGACACAGAGTCGCGTCAGTGTTCCCTACATCCATGAGCAAAGAACTCCAGGATGGCCGCGTTGACCGCCCGTGGCCGCTCGAGGAAGCCCAGATGGCCGGTGTCGGCAATCTCTAGGTATTGGCCGTTCGGCAGCGCGTCGGCCACCTCGGCACCGAGGTGCGGGGGCAGCACGAGGTCATCCGCGAACCCGATCACCAAGACCGGTGTGGTGATCGTCCGGTAGGCGTGCAGGCGGTTGGTCTCCGGAACGACGGCGTACTGCGCGCGAACCCCGGGGCCGGCCGTCGCGGGCCACATGGTGAAGGTGTCGATCCAGTCTTGGACGGCCCGGTCATTGTTCAACGTCTTGGGCGAAAAACTGTCCAACAAGCGCAGTTTCGCTGCGTAGGCGTTCGGAAGCTCGATCCCCGCATCGAGCAACTCGCACTCGGCCTTCTGGAAGAAGCGACGCGCCCTGTCGTCGCGCCCCCTGGTGGCCATCACCGCGGCCTGGCTAACGAGATCAGGCCGAACAAGCATCAGTTCCTGAGCGATGTAGGAGCCCATCGAGACGGCCACGATCCGAACGGGGGCGACGTCGAGCTGTTCGATCAGCGCGGCGGTATCGGCCACCATCGTCGCCGTCGTGAAACCGCAGATCCCAGCCGTAGCTCCGACGCCCCTGTTGTCGAAGGTGATGACGCGGTAGCCGGCAGAGCGAAAAGCGGGCCCCTGGTGGACCTCCCAGGTCCGGCCCAACCCACCCTGACCGGCGATGAACAGCACCGGTTCACCATCACCGCTGTCTTCGTATTCAAGGTTCATGCGTCCAGGCGGGCGAACTGGGCACGCCGGTACTGCTCCACGCACTCCGCGCGTCGAACCTTTCCGCTGGTGGTGACGGGGATCGACCCCGGTGGCACGAGGACCAGATCCGCGACGCCGACGCTGTGCGAACTGAATACAGCAGAATTCACGTCGCGCTTGACCATCAAAAGCTTGTCCATGGCTTCCTGGTGTGAATCCCCCCGCTTCTTGACTTCGGCGATCACAACCAGCTTCTCTGCCGTGCCGTCCGGAACCGCGATGGCCGCGCACCGGCCAAAGGTAATTTCCTGGATTGTCGCCTCGATGTCGTCCGGGGAGTGGTTGCGCCCGTACACAATCAACAAGTCCTTGATGCGTCCGACGATGAACAACCCGTCATCGGAGATGAATCCCAGATCCCCGGTCCGCAACCAGGGGCCCTCGGGTGTCCCGTTGTTGTACGCGGCCAGAGTCGCGCCGAACGTCGTTGCCGTCTCCGTCGGCTTCTGCCAATAACCGGCCGCAACGTTGTCACCGTGCACCCAGATCTCGCCGACAGTTCCTGCCGGACATTCCGCCCGCGTTTCCGGATCCACAATGCGAATCACCGGCGCGCTCGGAATCCCATAGCTGACCAGCGGCGTACCGGACCCGTTCTCAGACCGCTGGGCCCGCCCCGTTGTCAATGGCTCGGAATCGAATCGCACGATGTCCGGTGGTTGCTCGGCGGGTGCGGTCGCCACGTACACCGTGGCCTCCGCGAGCCCATACGACGGGCGAAGCACCTCTTCGCGCAAGTTGAACGAGGCAAATCGCTGAGTGAAACGTCGCAGCGTCGCCGGATGGACCCGCTCGGCGCCGGTGATGATGACAAGCACGTCCGCAAGATCCAACCCGGCCATGTCGTCGTCCGAGGTCTTTCGCACAGCCAGTTCGAACGCGAAGTTCGGCGCAGCGGTGTAGGTGCGGCCGTGACACGCCAACAGCTGCATCCACCGGGCCGGGCGCTGTAGGAACGCCAGCGGGCTCATGAGCACCGCCGGGACACCGGCCAGCACCGGCCCACAGACTCCGAGGTAGAGCCCCATGTCGTGATAGAACGGCAGCCAGGACACGATGGTGCCTCCGGGAGGGATGACGTTCCCGTAATGGGCGAAGTAGCCCGCCATCAACTGCTCGAAGTTGGCCATCAGGTTTCGATGCGACATCATCACACCGGCAGGCCGGCGGGTCGATCCGGAGGTGTACTGCAAATAGGCAGTGTCGGTGGGTGTTCCAGCGGTGACCACACGCCCCGCCGGGCCATCGAGATCGACTGAGTCCAACACCACGATCGAGGCACCGGACCCCGGGGGGACGTACTCGGCGACCGTGTCCGCCACCGCGGTCGTTGTCAAGATCACGGACGGCAACGCGTCGCTCAAGACCGAACTGACCCTCTCATCACTGACACCACCCAGCGGGGCTGACAACGGGACGGCTATTCGGCCTGCTTGAAGGGCGCCGAAGAAGCCCACGATGTAATCCAGCCCTTGCGGCGCCAAGATCACGGCGCGGTCCCCCGCAGATCCGAGATCCTGAAGGTGTCGAGCAAGGTTCAGCACACGCCGATACAGCTGCGCATACGTCAGAGTCTCCGCGACTCCGGCCCAGTCATGGTCGTAGTCGACGAACGTGACCGCTGGATCGTCCCCCTGCAGCCCGGCGCGTTCGCACAGCAAAGTCAGAATAGTTGTCTCCCCCACGAGCACCAGTATCGCGCGCGCTGCGTTCGTAGGGGCGGAAAGTGGAGCAACTGATTGCCCGGTTTTCAAGACAACGAGGCCAGCGTGAACCTACGGTAGAAGTCTGTGACTGCCCGCAATCTGCGCTGAAGTCGGGGGAAGCACGTAAATGACTTCAGCGTAGCTATTCGGCTCACACCAGGGGGAAGCGCACCACGCACGGCCAAGCCGCCTCGTGGTGCGCTGTGAGGAGGGCTCATGACTCTGTCCGGCACTTCGCATGTCTTGCGAAAGGCACGCGCCACACCGGTGACCCCGGTCGCTGTCATCGGCATGGCCTGTCGATTGCCCGGCGGTATCGACACTCCCGAGCGAATGTGGGAAGCCCTGCTGGCGGGGAAGGACCTGGTCACGGAGGTTCCGCGCGATCGCTGGGACCCGGAGGAGTTCTACGACCCGGAACCCGGGGTTCCCGGCAGGTCGGTCTCCAAATGGGGAGCCTTCCTCGATGATGTGGCCGGATTCGATCCAGATTTCTTCGGGATCAACGAACGGGAAGCCACAGCGAGTGACCCGCAGCATCGGTTGCTTCTGGAAACCTCCTGGGAGGCAATGGAACACGCCGGCATCCCACCGCACGCCGTATCGGAATCGCTGACCGGCGTTTTCATGGGTTTGACGCACGCCGATTACCAGTTGTTGGCCGCCGACGCACATGCGATCGAAGGTCCGTATGGCTTCTCCGGCAACAACTTCAGCATGGCTTCGGGTCGAATCGCGTACGCACTCGGCGTGCATGGCCCCGCGCTTACCGTGGATACCGCCTGCTCTTCGGGCTTGAGCGCGATCCATCTGGCTTGTCGAAGCCTGCACGAGAGCGAGAGCGACCTGGCCCTCGCCGGCGGAGTCGCACTTGCCTTGGATCCTCGCAAATGGGCCGCGGGTTCCGCCGAGGGGATGTTGTCGGCCACGGGACGCTGCCGCACATTTGACGTAGCGGCAGACGGTTTCGTACCCGGTGAAGGGTGCGTCGTGGTGCTGCTCAAGCGCTTGCCGGACGCATTGCACGACGGAGATCGGATTTTGGCGATCATACGTGGCACGGCGACCAACCAAGACGGCCACACCGTCAACATCGCCACGCCCTCGGTCGACGCGCAAACCTCCGCCTACCGAGGAGCACTCGCGGTGGCCGGGGTGGACGCCGGCAGCATCGGCATGGTGGAGACCCATGGCACCGGTACCGCCACCGGAGATCCGATCGAATACTCCAGTCTTGCTGCGGTATACGGGATCAATCGCCCTTGCGGGTTGGCTGCCTCGAAGACCAACTTCGGCCATACCCAATCGGCCGCGGGGGCGCTGGGCCTGATGAAGGCGGTGCTCGCACTTCAACACGGCGTTATTCCACGAAATCTGCACTTCAACCGGTTGCCCGATGCGATGGCACAGATCGAGACGAATCTGTTCGTACCGCTCGATAACACGCCGTGGCCGCAGTCTCACCACGGGCCACGACGCGCGGCGGTGTCGTCGTATGGCGTGTCAGGGACGAACGTGCATGCGATCGTGGAGCAAGCGCCAGACGAGGCGAACAGGGGTACCCGCCGTAACGGCACCCCGCCGACTGCCGCAGCCCTGGTGTTCCCGCTGTCCTCGACATCAGCCGACGGACTGCGCAGTACCGCAGGCCGATTGGCCGACTGGGCAGACAATCACGATGAAGTGGAATTGTCTGATCTCGGCTACACGCTGGCACGTCGGCG
>JBBAFK010000108.1:0-4449 GCA_041655455.1 Leucobacter sp. | reverse complement strand
CTCCACGGCTACCTCGGGGACGTGCCACCTGCGGAGTTCGAGGCCAAGTTCTATGCTGGGGTTACCAGCGCCAAAGAACTGGTAGAAATCAAATGAGCTGAGTCTCCACTAAACCCAGGGCGCATCATATGCCAGCATCAGCTTCACCCAGGCGAGCTGGAACTCTTCGACACGACCGGACGCATGATGAGCAAAACTCACAAGTTCACCAATCGTGAGACCTGAAGCGGCGGGACTCGCGGGTTCATGTCGAGTTCAGAGTCGGCATGAGCGTGTGAATTCGTTGAACTCTCGCCCCTAACAGTTACACACTCTGGTTACCAAACGTGGCATCGGATCTCGTCATGGTGCTGGTCGAGGGTAGGCTGGGTCTGGCGTGTCGGGAAGCCTGGTCGACGGTTCTGTTGTCGACCATTCCCGGAGGTTCCATGTCCACGCCCACTCCTCGACCTCTTCGTTCGCGTCGCCGTTCGGTGTTCCCCGCTCGCGGGAGTTACCGGGAGGCGGTACGTATCGGCGAGGTGCTCCGCAAGGAGACTGTCGGCGGGATGCTGCTGGTCGCGCTCGCCGCGGTCGCCATCGTCTGGGCGAACTCACCCTGGGCGGAGGGCTACTTCGCCGTTCGGGACTTCCGCATCGGATACGCGCCCTGGCATCTGGAACTGCCCTTGGGAGGGTGGGCGGCGGACGGGCTGCTGGCGATCTTCTTCTTCCTCGTGGGACTCGAACTCAAACGCGAGTTCGTCGCCGGTGATCTCCGCCAGATACGCACCGCCGTCGTGCCGATCGCCGCAGCGGTGGGCGGGGTCGCTATCCCCGCGCTCATCTACCTCGCTGTCGTTGGTGGCGATGCCGGGCTCCGTGGCGGGTGGGCGATCCCGACTGCCACGGACATCGCGTTTGCGGTCGCGGTGCTCGCGTTGATCGGCTCGCATCTGCCGGGCCCATTGCGGATATTCTTGCTTACCCTCGCTGTCGTGGACGATCTGATCGCGATAGGGATCATCGCGCTGTTCTATACCGACACCATCAGCCTGCTCCCGCTACTGCTCTCGGTTGTCACGATCATCGTTTACGGGCTGATCGCGCAACTCTCCCGCCGATTCTTCGGTCTGCATCCGGCAGCGGCATGGCTGATTCTGCTTCCCATCGGCGTCGTGGCGTGGGCGTTCATGCACGCTTCCGGGATCCACGCCACCATCGCCGGTGTGCTCCTCGGATTCACGATCCCTGTCCTACACCGCAAACACAACCGTATTGATGATGCGGGGCCCGGGCTTGCGGAACAGTTCGAGCATCGGTTCCGGCCATTGTCGGCGGGGTTTGCCGTGCCGGTGTTCGCCTTCTTCTCCGCCGGCGTCGCCATCGGAGGGATCGACGGGTTCGTCTCCGCGCTCTCCGACCGCCTTACGATTGCAATTATCGCCGCACTCGTGGTCGGCAAACCCATCGGCATCCTGGCGACGACGTGGCTGGTGAGCAAGATCGCCCGCATCCGCCTGGACCCGGCGTTGCGTTGGATCGACCTCGCCGGGGTCGGTCTCCTCGCGGGGATCGGGTTCACGGTCTCGCTTCTGGTCGCAGAGCTCTCATTTGCCGCGGGAAGCGCAGAGCATGGCCACGCCAAGGTCGCGATCCTCATCGCTTCTGTGGTCGCCGCCGGACTGGCGACTATCGTCCTGACGGTGAGGAACCGCAGCTACCGAAAGACCAGCGAACGAGACGCTGTGGATGCCGATGGGGATGGCATCCCGGACATTTACCAGCAGGACGATGGCGAACGATAGTTGCCCTGGCGTTACTCTGCGGGGGCCTGTTTAGTTCTCCTTACCCAAGGAGGTCACTGACGAGTGCGTCGATGAGAGCCTTGATCTCGTCACGGATGGGCCGCACGGCGTCGAGGCCCTGATCTGCGGGGTCAGCGAGTTTCCAGTCCTCGTAGCGTTTACCGGGGAAGAATGGGCAGGCATCACCGAAGCCCATCGTGATCACCACATCCGAGGCTTGTACGGCTTCGGTGGTCAGGATCTTCGGCCGTTCCCCGGTGATGTCGATGCCGACTTCGCGCATGGCGTCGACCGCGACGGGGTTAATGTGCTCAGCAGGGACCGAGCCTGCTGAGCGGACGTCAATGCGGTCGCCTGCGAGGTCTCTGAGGAACCCTGCGGCGATCTGCGAGCGGCCCGCACGCCACCGCCACAGCGTCCCGCTTGAACTCAACCAAACCTTCAGCAGACCCTGACGGTAAATGGGTCATGTCACGCCGCACCGGCAAAAGGATGACGTGGTCCGAACGCCGTCTCGCTCGCATGGCACAGACAGCGATCGAGAAGCACCGCAAAATCAGATGCACCGTGGTCGAAGCATGACCTACGAGTGCGAAGATTGCGGACGCGAATGGAACTCACTCAGCGCCGTCATACAATGCCCCTGCGACAGATACGACCGGAACGGATACCCGAAACCGTAGGCGCTAGCTATGGTTGGACTATGACCAACCAACAGCCACCCCAGCAAACCCAATACCAGCCACCGGTCTACCAGCAGCCCGCACAGCCACCGGTGACAAAGCCCGGAGCCAACGTGCTCGGCATCATCGCACTCATCATCGCGATCATCGGATTCATCTTCGCCTGCATCCCCGGCGCGCTCATCATCGGATGGGTGCTCCTGCCAATCGCGTTCATCCTCGCTATCGTCTCCCTCTTCATGAAGGGCAAAGGCAAGGCACTCGGCATTACCGCACTCATCCTCTCCGTCGTCGGCACCATCGTCGGCGTCATCGTCTTCTTCACCGTCACAGTGACCGCAATCGATGAAGCGTTCTCAGGTGGCGAGACAACCGTCATCACCCCAGACGAGACGGCACCAGAAGACAGCGACGAAGCCGCACCCGTAGAGGAAGACACAGTCGACGAGCAAGGCACGCGAGGCAACCCGTACCCGCTCGGCACAGCAGTCACACAAGGCGACTGGACCATCACCATCAACAGTGTTTGAATCGTGTCGTGTTTGATGGAGGGTAATCCTGTCCCGAAAGGAACCCCTGGCATCATGCCCACCCCATACCCCGCTGAGATCCGTGAACGCGCCGTTCGGCTCGTGATCGAGGCCCGCAAGAACCCCGCGACTCGTGACGGTGCGATCACGAGAATTGCGAAGCAACTCGACCTGCTGCCCGAGACGGTCCGGAAGTGGGTGCGTCGCGCCGAGATCGACGAGGGCATCCGCCCGGGCACGACCACCGATGAAGCGACCCGGATCGCAGAGCTCGAGCGCGAGAACCGCGAACTACGTCGCGCGAACCAGATCCTGAAGTCAGCTTCGGCTTTCTTCGCGGCGGAGCTCGACCGCCCCTCACGATGACCGAGAAGACCGCCTACATCGACGCGCATCGCGCCGAGTTCGGGGTCGAGCCGATCTGTCGGGCACTCGAAGACACGCCCGCCCAGATCGCCCCGTCCAGCTACTACGCGGCGAAGACGCGCCCACCGTCGGAGCGTGAGCTGCGCGATCGTGATCTCTGCGAGAAGATCACCCGTATCCACGAGGACAACTATGGCGTGTACGGGGTACGGAAAGTCCATGCCGCGCTCCGGCGTGAAGACGAGCGCGTCGCGGAGTCGACGGTGCGCAGGCTCATGCGACAGCTCGGGCTGCGTGGAGTCAGCCGCGCGAAGAGCCCTCGGACGACGAAACCGGCACCAGAGACCGGCCGGCCACTTGACCTTGTCAACCGGCAATTCGTAGCTTCCCACCCGAACGAACTCTGGGTCGCGGACATCACGTATGTGCGCACGTTCTCGGGGTGGGTGTACGTCGCGTTCGTGCTTGACGTGTACTCGCGCATGATCGTCGGCTGGCAGGTCTCCACCAGGCTCTACACCGACCTCGCGCTCGACGCGCTCCGCATGGGCATCTGGCGACGTCAGCGAGCCGGACACGACCTTGCCGGGCTCACGCATCACAGCGATCGCGGAGTTCAATATCGAGCAATTCGCTATACGGAACGGCTCGCCGAATGCGACGCTGTCGCCTCAGTTGGTTCCAGAGGCGACAGCTACGACAACGCGATGGCCGAGGCCCTCAACTCGCTCTACAAGGCCGAACTCGTCCGCAACCGGGGTCCCTGGGCCTCGATCAATGACCTCGAGATCGCGACCGCTGAATGGGTGGATTGGTGGAACGAGCGCCGCCTCCACGGCGAACTCGACTGGCGACCACCCGTCGAGGTCGAAGCCACCTACTGGGCGACGCACCAGCCCGCACTTGTCCTATCTGAAACCAACTAAAACACCCTCTACAAAACCCAACACTTGACATAGGAGTGCGCGTTTCGAATCGGGACGTCCCGTGCTCTTGGTCAAGGTGGGGCCTCCTCGTCGCTTTGGTGGGCGGCGTGGGGCCGTTGCGTGCGCGGGCTGTGGGTACCCTTGCTCGCGCACGCCG
>JBBAFK010000107.1:0-4672 GCA_041655455.1 Leucobacter sp. | reverse complement strand
AAGCTGCAACTCAACGACTCTGTCCGGCGGGAATCGGCCGAGTCGTGGGCCGATCTGCTGCGCGACTGCAAACGGCGCGGCATGACCGCCCCCGTGCTCGCCGTCGGTGACGGTGCACTCGGGTTCTCCGAAAGCGGTCCGTGAGGTGTTCCCGGCCACCAAAGGGCAGCGCTGCTGGTTCCACAAGCAAGCCAATGTTCTTGCTGCACTGCCGAAATCAGCGCACCCGTCGGCGCTGGCGGCGATCAAGGAGATCTACAACGCCGAGGATATCGACAAGGCCCAGATCGCGGTCAAGGCCTTCGAGGTCGATTTCGGCGCCAAGTACCCCAAGGCGGTCGCCAAGATCACCGACGACCTCGATGTGCTGCTGGAATTCTACAAGTACCCGGCCGAACATTGGATTCATCTGCGAACGACGAATCCGATCGAATCCACCTTTGCCACAGTGCGTTTGAGGACCAAGGTCACCAAGGGGCCCGGATCACGAGCGGCCGGACTAGCGATGGCCTACAAGCTCATCGACGCCGCCGCGGCCCGCTGGCGCGCCGTCAACGCCCCACACCTGGTCGCCCTGGTCCGCGCCGGCGCGGTCTTCCACAAAGGCAAACTGCTCGAACGACCCACCGACATCACCCCACCAACACCGCCCTCAGGCGACGATCAGGACGCCGGAACGGAGGTCGCCTGAAACACCCCGATCCACAGGTATTGACAATTCCTCGAACTCGCCGTGGGTGCTTATGTAGTCCTGGCTGCGCCGTACTCACCACCCCGAGGCAGTCGGTGAGTTCGTGGAAGTCGTTACTGGACATGGATGCGGCCCTAACCCGCGACGCCGCGCTCAGCCAGCTCGGTTTCGACTCTCTGCCGTGCCTCCGCCGCTTGCATGGCGGCATCCGCGAACCCTTGCCACGCCGCCGAGACCGCTGCGGAGTCCACCAGTTCACGCGGCGGGAGGACGACGTTCTCCAGGTCTTCGGGATACAGGGCATCGACCACGGAACCACAGGCAAGCGCTGCGACCTGTTCACGAACCGCGTCGCTTGCCAGGGACGCCCACAACCATCCGGCGTCATCGCTCGACTTCGGTGCGGCTCGCCCGACGTGCCCACTTGCGAGCCAACCATCCCTCTCGGACGTGACCATGCTCGGGTAGCCCAGACTTTCCTCAGCGCGCCCGTCTGCTTGGAAGCAGACAACACCGCGCCTCAGTTCGTATCCGGTGTCTTTGGTGATGCTCCGAGACGAGATGTGCTTCGCCCCGATGGGGTCGGCTTGCAGAATCTGTGTACCAGACAATAAAGGCGTGCCGTGGCCAGGAGCTACATAGTACGTCTTGTAGCGCCCGCCCGGTTTGGTGATCTTCGCAACTGAACCTAGCGTCACCCCACCCATATCCAGCAGGGTTTCCCTGCTGGTACGGACGCGCGCAGCATGGTACGCCGCGTCGAGCCGCGCACCCAGATCAGTGGCTTTCACCGTCCAACCGTCCCGAAGCGGCTTCTCGTGCGACAAGTCGATGACCGAATTAAGGCGGTCCAACGCACCCCGCAGGGCGGTCCTTGACTGTTCCCGCAACGCGGTGGCGTCTTTCATCAACTCGGACACCTTGGCGATGATCGTGTCGATGAACGGAACCCGCAGTGCGGACACTTGGGCATCCGAGATGTGGTCGATAACCGACCCATTCAGATCGCCGCGTAAGAGGTGCTGCCCTACGACGGACTGAAGCACCGCCAGCGTGTAGAAACGCTCGGACTCATTGGGAATCTTGATTCGAACCATGTCATGCGAAAGGGCGAAACGCTCCAGGTACTGATCAGCGATGGTCAGCGGTCCCAAATTTCGTCCCGAGCACGTCTGCAACAGTTCACCGGATTCGATCCTGTAATCGTCCAGATTCTCTGTTCGGGCAACGGACAGGCGGTCAGCTTCCGGTGGCAGGTACTCGAAAACATCGTAGGGGCGGAGGTAGGGAACGAAGTCTTCACCAGGCACTGCATAAGCTCGTTTGAACCTGCTCGGTGCGTAAACGGCTCCGTAGCTGCCGATCTCCCGCAACGGCATATTCTTTCCAGATGACAACGAACTACGAATACGGATCGCCGGAGCGGTGTGAAACTTCGCATCCAGGCGTGTTGACTCAGATACAGCACGGGCACGTGTCGGCGCGATAATCATTTCTGAGCCTTCAGCCAATCACGGTACGCCACTGCAACTTCGGCAAGTTCATCATCAATCTGACGTTCGGTGACCGTGGATTCACGCAGCACTTCTTTCCCGGTGTCCTGGTCGATCTCCGTGGTCATCTCCGTGCGTTCAACCAGCACATCCTTGCCGTCCTCTGTGTGCCTGTAGATCGCTACGCCCCGCTTGTCGTGACCGACCTTCTCGGCAACAGCCATGAACAGCGGGTAGTCCAGCCCCGTCTTCTTCGCCTTCGCAACCTCTTTATCGTCCAGTCGGCGCATCAACACCATCGAGGTCTGGGTATCGTTCTTGGGCTGGAATAGGTCGCGGTGCATATCCACAACAGCGAGAACCTGCACATGGGTGAGCAGCCAGTGCCTGACGTAGGCGAGTCCTGGGTTATTCAGGATTCCGTTCGGAATGACCATCGCCATCCGTCCAGTCCCCGGCTTGAGCAACTGGACTGCCCGCTCGATGAACAAAACCTCTGGTGTCTGCGATTTCTGTAGAACCGGATTTTGGTTCGCGTCGAGCCTGATCTCCCAATTACCGTCTTCGTCCTGATCCCACATCGCGGCGAGGTCGTATTGCGAGAGAGTGTCCTCATCGTCAATCTTGATGTTCGCACCGAACGGTGGATTGGATACGATCACGTCGATGCTCCCGAGAGGCACACCGCTGGTCAGTCCGTTGTCCCACTTATGGGGATTTTCAAGAGTATTCGACTGCCAGAGCTGTCCCGATCCGTCATTGTTCATGACCATATTCATCTTCGCCGCGCGCACCAGTGCGGGGTTCAGATCGATTCCGAAGACGCACTTGGACAGGTACTCGGTGCGTCGGTGGTGTAGTTCGTCACGCTCGGCGTCCGTGCCGTTGGTCGGGTCTGTCCACTGGTCGCGTTCCGCGCGCTCAATATGTTCCAGCGCGTGATTCATGCCCGTGATCAGGAATCCACCTGTGCCGCAGGATGGGTCGAGGATGCGTTCGTCAGGCTTGGGGTCGAGCATGGTGACCGCCATGCGGCAGGCGTTGCGCGGGGTGAAGAACTCACCTCGGTCACCACGAAGGTTGGAGCCGACGATTTCCTCGTAGGCAACGCCTTTGACATCCACGGGGGTGTACAGCAGCGAGTAGCTTTGAAGCTGGCTCACCACATATGCAATGACGCCTGGCTTGAGGTCGATGGTGCGGTCGCGCTCCTCGAAGATGGTCGGATATTTCTTGATGACCTTTTCCTCGAACAGCTTCTGGATGCGGCGCTTGGCTGCTGACGCGGAAGTAGTGCTGGCGCGTTCGGCGGGTGTGACGTAGAAGTTCAGGCTCGGTGAGCGCTCGTCTTCGATCTTCGTGAAGATCAGTTTGAGCAGCTCCCAGAACGCCTCGGTCTTCTGCTTGCCCTCGTGCGCGGCGATGTAGTTGTGGCAACGCCGAAATGCGAACAGCAGGTTGTCGGCGGTGGCTACCTTGAGGTCTTTTCGCTTAGGACGCTGAACGTCTTCCTCGGATTGACCGTACCCCGGAACGTCGATGATATCCTCGAAGTCCCACCCGTCCTTACCATTCGGGCGCTTGGCGTAGCAAAATTTGTCGTCACCATTGGTCCAGATGCCGTACTTGGCGTTGAGGCAAGCAGCCATGTACGACTGGAGCTGACCGATACCTTCCGTGCGATGTGTCGGCTTCACATCCGCGCGTTTGGTCTCTACGAGAATGTGGATATTGGGCTGCGTGTGCGGCTGCCCCGCACCAAACACCGCGATGTCTGCACGCTTGCGGCTGGAACCGACCTTGATCGGAAACTCGGGCTGGCAGTCCTTCGGGGCGAACTTGTATTGGCGGACGAGCGCCTTCTCGATGTTCTGTCGGACGTATTCCTCGGGGGTGTCCTTGACGTGCTTCCCGGTGAGAAAGTCCGCCACCTTCCCCTCGGGTACTGAGCCCGCTGGGGTCACGCTGGGAGCATCGTCGGTCACGTCGCACGTCCTCTGTCGTTTCTGCTCTAGCCAGTGAGTCGGTCAGCCGTCTGGGCACCGATTCTCAGGGAAACCTTATCTGCACGCCCCGACTACACCCGCGACGCGCCGAAGAGCACCGCAGTCGTCTACGTCCGCAATTCTTCATGCCGACGCAGCAGCAAATAATCTGAGTCTTTAAACCCACAGCGCCACTGTGCGGAAGATGCTGTCAGTGAGGGATACGGCGGGTGGTATCGCTGTGCGCTTTCCCCAAACACGGCAAACATGCCCGCGTTCTTGCACGTGGTTGGAGGAGGCTGCCTGAGCGCCGCTGCGCGACCATGCTCGACCCGCACCGCAAGAGCTGTCGATGAATTGCCCCCTGAGCTGGATCCGCCTGCGACCGTTCCGAGCAGCTTAGCCTGGATGCACCGATTGGGTAGCGGTCTGGGGTGGGTCGTAACGGCGAAATGCCCTGTCGTGGTGGGAGAATGAGATTTCTTGAGGATCTTATTCAGCCA
>JBBAFK010000106.1:0-4978 GCA_041655455.1 Leucobacter sp. | reverse complement strand
GGGGTCGACGCGTTTGTCGTTGACTCGTGGAGCTTTCACCTGCACCGCACCGGCTGCGGTCAACACCTCACGTGGCTGGTGGTAGCCGTTGCGCACCACCAGCCGGTGCCCGTTGTCGTCGAGCTGATCGGCGTACTGGGCCACATACGCGGCGACCTCGGCCTGCAACGCCGCGGCCAGCATTTGCCGGGCACCGTCGCGGACGATCTCGTCCAACAACGAGCGCCCAGAGGCCTCGTGGCCGTTGGCGTCCTCGGCGTCGTGAACTACGGTGAGCATGGGCGTACCTTCCCGAACCAGCGCGCCAACGCCGGCTCATGATCGGACCTACTGACTTTCAGATCATCCTCGGGAAGGTGCGCCCACTTTCACGCCCCCATCCCGAGGCTCATCCACAGGTTCTGATCATTGCTCCGGGGGGGTGCGTTGAACCCACTACTTCAAGGATTCAGCTTGGTACTGCCCGCAATGGGATGGGTGGTACTGACGATCTTGGCGATGCAGTTGTCCCGATCGAATCCCTGCTCCGTACACCAGCCGAGCACGTCGTACGGGTTGCTGGACCACAACCCAACCACTGTCACCCAGAAGTTGGGTCCGTCATAGGTCGACCAGTCCCCCGACCACAGCAGCTTCACGTCCGGATAGATGCTGCGCAGCCGTAGATGTTCATCGAGGATCGCCTCGTTGTCCCAGGTGATCCCCTTCGCCACCAAACCCACACGCTTGGAACTGATCTGGGGAATCCACCGATCGGCGAGGACCGCGGACACCGACGGACGATCCTCGTTGGCGATCGCACGCAACCGCGCGAGACTCTGCTGCTCGACATCCTGGGCCGGCGTCACCGTGACGGTTTTCGTCGGTGGCGGCCTGGGCGGGGCCGCCGACACCGTCGGCTCCGCGCGGCCCGGTGTTCCCAACAGCAACTCGACGCCGGCCTTCGCCTCCGCTTCCGTATAGCTCATCTCCTGGTGCTTGCCGACCTGGACTCGATAGAAGCGCGCCCCGCCCGGCACATCGTCGACGCGGAACTTCAGCAGGCATTCGTCGCTGGTACTGCTGCTGCCCTCGATCGAACCTTTCGCGAGCAGCTTTCCCGACTCGTCCTCGACCAGGATGGGCGCGTTGGGGCCGATATCGCCGAAATCCTTTGCGCCGGCGCACCGATATCCGGCGGGCAGGTCGGGGTCCTTGGCGACGTCGGAGGCGAGTCGGACCGTCCCAGCCAGACTGAACGGTTCCGCGTCCGCCTTCTGGACTTCCGGCTTGACCGCAAAGTACGTGACCAGGCCGACCGCTACCAACAGCACCACGGCAGCCAGCCCCACCCCGAGCAACCGGCGCCCGGTTCGTGGCGGGGGCGCCGGCGCCATGTCGGACCCCGAGACCAACCGGGTAGGCGCGGAGAAAGCCGCTGGGGCGGGTCCCGCCACTGGAGCGATCAACGTGTCGACGTCGTTCAACGAAGACAGTCTTGTCGCCGCGGCCGGAGACGTCGTCGATTCTTCGAGGGCGCGCGCAAAGTCTCCACAAGTCGCAAAGCGCTCCTCGGGGTCTTTCGCGAGTGCCCGCGAGATCGCCGATTCGAGGTGCGCAAGGTCAGCACGCGTCTCGCCGAGCGCCGGCGGTGGTGCGTTCAGGTGCTTGCCGATGACCACGGCTGGGTTGGTGTGAGTGAACAAGTGGTCGCCGGTCAACAGGTGATACGCCGTCGCGGCCAGCGAGTACTGGTCAGCCCGCCCGTCCAGTTCGAGGCCCATCAACTGTTCCGGGGCCGCATATGCCGCCGTGCCGACGGTCATGTTGGTGGCGGTCAGCGCGCCCACGTCACCGTCCGCGACGTCGCGGGCGACCCCGAAGTCCGCCAGCAGGGCGCGGCGCTCGCCAGCGTCCGACAGCAGAATGTTGGCCGGCTTCACGTCACGGTGCAACAAGCCCATGCTGTGGGCGTAGTCCAACGCAGCGGCCACGTCCTTGACGACTTCGAGCGCCTGTTGGGTGGGCAATCCGTCCGGGTGCTGCTGCAGCAGATGCGCGGCGTCGGTGCCGTCGACGAAGTCCATGGAGATCCACAGCCGACCGCGATACTTGCCGCGGTCGTGGATACGCACGATGTTGGGGTGCCACAGCTTGGACGCCAAATCGGCTTCACGGTTGAAACGCTCGATGTAATCGGGGTCCGCCGAGATACTCGATCGGAGCACCTTGAGTGCGTCGTGTCGCGGCAGACGGGGGTGCTGGACGAGGTACACCTCGCCCATTCCCCCTGAACCAAGCTGCCGCTCAATGACGTAGCCGGCGAACTTGGTACCGTCGGACAACGGCATGTCGGGATGATACCCAGGACCTCCGACGGGTTAACCGTGTCCAGGAAACTTCGTCCCCCGTTTCACTCCGAGAGGGTTGTCCAACGCGCTCTAGTTTGGACGGATCGTGTCTCGCCAGCAGTCTCACACCGCACAAGATCCGTACAGAGTGAGACCGCTATGCCGCGGAGCCCTGGCGGACTGCGTCACCCACGAATAACTTCGATCAACGCCCGCTGAAGTTGCTCCCAGACCTGGTGCGGCTCTGCCCCTCTCCTTGCCTCGATGGTGAGCGTCGGGACACCCCGGTCCCGTCCGGTGAATGAACCCAACGACCCCGGCGTGGCGGCGAAGGCAGCGGACTCCTTCAGGGGCAGACCACTTGAAGCCGAGAATCTTTCTGCGATCTCGCGCGCTGGTCCATCGAAGTTGATGAACTCCGCACCCATCCAAGAGTGCATGACCAACACGACATCAGGGCCTACCCGGTCGACCGTTTCCACCACCGCACGAGACTCAGGCTGGCTGAGCGGGGTTCCCCCGTTGGCAGGGTCGCCGGCGTCGAAGTTCGATGCTGGGAAGTTCCGATTGACGTCGACCCCGTTGGCATTAGTACGCGTTACAGCAACCCGCCCATCGGGATTAGCATCTTCAAGAATCGTGAGAGTCGCGATATCACCCAGGCCCGCGTCCGAAAATGCTTGTGGCAGAGCTTCAGTCGCATATTTACCTTCAGGTTCGTCGCCGTGGATTCCCCCGATGTATAGGACCTTTCGGTCGCCGCTGCCAATCGTGCGAACACGTATGGGCCGTGATTGAACGGACTGGCCCACGACCTCCCAGTCGGTTACGGCGGCATCGCCGGCATTGGGATCTTCGTTGTCGGCCGGCGGTGCCGGTGCGGACAACACGGTTGCATTCGTCGTAGTAGAGGACACCACCTTTGCTCCGCCATCGGATGAGGTAGCCCGTGTTGAGCATCCCGATACTGTCGCGACTGAAACGCATGCCAAGGCGACCGCTCGGACGACGAAGTTGTGGCTCACGGAGCGACCATCAGCATGAGGGGACTTCTGCCGGTTGGATGTCCAGGTAGACCGAGCTTACGTAAGCGCCGTTGTTCAGTTGGAACCACACGAAACTGGCTCCCTGCCCCTCACTTGCGCGTAGGTCGCCGGTAGTGCGACAAACTACCGTCACAGTCGCACCGTCGTGGAGGTCGGTCGAATACAAGCGCGGCGCTTCGGTATATGGGGCGCGACGCTGCTTGACACCACAGGTACCCCCCTCGTCGCACGTCCCCACTACGACACCTCTGCGGAACGCGCTCGGGGTTTGGTCCCAAGTTGGCGACAGGGATGGTGTCGGGGTGATCGTCTCCGTCACAGTGCGAGTGGGTGCCGGCACCACCGGAATAGTCGGCAACGACGGCGAAGCGGACGCCCCGTTCTCGCGCACAGAAGCTGGGGTAGAGGTGGCTGATTGCGACGGTCCAGGTCGTTGATTCAGCAGCAGCCCGACGATTGCAGCGATCGCGACAACGAGGATCGCCACCCCACCGACCAACAAGGCTGGAACACGCCGCTGGCTTCGACGTTCACTTTCGACTGGGGAGGGAGGGCCTGCCTTTGGCAGCGGAGCAGAACGCCACCCATGACCGTCCCAGTAGAGCATGCCCAATTTGCCACCTGGGTCCTCGTACCAACCGGGCGACAATGGTGCAGGCGACTCCTCTGATTCAGGCCGCAAACTGCCGGTTCGCGTACTAGGCTTCTGCGGCAATGTTGATGCGATCGGCGCCAATTGCGTTCGCTTGTCGTCGCTGCTGGGAGCAGCAAGCTCCAACGCGCGGGCGAATTCGGTACAGGTATCGAAGCGCTCAGCCGGATCCTTGGCTAAGCCGACTGAAAATACGTCGTCGAGATCTTTCAGATCCGCTCGAATGGCCGACAAGGGTGGAGGTTGCGAATTCAGGTGCCGGCTGATGACTACAGCTGGATTTGAGTCCTTAAAAGGCGGTGCCCCGGTGAAAAGCTGGTAGGCAGCTGCAGCAAGGGCGTACTGGTCGGCTCGACCATCTAGGTCCTCGCCCATCAATTGCTCGGGGGCCGTGTAGTCCACGGTGCCGACGGTCATAGCGGTCTCGGTCAACCGCTCGGCTCCATCAACCGTCCGAGCGATACCGAAATCTGTCAACAGGATCCGCCGCTGTCTCTCATCATCAGCATTCGCCAACATGATGTTGGCTGGTTTCACATCGCGGTGGAGGAGCCCCTGCGAATGGGCGTAGTCCAACGCGGAAGCGACGGCGGCGATGATGGCTAATGCGAGATCCAACGGCATCCCGGCCGGATAGCGCCGGGTCAGGAGACTTCCAGCGTCCTCCCCGTCCACGTAGTCCATTGAGATCCACAATTGCCCGTCGTGCTCGCCGCGATCGAGCACCCCCACGATGTGGGGGTGCCACAAGGTGGAGGCTAACTCGGCTTCACGCAGGAAACGATCCCGAAACCGAGGATCTGCTGACCCATCCGAAACCAGCAACTTCAGTGCATCTAAGCCTGGATGCACCGATTGGGTAGCGGTCTGGGGTGGGTCGTAACGGCGAAATGCCCTGTCGTGGTGGGAGAATGAGATTTCTTGAGGATCTTATTCAGCCACTACGAAGG
>JBBAFK010000105.1:0-5031 GCA_041655455.1 Leucobacter sp. | reverse complement strand
ATCGGGCGAACACACACGCCCACATCACACCACACCCCAGATTCAACGCACACAACGGAATACCACCTCAGAACGACAGCTCATCGGTGGATCCAGGCTTAGAGCGCGAGTCGGCGGCGTCGGGAGGCAGTGTCACGTCCCCGCCGACAGGCAAGGGCCGATCAAGCTGCCAGCGACCGAATCGTCCAATCCCGGATGTTCCAAGCGACACCCCCAGCTGTCGTCGTCAACGCGAATGGCGGGGCTCAACTCGGCTCCTCTCGTTGGCGAGGCGCAGCTACCAACCCCCGCCCTCACGGACGGAGCTGCGCCGGCTTCGTCAGCAGAATTTCTTGAGCGGCCCGCGCTTGCAGATGATGGGCTTGTCCGGATTCGGCAGGTTTACATTCGGAAGGTTGCCGATGTTCCCGCTGCCGCCGCCATAGACAGAATCCAATGGCTCACACGGCAGCGCGTCACCCGGGTCGAGCTCGAGATAGACCCAGATTTTTTCGTCTCGCGGCAACAGCGGTTTGCCCGTGTGCTCGCGCATGCTGCCGACCGGCCAGTCCATCCACCCCTCCGGCAAGGGCGTGCTTGCGGTGTTCGTCACGGCGTAACACCCGTCGCGGCTGATCGAGTCACGGATGCTCACTGAGGCAAGGGGGAAGACATTCGCTATCGCCTGTTGCGCCGCCCGGCCCGGCATCCCTATGACGTTGGGAACCGCGGCCATCTCCGGCACAGGCGGTGGAACGTCATCATCGGCGCTGTCCTCTCCCGCCAAAATGATCCCGGTGACACCGAGCAGGACCGCCCCTGCCGCGACGACTACACGCACCTTCACTGCCACGTTTCCTCTCGCAGAGCGAACCCGAAGGCTAGGCGCAGCGGTGGGTCGGAGGACGAGCGGGGTGCGGGGTACCGTCACCCCTGGGTGTCAACTCTGCCGACATGACACGCGAATCCCCACATAGGTCCGTGTCTGTGCAGTTCAGCGGCGACGCAGAGGGCGTCCGGCATGACACATCGATGACACTCAACCGGTATCGCCCTGCTGAGCCATTAGAGTATTCGCCCAGGTCAGCGCACCACGTCTACAGGCGGTATGCTGCGGAAATAGTGCACTACACTCCTGGGGGTCAAGTGGTCGCAGGTTCAAATCCTGTCAGCCCGACACAGGTCAGAGGCGGTTTC
Organism: Leucobacter sp.; assembly: GCA_041655455.1. Taxonomy (GTDB): domain Bacteria; phylum Actinomycetota; class Actinomycetes; order Actinomycetales; family Microbacteriaceae; genus Leucobacter. The sequence goes on along the minus strand of JBBAFK010000105.1, from coordinate 3,855 downwards.
CGAACTTCGGAAACCGCCTTTTTCGTGCCCACACCACCTTCGGGTACCTCCTTCACCATCCGAGCCCATCGCCGAGGCCCTTCACCGAGCAAGTCACGGGAATGTCGAGGCAGCACCGCAAGCCCGTGAGGTAGCTCTGAACTGCCTGTGCCGCGGAAGTCGCGCGGCATCTGTCGGTGCACCGTGCCATGCTCCGGACATGACCGAGCTGTGCGACTGTCCCCGCCGTGATCACGTCGACTCCGCAGACGGCCACTGCATCCTGCCGTCGATCCGCAGCGAAGAAGCCTCCGACGACGAGGCGGACTTCTCTCGCTGGTCGCAGTGTGGCTGTTGCATGGCGGACTGTGCGGACGTGCATCCAACGCCGACTCCGGGCTTCGGTCCGGTGCCGGGCTCGATGATGGTCGCCAAGGAGCACTTTGACACCTTGCCGGCCGAGAAGCAGCTGGCGCTGAGGGAGCAGGAGGCGCGCGGCGAACTCCGGATCGTGCCCCGCGACGAGATGAGGTAGACGGCTGCCCGATCAACAGTATTCGAAGACGGGGTCGACCATGACGGAACCCACCGCCGAAACCGGGCGGGCGCCGGTGCAGGAGAAGCGCGCGGGGGATTGTCCGCGAACGGCGAATCGGCCGGCCAGAAGACGCAGCGTAGCTTCCGGCTCTGGCGTGCTATGTAAGCGGCTCCACTCGATCACGGAGAGGATACCGACGATGCGCGACTTGTAGATGCGGCTGCTTCCCACGCAGCCGTCCGGAGGCTGCGGGCAGCTCGCCAGAAGCGAGAACCCGGTGTCCCACACCGACGCCCACCGACCCGAGTGGGTCCAACTCAACGACCACCGGGGCGCCGTCCTCGTCGCGCACTCCCACCGGTGCCACCGATCCGGCGGCGCTGACTGTGACCTTCCCGCGTGGCCGATCACCAAGCACGACCTTGTCACAGGGTGCTGTTACTACCCGACCGCCGTGCTGTCGCAACGCATTAACGGGTACTCGTACGCGGGCAACCGCGGGCGTAAGGCTAATCGCCGCAGCTGGCTCGCTTCTGAGCGCACCGCGCAGCGGGCGATCCTGCGGAGCCTCACGCGGGATGCGATGTACGGCGATGACGTGAACGAAGCGGTAATCGACAACCGCCAGGCCCACCGCCACGTCATGTGGGGCGGAGGATGGTGGGACTGATGGGGTTGCCCGACAGCGGTTCTCAGCTCGCATCCCCCGCGACCCGCTGGATACACCAGCCCGCGAGGAACTACAGGTGGTGAAACGCCGAACCGCACAACGTTGTCAGACTCGCGATACGGAGCGGTGCGCATGCTCGTTCTTCGTCAACATGCAGGCGCAGTGTGACGCCGGGATTTGCCGGGAGATGTGCTGATTCTGCGCTGCGGCCTGCATTCCAAATAGCGGTCCTGACCTGCCAGAAACGCACGTAGATTTGAATAATTCAAGCTCGTGTCGTCGTTGAATTTCCGCGGGTCACCGATCCGCCGCCAAATCTTCGCGGCTCGCCCGCCGGAATTCGCGCGCAATCTTGCTCCGCCGCAGGCCAGAGACGTGTTGTGAATCACAGTTCTGCTATTGCTATAGTCCCCGAGGCCGCGTTACGTCTCGGCTGCCGAGTATCGATTGCTGGAAAGGTTTGTGTCTCTGGTCAATAGCGTCCACATGACAATCACGACTGAGCTGAGGTAGCGCATTGAGTGAGTCAGGGATGGTCCAATTCAGCATCCCGTTGATCCTGTTATTACTTCTGCTGTTCTACGGCGGAACATTTTGGATCTCGGTTCGAATAGGCAAGAGAAACGAAAATGCCGACGGCTACATGACCGCCGGCAACAAGCTTGGTTTCGGTATCTCCGCGGCGAGCATGACCGCCACTTGGATCTGGGCGTCGTCGTTGTACGCCTCGGCCACGTCGGGATACACCTACGGGATCTCCGGCCCCATCCACTACGGGCTGTGGGGCGCGTTGATGATCCTCTTCATCTACCCGTTCGGTCGACGGATTCGGGCGGTCGCGCCCAAAGCGCACACCCTCGCCGAGGTGATGTTCGCCCGGCACGGCCGCTCCAGCCAGCTCATGCTGGCCGGATCCAATGTCGTCGGCTCGGTCATCAGCTTGATGTCGAACTTCCTCGCCGGTGGGGTTCTCATCGCCCTGTTGTCGCCGCTGAACTTCATCCAGGGTGTCTTCACCGTGGCGCTCGGCGTACTGCTGTACTCGCTGTGGTCGGGATTCCGGGCCTCTGTGCTCACCGACTTCGTTCAGGTCGTCGCGATGCTCGGCGCGGTGGTCGTCATCGTCCCGGTGATTTTCTTCGCTGCCGGTTTCCCGGCGGCGTTCGAGATCGGGGCCGCGAACCTCACCGCGCAGCAATCAAACTTCTTTTCCAGTGAAGCGTTCCTCAAACAGGGCGCTCCCTATATTGCGGCGGTGCTGGCCTACGCGATCGGCAACCAAACCATTGCGCAGCGGCTTTTCGCGGTCGATGAGCGCCTGATCAAGCCGACATTCATCACCGCGACCGTGGGCTATGGCGCGACCGTGATCGGTATCGGAATGCTCGGCGTCCTTGCGCTCTATCTCGGTATCGAACCCGTCGACGGCGATGTCAACAACATCATTCCGCAGATGGCTTTGACCTATCTGCCGCCAATCTTGTTGGTGCTCTTCTTCATCATGGTGATCGGGGCGCTGTCATCGACCGCCGACTCGGACCTCGCCGCACTTTCATCGATTGCGATGGCCGACGTCTATGGGCAGAACGTCGCCGGCAAGAAGAACGCAAATCCACGCACGATGCTGCTGATCGGTCGCATCACGATGGTCCTGGCGACGGCGGTGGCGATCTCTTTCGCAAGTCTGCAGCTCAGCATTCTCGACCTGCTGGTCTTCGTCGGTGCGCTCTGGGGTGCGCTGGTGTTCCCGGTGATCGCGAGCTTCTACTGGAAGAAGGTGACCAACAAGGCGTTCACCGTCTCGGTGCTGGTGGCCCTGGCCTGCTTCCTGCCCGTGCGTTTCGGGTGGTTCCCGGTCGACGGGGCGATGGGTTACCTGGTGGATGTTTTCAACGTCATCGGTATCGGCGTCGTGCTCGGCTTGATGGTGTTCGGATTCTTCGGACTCCGCCCGGCCGTGACCGTGGGTCTGATCGCGATGGTGGCCTCGGCGCCGTTCGTCATCGGATTCCTGCACGACTACGCCACGCTCAGTGGCTCGTTGGTCGCCTACGCGGTCAGCGCAGTGGTGTGTTTCGCGATGTCGGTGCGGTCGAAGGAGAACTTCGACTTCGCCGTTATCAAGCGACGGACCGGTGACTTCGATCCGGAACCGGAGGAGCGGCATCCCGACGACAGTCCTGAGCAACTCGCACCTGTCCCAGCGGCGAAAGGAAACCAGCAATGAGCACGATTTGGTTGACCCTGTATGTGCTGGTCTGGCCGGTGATCGTCGCGGTGGTGTTGGGCGTGCTGGTGACCGCCTTCACCAAGGAGTGGCTGGAGTCTCGTCGCACTGGTGAAGACCTGGTCTGACCGGGGCGCCCGCCTACATCAGATAGGTTTCGCTCCCGGTGGGGAAGCCGCCGCCGTCGGTCGCGATGTGGACGTGGTCGTAGTGGTTGGCGGTGGCTGAACCACGGTCCGCCATGAGCCGGGTCCCCCTGCGCGAGTGGATCTCCTGCCGGAAGATCACGTGGTGCACACCGAGTCGATCGGCGTGTTCGAGGACGTAGGCGACGACCCGGTTGAGGGGGACCCGTTTGGTGGTCCACTCGTTATGCGACTTGGGGTTGGTGGGTCGTGGCCCACTGTAGAGCGAACTCGGTCGGGGTGAGTTCACCGTGGG
>JBBAFK010000104.1:0-5071 GCA_041655455.1 Leucobacter sp. | reverse complement strand
TAGAACGCCTGCTTCCACGTCGCGGGCCGTCCTACCGCGTCGATCACCACGTCTGCACCATAACCGCCAGTAAAATCGCGAATCGACGCCATCACATCCGTGTTCGCCGCATTCACCGTATGCGTTGCACCAAACTCACAGGCCTTGGCCAACTTCTTGTCATCCAGATCGACCGTGATGATCGTCCGTGCCCCCACCAAGGCTGCGCCCGCGATCGCAGCATCACCGACACCGCCGCAGCCAATGACGGCGACAGTGTCATCTCGCGTCACCGCACCCGTGTTGATCGCCGCGCCGATTCCAGCCATCACGCCGCATCCCAGGAGACCGGACGGAATTGATCGAATGCCACCAGAAGTCCTCGAACGACCAGCTGTGAAATGTTAGGTGCGTCCCGACCAGGCCGTTGCTGTTGGCCAGCCCGTCGGGGTGGCCGGCTTGGGCAGACATCAGCATCAGCCGCGGCGTGCCGATGGAGTTGGCGGCCAGAACCACGATCTGTGCCCGCACCTCGTGGCGGTTGCCGGTCATCGCAGACGCCAGTTCGCTGACGTCGGGCGCGGCGGTGAACCCGACCAGCACGTTTGACTGAACTCCAACATGCCGGTCACGTTCCGCCCGATCAGCTCGACGGCCTGGTCCAGCGCGTCCTTCCGTCGGCCCGAGATGAAGACGTGAGCTCCTTCGTCAACGAACAACTGGGCACAGGCCAGCGCCATACCGCTTGTAGCACCGGTGATCACCGCGACCTTGCCATGGAGTTTTCCCACGATCACTCCAATCATTCGGTAGTGCCGAAGTTATGTACACCAATCGGTGTGCTTGCGGCAGGGGCGCACGGGAGCGAATCCTCGGCGCTTCACGACAACTGTTCCGCGATCAAGGCATTAACTGCACCGGCCTGGACCAGCTCTGCGTGGTCCAGGTGTCTGTCCGTGGCCATGAAAAAGTACCCACTGGTGGCCAGGTGGAGGTATCCAGTTTTGGCCGGATAAAAGTATCCACCCCGTGTTCGTCGTGTCGATCAGGAACTGCGGGCCCCGATGGTGACGGTGAAGGCGCCAATCAATCGCCATCACCATCGGGGAGTTCCATTGAAATCTGCGAAGGACCGCATGGACATCATTTCCGCCTACTACGAGCTCGGGTCGTACCGGGGTGCCGCCGATAGGTGCGGCACCACCCACCGCACCGTCAAGAAGATCATCGACCGGCACGAGGCCGAGCAGGCCGGCATACCGCCAGCACGCCGGGTCGAACGAGCGCACAACTACGACACGGTCGCCGAACTCGTCGCTGAACGCGTCGAGAAATCACAAGGCCGGATCTCGGCCAAACGGCTATTGCCGATCGCCCGGACCGCCGGCTACCAGGGCTCGCCGCGTAATTTTCGGCGTCTGGTCGCAGAGAAGAAAGCGTTGTGGCGCAGTAACAATCACCGTGGCCGCCGCCCGGCAGTGTGGGCGCCGGGCGAGTATCTGGTGATCGACTGGGCCCAGGCCGCGCCGGGGCTGTTCCTGTTCTGCGCGGTGCTGGCATTCTCCCGGTGGCGCTTCGTGCGCTTTGCCACCGACCAGAAAGCCTCCACCACGCTGGCGTTGATCGCCGAAGCACTGGCCGTGGTCGGCGGCGTTCCGGCGCGGGTGCTGGCCGACCGGATGGCCTGCCTCAAAGGCGGGGTCGTCGCCAACGTCGTTGTCCCGACCCCGAACTACGTCCGCTTCGCGACGCACTACGGGTTCGCCCCGGACTTCTGCCACGCCGGCGACCCGCAGTCCAAGGGCATCGTGGAGAATCTGTGCGGCTATGCCCAACGCGACCTTGCAGTGCCGCTGCTGACCGAGGCTGCCATCGCCGACTCCCCGGTGGATCTGAGGGCCGCCAACGCCGCCGCGGCCGCCTGGTGCGCCGAAGTCAACGCCACGGCGCACTCGGAGGTCCAAGCGGTCCCCGACGACCGACTGATCGCCGAACGCCAAGTGCTCCAACCACTCCCATCGCTACGACTGCAGATCGGTGCACCCTCGGTGCTACGTAAAGTCGACCGGTTGTCGTGTGTGCGCTACGGGTCAGCCCGCTACTCGGTACCGACCCGGCTGATCGGGACCAGCGTGGCCGTTGTGGTCGATCACGGCGCGGTGTGCCTGCTCGAGCCGGCCACCGGGGTGGTCGTGGCCGAACACGAACTCATCGCACCCGGTGGCGCCTCAATTCTCGACGAGCACTACGACGGGCCCCGGCCGGCACCGAACCGCGGACCACGGCCGAAGACCACCGTGGAGAAGCAGTTCTGCGACCTCGGCGACGACGCGCAGGCGTTCCTGGTCGGCGCTGCCGCGATCGGCAACACCCGCCTGGCCTCCGAACTGGAGATCCTTCTCGCTCTGGGCGCCGCCCACGGTGAACAGGCGTTGGTGGCGGCGTTGCACCGGGCGGTAGCGTTCCGGCGGTTCCGCGCCGCCGACGTGCGCTCCATTCTGGCCGCCGGCACCGGCGCCCCGCAGCCACGCGACGCCGGGGATGCGTTGATCCTGGACCTGCCGGTCGCCCCGACCCGGTCGCTGGAGGCCTACCGGGTCGCACCCGTCGCTGACGGTGAGGTGAACTCGTGACCAACACAGCACCGTTGACCGATACCAAACCCGTTGCACCAAAATCAGTTCCACCATTAGATGCCGATCTCGATGCCGGACTACGCCGCCTGAAGCTGGCGGCCATCCGGCGAACGGCACCGGAGGTGCTGATCACCGCCAAGACCCAACGCTGGACCCCTGAAGAGGTGCTGCGAACTCTAGTCGAGACCGAACTCGCGGCCCGGGATGCTTCCAACGTCGTCAACCGGCTCAAAGCTGCCGCGTTCCCCGTGCCCAAGACATTGGAGAGCTTCGATGTAGCCGCATCGTCGATCCCACAGAAGACCTTCGACTACCTGTCGAGTCTGGAATGGATACGTGCACAACGTAACCTGGCGATCATCGGTCCCGCCGGGACCGGCAAGAGCCACACCCTGATCGGGTTGGGGACCGCCGCGATCCACGCCGGCCTCAAGGTGCGTTACTTCGCCGCCGCCGATCTCGTCGAAACCCTCTACCGCGGGATGGCCGACAACACCGTTGGCAAGATCATCGAATCGCTGCTGCGAGTCGACCTCATCATTCTCGACGAGCTCGGCTTCGCACCCTTGGATGACACCGGCACCCAGCTGCTGTTCCGGCTCGTCGCCGGCGCGTACGAACGCCGCAGTCTGGCCATCGGGTCACACTGGCCCTTCGAGCAATGGGGCCGATTCCTGCCCGAACAGACCACCGCCGTCAGCATCCTCGACCGCCTGCTGCACCACGCCACCGTCGTCATCACCGACGGCCAGTCCTACCGCATGAAAGACGCCCAACACCGAAAGGAGACCACCCCGACAACCTAGGAATCACCGCACGGGGTGGATACTTTCATCTGGCCACCAGCGGGTACTTCCACCTGGCCATTGACAGGTGTCCAAGCGCACGTTTTACCAGCACTTCACCGGCAAGGATGAGCTGATCGTTGAACACCTACGCCGACCGTCGCCCAACCCGCGCAAGATTACGGCATCCCACTACGAGCATCCGGCCGCCGAACACACGCCATCACGTGGAACGTGATTGGCTTTACGACCAGTACGTCACCAACGCCGCACTCTGCCCGACATCGCCGCAGAGGTCGGTATGAGCACACCGAACATGGCCCGCTGGGCCAAGACCCACGCCATCGACGATTCGGGGCACTTGAACGCAAGGTCCGCTCGGGTATCAATGTCGGCTAATTAAGCCCGCTCGGGTGATGGCGGATCCGCCCGGTTGGTGTGACACGCGGGTCTCTCACCCGGCGGGCGTGCAGTCGTACGGCGATCAGGGCTGGTCGAATGCCAGGTTTCAGGGATGCAGCACGACCTTGGTCCAGCCGTCGTCGCGAGCGTCGAAATGCTGGTAGCCGGATTCGGCTTCGTCCAACGACAGTTCGTGGGAGACGATCCACGACGGCTTCGCGCGGCCTGCATGGATGAGGTCGCGTAGCTGGCGGTTGTAGTGCTTGACGTTGGCCTGACCGGTGCCGATCTTCTGGCCCTTGAACCAGAACTTGCCCATGTCGAAGGCGATCTTGCCCGAGGTAGACCACGATCGCCTTGTCGAAATGCTTCGGCGGTATGGCCAACACCTGGGCGATCGAGGAACAACGGCTACATCGAATCGTTCAGCATCCGCTTCGGAAGGTGCCTCAACCGCAACCACTGGAACACCCTGTTCGAGGCCCCGCAAGACCACGGGGACTTCAAGCATGAGCACAGCCATCGGCATCCGGCCCTTGGCTACCGAATGCCGGCCGAGTACGTTGCGGCGTGCAGGCACAACCACACCCCGATGGCCTGCGAGATCAACTGAATCCGGAGCCAAACAACCGGACTCGGAATCCGAGTCGACCCAGTATCGGGGACCCGCCAATGGGTCAAGGCCGCGCCGTCCGTGCCGAAAGGGGCAGCTTGGCAAAAGAAAGCCGCTCCACGATGAGTCTCCCCCAGCCAACATGTCGGATCATTAGTGTTCTCACCAACGAGTACACTTTCTGCCATGCAGAAGCCAGCATGGCAGCAGCCAGTGGACCAAGTGGGTGCGGCGAAAAGGCCACAATATCCGATCGAGTCTGTTGACAACGCTCTCCGCTTAGTGTTGCTCCTGGGAGAACGACCAGAGATCCGCCTCACCGAGGCCAGCGAGTATTTGCAGGTCGCTTCATCGACAGCGCATCGCCTGTTATCGATGCTTCAATATCGCGGCTTCATCCGCCAGGATCCGGTCAGTAGGGCTTACCTGCCAGGATCGGCTTTGACAAGGGTGGCGTCCGCCGTGTCCGCCAGGATGGACGTACCACGCACCGCTGGTCCCATTCTGCGCCAGTTGAGCAACGAGCTACAGGAAACAGTCCACGTCGGAATGTTGGATGGCGGGATGGTCCGCTTCATCGCGGCGGCTGAGAGCCCTTCCGCCGTGCGGGTAGCTTCGCGTCTGGGTAAGACGATGCCTGCACACTGCACATCCAC
>JBBAFK010000103.1:0-5247 GCA_041655455.1 Leucobacter sp. | reverse complement strand
CCGCCGTTCGCCTACCTCGACGGGGGTGATGACGATGAGTGAGCAGCCTGTGGGTGAGTGGCCGGATGTGCCTGCCCGGTCGGGTGTTGAGGTGGTGTTGGGTGCGGCGGACCAGGTAACAGCGACCGCGCAGTTGGCGGAACGGTTGCAGGCCGCGGTTGATGAGCTCGGGCGGTTATGTGTCCGTAAGCAGCTCATCCGCCGCGCTGACATCCTTGACATCCTCGACCGGCACGGGGTGGCGTGATGAAGCTCGGAGACCTGTTCACCCGCGCCGGCATCGAGTCGCGGCCATGTAGGTATTGCGGCGCCCCGGTGGTCGATTGCGATGGCCTCACGACGCACTTCGAGGTATCCGAGAACGGCGCGAAGACGGCGTGGCTGGAGTGCTACACCATCGGCCCGCGCGGCCGCCGCAAGTACTCAGGGGAGGTCGCAGCGTGACCACTCAACTGGCGTTCGACCTGACACTCCCCGCCGGCCCCGGAACCGTCATCCAACGCGCGGTGGTGTTCACCGCGCTCGGTGGACCACGCAAAGGGCAGCAGGTGTACACCACCGAGGACGAGCACACCCCCGCCGGCTGGCTGGACTGGTACGCCACGAAATACCTACCAGCCGAATGCAATGCGCGGGTGATGACCCGTGCTGTCACCTGCGGGGAATGGGAGGAAGCGTGAAGCCTTACGCGGAGTTTGTTGCCGACAAGGCACGTTTCGACAACACCTACGGCCATCAAGTCACCCCCGGCGAGGTTCACTCGATGTTGCTGCCTCACCAGAACGATCTAGTGCGGTGGGCTGTAGCTGGCGGACGGCGAGCGATCTTCGCGGCATTCGGCCTGGGCAAGACCGTGATTCAGCTCGAAGTGGTGCGCCTGTCCCTGGCCAAGCACGGCGGCGGCAAGGGTTTGATTGTGATGCCGCTAGGTGTGCGGATCGAGTTCGCCCACGACGCCGAGATGCTCGGCATCGCAACTCAGTTTGTGCGACGCACCGACGAGATCAGCGGCGACGGTATCTATCTCACCAACTACGAGTCGGTGCGGGACGGCAAGCTCGACCCGAAAGCGTTCACCGCCGTCAGCCTCGATGAGGCATCGGTGCTGCGGTCCTACGGGTCCAAGACCTACCAGTCGTTCCTCGAGCTATTCGATGGCGTGCCGTACCGGTACGTCGCCACGGCTACCCCCTCCCCGAACCGCTACAAAGAGCTCATCCACTACGCCGGCTACCTCGGCGTCATGGACACCGGAGCCGCGCTCACCAGATGGTTCCAACGCGACTCCACCAAGGCGAACAACCTCACCCTCTACCCGCATAAAGAGCGTGAGTTCTGGCTGTGGCTCAACACCTGGGCCGCGTTCGTCCAGTCCCCGGCCGACCTTGGCCACGACGCCACCGGCTACGACCTCCCGCCCCTCGATGTGCAATGGCACGAGGTTGACCCGCCGCCCGACCAGTTCGACTTCGAGCGCGACGGCCAGGGTCACTTGGTGCGCGGCGTGAACCTCGGCCTTCCGCAGGCCGCCGCCGAGAAGCGCCGATCACTCGACGCGCGGCTGGCCAAACTTGTTGAGCTGGTCACCCACCACTCCGCATATGGCGAGGGCCAGATCGTCATATGGTGCGACCTCAATGATGAGCAGCGTGCCATCGAGGCTGCCCTGAAAGGCGCTGGGCTGAGTTTCTCGTCTGTCTACGGGTCACTCGATCCCGACGAGGTAGAACGCCGCCTGGCCGACTGGAAGCGCCGCGACACATACGCGCTGATCGGCAAGCCGGTAATGCTGGGACAGGGCATGAACCTGCAGCAGGCCCATACCTGCATCTACGTCGGCATCACCCATAAGTTCAACGACCTCATCCAAAGCCTGCACCGTATCCAGCGCTTCGGGCAAACCCGCCCCTGCACAGCGCATCTCATCCACTCCGAAACGGAACGGGAAGTGGTTCGCATCATCCGCGAGAAGTGGTCCCAGCACAGAGAGTTGACCTCCACAATGACCGACATCATCCACGAATACGGACTCGATCCGGCCGCCATATCCGAGGCGCTGCAACGCTCCATCGGATGTGAACGCATCGAAGCGTCCGGCGAGGGGTGGTTGTTCGCCAACAACGATTGCGTGCCCGAAACGCAAGGCATGGAGACGGATTCGGTGGACCTGATCGTCACGAGCATCCCGTTCTCGAACCACTACGAATACACCCCGTCCTACAACGACTTCGGGCACACCGACGACAACACCCACTTCTGGCAGCAGATGGACTACCTCACCCCGCAACTACTGCGAGTCCTCAAACCCGGGCGGATCTACGCCTGCCACGTCAAGGACCGCATCTTGTTCGGCAACGTCACCGGCGCCGGCGTACCCACCGTGAGCCCGTTCCACGCCGAAGCGATCTTCCACAGCCGCAAACACGGCTTCGACTACCTCGGCATGATCACCGTCGTCACCGACGTAGTGAGGGAGAACAACCAGACGTACCGGCTCGGGTGGTCTGAGCAGTGCAAAGACGGCACCAAGATGGGCGTCGGCTCCCCGGAATACGTTCTGCTGTTCCACAAGCCGCAATCGGACAGGTCCCGTGGGTATGCCGACGTACCGGTCATCAAAAGCAAGGGTGACTTCTGGTGCACGGTTCACTCCGACATGCCCGCTGGCGAGAACATGGACGATTGGGGCGAATGCGACCCGGAAAACCCCTGCCGCGCTGGCTACACCCGGGCCCGCTGGCAGGTCGATGCGCACGCATTCTGGCGGTCATCCGGTAATCGGAACCTGACCGCGGATGAGCTGGCCGAACTGAAGCCAGACGCCCTCGCAACACTGTTCACCAAGTACAGCCTGCAAGACGTGTACGACTACGACGCGCACGTGAAGATCGGTGAGCAGCTCGACGGCCGCGGCGCACTTCCCGCAACGTTCATGTCGCTGGCGCCTGGGTCGTGGGCCCCAGATGTGTGGCACGACGTGAACCGGATGATCACCCTGAATGGGGAGCAGAAGCGGCGAAATGTCCAAATGCACGTGTGCCCTTTGCAGTTCGACATTGTGGACCGGCTGATTACGCGGTTCTCAAATCCCGACGAGCTGGTATTCGACCCATTCGGCGGACTGGGCACCGTGCCGCTGCGTGCCTTGAAGCTCGGCCGGCGCGGCCGGGGAGTGGAACTCAACCCGGGCTACTACTTCGATGCCGTCAAGTACCTCCAGGCCGAGGAACGTCACCGCGACATGCCGTCGCTGTTCGACATCGAAGTGGCTTCATAACCGTGACTGGTTGTGGCCCTGTGTTTTACGAGAAGGAGAACTGATGAAGCTGTACAAGACCTGCCTCACCGGCCTGCAAGTCGCAGCCTCCCCCGAGGACATCATCGCCGCGTTCAACGACCTGCCGGAGTGGACCCGCATCCGGGTGGCGGCGGGAGTCGTAGAGATCCTTGACGGATCTCAGGAGTCCTCTGGCTGGGACGCACTCGGACTGGTCCTCAAGGCAGACCAACTGGAGCGTGAGGACGCCGAGAAAGCCCAGTACGACGCCGAGGTCGAAGAACTGGCGAAGCTCATGGTCAGGCACCTCTACGGCAACGAGGAGGCCGTCTTCACCGGCGGCCGTCAGCTGGCCCGCGACATCCTCGATGCGGGCTACCGGAAACAGGCCGACGATGAGTGACCTGCGACCCGGCGACATCGTGCAGATCACCGACGAGCGGCCCGGACTACTCGGAGCGCTCCTCATGGTGGAGGAGGTGAAGCCCTGGGGCGTGCAGGGATTTATCCACCACGTCACGTCTTTCGAGGAGTCCACCCGCATCTACCTGCGGCTGGAGCATGGTCGCTTCGAGCGCATCGGGGCAGCCGTCATGGTGCCCGCCGACGTAGGGGCCGACGATGAGTGATCTTGCCGCCGCCCTCGCAGCAATCCAGCAGGAGCACACCATGCACCTCACCGGATGGCCCGGTGTCCACGAGTGTAGGTGCGATGAATGGTCCGGCTGTCACTTCAACCACGCCGAGCATGTTGCCGCCCTTCAGGTCGCTTATTTGCGTGAGCACCCCGAACACCTGACCGATCTGGGATTGGCCCGAGAGTCAAAGCTAAACCTCGGCGGCGACGGTCACTGGCGCGAACAGGTCCGCTACATCACTGGATGGAGCGAGAATGCCTGATCTCTCAGGCGGAACCGCTCTCGGATGCATCACCGTGTGCGCTCACTGCGGCTATGCCATCCAGCTGCGCCGTCACCGCTGGCAAGACATCGACCGTCCGATCGTGTGGCACGAGGGCGACTTCTGGGACCACTTCGCCAACAACGTATTCACCTGTCACACAGCCGAACCAAAGAGAGGCGTATCCGATGACCACGCATAACCCCGAACTCGTAGAGCCGATAGCGCGACAGCTCGCGGACTTTGATGATGAGTTCTCATGGCATTGGCTGGAACAGCGGGAACGGGACTCTTACGCGGCCAAGGCCCGCGCTGTTCTCGACGCCATCACCGAAACCCACGCGGTAGTCGAGAAGGTGTCGGTCGAGTACGTCGAATCGGTGGCTGGCGAACTTGCCGAGGAGTTCCGATCCGCATACGAGGCGATCAAGGGTGGTAAGCCGAAATGACCACGCATGACCCCGAACTCGTAGAGCTGGTGGCCGAGGCAGTCTTGGACGCCTGGACGGACGAACTCGAAGACTGGACGAAGGAGGACATCGCCCGCGCCGTCCTCGACGCCATCACCACCAGCCCCCGACACGCACTGGTGGAACTGCCGGAGGCGGACTCGACCCGCTATGACGAGGGCGAGGACGCCGAGTTCCCGCCTGCCGATCGTCTGGGATGGCTGCGTGGCATGGGTCTGTATGGCGTGACGTTTTGGCCCGAGTGCGCAGGCGAGGTTCAGGTGGCTTACAACAACGAGCCCGGAGAGCCACTCAGCCCCAGTGAGGCGAAGCGGCTCGGCGCAGCCCTCCTCGCCGCTGCCCGCGTCGCCGAGTCCGGTTCCACCACACCAGAAACCAGGGAGTGACAGATGGCCAGGTACAGGGTCACCAGAACGGCGCAAGAGGTATTGGAGGTAGATGCCGAGGACTACCGCGATGCGCTGGACGAGGCGCTCGACTGGGGCAACGAACACCGCTGGGCAGTAGTTAATCCCGGCTACCTGGTGGAGGGACCACTGTGACCGATCCCCGCACCGTCATCCGCGACCGGGTGGCAGCGGCAATCCACCGAACCGACAT
>JBBAFK010000102.1:0-5421 GCA_041655455.1 Leucobacter sp. | reverse complement strand
TCGCAACGGCACCCTCATGCCGAGGAGGCACTCAGATAAGAGAACCTCCCGACATGCCGGGGCGGATCATCCTGCCCACACGCCAACGCGTGTCTGAGCTGCCCCGTATTCATTACGACACCAGAATTCCTGCCGCAGCACCACGCTCAGCGCAGCCAGACCCTGCAGTTGATCACCGCCGCCGAAGCCCGCGGCCAACAACCGCCGACAGCTTCCGATTCACCGTCGCCCCTGAGCACCCCGCAGGCGCCATGGTCGGAAACGCCACCACATTCGGCGCATCCCTGGACTCTGGCCCCAACCTCAGCCAGGCGACGAACCGGCCCACATCCTCCAGGCGTACATTCGACCACCCCAGACCTGACCGGGCGCAAAACGTGAACCAGTCCCGAAGATCATGGGCATACGCACGCACGGTGTTGGCAGATCGTTCCACCGCATGCAGATGAGCCAAGAACGCCTCAACCGGCTCCACAGCGCATGCATCGGCACCCACCACAGTCCGCGACTCCGGATCGCCGAACGGCATCACCACCCGTTGGACCACATAACCCGGTGAGGGTGTCATAGACACTAAAGATAACCGGTCCACGACGAAACACGATGAGCCTCAAAGGGTGTGTCGCCTACATCAACGACATGCAGTCAGAAAGCTGGAGATAACGATGGTCCGCTCAAGCTCGGCATTGCGGCGTTTCAAGGCCCGAATCTCGGCCGCGGCGTCACTGGAGATCCCGTCACGCGCCCCGCCGTCGACCTGCTGCTGACGAATCCAGTTGCGCAGCGTCTCGGCGTTCATCCCCAACCGCTTGGACACCGCGGTGATCCCCGCCCACTCGCTCGGATAGTCCTCCCGATGCTCACGCACCAAACGGACCGCCTTCGCCCGGGTCTCCGGATCGTAATTGCTCGGCATGACATGCACCTCCCCAACGAAGGAGGTGCGCATCAAACGCGGGACGGTTCACACCAAACGGTAGCTAGCCCGATGTGTTTGTCTCACAACTGGATGTATCCGTGCGGGTTGGGGGTGTCCACCCAGAGGTCGACGGCGAGGTCGGAGCCGGGCACGCAGTCATAGACCGACAGATCGGTGACTCCGTTGTCGAGCAGGACGTCCTCGCACAGCAGGCTCTGCCCGGTGTACTCGCGCGCGGGCTTGTTGAAGATCGTGTAGGCGGCGTCGGCGTAGACGCCGGGTTTGCGGGCGCGGCCCATCGCCTCGTCACCGCCCAGCAGGTTCTGTACTGCGGCGGTGGCCACCAGGGTGCGCGGCCACAGCGTGTTGGAGGCGATGCCCGCTTCCCGCAACTCTTCGGCGATGCCCAACGCACACAACGTCATTCCGAACTTGGCCATCATGTAGGCGGTCGGCGTGAGCCATTCGGACTCCAGTCGGAGCGGCGGGGACAGGGTGAGTATGTGCGGGTTCTCGCGGCCCTTCATGTGCGGGATGCAGGCTTGTGACACGGCGTAGGTGCCGCGGATCTGGATGCCGTTCATCAGGTCGAAGCGCTTGAGCGGCACCTCCTCGATCGAGCCGAGATTGATCGCCGAGGCGTTGTTGACGCAGATGTCGATGCCGCCGAACTGTGCGACCGCTTGATCGACCGCCGAGGCCACGGAGTCGCCGTCGCGGACGTCGCCGACGATCGGCAGGGCTTGGCCGCCGGCTTCCTCGATCTCCTTGGCGGCGGTGTAGACGGTGCCTTCGAGCTTGGGGTCGGGGTCCGCGGTCTTGGCGACCAGTGCGATGTTGGCGCCGTCGACAGCGGCCTTCTTGGCGATCGCCAGACCGATGCCACGGCTGGCACCAGAGATGAACATAGTCTTCCCGGACAAAGATGTTTGCACCATGACGCGAAGATACAGTGCTGCCTACCGACGGCGATATCAAAATTAGTTGCGATCTACAGGTCTCATGCAAATCCACATGTCCGCAGCTCGGCCTTACCCTCGTGCGTTGGACGTGCTCAGTTCCGGGTTTGACCCCGGGGCCGCATAGCCAACGAAGCGGTCGCAGCCCAGGACCGGGGTATCGGCGGAAGGCAACGCCCACCGATAGCAGAGGCTCATCCTCGGGCCGCCTCGAACGATCGGCCGCAAGGCCATTGACTGCACGTGCGGTCAGTGAAATACTCGCTTCGCGGTGCTTCCCCTGCAGGGAAGCGCCCACATTCCAGGAACTCCCCGGATGCAACCGGGGTCTACCGAACCGAAGCACGATGCTCGTGTGGTCAAATCCAGCTGGCATCGCCACTGCCGAAGGAGCAACGATGGATCGTTCCGCGTTTATCCCAGAGTTCTTTTCCCATGTGGACGCCAAGGAGTTCAACTGGGTGAAGGCGCAACTCGCCGATGACTGCCTCATCGCCGACCCCGGCATGTGCGCGCGCGGACCCCAAGCAGTCGTGGACTGGATGTCCAGCTTTATGCGGGCGTTTCCCGACATGCAGCACAGGCCATTCCAGATCCTCGCAGACGACGACCAAGCCGCATTCCTCATCGAGATAACCGGCAACCACACCGGCTCACTGGCCTTGTCTGACGGCAACGTCCTCCCGCCGACCGGTCGCGCACTCAAACTGACTATCAGCGAGTTTTGGAAGTTCACCGAAGGTAAGGTCAGCGAGTACCGGGTGATCTATGACAGAATCGAATTCCTGGCGCAGATCGGCATCGACGCGGTACCCGCAGCGCAATAGGGACCATCGAGATCGAGTTCGACAACGTCGCACTTGTGGTTCAGTCCCCACATGACGGCGGCGTTAGTTCTCACCCATGGCCGTTTCGTCAGATCCGTGGTGGTAGAGGCGAGTTCGACATCGCTGGCGATGGTGATGTCGCGGATTGCACGGATTGCGCGGCATTGCTTGACCAGGAGGCGTCACCTGAATACGCGCCGTGTAGCGTTGGCGACCATTCATCGGGCCACGGCCTATGTGGTTTTGCGATAGCCTTCGCGTTTGCAATCACTTGCTGCGAGATGGTTGCTCTCCCGACTTTGGCGAGCGCGAGGCGATCCCATCATTACCCGCCGCCTGCGCCTCGACGCCTGTTCAATGACGGAACCAACCGGTCATTTGAGGCACTGGAGTCGCGGTGCCATCGCAGTGAAGGGCAGGCCGTATATCACCCGCGCGTTGTCACTAATGGTTCGACCACCAGCCATGCGGGACACTACGTTTCGAATGTAATTGTCACCGCTGAAGCCAAACTCTAGACCTTCCTTGGCATAGCCCGAATGTCGGCGCCACTCCGAGGTCGACAGCATTCACCCCCGCCGAGGCGGATCAAAGTCGCGGCGGTTCCAGCATGTAGATATTTGCCGTAACGCTTGCATGCCCAACAGCACCTGTGCATACTAACCGTACGCACGGTCGGTACTCGGGCAATTGGTCTCGCGGACGTCCCCGACGCGCAGGCATTGATGCCCCGCGTAGCAATCAGGAGGATCCAACAATGTTCACTTCCACCCCGTTTGGTCTACGCTGCGGCTTCCTATGACATTCTCCGAATCCGGCGCCGCGACAACGGGAACCCGCGATGCCATAGGCGAGGTTGCGGATGGGGCGCGCAGGTACATTGCGTCCCACCCGTTGATGTCGTTGGGGACATTGGGCGGACAGGCCGTACTAGCGGTGCGCACTGTTCAGTGCTTGTTCACCGATGCACTCGCTCGCCGCTTCCAGTTCCGAGAGTTCATACAGCAGGCCGCATTCATGGCCTCAACAGCCTTTGTCCCAACAATATTCGTGACGATTCCGATCGGTGTAACACTGGCGATCCAGTTCAGCTTGTTGGCAGGACAAGTGGGCGCAACGTCGCTGGCGGGAGCTGCCACAGGGCTCGCAGTCATCCGCCAAGGTGCGCCACTCGTTGCAGCTGTCTTGTTGGCAGCCGCGGTAGGTTCGGCAGTCTGCGCAGACCTGGGATCCCGAACGATGCGTGAAGAGATCGACGCGATGACGGTGATGGGAGTTTCGCCGATCCACCGCCTGGTAGTTCCGCGTTTTGCGGCTGTGATCATTGTGGGAATAGCACTGACTGGCTTAACCAGCTTTGTAGGCTTCCTCGCCGGCTACACATTCAACGTCTACATGCAAAACGGCACGCCGGGATCTTTTGTCGCGACGTTCTCCTCGTTCGCAACGATCGGCGACTTGCTGTTGGCGCTCGCCAAGGCAGTGGTCTTCGGCGCCATTGTGGCGATCGTGAGTTGCCACAAAGGCTTGAGCACTCGCGGTGGGCCCGCCGGAGTCGCCAACTCGGTGAACGCAGCAGTCGTCGAGTCGATACTGCTACTGATGACTGTCAACGTGGTCATGACCCAGCTGTATATCATCGTTTTCCCCAAAGCGAGTTTCTAGCCCATGACGGCACCCACCCGGTTCCGCCCGCCAGTGACGCAGATGGTGGCAAGCTCCGCGCTCGTCGCAGGACTGGTCGTGGCAAAAGCCGGCCACATCAGCTACTTCTTCCGCAACATCCTGTTATCGATCCCCCTTGTCGTGCGCCGCTATCGAAAAGAGTTCACGCGGGTACTGGTCGATATCAGCTGGGGCAACGGCTCGATTGTGGTTGGTGGCGGGACCATAGGCGTTGCGATCGTGTTGGGCGCCACAGCGGGCGCGCTGATCAGCGTGGAGGGATTCAACGCCTTGAATCTGCTTGGGCTGGGCCCAGCCACCGGGCTGATTTCCTCGTTTGTCGGTACCCGTGAGCTGGCGCCTGTGATGATTGGGTTGGCATTCGCGACCCAGGCAGGCTGTCGATTTACCGCACAATTAGGCGCAATGCGCATCAACGAGGAGATCGATGCCCTTGACACCCTTGGCGTCAACTCAGTTGCATACCTGGTAACAACCCGAGTGGCCGCGGCTGTCACAGCCGCCGTTCCGCTGTTTCTCGTATGTCTTGCGGCGGCGTACGTTTCGGCTGAAATGGTTGCGGCGGCGGTAAGCGACCACTCTGTCGGTACCTATATGCACTACTTCAATCTGGGTGCAAGCGGACGTGACGTCTTCTTTGCCGTGGTCAAGGCCGTGGTGTTTGTCTTCGCAGCATCCACGATGCAGTGCTACTACGGCTACTACGCGAGCGGTGGCCCAGCCGGCGTCGGTGTCGCCGCCGGGAGGGCGATGCGCGCCAGCATCACTGTCGTGATCATCGTGAACATGCTTCTCACTATGGCGCTTTGGAGCGTCGACTCTGGCGCCAGGTTCGGAGGGTAGCGTGACAAATTCCTTCGACACTGACTCCCGCGGCCCATCCAATCGGCGTCTGTTCGTCGCGGGAGTTTGCTTTCTCACCGTCATCGGTAGCGTCATCGCGTTGTGTCTCATGAAGTCTCAAGGAAGGCTCGACAACATAGTTCGTGTGACCGCTGAGCTGATGAACGTGGGCGACGGTCTTCCTGCG
>JBBAFK010000101.1:0-5444 GCA_041655455.1 Leucobacter sp. | reverse complement strand
CCTCGGAAGGCTCCGGCTTGGCAGATGCGTTGCCGCAGCTCGCCAAGGTTGCAGCGACGGTCAGTGCAAGCACCACCGTCAGAGCTTTTTTCAAGATGTTCATGATGAACTCCTCTTCTCGTGGTGCTGACTGACCGCCAGCTGGTTGACCTGCGAACAGTGCCGTGAAGTGCATCTGACCGGGGGCTCCAAGCCTACTTTTGGACAGTTGCAGACAGTGCGCGGCACTGCTGCCGTAAGCGCCTCTTCCAGATGAGTCGCTGATTCTTTCAGCAAGAAGGCGCAAACCGCAGAGATAAACCTCACTGCGCGCATTATTTCCTTTCGTGCCCGCAAAGAAGAGGCTGGGCATGCTGAATTCGCTGACCGCATATGAAGCGACCCTCGTTCGCACTTTACCAACTGGCACCGGGGCTCACCAACTCTTTTTGCTACCAAGGTAGCGGGGGTGAGGAAAGATGAGGTCAATTGCGAGACATGGCACCGATGGTCGGCCTATCAATTCACAATTCGCAACCCTGATTGCGATCTGCCAGGTGCTCGAGGTGCTTTTGGAGCATACGCTGTTGGTGATTCCACAAATCGCCCGGCCCCGAAGTTAAGGCCGTTCAGGCAGACTCGATACCTTGTCGAGCGCGGCGAGAACCTCGATTGCAGTCTCCACAGAAAACTGCAACGCCCGTTCGTCGGTCGTCATCACCTTCGCTGACACATCAGGTGTTCACGGCTCGCATCCTGCGGAGCTGACTACGAGTCTGAGCCGATGACATGGATGATGGAATCGTTCGCGTCGCATTCATCTGCTCGACGTGTGGCTTGCATTCGGTGATTGATCTTCTTGAGCACCGCCAGTGAACGCGAGGGTAGGGGTTATCCGGCGGGAGATTCTTCCGACAAGTTCTCATCCATCCGCTCCTGCAGTATCTCTACGATGTTCGAGCGATACCGATTGCGATAGCGGTGCTTGATACCCTTGCCGATCTCATCGATGTACTTCGCGACGGTTTCCGCATGGCGCGCTTTACCACCCGCAGCAAAGTAGGCACCGAGCCACGCGCGTTTGTCGACCGGGTAACCTGCCTCGCGGAATGCATGGATGAGCGTGAGAACGGTGTCCTTTCCGTTGCCGCTGCCAAGACCGTTGTATTCTTCGTTGACCATCATGCGGGCAGCCTCGGCTCGAAGAGAGTCGGGCAGTTCGTGTCTTTCGCCTGATGCGACGTCGACCGCCGCGAAGGCGTCGAAGAGATGGTTCACGAACTCGCCATCATGCAACGAAATGACCAGCAGTTTGGTGAACGTGCCCGCGCGAATTGCTCTGAGCAGAGATTCAGTCTCTCGTTCGCCATGGGGAATGGTGGCGATAAGAACTGCATCAAACCGCTGTCCCTCGAGTTGGCTCAGCTCTCCGTAGGTTGTCGCAATGGTCTTTGCTTCGGGCGAGCGAATCGCTTCGAGAAGATCTCTCGCGATCCCTCGTTTACGGGTATCGGCCTCGAGATACTCCGCTTTCTCCGCACAGAAGACGTAGGCACTTGTATCTCCAATCCACGCTCGAATCTGTGCACTGGTTTCTGTGGTGCCATTACCGTTATTGGCCCAGTCGGAGTACATCATGTAAGCAAGTCCTGTCATGAGAACCACTCTGCCTCGAACCACTGACATCCAAGCAATCCTCGACTGCTTCT
This sequence comes from Leucobacter sp., assembly GCA_041655455.1. Lineage (GTDB taxonomy): Bacteria > Actinomycetota > Actinomycetes > Actinomycetales > Microbacteriaceae > Leucobacter. The sequence goes on along the minus strand of JBBAFK010000101.1, from coordinate 3,756 downwards.
ACCGACCTGGTTCGGTGTTCATTGAACGCGCGGGCTTCTACGATGTCTGTGCTCCCCGATACGGTAAGAAGAGTTGTTCGTATACGCAGGAGCGCAGTGATGGCGAAAGTCGATTATAAGGTCAAAGACCTTGTTCGCATGGTCGAGACCGGTGAGCTTCGCCTCCCCGAAATGCAGCGGGAATACGTCTGGCGAGCGACAAGGGTGCGTGACCTGCTCGACTCGCTCTATCGGGGGTATCCCTCGGGCGTGATCCTGGCATGGGAGTCTGACGAGCCGATAGCCACGCGCGACTTCGCCGTCGACGCAGCAGAGGTCTCAGGAGTGCGTCCACGCTTGCTGCTCGATGGGCAGCAGCGTTTGACGTCGCTCTCAGCGGTGCTGCGTGGGAAGCAGGTGCAGGTGCGGGGCGTCAGCGTCCGGTGGAGATTCTGTTCAATCTTGAGCACCCGGAGGAGTTGACGTTTGTCACAGAGGTGCATGAGACCAGCGACGATGACCTCCCGGATGACGCGGCCGATGAGACCGAGAAGGATATCCAGGAGCGTTGGAACAATCTGACCTTCGTTGTGTCGAGTAGGCAGCTTGAGGCACGACCGAATTGGGTGCGGGTCTCTGATGTGTTTTCTCAGAGTGATGCTGAGCTGCTGCGCAACGCGGGAGTCACGGGGTTTGATGATCCGAACTACGACAAGTACTCGAAGCGTCTCAAGGCGCTGCGAGCTATTGAGGACTACGAGTACCGTATGGACGTGCTTGAGCGCACCAAGTCCTATGAAGAAGTCACTGAGATCTTCGTTCGTGTGAACTCGCTCGGCGCGAAGCTGCGTAGTTCCGATCTTGCGCTGGCGCAGATCACGGCGAAGTGGCGTGGCTCACTCAAGCTATTTCGCAGCTACCAGGATGAGGTCGACCGGCGAGGCTTCAATCTTGATCTGAGTATCTTCCTCCGCACCCTTGTCGCCTTGATTACTGGTCAGTCGAAGTTCCAGACGGTGAACTCGATAACCTTGCCACAGCTCGAGGACGGTTGGAAGAGGGCGCAGAAGGCCATCGACTTCGCTCTGAATTTCTGCGGCTCGAATCTCGGCATCGACAGTCCTACGCTGCTCTCCTCGCCGTTTTTGCTCGTTACAACCGCGTACTGGGCGGACAAGCGGGACTACCAGATCACTGGCGAAGAGTCCGATGCCTTCAAGCGCTGGTTCCTGATCGCGAACGCGAAGGGACGCTACTCCCGTGGCTCCTCCGAGACGATCCTCGACCAAGACATTTCAGACCTCAAGCGTGGAGGCAGCGTCGATGATCTGCTTCAAAGGCTGGTCAACCAAATGGGTCGACTTGATTTCACTGTCGAAGAGCTGGTTGGGCGCAGCAGCCGATCAGGTGCCTTCAAGACCTTGTTCTTGGCGTTCAAGGAAGACGGGGTACGAGATTGGGCGACGAATCTCGCGATCAGTGCGAAGCATCAGGGCAAGGCTGATCGAATCGAATACCATCACATCTTCCCGAAGGCTTTCATGAAGACTGCTCGACCTGAGTCGGGGCGGGGTGAGATCGACGATATCGCGAATCTTGCGTTCATCGGAGCGACAACAAACAAGAAGATCCGAGACCGCGCACCCTCGGAGTATCGGCACCAGTTCGCTGAGGCTGATCTCGAATTGCAGCTCATTGATTTCAATAATGAACGGGATGATGCAGCGAACTTTGAAACATTCATGAAGCAACGGCGCGCTGCAATCGCGGGGCACCTCAACAGCTTCCTCGGAGTAGTACCGAGTAGCTGACCTGAAACAGCTGGTCATGGAAGCCGTCGCACGCAGCACGATCGAACTCAACGAGAAACAGATCAAGGTTCTTGAGTGGGTCAAGCAAGGCTGCCCCGATGGCGTGTTTCCTGACGATAATTACAGTCATCGAGTTTCTGCAAAGGCGCTCCACTCGCGCGGCCTGCTACGCGTCTCAGGTCACGGCACGAACTGGCGAGCCGAAATTACCGAGCGGGGCAGGGTCTGGCCCAATGCAACCAAAGAAGACGCCGTCATTCGTGAGCGATGGGAAATGCTTGAAGCGGCCGAGATCGCCGAGCGATCAAATGCGGGAAGCAAGAACAAGAAGACGCGCACGCCTCGTGCTACTCCTAATTCCCACCGTCCCGCGACGGCACCCAAGACTCTGAGCGCCGCTGAGAAACGTCGTCACTTCACACACGACCTCGTTCGCCAGCTCATTGCTGCTGGTGACACCCTCACAATCCCCGCCGTTGGATGAGGCTATGAACCACCGGCGCCTCCAGCTGTTCACGAGCTTGTGAATGCTGTCATAATCAGGACAGATGAAAGATTAAGCCACCCAGCGATGCGACGCCCACGTGCGACAAAGCAAGCTCAGCACCTGGAATGTTTCTGGGCCTGCAAAGCCATGGCTCAGGTTGGTCAAAGGAAGTAGAGCACGAAGTGCGCATTAGCTCGATCAAAGTAGATGGCTACCGTCGATTTATTGGACAAACTATTCGCCTCGAGGATGAGGCCACAGTTGTGGCGGGTGCGAATAACAGCGGTAAAACTTCCCTAATTGACCTTCTCCGTGCGGTACTCAAGAAAGAGAGTAGGTTACGGGCGGAGGACCTCAACTCAGCTCGGCGTTTCATCTGGCTTAAGGCGTTGGTCGAAACGGCCATAGCTGGAGAAGACGCGTTCAAGGGACTGCAAGACGGCGATGACGTCTGGAAGCTTGTTCCGGGGATCGATGTAAGAATCCATGTCACTTACGACCCGTCTAGGGATGATATTCGCGAATTCGCCGACTACCTGATGGATCTGGACACTGAGAAGAGTTCTTTCTATTTCCAATACAAGTTCCACGCCAAGCGAGATGCTCTCGCAGAAGTACTCACCGACTTGTATCCGGTATTACGTGAGGTTATCGACCAGAATGAATGGTCCAACTTTGATGATATAGAGATTGGATCGCCGCAATTTCTTAAGGTCCAATCAGAAGTCGACGTCGCGACAGAGCGGTTGCTGGTCGCGGAAGCCTTCTTCGCCGATGAGGCATATTCAAATGTTGTAAAGATTGAAAAGCTCAATGACTTCAAAGGACTTTTCAACTTCAGATCCGTGAAGGCCTCCCGGGAGCTTGACGACATGAGCACCGACCGCTCAAGCAAACTCAATAGCCGTTTGGTTGAAGTCGCCAAAGAAGATGAGAAGTGGTCGGAGATCCTGTCCAAGCTTCCGAAACAAGTAGTCGCAGCTATCGATGACACCGGAATTAGAAGCCTTACTTCCGAGGAGACCCTCAAAAGCCTCAACGAAGTAATTGACTCAATTTCGAAGACCAGCGGCACTTCTCAAAGCGACCTGTTTGTCGACTTCCAAATGACCGAGGAGCAGGCGATCGAGTTGATCGCCAAGTCGATGCAGACTCGCTACCTTGGGGAAGGGGTACCTCTTGGCGAGGCATCGCAGGGGCTGGGCTATAGCAATCTTATCTATCTACATCTCGAGACCGAGTCGTTTATTCGATCTGTCGGCGTTGCAGAGAACAAGCTCCTCGTGAACATCCTTGTAATAGAGGAGCCAGAATCGCACATGCATCCCCAGATGCAGAATGCGTTCATTAAACCCGGATTCACCGATGGTCGTGCCGGAAACGAGCCGTTGAGATAAGGGAAATGCCTCTCTGATCTGGGAGAATTGTAGTTACCACACCGCAATTCGAACCCAACCAGGAGGCATCTCTCAGATGCAA
>JBBAFK010000100.1:0-5515 GCA_041655455.1 Leucobacter sp. | reverse complement strand
GGTTCGCCGGTGAGCATGCTGGCGTCGATGTCGGCGCTACCGACGATGATGGTGCCGTCGGCGGGGAGAGTTTCGCCGGGGAGCACGACGAACACGTCATCGACGCGGAGCTCGACTGCGGGCACGATCTCTTCGGCGCCGTCGCGCTGGATGCGAACGTGCGTGGAGACGAGCTCGCTGAGGGCGCCGAGTACATCGCCGGCCTTGCGGCGGGAACGGGTTTCGAAGTAGCGGCCCGCCAGCTGGAAGGTGGTCATGCCGGCAGCAACATCGAGGTAGATGGCGTTTGCCCCCTCGGGAGTAGCGCCAATGCCAAGCCAGTACCCCGCCCCACTTCCCTCGATGCCGAACAGCAGCGTCACAACCGACCAGCCGAAGGAGGCGGCGATGCCGAGGGAGACGAGAGTGTCCATGCTGACGTCGCCGTGGCGGAGGTTCCTGAGTGTGGCCTTGTGGAACGGCCAGGCCGCCCAGGTGACGATCGGCACGGCGAGGGCGACGCAGAGCCATTCCCAGCCGGGGAAGCGCCAGTCGGGGACGAGGGCGAGCACGATCGTGAGATCCATGAGCGGCACCGTGAGCACGGCGGCGAGGATGAGCCGTCGCCGCAAAGAGGTGATGCGCACCTCGGTGGCGCGCTTCGACCAGGCGTCGTCGGCGTCATCATGGATGCGCGCGCCGTAGCCGGCTTTCTCGACGCGCTCAAGTGCTTCGCTCGCGCGAGCGGCGCCGAGGCCAGAGACGATGGCGCGCTCGGTCGCATAATTCACGCTCGCAGTGACGCCCTCGATCTTGTTCAGGGCGCGTTCGACGCGTCCCGCGCAGGCGGCGCAGGTCATGCCTGAGACATCGAGCTGCAACGGCTCGACGACATCGTGGGCGAGGGTCACGGCGTGGCCTCCTCTTCACTTGGGGGTGCGGGCCGTCCCGGGCCTGCGGCTTGCCGCCGATTTGCGAGAGTTTCGAGCATCTTGTTGTAGTCGTCGAACTCCTCGTCGCGGCCAGAGTCCAGGTGCCGATCCTTGCGGCGGGCTTCTTTGGCGTCCTGCCGGGACCATTGGATGCCGAGCGCGATGATGACGAGCAGCAGCGGCAGCTCGCCGCCGGCCCAGGCGACGCCGCCGCCGAGGTACTGAGAGGCTTGGAGGTCTGTCCAGGGCAGCCCGAAGTAGAGGTAGAAGTTCTCCGCGATCCACTCACCATCAGCCATCATCAGGATCACGCCGAAGAACGCGTGGAACGGCATCGCGGCGAGCACGAAGCCGAGCTTGCCGATGTGCGGCAGAGGGCGCGGCGGTCGGTCGACCCCGATGACGAGCCCGTAGAAGAGATATCCGGCGATGATGAAGTGGACGTTCATGAGCTGGTGCGCCCAGTGGAACCGCATGCCCTCTTCGAAGATCCCGGTGAAGTACAGCCCGTAGTAGGAGCCAACGAAGAGCACGAACACGAACAGCGGGTTGTAGACGAGGCGGAGCACCTTCCAGTGCAGCGCCCAGGTGATCCAGTTGTGCAGTCCCGCTGGGCGGGTGGGCTCGGATCGGGTTGCCCGCAGTAGCAGGGTGATGATGCCGCCCATCACCAGGAGGATCGGGGCGAGCATGTTCAGGCTCATGTGCACGATCATGTGTGTGCCGAAGTCGGGGGCCGAGTACTTACCGAAGCCGGAGCTTGTGGCGAAGACGATGACGCACCAGCCGCCGATCCATGAGATTGTGCGGCCGATCGGCCATCGGTCGCCGCGCGTGTGCAGCACGCGTACCGCCCAGAGGTAGGCGGCGACGGCGGCGATCGCGAGCACGATGAAGAGGAGATTGGGCCGCCAGTGCGTGAACCAGACCAGCAGCGACGGCGCCTCGGCAACCTCGAAGCCGAGGAACACCTGGGAGATGCTGGTGGGCTGGAAGTAGTGGGGCGGCGGGACCCTCGTCATGGCTGCGGTGATCCCAACCCATCCGGCGATCGCCAGGGTCGCGATGGCGGGCGGCAGCAGTGCTGGCTTGACCGGGTTCGCGCGCTGGACGGCACGCCAGCCGAGCATGGCGGCGATGAGGAGTGCCAGGCATGTCCAGCGGGCGAGGATCTGCCACCCCGTCTCCGACTCGAAGAGGCTCGATCCGGCGAGCTTGAACCAAGTCAGGACGACGTCGGTGGCAATGATCAGCGGTATCCCGATGAGCACGAAGGTGGTGAGGCGGGTAACGATGACCGGGTCGAGGGTGCGGCCGCTCCCGGCTCGGATGGCGGCGATGAGGATGACGCCGAAAACCGCTCCGGTGGCGAGGGTCTGGTAGGTGCCGGCATCGCTGCCGAGGTCATGATTCGGGCCGACGAGGATCTGCCCGACGACCACAGGGGCGAGGATGCCGAAGCAGGTCATCCAGAGCGGGATGAGGAGCCCTGTCCACCGGGTAACGAACTGGCAGACGAGCGAGGTAATGACGGCGGCGACCAGCGACACCGTCCAGGCTCGCGGGAAGGCGCTCGTCTCGTAGAGGAAGGCGAATGCGCCCGGCTCCGTGAGACGCGCGAGGGGCATGCCGCTGCTGTCGAGCGATTCGAAGACCACCATGCCGGCCGACACCATCGCCCAGGCGACCGAGGCGATACGCAGCAGGGTGAGTTCGAGGCATGGCTCGATCCGTTTGGCCTGTTTGCCGCGAGCGTCACGGAAGAACAGGAGGTACAGCAGGGCGCCGAGGGTGAGCATGGCGGCGAGATCGCCGAGTCCCTGCCCGAGCGCGGTCGGCACGGCAACGTCGAAGCCAGGGAAGGTGAGGTAGATCTGTTCATAGGCGGCCGGCCCGATGCGGAGCGTGGCGACGATCGGGGGAACAATGATCGCAAGGAGACCGAATGCCGCGATCGCCAGAGCGACGGCAGTGCGCCGTGGCGAACGCTCCCGTGAGGCCTGAGCGGGCGTGGTCGTGGCCGCGCTGCTGCTCATCGTGCCCGCTCGCGGATGGCGGTGAGTTCAAAGCCGGCCTCGCTGACGATGCCTGTGAGGAACTCGGTACTGAGGGGGTGGGCGACGTTGAGGATCACCCTCCCGGAGGCCACGTCGACGTCGACGTTCTCGACTCCCCTGAGCGCGCTGAGCGCCGTGGTCAACGTCTGGGCGCAGTGGCCGCAGGTCATGCCGCTGATGGTGAGCTCCTGCTCCCTAGTAACGTCCATCGCCCATTGTCCTCTCCGCGGATTCCTCGCACAAGACTACAAGATGTAGATGTATGAAGCTTTGCGCGAGCGGGCTGAGCGACAAGGTCAGCGCAGCTGGGGAGCGGCGCGCAAGCCCTGCGGGAGTCGACGATGCTGAGCGGCAGGCCAGCGCTTCCGGGTGAGGCGCTGGGCACGGAGGGTCATGCCGACGTCGTGTGTTGCGGCCGCGAGGACAGTGAGCGCATTTGCGAGGTGTGCAGCGCCGACCTGACGTGCGGCCGCATCGTCAGCAGCGAGCTCGATTTGCAGGCGGGTGGTGCGTTCGAGCGCTCGGCTGGCCCGCGTACCCGGCAGCAGCAGCGCGTTGAGTTGGGCGATGCGGATGGCGAGTCCGTGCTGGTGGCGCAGATGAGCGAACTCGTGGGCAAGCACGGCCTGCAGCTGCGGCGGGGTGAGGAGCTGCTCCATGGCTGAGGAGACGAAGATCTCGGGACGCCTACCGGGGACAGCATAGGCTTCGGGCTTCTCCGAGTGGAAGCGGACGAGGGTAAAGCCGATGTGCTCGTCTCTCGCATAGGCCACAGCGTGGGAGTGGGAGGCCGGGCGCAGGGACTGCAGCGAGCCGGCGAAGGTGAAGACAAAGACGAGGAAGGCCCCAGAGATCCCGGCGGCGACCCAGATCGCCGCTGATACGGTCACACTGGTGGTATGCGGGATGGCGTGCCGTAGCGACTCGACCGCGACGATGCCGAGGGCGATGCCGGCGAGGGCGGTCGCGATGCCCACCCCAAACGCCCCGAACCAGACCGTCAGCGCGGCTCTCGGGTGGAAGAGGTGCCAGCGTCCTGCGGTGAGTACGCGCGGGCAGAGCACGGCGAGCGCGAGAGCCGTGCCCAGGAGGATGAGGGTCAGGAGCAGCACGGTCGGCTACGCTTCGGGCTTCGCCTCACCGAAGGCGTCCATGAGTGCGGCGAGGTCGTCGTCGGCGAGGTTGCCGGCGAAGGCGAGCAGGGCGGCCCGCCGGTCGGCAGCCTGCTCGAGGGCGGAGGTCATCGTCTCGCTCGCCTCTTCTTCGCTCGAGCGCAGCGGGCGGAAACTGATCTTGCGCGGTGAGTCGCCGACCCGTTCGACACGGCCTTTCCCCTCCAAACGGGTGAGCGTAGTCATGAGCGTCGTGTAGGCCGGCACGGGTTCGCTGAACATGGCTTGCAGTTCGCGCGCGCTCACGGCGTGTTCCTGTTCGTGGAGTCGTTGCATGACCTCGTCTTCGAGCCCGCCCCATTCGCGTTTGCGCACCCCGGCCATTTGGTACCTCCTCGTCGATGATTTTTACTCTACATCTAGTCGAGTTAATGCATCGTTCTCACAGCATGCAACAGTAGCCTCTGCGCATGGAAAGCTGGTGGGCGAACGCCATCTGGTCACTCACCCCATCGGTGCTCATCGGGGCCTTCTTCTGGTTCGTGGTTCGTGCGATCTCGCGGGCTGATCGCACGGAGCGCCGGGTCTATAAGCAGATCGAGGACGAGGAGCGGGCGAAAGCAGGCCTCCCGCCGAAGCGACAGACGCCCGAGCAGTCGTCGCCTGCCACCGATCCGGATCCTACCGAAGGGCCGCCGCAGTGAGCGCGTCGGCCGACCAGTGAGCGGTGTTGCCGTCATGATGCATGGGGCACAAGCGGACGGCGTCCCCAGTGAGCGCCAGCATCTTCTCGGCCGCTGCGAGGATCGCAACGACGGCATCGGGATGCGTCAGGGAGTACATCGAGGCCCGCCCCTCGGCTCGCGAGACGACCATGCCCGTGTCCTTCAAACAGGCGAGGTGCTTGGAGACGGTGCTCTGGGAGAGCCCGAGGTGCCCCACCAGGTCGACCACGCGGTGTTCGCCGAGCTGCAGATGCTGCAGGATCACCAGCCGGGAGGGATCACCGAGGCTGTGGAACAGGGCTGCCGCAGAGGTCAGCGCCTCGGCTTCGGCAATCGTCGGCAGCTCATAGGATCGTTCAGCTCGCATCGTCATATCACGATGATATCTCCGGATCGGGAACCACTACAGGCTGGCCACACCGATCGTCCGGTTTCGCAAAATAACATCGCTACTTGACGATGTTATCTATATAGTGAGGTGCATCAAACGAGAACGGAGATCCCGAATGGGCGCAGGACATGATCACGGACCGGGCGCGGGTGCGGCGGGACAACCCGGTGACTACCGCCGCAAGCTCTGGATCGCTTTCGGTATCACCGCAACGATCGTCGTCGCACAGGCCGTGGGTTCCGTCATCACCGGAAGCCTCGCACTGCTCACCGACACCGCGCATGCCATCACCGACGCCTCGGGGCTGCTGGTCGCGCTG
>JBBAFK010000099.1:0-5805 GCA_041655455.1 Leucobacter sp. | reverse complement strand
CGCCAGGTCACGGCTCTGGTAATCGCCGCCGCGCCGGCCATTGGCCGCGTCCTTGGCCTTGAGCAGGTCAACCCAGTCGGTGCCGGGCGGGAGCTCCCGGTTCAGGACCTGCGCGACGAATGGTCCGAGTCCGCCCGCCAGTGTCGTCAAGGTCTGCCCGACAAGTTGATGGCATTCAACGGAGTTCACAGCTCACACCCCACCTTGTTGCGAGATTGCGGTTCGCGGATTCCCGGCGTGCACACGGATGACCTCCCCTAAGGCCCCAAACGCATCGGCCCGCGACGGTAACCGACCGACCAACCCAACTTGCCCGATGTGTCGCGGCGTCGAGTTTCTGCGGATCGTAGCGAACGGTGTCGATGCGGACACCGCGGGGTGGCGGTCGACGCGGTTGGTGATCGATCACGGGGTCTCCTCTTGCGCCGGGCGTCTCTGCCCGCTGAGGCGAGCCGATCAGGATGGCATGGGGTACCGACAGCGCGTGTCCTCCCGCTAGGTCAACATCCGACAGCCGACCCCGCACTGCGGCTCTTCACCTAGACTTTCTCGACGCGAGCAGAAGGAGACCACGTTGGCCGATGACCTTGTTTCGATGCCGCCAGGTCCCGCTGACGACGAGCCTGACCCGCTGCCGGCACTCCAGCAAGACGGTGGTGAGATCGCGATATCGGTCCAGCCCGAAGGGCTACTGCTCGCTGGTGACCCGATAGAAATCGCGGCATATGTCGACCGGATCCGAGGCGCGGTGGGCCACGCGGTCGATGTGGCCGGAGTGGACAAGGCATCGCTCGGCAATGCCACGGGTCTGGCCGCCGGTGCGGCGGCGTTTCTCGGGCAGTCGGCGAAATTCGTGCAGCTACATCCAGAGAGTGTGCAGGCGATCCAGAAGGGTCAGTTGATCCCCGGCACCGACGGCTTCTACCGGATGATGACCCGCGGCGCGGACAAGAAGTTTGTCAGCCAGTTGCAATGGAAGAGCGCCAACCTGACGCCGACACGGATGATGTCTCTGCAAATGGTGGCGGTGCAACTCGCGCTCAAGTCGGCGATCGCCGAGGTCGAGGAATCCGTCCGTCGTGTCGAGGGCAAGGTCGAGGAGGTTTTACGCCTCGCCCATGCCAACCGTTCCGGCGATGTGCTAGGTGACCGCGTCACCATCGACCGGATGGTCGCCTACCTCGACCGGCATGGGTCGTTCTCCGACGCGGATTGGGACGCGATCGCCAGCATCGGGTCTTCGCTTAATCGCACGGTCGAGCAGTTGCGCCACCATGCCGATCGGACGCTCAAGTCGTTCGACCCGGCCAAACCGATCCAGGATCGCGCGGAATACATCGTCAATGCCGTCGAGAACAATCAGCTCGGCGAGACGCTGAACCTGCTTGTGGTCGCGCAGGAATCGCTCTTCAAATGGCAGCGACTGCGGCTGGCGCGGGTAGAGGCCACCCAACCCGAGCACATTCAACAGGTACTCGACGACGCCCGCGATCTGCTGGCGCGCCAACTCACCGAGGACAGCGCGCTTTTCCAGCGGGCACGCGACATTGTGGAGGCCGTCGCGAAAACCGAAGCCATCGACGGCTTCCGCATCTGGTCGGTGCAGGGTCTGGAACGCAGTCTTCCCGCCCTCCGCGACGACGTCGACCGCTTCGGCACGGCTCGACGCGCACACCTGCAGGAGTGGCAGGAGTTCAAGGCCCCGACAGCTCTCGACGCAGCCAACGCGGCGGTAGAGCGGGTGAGTACCACCGCCTCCGCCGCACTCGAGGTCGCCGGCGACACGGCAACGCTGGCGCTGGACGCCGCAACTGAGGGCATCGACCGGCTCAGCGGGTTTCTTGGACGGGCCCGGGACAAGAGCAAGCTGCGACCGCGGGAAAAGCCGAGCAGTACACCGACAATCATCGACGAGCCATGACAGCAGTTCCGTCATCGCTTGTCGGAGTATGTCCCTCATGAGAACGGCGGATCGACATGGTCGATAGCAACACCCGGCACGACATCCTCGAGGCGCTCGAGACATGGGATCGCGCCGCGGCGGCAACCAAACTCGCCAAGTCCGAGCAACTGCGTGCCCAGTTCGTCGAACGGTTTCCCACCACCGCCTGGCCCGAGCTCTCTCTGACGGATTACGCGCTCGGACAGAACAATCAGGACGTCGTCTCCTACTGGATGGAGTTCAAGGACGGCCTGATTCCCAGCATGAAGGGCGGCTCGGCGTTCAAGCACCTGATCTACCGAACCACCGCGGGGCCATGGTACTTCCCGAAAGAATACGAGTCAGTCGAAAAGGCATGGGAAGCCGTCCGGGACGGGTTCGTGCAGATGCTGAGTCTCGCGGCCGAGGGCCGGTTCGACGACATCGACGATGTCAAGACTCTCTACGCCGCCCCTGCCCTGCGGGCCAAGCTGCTGTGCATGTACTACCCGACGGACCTCATCACGGTCTCCTCTAAAGACCACATCGACCACTACCTGCGAGCATTGGGTGAAAAACCTGCCACCTCCGTGGTCCGCGCCAACCGACAGCTGCTCAACACCCTGCGATCCATCCGGGAACTGGCCGACTTGTCCAATCAGGAACTGGGAATCTTCCTGTACCACTGGCACAACCCGCGCCCCTCACAGCGGGTGGTGAAGATCGCCCCGGGCGAACAGGGAAAGTACTGGCAGGACTGCCTCGACAACGGCTACATCTGTGTCGGCTGGGATGAAGTCGGCGATCTCGCACAGTTCGGCACCAAGGATGAATTTCGTGACGTCTTTCGGGAGCACTACCCGTACAACGGGGTCGAGCAGCAAGTCAGCCGAAAAGCCAACGAACTCTGGACGCTGCGGGAACTACAACCCGGCGACACCGTCATCGCCAACCGCGGCACCGAGTACCTGCTCGGCGTCGGGACCGTCAACGACATCGGCTACGAGTGGAACGACGGACGCGCGGAATACAGGCACACCGTCGGCATCGACTGGGACACCAAGCCCGCCGGGCCCATTGAGCAGGTAGACGCGTGGAGGGTGACGACCGTCTCGAAGGTGTCCGCCGAGCTACAGCGGAAGCTCCTCGGGAGGGGGCCGGCCCCCAAACCCGTTGAGGCCGACGCGAAACTGCTCGAACTGGAAGCTGCACTGGGTCGACGCGGTCAGGTGATCCTGTACGGACCACCCGGAACCGGAAAAACGTACATTGCTCGTCGGGCCGCGGCCTGGTTACTGGACGGCGGAAGCGCGAACGCACAGGCAAACGGACTGCTCGCAGACACCGATGCGCTCGCCGTCCGCGAACAAGCCCTGGCTGAGCCGACCGGCCCCGGCAAATCGGCCCGGTTGACCCGAATCACCTTCCACCCGTCCTATGCCTACGAGGATTTCGTCGAAGGCTTCCGCCCTCAGCAGTCCGAGGATGGTGCCATGCAGCTCGTGTTGACCGACGGCATCTTCAAACGAGTCTGCGCAACGGCCCACAACGATCCAGGCACCCGCTACATCGTTCTGATCGACGAGATCAACCGCGGCAACATCCCCAAGATTTTCGGGGAGCTGATCACGCTCATCGAGAAGGACAAGCGGGGCCTGACAGTTCAACTGCCGCAAAGCGGTGACAGCTTTTCGGTGCCCCCGAATGTTCTTATCATCGGCACGATGAACACCGCCGACCGCAGCATTCACCTGCTCGATACCGCACTGCGCAGACGCTTCCAGTTCATCGAACTGCTCCCCGACATCGAACTTCTCGAAGGGGCTTCGGTAGGTGCCCTGGCACTCGACGCGTTCCTGGGCGGCCTCAACGATGAGATCCGTAAACGCTTCGGCCGCGACAAACAGATCGGCCACGCGATGTTCTACCAGAATGGTGAAATCATCGACTCCCCCGAGGAATTTGCCGCCGTCGTCCGCTATGAGCTGATCCCACTCCTCCAGGAGTACTTGTACGAGGATTACCAGGCCCTCGGCGATCTCCTGGGTGGCGCGATCGACACCCAGGACCAACAGGTTGCCGAGCTCGCCAACGACCCGGAAGGGTTGTGCGCCGCATTGGCGAGCAAATACGGCAGCGCCTCCGCGTGACGATGCGCCGAACCGTCGAATTAGCCGAATACGACAAGGAATGTGTCCCCGCAGCCACGCCGACTCCGACAGATCTGAAACTGGCCGAAAAGCTTTCAGCCGGAGGCTCAGTCAGTGCACGCTTGGACGTGCGTTGGCTGGCCGACGGGCACGTCGAAATCAACACGACCTCCTGGGTCGGCGTGGTGCAGTTCAGCGCTTTGGAGATCCGTGTCGTGCCGAAGTTGGTCGGTGGATCCTTGCGAGTGCTGCGCATGGTCGAATATGCCGACGGAATACGGTTGCTGTCGCACCTTCCCCCCGATCAGCGTCTGCCTGCCGACGGCACCGACCTGTTCCAGCTGATCGTCATGGCCTTGGTCCAGGAAACCAAGGAGCTGATCCGAGACGGGCTCATCCGGGACTATCGGCCCACCGATGATTCCCTCACGGTCTTGCGTGGCCGCCTGCGGATGCGCGATCAGTACCTGCGCCGATACGGCAGCCTGCACCGGTTGGAGTGTCAGTTCGACGAGTACGACGGCGACATACCAGAAAACCAGCTGCTCGCAGCGGCCCTGTCCGCGGCAGCCACCCGCGTTGCCGACGACAAGCTGAGGACCGACACCCGCGGCCTCGCGGCAGTTCTGGCTGGAACATGCGAACCACCCACCCATGCCCCCGAGTGGTACACGAGCCGGATTCACTACGACCGCCGTAACTCCCGCTACCGGCCTGCGCATGAGCTCGCCGTGATCGTGTTGCAGGGGCTGGCACTCGACGACCTGCACAGCAGCCGCCAAGGCCTCACCGCCTTCATGCTCGACATGAACGCTGTCTTCGAACGATTCGTCACCCGACTCGTGTCGGAAGCGCTGGTCGGGACATCGCTGGAGGTGGGTGCTCAACAAAGCTTCGGCGCGGTCGTCGTCGACGAGAGCACCGGACGTACCTACACCACCGTCCGACCCGACCTGGTCATCATCGAAAACCGGTCAGGGCGAACGGTTCCCGTCGACATCAAGTACAAGCTCTACGAGGACAAGCGGTTTGGCACCGGCGACATCTATCAGCTGTTCACCTACGCCTACGCTCTCGGCGGGTCCGAATCGACACGCAACGCCGGTGTGCTCTATGCCGCGACAGCCGCAGTAACGGGGCCCGCACTACGCATCAAACCTCAGTCTGGGGTATCCGGGGCACACATCCGCGGGGCCGGTCTCGACGTCGCCGGCATCCTGGACGGGCTGAATGGCGCACTTTCCGCGTCGGTATTGCGCACGGTGCGCAACATCGTTCACGACATCACCGCTCTGCCGAGTAGCCCGGCATGCGCAGGAGCAATGATCAGAACCTGTGGATGAGCCTCGGTGAGGGGGCGTGAAAGTGGGCGCACCTTCCCGAGGATGATCTGAATATCCGAAGGTCCGATCATGAGCCGGCGTTGGCGCGCTGGTTCGGGAAGGTACGCCCATGCTCACCGTAGTTCACGATGCCATCGAGGCCAACGAAAGCACTGGCGGTGCTGGTCGGTCGTTGTTGGACGAGATCGTCCGCGACGGCGCCCGTCAGATGCTGGCCGCGGCGTTGAAGGCTGAGGTCGCCGCGTATGTGGCCCAGTACGCCGGTCAGCTCGACGACAACGGGCACCGGCTGGTGGTGCGCAACGGCTACCACCAGCCACGTGAGGTGTTGACCGCAGCCGGTGCGGTGCAGGTGAAAGCTCCACGAGTCAACGACAAACGCGTCGACCCC
>JBBAFK010000098.1:0-5925 GCA_041655455.1 Leucobacter sp. | reverse complement strand
CCGAACTTCCGGATGTCGACCGCCCTCGCACGCAGCTTGCAGCCCGAGCAGGTGCCGCACGCCGACGCGGTGTTCAACGTCTCCCGCTCGACGCTGCTCGTCGCTGCCATGACGCAGAGCCCCGAGTTGCTGCTTGAAGCGACGGAAGACCGCCTGCACCAGGACTACCGCGGTGAGGCCATGCCGCAGACGCGCGATCTCATCCGTGAGCTCCGCGAGGCGGGCCACCCTGCGGTCGTATCGGGTGCGGGACCGTCGATCCTCGTACTCTCGAACGGGCCGTCCGAGCGACTCGCGGCGGCCGACCTCGTGGCGGCCCGCCACACAGACTGGGAGGCATTGCTCCTGGCGGTTGACACCAAGGGTGCTACAGTGGAGTCGATCCCCGCGTAACCGCGCTGGTCCGCGAATCGCGTCTCCACCAGGGCCGTTCAGACCCAGGTGCGGGACATCTGCAGCAGGCTCTGTTGCCCGCTCCAATGTTCGAGGGCTGTGGATCATTCCCTCACCGCGCCGGTTCGGCCGGTGTTCCAAATCGCACGCAAGTGCTGTGCTGCGGGAAGGCGAAGTCGTATGAGTGCGATCTTCCGGCGGCGTTCACAGAGAGAGATTGTGAAATTGAACGTAGAAGACACCACCCCCACGGCAGCGGAGAACGCCGCCGAGGCAACGTCCGTCGAAAGTGCGCCCGTCGAGGGTGCCGAGGCCGAAAAGAAGCCAGTGCGCCGCCGAGTTTCTCGGCGCGCCACGGCTGCGGCCGGCGCCCCGACGGAGACTCCAGCTGCTGACGAAGCAGCGTCAACCCCGGCTCCCGCCGAAGCTCCGGCAGAGGCCGCGGCTGAGGCGCCCGTAGAGGCGCCTGCGGAGGCACCGAAGAAGCGCGTCACCCGAACCCGGAAGAAGCCGGCGGAGTCCGCAGCACCCACCGAATCGACGGCAGGCGCGGATGCCGAGGCTGCAGTTGCAGCGCCGACGTCGGATGCTGCGGCGGCGACCGAGGAGCCCGCAGCGCCGAAGAAGCGCGTCACCCGAACCCGGAAGAAGGCTGCGGACAGCGCTCCGGCGACGACCGCGGAGGCGACGACCGCGGAGGCGGCTGCCTCTGAGCCCGCCGCTGCGGCTACGACCGAGCCCGCGGGCGGCGACACTGCT
Source organism: Leucobacter sp. (assembly GCA_041655455.1). Classification (GTDB taxonomy): domain Bacteria; phylum Actinomycetota; class Actinomycetes; order Actinomycetales; family Microbacteriaceae; genus Leucobacter. The sequence goes on along the minus strand of JBBAFK010000098.1, from coordinate 4,773 downwards.
GCGAGCGATGCAGTAGCGAGCGATGCCGCTGCGACGCCGGAGAAGGAGCCCGCAACTCGTGGCCGCCGCCGCGTCCAGCGCTCCACTGCCACGGCAGAGAAGGCCGAGGCCGCTGAGACCGCCGAGGCAGAGACCACCGCAGAAGACGCACCGGCAGAGCCTGCCGCGCGTCGCACCGGTCGTGCCTCCGCATCCTCTGCTGCAGGCAGGCAGGCAGGCGAACGCACCTCTCGGCCGGCTGCCAGCGCGGCGAGCGACTCGAAGTCAGATGACTCGAAGTCGGAGGCCCCGAAGTCGGAGGCTCCGAAGACGCAGGCTCCGAAGACCGAAAGCACCGCCGATGGCGCTGAGTCGGGCGGAACGGCCGCGGGTGACGGTGGGGCGACTGACGCCGTGAAGTCCGACGCCGTGAAGTCTGACGCCGCCTCGAACGCTGAGGGTGAGCGGAACGGACGTCGGCGTGGCCGTGGACGCGGCCAGCGGTCCGACAGCTCCGAAACTTCGGAGGCCCAGGAGAGCACCGAGACCCCTGCCGAGGAGGGCGGCGCCGACCGCTCAGACCGGGGTTCAGCTCGCAGCAACGGCGAGAGCCCGCGCTCAAGCCGCACGCGGCAGCGTGATCGCAAGCGTCGCGGTCAAGGCGACGACCTGGAGCCCGAGATCACCGAGGACGATGTGCTGCTCCCCATCGCGGGAATTCTCGATGTGCTCGACAACTACGCGTTCGTGCGCACCAGCGGCTACCTGCCGGGGATGAGCGACGTGTACGTTTCACTCGGGCAGGTGAAGAAGTACGGGATGCGACGCGGCGATGCTGTCGTCGGTGCCATCCGTCAACCTCGAGAGGGAGACGGCGGCGGTCGCCAGAAGTACAACGCCATCGTGAAGGTCGACACCATCAATGGTCGCCCGGTCGAAGAGAATGAGAAGCGCGCCGACATCGCGGATCTCACACCGATCTACCCGCAGGAGCGACTGCGTCTTGGTCAGGGCACGAGCAGCATCGGTCGCAGTATCGACCGTGTGGCGCCGCTCGGGCTGGGCCACCGGGCAGTCTTCGCGGTACCCGCGAAGCTTTCGACCATCGACATCGTCTCCGAGATTGCTGACAGCGTGAGCGCGGCGAACCCGGACGCTCACCTGATGGTCGCCGTCACGAACGCGCGTCCGGAAGACGAGACTCGACTGCAGCGCACCGTCCGTGGCGAGGTGATCGCTGCGAGCTTCGACCGGCCGGCCGAGGATCAGACGACGATTATCGAGCTCGCGGTCGATCGCGCCCGGCGCCTCGTAGAGCTCGGCCACGACGTCGTCCTGCTGCTCGATTCACTCACCGACCTTGCGGGCGCCTACGTCCAGCATCAGCAGAGTGGCCGCACGACGACCGAGGTCGCTGAAGCGCTCGCCATCACGCAAGTGAAGCGTCTGCTCGCGGCCGCACGGAACGTCGAGAACGGTGGATCCCTCACCCTCATCGCCACCGTGGCAGTCAAGAGCGGGGTGGCCCTCGACAAGGAACTCCTCCGCGAAATCATGCCCGTGCTGACCGGGTTCGTGCGCTTCTCAGGGAGCCGGTTCGCTCCTGAGGTTGAGCTGGACGAGTCCTACAGCGTTGGCATCGATGCGCTCCTCGACGCGAAAGAGCGTGCAGAGATTTCGAAGCTGCGGAGCGCGTAATGTTCGAACAGGTCGATGGGTTGCTCCGGGAGCATGAGCAGCTCCAGGAGCAACTCGCAGACCCCGCGCTGCACGCTGACGCGGCGCGCGCGAAGAAGGTCAACCGTCGGTACGCTGAGCTCAGCAAGATCAAGGCCGCCCACGAACAATGGCAGCAGCTTGGCGACGACCTCGATGCCGCGCGCGAACTCGCGAAGGAAGATGAGGCGTTTGCCGAGGAGATCCCTGAACTTGAAGAGCAGTTGGCGGAAGCGCAAGAGCGCGTCAGACGGCTGCTCATCCCGCGGGATCCGGACGATGCTCGTGACGTGATTCTCGAAATCAAGGGCGGTGAGGGCGGAGCCGAATCCGCCCTCTTCGGCGCTGACCTGCTGCGCATGTATATGCACTACGCGGAATCTAAGGGTTGGAAGACCGAGATGCTCGAGAAGGACGAGAACGATCTCGGCGGGTACAAGAACGTACAGATTGCGATCAAGTCGAACGCGACCGATCCCTCGCAGGGGGTATGGGCCCACCTGAAATACGAGGGCGGCGTTCACCGAGTGCAGCGAGTGCCCGTGACCGAATCTCAGGGGCGGATCCACACCTCGACCACCGGGGTGCTGGTCTACCCCGAGGTCGATGCGCCAGAAGAAGTGGAAATCAGCCAGAACGACCTGAAAATCGATGTCTACCGGTCGAGCGGGCCCGGCGGTCAGTCGGTGAACACCACCGACTCGGCCGTGCGGATCACCCACATCCCGACCGGGATCGTGGTCGCGATGCAGAATGAGAAGTCGCAGCTGCAGAACCGGGAGGCCGGCATGCGGGTGCTGCGGGCGCGGCTCCTCGCACGCCAGCAGGAGGAAGTTGCTGCCGAAGCTTCGGCCCACCGCTCGAGCCAGATCCGCACGATGGATCGCTCGGAGCGGATCCGCACCTACAACTTCCCCGAGAACCGGATCGCGGATCACCGCACCGGCTACAAGGCCTACAACCTCGACCAGGTGATGAACGGCGCGCTCGACGCGGTCATCGAATCCTGCATTCGCACGGATGAGGAAGACCGTCTGAAGGCGCTCGGCCAGTAACGCGGCGTGGCCGCCAGCTCGGCCAGCGACTACCCCTGCTCCGCGACAACTACCCTCGTCCATCGTCGATGAGCATGGGTAGTGGTCGCGGAGCGAGGGTACCGCGGTGAGGGATCCCGCCTCACCGGGTCTGCGGAGGCGGCGGTGGATAGAGTCTCACATCGCCGGGTCTGCGGCGGCGGAGGGATCCCTCACTGCGAGCTCTGCGGCGGAGCCACCCGCGAACCGGCACCACCGGCTGCGGCCCGCAGCCCGCGACACGGCAGCCCGCGACACGGCAGCCCCAGGCGCGGCCCTGGGCGCGGCCTCGCCGCACGTAGACTGGGGTCATGCCAGCTGCCAGACCGATTCTCCCGTGGGTCGTCTGGGGCGTCGGCGCGATCGCCTACGCCGTCGCGATCATCAACCGTTCGTCGCTCGCCGCGCTCGGCCCCGCCACGCAGGAGCACTTCGGGATCGACGCGACGACGCTTTCGATGTTCGCGATGATCCAGCTCATCGTCTATGCGGCGCTGCAGATTCCAGTGGGCACGCTCCTCGATCGTTTCGGGGCGACGGCGCTGATCCTCGTCGGCGGCATCCTGATGTCGGCCGGTCAGATCGTGATGGCGACCGTCGCGGACGTGTGGCTCGCGATTCTTGCGCGGGTGCTCGTGGGTGCGGGTGACGCCTGCACCTTCATCAGCGTGCTCCGCTTGCTTCCGGAGTGGTTCTCGCTGCGGCAGCTCCCGGTGGTGAGCCAGATCACAGCGCTCATCGGGCAGGCCGGCCAGCTCGTGTCGGTGACGCCGCTCGCGCTCGCGGTCGCCTTGTTCGGGTGGACGAGTGCGTTCCTCGGGGTTGCCGCGGTTGGGGTGCTCGTGGCACTGCTCGGAGCCTGCGTATTGAGGGATCGCCCGGGCATGGGCACCGCGTTCGAGCGGATGACCCACCGCGTCGGCCGCATCAGCCGTAACGCGAGGTCACTGAGCGCCGGTGAGCTGACCGGGACGTTCTCCGTGCCGCCGCCCGAGACGTCGATGCTGCCGAGCGTGCGTCGCTCCCGTGTTCCGGGGATCGGGTTCTGGCGGCGCGCACGGCGGCTGCTCACGATTCCCGGGGTGCGTCTCGCATTCTGGATGCACTTCACCACGCCGTTCTCGCTGACCGTGTTCGTGCTGCTGTGGGGTACACCGTTCCTCACCGGTGGGGTCGGGCTCAGCATGTCCGAGGCGAGCGGGCTGCTCAATCTGCTTATCCTCGCGACGATGGCGGCGGGCTTCGCGGTCGGCCCGATCAGTTCCCGCTTTCTCGAGCATCGGGTCCCGTTCTACTTGGGGGTCTGGGTTGCGATCGTGGCCGTGTGGCTGGCGGTGCTGCTCTGGCCGGGAACGCCGCCGATGTGGCTGCTCATCGTGCTCATGCTCGTGATGCCGATCGGCGGCCCCGCATCAATGATTGCGTTCGAGGTGGCGCGTTCGCACACGCCGAAGAGCTTCATGGGGTTCAGCACGGGGCTCGTGAATACGGGTGGGTTTATCGCGGCGCTGCTCGTTATCGTGCTCATCGGGTTCATCCTGGATCTGCTGGGTGCAGGGTCGCCCGAGAATTACTCGCTCGGAGCGTTCCGGCTCGCGTTCGCGGTGCAGATCCCGTTCTGGGTGCTCGGTGCCGCGATGGTGGTGCTCGAACGGCGACGCACGCAGCGCTGGATGGACGAGCACGGGCGCACGCTGCGCTAGTTAGGCGCACGCTGCGCTAGTAAGGCGCACGCTGCGGCAAGGCAAGCAACGCATTGCGGCGAGGGGTCGCGAGAGTCGCCGCTGGGCGCCGCTGCACGGCAGCACCGCCGCAGGCCGCCGCCGCACGGCGCCGCAGTGGAGCGCCGTCGCGCGGCGCGTCAGTTCAGATCACGTAGAAGTCAGCGGTGTCCGGCTTTTCGGCGAGGGGGGAGCCGCGCCGGGGCCGGGCCTGTGCGGGGATGCCGGTGAGCGTGGTCCAGGGGCCAGCGGAGCGCACGACGACGGCGTTCGATCCGACCGCG
>JBBAFK010000097.1:0-6021 GCA_041655455.1 Leucobacter sp. | reverse complement strand
GAGGGCTGCCACGCGATACGCCGAGTTCGCCGCGGTGACCCGGCGCCGCTGCGGCGCGTAATGCAGAGTCCCGAGGTCGGTGAGCCGGCCGACCTCGGCCAGCCGTCGCGCGGTCGAGGAGATCAGCTTGGGATGCGTGTCCGAGTCCAGCGCGAGGACGGCCACCGGGCGAGTGGTCCAGTCCCAGGCTTTGAGCACCTCGATGGCGGCCTGGATCACCTCGTCGGACGCCTCATCGTCGGGTTCGCTCAGTAGCCGGCGCAGGCGGGCACCCCAACCAAGGTCGGTGAGCCGGCCGATAGCGCGCCCCGGCTCGGCGCCGTCGGCGATGCGGCCCTTCAGGTCGAGGCCCAAACTGGCCAGGCCCGTGGGCCATTGCTTGCGCGGTGCGATCTCGATGCCGGGGCGGCGCAACCTTTCCCGGGTGGCGGACAGGGTCGCGTCGTCCACCGTGGTTTCGTACCGGGTGCCGGTGCAGTTGTCGCAGCGTCCGCAGCGCTCGTCGGTGGCCAGTTCGGGATCGTCGAGCTGGCTGCGCAGGAACGCCATTCGGCATTGGTCGGTGCTCTGGTAGTCGAGCATGGCCTGCTGCTCGCGCTTGCGGGCCTCCTCGAGGGCGCGATACCGGTCCTCGTCGTACTCCCACGGCTGGCCGGTGCCGATCCAGCCGCCCTTGACGCGACGGACGGCGCCGTCGACATCGAGCACCTTGAGCACCATCTCCAGGCGCGAGCGATTCAGATCGACCAGCGGCTCGAGGGCCGCGGTGGACTGGGCGCGGTCGGTATCGAGCGCGGCGATCACGTTGCGCACCATGGCTTCCGACGGAAACGCCACCGAGGAGAAGTACCGCCACACGTCCTGGTCCTCGACGCCGGGCAGCAGGATCACCTCGGCGCTGTCGGTGGCGCGCCCGGCGCGACCGACCTGCTGGTAGTAGGCGATCGGCGACGACGGCGCCCCCAGGTGGACGACGAAGCCCAGGTCGGGCTTGTCGAACCCCATGCCCAGCGCCGACGTCGCCACCAGCGCCTTGACCCGGTTCTCGAGCAGGTCGGCCTCGAGTTGTTCCCGTTCGGTGGTGTCGGTGGCCCCGGTGTAGGCCTGAACTCGGTGCCCGCGATCCCGCAGCAGGCTCGCGACATCGTGGGCCTGGGCAACGGTCAGGGTGTAGATGATCCCGGAGCCCGGTAGCGAATCCAGTTGCGCAGCAATCCATGCCGCCCGTTGTGCGGGGCCGCCGGGGCGCACCACCGCCAGCCGCAGGGACTCCCGGTCCAGGCCGCCGCGCAGCACCAGGGTGTCGCGCCCACCCACCCCGAGTTGGGTGGCGACATCGTTGACGACGCGGTCATTGGCGGTGGCGGTGGTGGCCAGAACGGGGATGTCCGTACCGAGTTCGGCGATCAGCGTGCGGATGCGGCGGTAGTCGGGTCGGAAGTCGTGGCCCCAGTCGGAGACGCAGTGCGCCTCGTCGACGACCACCAGTCCCGCATCCGCGGCCAGGGCGGGTAGCACGTTGTCGCGAAAGTCGGGATTGTTCAGCCGCTCCGGGCTGACCAGCAGCACGTCGAGGGCACCGTCGGCGACCTGCTGGTGGATGCCGTCCCATTCGGTGACGTTGCCGGAGTTGATGGTCGCCGCCCGCACCCCGGCGCGCTCGGCGGCCGCCACCTGGTTGCGCATCAGGGCCAGCAGCGGCGACACGATGACCGTGGGCCCGTGTCCGGCCGCGCGCAGCAGCTTGGCCGCGATGAAGTAGACCGCCGACTTGCCCCAGCCGGTGCGCTGCACCACCAACGCCCTGCGCCGATGCACCACCAGCGCCTCGATGGCCGTCCACTGGTCGTCGCGCAGCTCGGCGCCGGGGCCGGCGAGTTGTTCGAGGATCGACTGGGCCTGCTCGCGGGTAGCCATGGCCCCCATCCTGCCGGGTGCAGCCGACAAGTGTGCCCGCCCACTACCAACAGCGGGCGGGCACTACCTGGGTGTCTAGTTAGATCGCCTCGAGCGCCTCGATGGACTGCGACGGGGTGACCTCGATGCCACACTCGTCGTTGAGGGCGCGCACGGGCTGCTGAATGGTCCGCAGCTCATCGGCCACGTCGGGGTTCTCGGCGAAGTAGGTCTGGTACGAAGCCTCAGCCTGGGCGGCCGGCTGCTTGGCGATGTCGCTGAGGGCGTCATTGACCTCGGTGTTCGATGCCAGGTAGCCGCTCACCGATTGCTGCACCGAGCTCACGGTGCTCGCCACGTCGCTGGCGCTGCAGTTCTCCGGGGCCGCACCTGCCGTGGGCAGCGCGATCGTAGCGCTGGCGGCGGCACCGAGCAGTCCTCCGGCGAGCATGCCACCGAGTCCGCGGTACACAGTCGTCTTGCTAGCTTTCATGCGTTGCTCCTAACGGTTTCGTGGCTGTCGTTGACACAGCCACTCCCCAACCCGAAGGTGCAATTACCCGAGGGGTGCGGCGGTAAAACACGGCGGCGGGTGAATTTGCAGTTTCTTGCCGCTCGAAACTTGGTGTGACCTGCGATTGTTACGCACCAAAGTTTTTCGGGCCAATTCGGATCCGGCGCGTGATCCGCGCCGCCGCTCAGAACTGGCTACAGGTATTGAACGCCTGCTCAATGGGTCCGAGATATGGCTGATTCGCGGGATGACCTGCCAGCAGGTTCGCCATTTGTCGCCGCTGCCCCGGTGGCATACCAAGGAACTGCTGCAGCAGCGACATCGCGTCCGCGGACCCGCTGAGATCCGACGCAGGCCCCGGCCCCTGCGCATTCAAGGCGGCCGTTACCTGCTGATAGCTGCAGGTGGTGTTGACCATGGAATCCAGATTCGGAGCGGCGGACGCAATCCCGGTCCCTGCGGTGAGCAACAAACCCAAACCGGCAACCCCCGCCAGTTTGGTCAACGACATTTTGATCATGTGTAGACCTTCCTCCCCTAAGCGCGGGACTCTACTCGCAGTGATCGGAGTTGCCGTCGTTTTCGCAACTGTCCACAGGCAATTCACCGGGCTGAAAGACGGCAGGTGATCAAGGTTCTTCGCGCAGAAGTAGCGCACGCGTCACCGACCGCGGCGCCGTCCCCCGAAGCATTGCGCTCGCCGGTCGCTGACGGACCCGTTGCGGCCACCAGAACCAGCGGCCGAGCAGAGCCGCGATCGACGGCGTCATGAGCGCCCGCACCACCAGCGTGTCGAGCAGCAGACCGATACCGATGGTGGATCCCACCTGACCGATGATGCGGAGATCGCTGACGACCATGGACATCATGGTGAACGCGAAGACCAGGCCCGCAGCCGTCACCACCTTCCCGCTGCCGCCCATAGCTCGGATGATGCCGGTGTTGATTCCCGCGCCGATCTCCTCTTTCATGCGGGAGACGAGAAGCAGATTGTAGTCAGACCCCACTGCCAAAAGTACGATCACGGACATTGCGAGCACCAACCAGTGCAGTTCAATCCCCAGGATGTGTTGCCACACCAGCACTGACAGGCCAAATGCCGCGCCCAGCGAAATCGCGACAGTGCCAACGATCACCAGGGCAGCGATCAAACTTCGGGTGATGATCAACATGATGCTCAGGATCAGGCCCAGCGCGGCTACCCCCGCGATAAGAAGGTCATAGTTGGAGCCATCCCGCATATCCTTGAAAGTCGATGCAGTCCCAGCGAGGTAGATCTCGGCGTTCTCCAGCGGAGTTACCTTCAACGCCTCCGCCGCGGCGTCGGAGATGGCCTCCACACGTGCAATTCCCTCCGGTGTCGCCGGGTCGCCGCGGTGCTCGATGAACATGCGCATCGTCTTCCCGTCCGGAGAGAAGAACAAGCTCATCGCGCGCTGAAAGTCCTTGTTGTCGAAGATCTCCGGTGGCAGATAGAAGGAGTCGTCATTCTGGGCGGCGTCAAAGACCTTTCCCATGGCGGTGGAGTCCGCGCTCACGTCGTCCATCAGCTCGTACATGCCCGACATCGTGCTGTGCATGGTCAACACCATCGTCCGCATACTCTGCATCGAGGCGATGACGCGGGGGAACTCAGCCAATAAGCCAGGCATCAGGTCATTGAGACGGTCGAAGTCGGCGACCAGCTCGCGCATCTTCACGCTGACCTGATCGATACCGTCTATGGAATCGAACAAGGACCTGGTGGACCAGCAGAGTGGGATGTTGAAGCAGTGCGGTTCCCAATAAAGGTAATTGCGGATCGGCCGAAAGAAGTCATCGAAGTTGGCGATGTTGTCGCGCAACTCGTTGGTGTAGTACTCCAGATCGTGCGTGTCCTTCACCATGACCTCGGTGGTGGCGGCAAGTTTCTGCATCACGCCGTGCATGCGCGTCATGATGCCGATCATGACGTCCAAATCCTCGGCCTGGGTCAACAGATCGCCCACCCGGTCCCGCTGAAACGGTAGGAGGTGAACCTGGCTGGCGCTCTGCAGACTCAGCTGAAAGGGTATGGACGTACGGGCAATCGGAGCACCTTCGGGCCTGGTGGCGCTCAGTACGCGGGCCACCCCTGGAACCCCGAAAACACTCTTGGCCAGCTTGTTCAACGTCAGAAAGTCCGCCGGATTTCGCATATCGTGGTCGGCGTCGATCAACAGAATATCGGGCATCAACCGAGCCGACGGGAAATGCCGCTCGGCGGCGGCTTGACCGATGTTGGCCGGGATGTCGGGGGGCACATACAAGCGGTCGTTATAGCTGGTTGTGTAGGCGGGCAGAGCTAGCAAACCGATGAGAGCCACGACGCACGCCGTGGTGAGCACGGGGGCGGGCCACCGAACGGTTGCGGTACCGACCCGCCGCCATCGCCGGACCCTGACCTTTCGTTTGGGCTCGAGTAGCCCGAATCGACTCCCGACCGCGATCACCGCGGGGATCAGGGTGAGCGCCACGCCCACCGCCGCGAGCATTCCCACGGCGCACGGAACACCCAGGGTCTGAAAATAGGGCAGTCGAGCAAAACTCAGGCAGAAGATCGCCCCGGCGATGGTCAGGCCGGATGCCAGAACGACCTTGGCAACGCTGGCATAGGTGGTGTAAAAAGCGGTCTCTCGGTCCTCGCCCGCCTGGCGCGCCTCTTGGTAGCGGCCGGTGAAGAAGATGCCGTAGTCGGTGCCGACCGCTATCGCGAGGGAGACAAGCAGATTGACAGCAAAAGTGGAGAGACCAATCACCGCGTGGTCGCCCAGGACCGCGACCAGACCCCGCGCCACCTGCACCTGTATGCCCACCATGACGAGGATCAGGACGGCGGTGGTGATTGACCGGTAGAAGAACAACAGCATCGTCAAGATGACCGCAAGGGTCACCAGTGTGATGCGGATGATGGACTGATCCCCGGCATGGTTCATGTCGGTCACCAATGGGGCCGGCCCCGCCACGTATGCCGCTACCCCCGGTGGGGGGTCCATCGCCTCCACGATGTCGCGTACTGCCTGCACCGATTCGTTGGCCAAGGCTTCGCCTTGGTTCCCAGCGAGGTTGAGCTGAACGTACACGGCCCGGCCGTCGGCGCTTTCCACGCCGGACGCCGTCAGGGGATCTGCCCAAAAGTCCTGCACATGCTGTACATGCGCCACATCGGTCCGTAACTGCCGTATGAGGTCGTCGTAGTAGCGGTGCGCTTCGTCGCCGAGTGGCTGCTGCCCCTCCACCACGATCATCGCGACGCTGTCGGAACTCGACTCCTGGAAGCGATCGCCCATGCGTTGCATCGCTTTCAGTGACGGCGCATCGGTGGGGACCAGCGACACCGAATATTCTCGACCAACTTGTTCCAGCGATGGCACGGCAAAGGTCACGAGACCCACGATCAACAACCACCCCACGATGATGGGGACCGCAAGCCGGTGGACCGTGCGGGCGACGACAGAACGCCGACTGTTCATTGATCGGTCGCGCATGCGGTCCTCGAACTCTCCGAAGTCGCCTTGGTCATCGCCGCGCGGATTCCTCGGGATTCAGCAGGAGTGCTCGGACGAGTGGCCGGGGCCCGGTTGACCGCAGTA
>JBBAFK010000096.1:0-6074 GCA_041655455.1 Leucobacter sp. | reverse complement strand
AGTTTCCCGGCCGGGTCAGCGATCACGGCAGCAGCCCGGGTGAGATTGTGCGCGATGACCGCAAGCACCAGCCAGGCCGCGTTCGCCGCGTACTTCCCTGAAGGCAAATGTGCGAGCGCGCTTGCTTTCAAGTCCGCGTTGACTTGCTCGATGATCGCGTGCTGCCGATGCGTCTGGTCAACGGCGACGGTATCGAGCTCGTCAGGGTCGACAGTGGTGAAGAATGCGTGGAACCGCCACGTATCAAACAGTGCCGGCTGTTCCCGTAACGCTTTGGGCCCGAGCTCGGGGATGCGCCTCACGATCAGCCGTCCGGTGACCTGCTGACCCTTTTTCGAGATGAACGCGGTGTACGGGATCTCGGCGATCTCAGCGCGGGAGATCAAGCGACCGGTCTCTGCATCACGAGTAGCTCCGGGGTAGACGATCGGTGTCCATGCGTCATCAGCGATCGAGGCGATTGCCTGCCTGATCGAGGGGTTCATGCGCACGGTGACCGACACGTCAGCCCCAGCCTTCTTGGCGGCCGACACGACGGCGTGGGAATAGTAGGCGGCATCGGCGCGCACCAACACGCGGTGCGCACCTGGTATGCGGCGAAGTTGCGCGAGCGCGTCCGCCACGATTCGTTTCGCGCCCCGAGCGGAACTCGTTGATCCTTTCCGGAGTCGCTGCGTGAGAATCACCGGCGCGCTCTTCCTCGTGGAAGCGGTCGCGAGGACCGCGTTCAGCCCACGCACCCCGGAATACCCAAACGATGCGCCCTGCTTCAGATGCCCTTCGACCTCGATGATCGTGTCGTCGATATCCACAAAGGTGTACTCATCGCCCACGGGCAGCAAGTTGGGGCTCTCGCTAGCGAGGCCCGTGAGGAACCGGGAAGCGACCGCGTCGAGCTAGCGTACATGCCCGAACTCGAACGAGCGGAGGAACGAGCCCAGCGTAGAGGGCGCGTACACGCGATCAAAGAGGCGACGTATGCCACCGTGTCGAAGGAGACGCATGTCCTCGATCGAGTCTGCTCCCGCAACCATGCCCGCGACCAAGGAGGAGACCTTCGCTCCCGCGTTCGCGCCTTTGTCGGTTGGGACGGTGAGATGTTTCCCAGCGAGATGCGTGAGGCCTGCCCGTTCGGCGAGGCGCATCACGGGCACCAAGCCCGCACTCGACACGAGGTTCGCGTCGTCGAATGCTGCTGACAGCGCCGCGGGGGTGTGGTTGAATTGCATCTGAGAGATGCCTCCTGGTTGGGGTGGAATAGCAGTTGTGGTAACCACTATTCTCCCAGGTTAGAGAGGCATTTCCCTTATCTCAACGGCTCGTTTCCGGCACGACCATCGGTGAATCCGGGTTAAAAGAAAGCAGTACCCAAACCCTTCCCAAGGCGCGAAGTTCTACTGTAACAACTTATGTATAACTTTGATGTGGCCAATGAGGAGCATAAAGGCTGATTTTCATGACTCAGACCCTCAATGCAATATTTAACGTAGCAGTGGAATGGAGAAACATTGAAGTTAGTCGTGTTGGTGAAGGAAGTGCCGGACACGTATGGTGACCGCAAGTTGAGCCTTGAGACTGGGCTTGCTGATCGTGCGGCCTCGGATGCGGTGTTGGACGAGATTTCTGAGCGTGCGATGGAAGTCGCGCTGTCGTTCAAGGATTCGAACGCCGATGCTAAGGTCGTCGCTCTGTCGGTTGCTCCTGCTGAATCGGTAGCGACGGTGCGTAAAGCGCTCGCGATGGGCGCGGATCGGGCCGTTCACGTGTCCGATGATGCTCTGTTGGGTGCTGACGTGATCTTGACGGCTGAGACGCTCGCGAAGGCGATTGAGCGTGAGGGTTTCGATGTGGTGATTGCCGGGAACTCCTCGACTGATGGTGCCAGTGGGATGGTGCCGGCAGCGATTGCCGAGTTCCTCGGGGTGCCGCACGCGTCTGGGCTTGCTTCGGTCGAGATGACTGCCGATTCGGTGTCGGGTACCCGTCCGGTTGATGGTGGGATCCAGCGGGTGACCGCGGCGGTTCCAGCGGTGGTGTCGATTACGGAGGCCCTGCCTGACCCGAGGTTCCCGAATTTCAAGGGCATCATGGCCGCGAAGAAGAAACCTCTCGATGCCGTGGGTTTAGCTGACCTCGGTGTCGTAGCGGATAATCCGGAGGCGGCAAGGTCGATCATGCTACAGGTGGCCGAGAAGCCGCCGCGTGAAGCCGGGGTCAAGATTGTTGACGAGGGGGATGCGGGCGAGAAGCTTGCTGACTTCCTGATCGAAAACCGTTTGGTGTAAGGAAGTAGTGATGGCTGAATTTGCGAAAGATTCGATTCTGGTAGTGGTTGAACAGGCTCCTCAGGGTGGGCTTGCGAAGTCGAGTGCTGAACTCATCGGTGCCGCGTCGCTCGTGGGTACGCCGGTTGCGGTGTTGCTCGGTAATGCCGATCAGGCAGCAACCCTTGCCGAGCAGGGGGCTGTGCAGGTGTTGGTTGCCAGTAATGCGTCCGGTGACGATCTCGCCGTGCCTGCGGTCGACGCGGTGCAAGCGGCGGCGGATCTCGTGCAGCCTGATGCGGTGCTCCTTGCGCAGTCGGTTGACGGGAAAGATATTGCGGCGAGGTTGGCGATGCGTACTCGTCGGGCGGTCGCGGTGGATGCCGTGGGGGTGCTGCGCGACGACCTGGGCGTGGTGGCGCAACACTCGGTGTACGGCGGTGCCTACAACTCGACGTCAACGGCGACGTTTGGCGCTCCGGTAATCACGCTGCGTCAGGGCGCGGTTGACGCGCGGGCGACGGCGCAGCCGCTGGTAGAGGTGCCGCTTGAGGTGACCGGTTCCGGGAAGCCTGCCGCCAAGGTCGTGTCGTTCGAGGAAGAAACGACCGCGTCCTCTCGTCCCGAGTTGCGGGGCGCGAAGACGGTGGTGTCGGGTGGTCGTGGGCTCGGCTCGGAAGAGAAGTTCGCGCTCGTGGGCGAACTCGCGGATGTGTTGGGCGCGGCAGTTGGCGCGTCTCGTGCCGCGGTTGACGCCGGCTATGTTCCGGCGAACGCTCAGGTGGGCCAGACGGGTGTGTCGGTCGCGCCACAACTGTATATCGCGCTCGGTATTTCAGGTGCGATCCAGCACCGTGCGGGCATGCAGACGTCGAAGACGATTGTCGCGATTAATAAGGATGCCGATTCACCGATTTTTGAAGTCGCTGACTTTGGGGTTGTGGGGGATCTGTTTGAGGTTGTTCCGCAACTGATTTCGGCGCTTGAGGCTCGGAAGAAGTAGCTGATGGCAACGTTTTCTGGGGAGTTGCGGCAGGGTCTGCCACGCGTTCCTGGTGGTGAGCCGTGGCCTGCGGGTGGGGTGCCGGCTTCTGAAGCGACAACGACGGTAGCTCCGTCCGTCGCGGCTGAACCCGAAGTTGCGGCGATCGCGCCGGATGTTCCAGCGACCACGGTTCCCGCCGAAGCCGACATTGTCGACACCGCTGAAGCGCCACCGGCAACGAGCGAGACTGCGGCGCAGCCAGCGGATCCCGCAACACCTGCCGCGCCATCGCCGCAGGAGCGTGTGCTACGTCGTGGACTTCCGCGCGTTCCCGGCGGCGATCCGTGGCCTGCCGAGGGTGCGTTGCCCGGTGAAGCCCCGGTGATGGCGGCGTCCCCCCCCGAAGGTTCTGCTTCGGAGGCCACTGCTCCTGAACCGGTACCGACCGAACGGGTAGCGACTGACACCGCGGCTGCCTCGGACTCTGTTCCAGCGCCGGCGGAGCCAGCCTCAGCCCCCGCTTCACCGGTTCCGGTCGCCTCAACCACAGCTGAGGTTGTCACAAGCGATGTTCCGTTGCGCCGGGGTCTGCCGCGAGTCGCGGGTGGCGATCCATGGCCACCTGAGGGTTTCGCGCCAGCGACCGCGACGGAATCCGCTCCCGCGACCGCCGCGCCCGTTCCTGGTGTCTCGGCTTCGCCTGAAGGCGTCGCCGCGGAACCCGCTCCCGCCGGTGCCATGCCGGCTGAGTCTGCTCCTGCCGAAGGAACGGCGGTTCCAGTCGTGGCCGACACCGTGCAACCGGTGCGTTCTGGACTGCCTCCGAGAGACACCTCGGCGGCATCAGCGACTCCTTCCGAAACGACGGCTACGGACAAGCCGGCACCGGCTCCTGAACCTGCGAGATCCGCTACGGCATTCGCGCCCGCGGCAACGAAGTCTGCCGCAACAACGCCTGTGCCCACGAAGCCTGCGGCTCCTGCAAAGCCTTCGAAGCCGGCGCGCGAACCGATCATGATCGGTGAAAAAACCCTTGCCCAGTGGGTGAAGCTTGGCGTGCTGGGTGCGGTCGGTGCCGTCGTTGCCGCAGCGATACTCGTGCTTGCGGCCCGTGGTGTGACAACACTGCCTGGGGTTCCCGAGTGGCTCGAACGGTACTCGGGCGAGTATGCACTCCCGGAGTCGGCTGAGCCGGGGTTCCCGTGGTGGGCGCGGTGGTCGCACTTCCTGAACATTTTCTTGATGGTGCTCATTATTAGGTCGGGACTGCTCGTGCGTACGCAGCAGAAACCTCCCGCGTTTTGGACACCGCGCAAGGGTGGCAAGAAGATCAGCATTAACCTGTGGCTCCACACGTCACTTGATGTGGTGTGGGTCGTGAATGGTGTGCTGTTTGTCATCATGTTGTTTGTGTCGGGGCACTGGATGCGGATCATTCCGACGAGTTGGGAAGTGTTCCCGAACGCGTTGAGCGCGATGTTGCAGTACATGACGCTTGATTGGCCGGTCGAGAATGGTTGGGTGAATTACAACAGTCTGCAACAGCTCATGTATTTCACGATTATCTTCATTGCGGCTCCGCTGGCGATTATTACCGGTGTGCGGATGAGCGAGTGGTGGCCGGAGAGGGCTGTGAAGCTGAACAAGGCGTATCCTGCGCCGCTTGCTCGGGCGCTCCATTTCCCGACGATGCTGTTTTTTGTCCTGTTCATTCTCGTGCATGTGTTCTTGGTGTTCTCGACGGGGGCGCTGAAGAATCTCAACCATATGTTTGCGGGTATTGAGGTGGTGAACTGGACGGGGTTCTGGTTGTTTGCGCTCGCGATTTTCTTGACGGCTGCGGGGTGGTTTGCGATGCGTCCGTTGGTGTTGGCGCCGATCGCGTCCCTGTTTGGGAAAGTCAGCAACCGCTAGATTCGGGGTGAGTGAAGCGTGTCTGCCGGTGTCCGTGTCTCTCGGAGCCGGCAGACGGCCTCTCACCAGCAGGCCCCTGTGTGCCCGAGCGGAGCCACACCGTTGGTACAGTGATGGGATGGTCTCTGCTTACAGTGCAATGCAATCAACCAGTGCTGTCCAGCAACAGGCCTGGCAAGCCGAGGAAATCGCGCCGGCTGAAGAGGTGAGCCCCGGAATCTGGGCTGTGGCACTTCCGCTTGATGGCAGTCGGATGCCGTCATCTTTTGGCTATGCCGCCCTGCATAGCGACGGGGTTGACATCATCGACGCGGGCTGGAAAAACACGCAAGGGGTCTGCTGAAGGTTTAGTTGAGTCCGGGGTTTATGCCGCCAGAGCGACGGCATCCATCATTATGGCCTCGAACTCGATCGGTGTCAGCTTCCCGAGCCGCCGTTGCCTCCGTTTGCGGTGATACTTCCCCTCGATCCACGCCACGATCGCGAGGCGCAGCTCCCGCCGGGTCCGCCACGGGCGCCTATCGAGTACATTCTTCTGCAGGAGCGAGAAAAAACTCTCCATGGCTGCATTGTCACCACACGCCCCGACTCTTCCCATCGACCCTTTGAGCTTGTATCGCTTCAGCGCCTTCTGGAATTTCCGGCTTCGAAATTGGCTCCCACGGTCCGAATGCACGATTACACCCTGCGGGTACCCGCGCTGCATGACGGCGTTCTGCAGCGCACGAACCGCGAGTGATGCTTTCATTCGCGTATCGATCGCGTACCCCACGATCCGGTTCGAACACACGTGGCGGTTTCAGAGAGCCAGCGCAACACCTTCTCTAGGAGGTCGTTATGGCAGTTTCATGGGAGCAACGGTGTATCGCGTATTCAATGCTACTTTCAGGCTCGTCAGCACAAACAACAGC
>JBBAFK010000095.1:0-6078 GCA_041655455.1 Leucobacter sp. | reverse complement strand
GCCCGGTCTCGGCGTCGGACAAGGCTTGTGGAAGATCAAAGGCAGGAGCTTCGTTTCGCAGCACCAACTGCATCCTGCTGAACTCGAAGCGTTCGACACCACCACCCGCATGGGCTGAGAAACCCGCAAGTTCACGATTCCTGAAGACTAAATCGCCGGAAGAAGCGGGTTCAGGCCATGGTTTCTGAGGTGTGGGGTTGCATGTTCCGCGAACATGCAACCCCACCGGTGAACACTTGGGCCGGGCGTGCATCTGCCGCAGGCTTATACGTCGCGGAGGCGCGCGATGAGTTCGTCGGCGGCGTCCAGTTGTTTCGCGAGTTTCTCGCGACGCTCCTCTGCGTCGGTCACGAACGTATCCAGCGCTGCGCGCGCGGCGCTGTCTGACGGATCATCCGCCAGTGCGTCAGCAGCGGCGAGGACTTCGCCCATCTGGTCGAGGGAGAACCCGAGCGGCTTCATCCGGCGGATCAGGAGGAGCCGCTCGACGTCGGCGTCGGTGTAGAGGCGGAACCCGCCACTGGTGCGGTCGCTCGGGGAGACGAGCCCGATCTCGTCGTAGTGGCGGAGGGTGCGCAGCGACAGGCTGGTGCGCTCAGCGACCTCGCCGATATGGATCGTTCCTGCCATCGGGTACTCCTCTGCCTCGATTTGGCACCCAACCCTCACGTAACGGTAGAGTTGGGTTTGGCGGGCTCCGACCTCGACCGCCGTCACCCTATTTTCCCGCACCTCTCTGGGAGGCAGAATGAGCGCGCCCGCACGCGACAAGGAACGCTACTGGCCTCGGCCGACCGTGATGGATGTGTTCCGTTCGCCGAAGCTGTTGACGAAGGAAGTCCTCGCGGGTATGGTGGTCGGCCTCGCGCTCATCCCGGAGGCCATCGCGTTCGCGATCGCCGCAGGCGTGCCGGCCGAGGTGGGCTTGTTCTCCTCGATCGTGATGGCAATCTCGATCGCGTTCCTCGGTGGGCGGCCCGCGATGATTACCGCGGCGACCGCAGCGATCGCGCTCGTCATCCGGCCGGTCGCCGACGAGTACGGCCTCGACTACCTCATCGCGACCGTGATCCTCGGCGGCATCTTCCAGATCGTTCTCGGCCTGCTCGGTGTCGGCAAGCTCATGCGGTTCATCCCGCGCAGCGTGATGGTCGGGTTCGTCAACGCCCTCGCGATCCTCATCGCTGTCGCCCAATTGGAGCATTTCACCGGCGCGTCCTGGCTGATGTACCCGATGATCATCGTCAGCATCCTGATCCTATGGCTCTTCCCGAAGCTCACGAAGGCTGTGCCCGCGCCTCTGGTGGTCGTGATCGTGATGACCCTCGCGGTGTGGCTGCTGAACCTCGATGTGAAGACCGTCGGCGGTCTCGGCGAACTGCCCGGCGGCCCGCCGATGCCGTTCTTCCCCGATGTACCGCTCACCTTCGAGACACTGCAAATCATTGCCCCGTATGCCCTCGGCATGGCCGCGGTGGGGCTCATGGAGTCACTGATGACCGCGAAGCTCGTGGACGACATCACCGACACGCACTCGAACAAGACCCGCGAGGCGATGGGGCAAGGCGGCGCGAACATCCTCTCTGGCCTCTTCGGTGGCATGGGTGGCTGCGCGATGATCGGGCAGACCATGATCAACGTGCGCGCCTCCGGCGCCCGCACCCGCGTCTCCACGTTCGCCGCCGGCGTGTTCCTCCTGATCCTGGTGTGGTTCCTCGGCCCGATAATGAACCTGATCCCCATCGGGGCACTGGTGGCGATCATGTTCATGGTCGCGTTCCTCACCTTCGACTGGCACTCCATCGCACCCTCCACGCTGAAGCGGATGCCCAAGAGCGAGACGATCGTGATGCTCGTCACCGTCATCCCGGTGCTCATCACCCACAACCTCTCCGTCGGGGTCATCATCGGCGTGTTCGTCGCCGCGATCCTGTTCGTGCGCCGCGTCGCCCACTTCACCACCGTCACCCGCACCTTCAGCGCTAACGAAGACACGGCGCACTATGAGGTCGATGGCGAGCTGTTCTTCGCGTCCTCGAACGACCTGACCACCCAGTTCGAGTACGCCGACGACCCGAAGCGTGTCGTGATCGACATGTCGAAGTCGCACGTGTGGGACGCCTCGACCGTCGCAGCGCTCGATGGAATCGAGCAGAAGTACCGCGAACACGACATCGAGGTCGAGATCATCGGCTTGAACGAGGCGAGCGGAACCTTCCACGCACGATTGAGCGGGAACCTGCCCTCACACTGACCCGACTGCGTGCTCGGCTCATGCAAGGCTCATCGGCCGTCCGCCGCGCTGGACGGGAGGGCCAGCGACTACTCCTGCCCTCCCGTTCAGAGTTACGACATCGCGGCGCTGAGCTCGCTGGCGAGGCGCAGGACGCGTTCGGCGATCTGATCCCGGATCGCCCGCGTGCGGTCGCCGCCGCCGACGTCGGATGCAGCCTGGTCTTCGAAGGTCCAGGTCTCGATCGTTCCGGCCATGCCGTCGACCGGGGCGACCTTCGCCTCGTCGCCGAGCACGATGACCCGATCCACGCTGCGGAGGATCTCGGGATCGATGGGCTTCGGATACTCGCCCTCCATCGACGCACCGACCTCGACGATCGCTTCCTCGGCGAGGGCACTAAGCGTATCGCCCGGCGCAGTACCGGCCGAATAGACGGTGATGGCGTCGCCGGCGTGCTGCCGCATGAGCGCGGCGGCCATCTGCGATTTGCCGCCGTTCTTCTTGCAGACGAACAGCACCGACGCGCTCATGCGCTGGCCGCCTCGGTGCTCGCGGGCTCGAGGGAGGCGATGAGTTCCTGGATGCGGCGTTTGATGTCGTCGCGGATCGGACGGACAGCGTCGATGCCCTGGCCCGCGGGGTCATCGAGCTTCCAATCCTCGTAGCGCTTGCCGGGGAAGAACGGGCAGGCGTCGCCGCAGCCCATCGTGATGACGACATCGGAGTCCTGCACGGCGTCGGTGGTGAGGATCTTCGGGGCCTCGCCGCGGATGTCGATGCCCTCTTCGAGCATCGCCTCGACGGCGACGGGATTGATTTGGTCCGCGGGGATCGAGCCTGCCGAACGGACCTCGATGCGGTCGCCCGCGAGGTGGCGGAGGTAGCCTGCGGCCATCTGGGAACGGCCGGCGTTGTGGACGCAGACGAACAGGACGGTGGGAGTAGACATGAGGGTTCTCGTTTCCGATCGGGTCGGTCAGGTGAGGGTGGTGGCGAGGATGCCGCCTGCGGCTCCGATGATCACGACGATCCAGGGCGGGAGCTTCCACGCGACGAGCAGCACGAAGCAGACCAGCGCGAGTGCGAAGGCGGGCGGGGTGAGGATCGCGGTGGTGAACACGGGTGTGTAGAGGGCGGCGGCGAGGATGCCGACGACGGCCGCGTTCGCGCCCCGCATGATGGCCTGCACCCGCTCGTGGTGCTGCAGGCGGTTCCAGAACGGCAGCACGCCGATGAGGAGGAGGAAGCCGGGCAGGAAGATCCCGGCCAGCGCGATGCCCGCCCCCGCCGCCCCGCCCGGGCCGACGTCAGCGGCGCCGCCGAGGAAAGCGGCGAGGGTGAACAGCGGGCCAGGCACGGCCTGGGCTGCACCGTATCCGGCGAGGAAGTCCGCGTTCGTGACCCAGCCGGGATCGACGACGCCGGATTGCAGGAGCGGGAGCACGACGTGCCCGCCGCCGAATACGAGCGCTCCGGCCCGCGCGAACGCATCGAACAGGGCGACGCTGTCGTTGCCGGTGACGGCGGCGAGGATCGGCATCCCGGCCAGGATTGCGACGAACAGGGTGAGCGCGGCGATCCCCGCGGCCCGGGTCACCGGGAACCGCACCGCTGTCGCCGTGTTCGCGGCGGGTGCGCGGCAGACGAAGTATCCGGCGATCCCGCCGAGGACGATCGCCATGATTTGGCCGAGCGATCCGGCCAGCAGCAGCGCGGCGAGGGCTGCGACGGCTGCGATCGCGGCGCGCTGCCGGTCCGGGGTGAGTGTCTTCGCCATGCCGAGGACGGCCTGCGCGACGATCGCGACCGCCACGATCTTCAGCCCGGCGAGGATGCCTTCCCCGATGGTGCCGGTGAACAGGGCGGCGCCGGAGGCGAAGGCGAGCATGAGGGCCGCGGACGGGAGCGTGAAGGCGATGAATGCGGCCAGCGCGCCCCGGTATCCGGCGCGGTGCAGGCCGATGCCGAACCCGACCTGGCTCGAGGCCGGGCCGGGAAGGAACTGGCACAGCGCGACCAGGTCGGCGTAGGCGCGGTCGTCCATCCAGCGTCGGCGTTCCACGATCTCGGTGCGGAAGTAGCCCAGGTGCGCGATCGGCCCGCCGAACGAGGTCACCCCGAGGCGCAGGAACACCCGGAACACTTCCCACGCCGACCCGCGCACCGGCGCACGTCGCGTCTCGCTTGTCATGCGCCGTCACCGTCGACGGGAACGCACAGCTCGGCGAGCAGGCCACGGACGCGGGCCTCGATGTCAGCGGCGATCGCCGCAACGCCGTCTTCGGAGGCGAGGGCGGGGTCACCGACAGCCCAATCTTCGTAGCGGACGCCGGGGATGATCGGGCACACGTCCCCGCAGCCCATCGTGACCACGACGTCCGCGGCGCGGACGGCGTCGTCGGTGAGCGGCTTCGGGAACGCGGCCGCGGCGTCCTGCTCGCCTTCGATGTCGGCGAGGATCGAGCGCACGTGCGGGTGCACCTCGGCCGCTGGCGTCGACCCGGCCGACCGGGCAACAACCGCACCGCCGGAGAGCTGATTGACGAGGGCGGCGGCGAGCTGAGAACGGCCCGCGTTTGCGACGCACACGAACAGCACCTGCGGCATCCCCGTTTCGCGATCCCGTGTGAGGTCGGCGAGACGCTGACGGGCGAAACGTTCGGTGAGCGGGATCATATGCTGGGTGAGCTTCGCCGAGCGGACGAGACCCGCGAACGACTCGCGCACGATCGTGACGACGAGGTTGCGGTTCAGGTGCGTCATCTCGTCGGCGAGCTCGGCGGCGAGGTGCTCGACCTTCGCGTCGAGGGCGGCCAGTGCCGTCGCGCGGTCTTCCTGCTCGGCCTGCGCGTCGGCGATCGCGGCGGGCGCGAACGCGTCCAGCAGCGCGGTCACGGCCTGCTTCCGCGCCGGCAGGATGCTGTAGTACACCCAGGTGCCGCGCCGCTCGGAGGCCAGCAGCCCGGTGTCCTTGAGCTTCTTCAAGTGATGCGAGACGGTGGGCTGGGAGACGTCGGCGAGCTCGGCGAGGTCGCACACGCAGGCCTCGCCGCGCGGGTCCGTCGCGATCGCCGACAGCATCCGCAGCCGGAACGGATCGGCCAGCGCCTTGAGCGTTGAAGCGACAGCATCGGCGGCGTCTTCGCCGATGACGTGCGTCGGGGTCGGTGTGCAGAGCTCGGTGGTGGTCATGATGCCCTCGATTTGGTGACGGCGGGAACCGCATACGGGTCGGTGTGGAACCACGTGCGGGCGGCCCAGAGCGAGACATAGACCAGACCCACGAGCACGGGCACCTCGATGAGCGGGCCGACGACGCCTGCGAGGGCCTGGCCGCTGGTCGCGCCGAAGGTGCCGATCGCGACGGCGATGGCGAGCTCGAAGTTGTTGCCTGCCGCCGTGAACGCGAGGGTCGTCGAGCGGGCGTAGTTGAGGCCGATGCCCTTCCCGAGCAGGAGGCCTGCGAACCACATGATCGCGAAGTACGCCAACAGCGGCAGCGCGATCCGGGCGACGTCCCACGGCTGCGACGTGATCGCCTCACCCTGCAGCGCGAATAGCAGCACGATCGTGAACAGGAGGCCGTAGAGCGCGAACGGGCCGATAAAGGGGATGAACTTCGCCTCGTACCAGTCGCGGCCCTTCGCCTTCTCACCGAAGAAGCGAGTGAGGAACCCAGCCGCGAGCGGGACGCCAAGGAATACGAGCACGTTGATCGCGATCTGCCCGATCGAGACATCCAGGCCTTGGGAGTCGAGGCCGAGCCAGCCCGGCAGCACGGTGAGGTAGAACCAGCCCAGCAGCGAGAACGCGACGACCTGGAACACCGAGTTGATGAACAC
>JBBAFK010000094.1:0-6230 GCA_041655455.1 Leucobacter sp. | reverse complement strand
TCTATCTATCTACCACGGTAGCATACGTTCATTCAGAAGTCAGCAGAGCGATCTTAGAATCGCACTGTGCGACACGGAAGGTTCGCGTAAGTCGGTGACGGCTTCTGAGCCGCGAGTGAACACTGCGTGAATGCAGCGCGGCGAGTAGCGCCAGTCCCGGATGGTGCCCCATTCTGAGTAAGAAATGTTATCCGCAGAAGGTGGCCGTCGAACCGACTTTGGCGCGCCATTGCTGGTCCTTCTGGTGTTCTTGAGGTTAGGGTGCACGTCGTTCGGTGGCCCGGTCGCTCATCTTGGATATTTTCGAGCAGAGTTCGTCGAGCGACGCAGATGGCTGGGTGATCGCGCGTATGCGGATCTTGTCGCATTGTGCCAGTTTCTTCCCGGCCCGGCATCAAGCCAGGTCGGCATGGCGATCGGTTTGCAGAGAGCTGGAATACTCGGTCTTGTCGCGGCATGGCTCGGGTTCACACTGCCATCTGCGGTATTGCTGTTCGGGTTCGCGCTCGGCGTATCGACCCTTGGCGACGTATCGCAGGCTGGATGGGTGCTGGGCCTGAAGGCTGCGGCGGTCGCGGTCGTGGGTCATGCTGTGCTCGGGATGGCAAAGTCACTCACGCCTGATGCGCGACGAGCGACGATTGCTGTCGGGGTGCTCACTGTCGTGCTGCTCGTACCCGGCCCGCTGACGATGTTCGGCGCGATGGCCTTGGCCGGGATCGCGGGGTTCTTCGTCTGTCGATCCCCGAGCACGACCGAGAACGATGAACCGCGTTTCCGGGTGCGCCTGCGGCCCGCAGTCGGATGGTTGAGCCTGGCTGTGTTCGTCATGCTGCTCGCAGGGTTGCCGATTTTTGCTGTGTTCACCGGCAACGCCACGGTAGGCCTGATTGACACCTTCTATCGTGCGGGGTCGTTCGTGTTCGGCGGCGGGCATGTCGTGCTCCCGCTTTTGCAGGCTGAGACAGTGCAGACTGGACTGGTGGAGCCGGGTGCGTTCCTCGCGGGGTATGGTGCCGCGCAGGCGGTGCCAGGGCCGCTGTTCACCTTCGCCGCGTTTCTCGGAGCGGTCACCACGGGCGGCCCGAGTGGGCTGCTCGGCGCATCCATTGCGCTGCCCGCGATCTTTCTGCCGTCTGCGCTGCTCGTGATGGGGGTGCTGCCCTTCTGGGAGCGGTTGCGTCGTGCGCCGAGAGTGCAGCGTGTGCTGACGGGCGTGAACTCCGGAGTCGTCGGGCTGCTCGCCGCCGCGCTGTACGACCCCGTATTCACCGCGGGTGTCACGAACGCCGCATCACTCGTCGTCGCGGCACTCGCGTTTGTCGCACTCACGTCCTGGAAAACACCGGCATGGGCGGTAGTGCTCGGGGCCGCAGGAGCCGGGGCATTGCTGCTCTGAACGCGCTACGCGGATACTCAGGCGAGGCTGGCCTACAATGCGAGAAGCGTGCCCGCCTGGGAGGATTGAAGCATGAGCCGTTTTTCATCTCTGGTCAGGGCATATCCACTCGTGATCGCAACACTGTTGGTGGCTATGATCGGGTTGGTTCTTTTAGCGACTCCGGCCATTGAGTCGGCCAGCTGGATTGTGGGTGCGTATGCGCTCGTGATTGCCGGGTGGGAGGCGGTCGGGATGATCCGGCAGCTCATCCGAGGGCACGCCGGGCTCGACATTCTTGCGGTGACGGCAATCACCGCTGCAGTGCTCGTTGGGGAGCCGTGGGCGGCGCTCGTGGTGGTGCTGATGCTCACCGGCGGGGCGGCCCTCGAAGATTACGCTGAGAACCGTTCGAAGCGGGAACTGACCGCGCTGCTGCGTAAGGCACCCCAGCAGGCCACGCGCATCCTCGCCCCAAGCGCACCCGGCGCGGACATGCACGGGCATACTGCCGAGGTCACGACCGAGGACATACCGGTCGAAGAAGTCGAGGTGGGTGATCTGTTGTTGGTGCGGCCGGGTGCACTCGTGCCTGTGGACTCGATCCTCGTCTCCGAGCATGCCGTGTTCGATGAGTCGTCATTGACCGGTGAAAGTCTGCCCGTTGAGCGTGACGCGGGAGAGAAAGTGTCGAGCGGTGCGGTGAATGGACAAGCCGCAGTCACCATGCGGGCTGCGGCTCCGGCCGCCGAGAGCGAGTATCAGCAGATTGTTCGGCTCGTCGAACAAGCCGCGGGGAGCAAAGCCAAAGTCGTGCGGCTCGCAGATCGGTACGCGGTGCCGTTCACAGTGCTCGCGCTCGTGATCGCCGGGATCGCGTGGGCGGTCAGTGGAGAGGCTGTCCGGTTTGCCGAGGTGCTGGTGGTGGCGACCCCATGCCCGCTGCTGATCGCCGCGCCGGTCGCGTTTCTCGGTGGCATGAGCCGTGCCGCGAGGTTCGGGCTGATCGTCAAGGGCGGCGGCACCCTCGAACAGCTTTCACGAGCCCGCTCGGCGGCATTCGATAAGACCGGCACCATCACTACCGGCAAGCCAGTGCTCGAACGCCTTCTGCCCGCCGACCGCGCCAGCGAAGACGAGCTGCTGCGTTTCGCAGCCTCAGCGGAGGTGTACTCCTCTCACGTGCTTGCGGACTCCGTCGTGCAGGCCGCGAAACAGCACGGCTTGTCGCTCGTCGAAGCCGAACATGCCGAGGAGATCGCGACAAACGGAGTCGCGGCTGTGTTCCGCACTCCTGACGCACCTGAGGCAGTGACGGTTCGTGTCGGCAAGCCCTCCTGGGTGCGCCACTCCGCGCCGGACCTCGTGCTGGCAGACCTTGCTCCAGGGGAACTCGCAATCTACGTCTCAGTCGATGGCCGTTTCGCCGGAGCCATCGTCATGCGCGACCAAGTGCGCGAAGAAGCAGCCCAGGCTCTCCGTCAGCTGAGCGCACTCGGTATCGAGCGTACGCTCATGGTCACCGGAGACGTTGCAGCCACCGCCGAACCCATCGCGCGGCGCCTTGGAATCAGCGAGGTGCACGCGGAGTGCCGCCCCGGCGACAAAGTTCGCATTGTCAGTAGCGTGCAGCCCCGCCCGCTCATCATGGTCGGTGACGGCCTCAACGATGCCCCGGTGCTCGCTGCTGCGGATATTGGCTTCGCAATGGGGGCGCGCGGTGCAACCGCAGCATCGGAGTCTGCGGACATCGTGAACCGCTACGACACGCTCTCGGCCCTGCCGCGCGCGGTGAGCATCGGCAAGGACACCGTGCGGATCGCACTGCAAAGCATCTGGCTCGGCATCATCATCAGCGTCGGCCTCATGCTCATCGCCGCCTTCGGGTTCCTCCCAGCACTCCTCGGCGCGTGGCTGCAAGAAGTCGTTGACCTGGTGGCCATCCTCGGCGCACTCCGTGCAGTCGGCCCACGATCTGAGCGAATCACACGATCATCACCAGTCGCATCGACGGAACAACTTCACTTCAGCACGACCCAAGACAGGAAATGAACAATATGGCATCCGACTCAAGCACCACGCCGCATCCCGGCGAAGCCCACCTGCAGAACGTGGGCCAACGTTTGAACTGGCTACGTGCAGGGGTGCTCGGCGCAAACGACGGCATCGTCTCTACCGCGGGTGTCGTCGTCGGTGTCGCTGCCGCTACACCAAACAACGTACTGGCAATCGCGACGGCCGGTATCGCCGCCGTAGTTGCCGGGGCGTTCTCAATGGCTGGCGGAGAGTATGTTTCGGTGAGCACCCAACGCGACACAGAGAAAGCGCTCATCGCAAAAGAACGGTGGGAGCTCGAAACCATGCCCGAGGAGGAGCTTGAAGAACTCACCGAGCTCTATCGACAGCGGGGCCTCTCAGATGACCTCGCACATCAGGTCGCGGTGCAGCTTACCGAGACGGACGCTCTCGCCGCTCACGCAGAGGTCGAACTCGGAATCGACCATGAAGAGTTCACAAGCCCGTGGGCAGCCGCCGTGTCATCGTTCATTGCGTTCGCCGTTGGAGCGCTGATCCCACTCATCATGATCTTGCTCCCCGTCGGCGGACACCGAGTTTGGATCGCAGCCATCGCAGTTGTGATCGGCCTCTTCCTCACCGGTTGGATCAGCGCTGCGCTCGGTGGCGCGCCGCGCGGTCGCGCAATTCTCCGGAACGTGGTCATGGGCTCAGCGACCATGATCGCCACATACGCCATTGGGGCACTCTTTGGCGTGGCCATCGGATAGGCCGCTTCTCGTGATCCGGCCCGCTTTCATGTGCTAACTCATGTGCTACCGACGCTGCTAGGTTGTGAATCGCGGTGCAGTTATCCACAGGTGGGCCTCGCAGAAACCGCGGAATCATGCGGCAGAACGCCGATTCACGATTTCGTGTGCGAGGGGGAACGGATCAGTTCAAGTCCCCCTCGCGCACGCGAACAAAATAGCCCCTGACCAGGTGTTTTCACATTTTGGCCAGGGGCTATTTGGTTTATAGGACAAAACGGGCTCGCAATCGAAGATCGGACCGCTGAGTTTCGTGACGTATACGACTTCTGTAATCGGTTTTCACACGGCGAGGGGCGAGAAACTCAAGTTGTCTTGGATGTGCATACAACCCAGCAACAGCTACGTCGCTGTATCGAGTTCCTCAGAGCCGTCAACGCAGATCACTATGCAAATATGTGCCGAGCTATAGGGAGGAAAGACCACGATCCGCTTGACGCTCTAGCGTCTTGACTGTTCAGGTCGTTCGGTGAGCGTTCTCATCACTGTCGTGGTGTCACGGATGTAGACGGCCAGTTCCGGCAGCAGGAGCTCGGACAGGTGCAGTATCTCATGGTGCGCAGCGTTTAGGTCACGGCCCGGCTTGCTGCCGAAGAGTGGTTCGTGATGCGAGGCGCGGTTGCGGGCTGTGTTGATCGTGGTGAGAGAGCGCTCCAGCGTGACGCGGCTTGTCTTCTTCGGCCAGGCTCGATGCAGGTAGGGCACCCAGAGCACTTTTTCGTGTGCGGCGTCGGTGCAGTGCCGCCAGAACCCGAATGAAAGTTCCGCAATCACCTCACCGGATTTCACACTTGCGCTGCCGCAACGACGGATCGCGTCGGAGACGGTGGCACGGTTCCGTGCGTTCAGGTCGGAGCGTCTACCGCTTCTCGTGCGCCACAGCGGAGTCAGTACCGGCGAGGCGGGATCAAAGAGCCAATGCTGCGCGCCCTGCCACCGTTCGCACATCACCCGATCGTAAGCGTTGCGCAGTGCGACCTCGACATGAGCAATATCGCGCATCAGCGCCGAGCCAAGCCGCAGGTTCCACTCGTAGAGTTCGAGTGCGCGAGGACGATCCCCACCGGCCGCAGCCAGGTAGCGACCGAATCTCGGTTCTGAGAGCCACCGTTCCACCCATGCATCAGACTCACTGGTGCGGTCGCTCGGTGAACCGGTCAAGGGGCTCCTTGCCGTTGAGGCGGTGGGTATGTCAAAGCCCCGGCGAGATGTAATCCTGTTGCCAAGATCAGCGCTCCACCGGGGCGTCGCTACAAGAATACCAAATTTCCGGCGCTCAAACACGTATTGTTGCGAACGGGTGACCCTGCGAACTGAGTCACTTTCAGTGAATCGACGCTGCCCCTCCTCCGGCATACTCCGATGATTCCAGCGGGACTCGACTCGGAGGGGCGAACCCAGAGGGAATCGGACGTGTAATTGTGATCTTGTATGCCTCAGCAAGAAACAGCACACCCACGATGACAAGGCCTGATTAATTCTAGTGTGGCACTTAGCAGGCTCGGGTGGCCTTGAACTCTGCGGGTGCAGCTCAGGCTTGCCGCCTTCGCCGCAGATCACCGTCGAACGCGGTGCCAGGGCCCGTCGGCGGTAGCTGCGCATCACTTCTGCCGCGCGTTAGGCTGTGGGTAGGGAGCTTCTCGGGTGTGCGGGTTTGCGACCCGGCCCCACGAACCCGAGTTCACCACCAAGAGAATGAGGATGATCATGAAGGCCTGGCAGTTCACCAACACCAACGAACCACTCGTGCTGAACGAGGTCACCGAGCCCGTTGCGGGCCCCGGTGAGGTCGTGCTGAAGATGCGCGCGGCCGGCATCTGCCACTCCGATGTCGGGGTGCTCACCGACGAGGGCTGGCTCAGCATGCTCGCGAAGCGGCCGATCACGCTCGGCCACGAGAACGCCGGCGAGATCATCGCCATCGGTGATGGGGTCGAAGGCTGGTCGATCGGCGACCGGGTCGGGGTGTGCCCGACCGTGCCCGAGGTAGGGGTCGGTGCGGCCGCTTCGCCGGGGTACGGCTACGA
>JBBAFK010000093.1:0-6329 GCA_041655455.1 Leucobacter sp. | reverse complement strand
CGGCCGCGCCGCGCACGTATTCGGGTGTCCGGGTGTAGAACATCGCCGGCAGATCACGCACGACCACCGGATCACCGACGTTGAACCGGGCCGGACCGGCCTCCCCGGCGAACACCTGCGGGTCGCCGATACCTTGCGCGCGGAGATGGTGCTTGTTGCGGACGACGTCGGCGCCGTCACCCTGGAACTTGGGTTGGGCGTCCAGGTGCGAGCCCGACGGCAGATCGGCGTAGCGCTGCTGGACCTCGGCGAGGCGGTCGGTCAGCTCACCCCAGCTGAGGTGCTTCTTCTCGATGAGCAGGCGGCCGACGGACCACAGCCAGCGGCTGTAGTAGGGCCACCCCAGGTAGATCGATCGCCCCACATCCACGTTGGCCAGCCGACGCCGCTCCTCGGACACCCAGATCCCTTGCCAACCAAGGACTTCGCAGAGCACATAGGTCATCAGCTCCCAGTGCTCTTCTTCCTTGTTCTCGTAGACCGCCGGCACGTCCAACTCGCCACCGACGTCGTGGGCATTCTTCAGGTAGGCCCAGAAGTGCTCGCTGCTCAGCTGGTCGGCAAACGGCCACTCCGGATCTTCCGGAAAGGTCGCGGCGAGTCTGGAGATCAGC
Organism: Leucobacter sp.; assembly: GCA_041655455.1. Lineage (GTDB taxonomy): Bacteria > Actinomycetota > Actinomycetes > Actinomycetales > Microbacteriaceae > Leucobacter. The sequence continues at coordinate 5,715 of JBBAFK010000093.1, read as the reverse complement.
GCCAGCCGTCGGAGTCGTTCGTCGACTGGTGGCATTGCTGACCCCCTGGATAGGTCCGAATGCCGTCAGAATAACCAGGCGATGGCCTGCCTGCAGGAAACCTGCGCAGATTGGCTGTTCCCCGAGTCATGGGCTCCTTCGGTTATAGTCCGGCCCGGGTGGGCATCGATCCAGCCCCGAATACCGGAACACGCGAGAGGAAACCCATGAGGGCGACCGCATACCGCCACAAGGCAGTCGTCGGCCTGGCGGCCGCCGCGCTGATCACCGCGAGCTGCAGCACCGGCGAGAACGTCGACGCGTCGGCGCCGCCACAGGTCGGGTTGGTGTCCACCACTGTTGAGGAAGCCCCGGAGCAGCCCACCGAGGTGAAGCTCATCGGGGAGCGCGACGTCGAGGTGACCCTGACCGGTCCGATCGCCGCCAAGTACGCGTCGGCAACCGAAGAACAGAAGCAAGCCCTCGGCAAGCCACTGACGGGTGATCGCAACGCGGGCGCACGGGAGCGCGGCGTATTGTTCCAGCAGTTCCAGGGTGGGGTGATCACCGCCGAGAACGGCGAGGCGGGCACCCCCGCCTACATCACCTGGGGCAAGATCCGCGAGGCCTGGAATGTCGAACGTGACGCGGACGGCGTTCCTGACGACCTCGGCGACAACGGCTCAATGGGCCCGCTGGGTGCCCCGACCAGCGACGAGCACCCCGTCGGCGATCTGCTGGTGCAGACCTTCGACCACGGTCAGGTCGCGTTCGACCCGAAGACCGGCCATGTCGCGGTGACGGTCAACGGCAAGGTCGTGCCGTCCGGGCTGTAGAGCTCAGGATCGCCCGGGCAGCGCGCTCGGCGATGAGCATGACCGGTGCGTTGGTGTTACCGGACGTGATGGTGGGCATCGCAGAGGCGTCGGCGACACGCAGGCCGGCGACGCGGTGCACGCGGCACTCGGTGTCGAGCACGGTGCCGGCCGAACGTGGAAGGCCGTGTGCGTCAAAGGCTCCCATCGCGCAGGTGCCGACCGGGTGGAAGATGGTGGTGCCCAGTTCGCTGGCCGCCTGCTGCAGGTCGTCGTCGCTCACCAGTTTGGGGCCGGGAAGCAACTCTTCGGGGCGGTGACGCGCCATGGCCGGAGCCGCCATGATTTGCCGAGTCATCCGCAGGCCCCGCACGGCGATTCGACGATCGCTGTCCGTGGACAGGTAGTTGCACAGGATCTTCGGGTGCGTCAGCGGATCCGGGCCGGTCAGGCGCACATGGCCACGCGAGCTGGGTCGCAGGTTGCAGACCGAGGGGGTGATGGCCGCGAACCGGTGCAGCGGTTCGCCGAACTTCGGCAACGACAGCGGCTGCACGTGCCACTCCAGATCAGGACTGGCCAGCGCGGGGTCGCTCTTGGCGAAGGCCCCCAGCGTCGACGGCGGCATGGTCAGGGGGCCCGATCGCATCAGCAGGTATTGCAGGCCCATGCCGCCACGGGTGATCCAGTTGCGGTACAGCGTGTTGACGGTCCGCGCGCCGCCCACGCGGTAGATCGTCCGCAACTGCAGGTGGTCCTGGAGGTTCTCACCGACCCCGGGGAGGTCCACGGTTATCGGCACCTGATGCTGGGCGAGCAGCTCGGCCGGGCCCAGTCCCGAGACCTGCATGAGATGCGGCGAGCCGATGGCTCCGGCGGTCAGGATCACCTCGCGGCAAGCGCGGACGTCGATGGTTTGGTCGTCCTTGAGCAGCCGCACCCCGGTGGCGCGGTGGGCGGCCGTGGTCCAGGCGCCGTGGCGCTGATCCTCGTGGACCTGGTCGTCCATCAGCAGCCGTAGCGCCTGGGTTTGGGTGTAGACCGTGAGATTGGGTCGGTGGGCGATGGGATGCAGGAACGCGTCGGCCATCGACCAGCGACGGCCGCGCCGCTGGTTGACGTGAAAGTACGCGCTGCCGGCGTTGTCACCCCGGTTGAACTCCTCGATGGGGGCGATGCCGGTCTGGGCGGCCGCGGCCTGCCAGGCGTCCAGGATCTTCCATCGCACCCGGGGCCGCTCGACGGGAATCTCCCCGGCCGCGCCGTGCCACTCGTCGGCCCCGCCGAAGTAGTCTTCCAATTCCTTGTAGATCGCGAGGGTCTGGCCGGGCCCGTCCCACAGCCATCGATCGTCACCGGTGGCCTGGGCCCACAATTCGTAATCGCTTGCCTGCCCGCGCATGTGGATCATGGCGTTGATCGACGAGCAGCCGCCGAGCACGCGGCCCCGCGCGTAGTGAATGCTGCGGCCGGCCAGGCCCGGATCGGCCTCGGTCGCAAAGCACCAGTCGGTGCGGGGGTTGGCGATGGTCTACAGATAGCCGACCGGCACCTTGATCCAGAACCAGTCGTCTTTGCCGCCCGCCTCGACCAACAGCACCCGGTGGTCAGGGTTGGCGCTGAGCCGGTTGGCGAGAAGGCACCCCGCGCTGCCCGCTCCCACGATGACGAAGTCGAATTCGGCGACGCTCATGCCAGCAGTGTTCCTCAACGGCGGCGGAGGGGTGGCGCAGGGTCAGTCGTTCTCTTCCTCTTCGCGACGGCGCGCCGCGGCCTCGATGATCTCGGGTGGGGCCGGCTTCCGCAGCCAGGCCCGCATCCGCATCAGCCCGCCGACGACAGTGCCGATGGCGAGTATGGCAACGATGATCCAGAGTGCAGTGGCCATACGTCATTGTCCGCCTGCGGCCGACGGTTTGGGGCGGGGCACCCGAAATGGATGGCCACGACGTGCTTCGGGTTGGCCAAGCCGGGTACGTGGGCCCGTCGGCCGTGGTTGTCTGATGCAGACAGACGCGAGGAGTTCGATATGGCGGTCCGGGGTCTCAGGGCACTCAAGAAGATCATGCAGGCGACCTTCGATCCTGAGTCGGTGATCCCGGACGACGCCACAGTGTCCGAATACACCGGCGATGACAGTTTGTCGCGGCAAGACCTTTGTCAACACCCGATTCCGGCCGATTCCCTGACGTGGAAGTACTGGGGCCGTCTCGACGTGATGTTCTTCGGCAGCGGGGTGATCGGTCCCATCGCGGGGGCGTGGCCGCAGATGGGCCAAGCGACCTCGGGGTCGGTCCTCTTCACCGGCGACAATTCCTTCCGGGCACGGGCGAAGATCTCCAAGGCGCGACGGCAGCGATCTCGCGAGTACATCTACGGGGCCGTGTACGAGGCTGCGGAGGAAGCGAAGAAGTACGGGCTGAAAACCCGCAATATGCACAAGCCCATCAAGGGCTCTCTACAAGACGGTACGTATCACGCTCTGAACGCCGAAACCTTCTACTTTGCGCACGTCACCTTCTTCTATCACCTGCTGATCGTGGTCGCCGAGCAGCTCTACTTCGACGGGGCCATGCCGCGGGCCATGAAGGAGCAGATCTTCGAGGAATCCAAGGAGTGGTACAGCATTTGGGGAGTGGACGACAGTCCGCAGCCGGACACCTACGCGGATTTCGAGCGCTACCTGGCGAACGTCGAGCGTCACCACCTGGTCAACTCGCAGGTCACGCAGCTGATGCTGGAACAGTTCGTGGAGCGACGTCTGGCGCCGCGCTGGTGGCCCCCAGCCATGAAGAAGCTCGCGTGGCCCTGGGTGGTGGGGCGACGGCAAGTCGTCGTCAACAGCTTCCCGCCCCATGTGCAGGAGCTGTTCGGATTGGAATGGACACCCGAGGACGAGGAGATGTTGCGCCGCTTCGCGCGGATGTATCGGCGCGTCGACGCGGTGCTCGAGCGCGTTCTTCCACCGAAGCTCGGGTACCTGCCGATTGCAGCGAAAGGGTTTGCGCGGGAAGGGATCCACCCGCGCAACATCACCCTGGAGTCCGCCCAGCAGGCACTTCGGGACAGCCGGGCGCGGCGTGCGGTTCGAGCCGATGCTCCGGTGGGGGAGCCGAACATCGGTGCGGCCTCTGGCTAATAGGGGAGGATGCCGCCGTCCTCACCCGACGCATACCTCACCTCGATCCACAGGCAGCCATCTTCTTGCACGGTCCGACGGCGTTGCGATTTCGCCTTTGGTCATGGACGAGGGAACGGTCAGCGGTGCACTGCAACAGGCTTATGAAGACATGATTTCCGCCGATGTCGGCCCCTTCCTGCGTACCCGCGGCTTCGAGATATCGTCTGACTCCAACTTCATGCGGGAGCGCGCGGGAGGACTCTACGACGTCATCGAACTTCAAGCAGATTGGTACAACGGCACGAAGTCGTGGCATGGATTCTTCGTCAACGTCGGCATCGGTTCGGCCGAGGTCGACACCGCGTGCCAGGGCGACGAGCGTAGCAGGCATCCGCTCAAAGGATCGCTCCTGCAACGTCGTTGGGAGCATTTGGTTCCCGATCTGCCGTACGCGGTGCGTTTTGACCGTCGTACGGACATGTGGCAATTCACCGGCGCTCTTTGCGAGGGCTTTGATCTGGTGCTGGCTGAGATGGAGCGGATAAGTACCACGAAGCAGTTGGTGCGATACGCGGTCGACAACAACTTGCTGATCGAATACGAGAGGACCTGCCGATACCTGGCCGCAGTCGGTGACATCGACACGCTGACTGAATACGTGACAAGGTTGCGCGAATGCTTCGGGCATCAAGACCGTTGGTCGCTCTTCAGCCGTGACATCGGTTCGGCTGTCGGGAACCGGGCGCCGGAACTGCAGAAGCAAGGACTGCTCGACCCGCTTCCGGACAGTGACAGGCACGACCTTTCGTGAGGGCGGTGGTCAGGAAATCAAGCAAAGCATCGCAATCTGCTAGCATTGACTGCATTGTAAGCAGTGGGCGAGGGGTGACTGATGGCGACCTTGACGATTCGTGATTTCGACGACAACCTCAAAGCAGCCCTGCGTGTTCGCGCAGCGGAGCACGGCCGTTCGATGGAAGCGGAAGTGCGCGAGATCTTGCGCGCAGCATTGGAGCGCCCAGTGGGCGGCCCCGGGATGGCGACACGGATTCGGCAACGCTTCTCGGGAACCGGGGGCGTGGAGCTTGATCTGCCCGACCGGACGGAGCGTCCACGTGCTGCGGTCCTTGACGAATGATCGTCTTGGACACCAACGTCGTCTCGGAGTTGATGCGCCCGGCTCCGGACTCTGATGTCGCTAACTGGGTCGACAGTCTGGACGTGTCCGACCTCCTGCTGACGGCTGTGACGGCAGCCGAGCTGATGTACGGCGTTGCCCGCTTGCCGGACGGGCGTCGTAGGGGTGAGCTTCGCGCAAAGATGGAAGGACTGTTGGCGGAGGATTTCCGGGACAGGATCCTGCCATTCGACGCGCTCGCCGCAACTCACTATGCGGATATAGTCGCCGATCGGGTGAGGGGGACCCGTTTGGTGGTCCAGTCGTTATGCGACTTTCGGTTGATGGGTCGTGGCCCACTGTAGGGCAAACTCGGCCGGGGTGAGGTCGCCGTGGGCGGTGTGGGGCCGATTGGCGTTGTAGTCACGACGCCAGTCCTCGATGATCACCCTGGCCTCCAGCAGGGAGTCGAACCGCCACGAGTTGAGCAGTTCATCACGAAGCCGGCCGTTGAACGACTCGATGAAAGCGTTCTGCCAGGGCGAGCCGGGATCGATGAAAAGCGAACCAGCACTGTTGAATCGGCACCAATCGGCCACGGCGTGCGCGACGAACTCCGGGCCGTTGTCGAAGCGCACGTAGTGCGGTGCACCGTGTACCAGGGCGAGGCGATCCAGCACGGT
>JBBAFK010000092.1:0-6728 GCA_041655455.1 Leucobacter sp. | reverse complement strand
TGTACTTGTAGAACCCCTGTCCGGACTCCAGGCCCAGCTTGCCCTTGTCGATGTAGTTCTTCTTCAGCCACGCCGCCAACTGCTGCGCCTCGTCGTCGCCGTGGACCATGATGTTGTACGGCGTCCGGAGCCCGATGATGTCGTAGATCTGGAACGGACCGGCGGGCGCCCCGGTGCCGATGCGCCAGGTGTTGTCGACGTCGCCGGGTTCGGCGTAGCCGCCGGCCGCCAATTCCAGGGCCGCCCGCAGAAACGGGACCAGCAGCGTGTTGAGGACGTAACCCGCCTTCTCCTTGTGGTCGAGCCCGACCTCGATGGGCTCGGCACCGCGGTCGTGGGGGACTACCTCAAGGCGCGACGCCGGCGCTAGTTCCGATCTGGGGGGATCGGACGGCCTCGGTTACCGCCCCAGCGGACCGTCACTTAATGTTCACTCAGCAACTTCCAAGCGTCCTAGTAGAGTGCTTCGTGCACGCTACGCATCGTTGAGCCTTACCCAGAACGAGAGACTGCCACCATGGCGTTCAAGCCAGTCCTGACCAGCGGAGTCGCGCTCGCCGCTGCGGCCGCCGTCGTCGCGGCCGCTCCTGCGGTCATTCCCACAAAAGGCACCCAGGTCGTCGTGAACGCATCGGCCGAGTTGGCGAGTCCCAGGTCGTTGACCGTCGCCGAGGTGCAGCTACTCGCGAGCCTGACCGATGTCTTGGCGGGCATCCCCGACGTGTACTTCAACGGGTATGGCGCGAACTATCAGTCATGGGTGGATTACCAGTACGCCCGGTACGGCCATGCGCTGTACAGCGAGACGCTTCTCAATGAAAACGCCAAGTTGGTCGACGGCTTCTACTACGACCTCGACGACTTCGATGAAGATGGTGTCCTTGCCGAGGACGCGGTGGCCATCGCCGACGGCGAGCGCTACATCCTCGACAAGGACGGAGAGCGCGTTCCGTACTTGGGTGACACACCCAACGCCGGTGTGAAGGGTGTCATCAACCTGATCACCGACGCTTTGGTACCCGACGTGCCATTCCTGAACGACAGCCCGTACTTCAGCGAGATCGAACATCTCGACAGCGATTACCTCCACGGTGGTTTGTTCCGGCCCGTGGATTATCACGTGGTGCCCATCGTCGAGGATTTCAGCCCGTTTGAGGGCAAGTACCTCAAGGCCTACCTCGATGACGGCCTGCTCGCCGGCACTCTCGCTGAGTTCGTGGACGAGTTCGATGACCTCCTGAACGATGTGCCTTCGGAGGCGATCAGGGGCTTTGTCGCGGCTGGCTTCCTGGGTGCGATCGCTGCGATCATCGAAGGGGGCGTCCCGACTCCGGACCTGGAGACGGACCCGGCCACGGTACGAGCCATCCAGGTCAGTGACGAGGTTGCCGAAGCGCAGACCGCGGAACCCAAGACCAGCCCCTTCGCCAAGTACGCAGACCTGGCGGCGGACTTCGATCTCGGTAGCAATGACTCCGCGAGCCAGGTCGCCAAGGCTCAGACGAAGGCGGCCGCCGCTGATCCGGTGGCAGACGCTGAAGTGCCCGCCGCGCAGGTCGAGGACATTCAGGAGGTCGCGGAATCGTCGGAGACCGCCGCGCAGTCGCGGGCCGAGGAATCGCCGAAGCCGTCGAACTTGCGCGAGCGTCTTGCTGACGCCGGTGCGGAGTTTTCGGAAGCGGTGTCCACGGCCAAGACGAAGGCGGCAGAGCGTCGCGCGGTCGCCAAGGAGCGGGCACAGGAGCGTCGCGAAGCCATCCGGGACCGGTTGGACAACGTCAGGGACAGCCTCACGGGCGGCACCGCCAAAGCCGACAAGGACAACACCGACAAGGCGGAGAAGTCTGACAAGGGCAACAAGTCCGATAAGGACGAGGCTTCCGGATCTGGCAACGATAAGGCCGACAACACCAAGTAGGTCGCGGCACCAAATTGCGGTGAGGGCTACGGCCTCGCCGAGGCCACCGCCGTAGCGGCAATTTCGGTGCGGGGCGCAAAGCTAGGAGCGTGGGTCAGTAACTGTTCAGGGGGTTGCGGTCTTGAATGTGCGTAGTGATCGCGTTCGAGATGATCTGCTCGATCTGTTTGCGCGCTGGGCGTGGTTGTGCGCGGTAACCCGCTCGGTAGTGCTGGCCTGGTGATTGCGTGGGGGGATCAGCGGGCCGGTAGGGCGGTCAATCCGGTAACTCCGATGTGGCCGTGCAGTTTCCGTAGGTTGTGGCAGGCGGCCAGCAACAGCCATTCCCCGCGGGCTTGATCGAATCCGCGCAGCAGGAGCGCTTTGGCGTTCTGCAGGGTGCTCATCTGTCCGAAGACTGGTTCCACGATCGCTTTGCGGCGGGCATAGACCTGTTGGCCCTTCTTGGTGGTGAGTTTGCGGGCCATTCGCTGCTTGGCGTTCGCCGAGGCCGGAATGCGTCCGCGCGGGGTGACCGGTGCCGGGTCATCGCGGCGGGTCCGGCCGGGGGCGATGAAGAACTCGGTGCCGTGACTGTCGGTGTACTCGGCGGCGGCCTCAAGGTTGGCGGTGCTGCTGTAGCCGGCATCAGCGAGCATTTGGGCGGGAACCTGGCCGGTATTGGCCACGGTCTGCTCGGTCATCGTCATCAAGGCGCCCACATCGGAGGCGTTGGTACCCAGTTCGGTGGCCACGATGACCTGATGATCAGCATCGACGACAGCTTGGGCGTTGTAGCACTGGGCGAACGCCCCGTCGGCGGTGAGCATGATCTTGGAATCCGGGTCGGTGAAGTTGCGCTGCGCCTTCGGTTTCACGGTGGCTGCCTCGGCAGCCTTGGCGCTTTTGCCGGCGATGGTGTCGTCATCGTCGCCGTGTTCGCGGGCCTTGGATTCTGCCTGCTCACGGGCCCGTTGCTGGGCTTCTTCTTCCAGGGCGGCCTTGGCCTGGCGGATCTTGGCCAGCCGAGTTTCGCGCCGCGCCAACTCTGCGGGCAGCTCATCACCGCGGCGATTCTTGCCGAACTGTTTGTCCTCAGCCTTGTCGATGCGCTCGGCTTCAAACAGCAGTGCCGAGACCTCGTCGGCGAGAACCTTCTCCTTCTCGGTCATCCGGGCATAGCTCATCGCTTTGCGTTTGGAGGCGTTGGCCCGCACCTTGGTGCCATCGAGGGCGACCTGGCCCAGGCTGACCATGCCCGCGGCCTGACACAACGCCAACGCGGCCACGAACAGGTGCCCCAGGGCCGAGAGGTGGCGTTTGCGGAACCGGGCGATCGCCCGGTAATCCGGGGACGATCCTGCAGCCAGCCAGCGAAACGCGACCACATCAACACAGGCCGCTTCCAGTTTCCGCGACGAGCGCACCCCGGTGGTGTAGCCATACAGCAGGATGCGCACCAACAACCGCGGATCGTAAGGCGGCCCGCCACGAACCTCGGTATAGGCCGCGTGAATCCTCGACAGGTCCAGATGCTCATCGACCAGCTCCGCGATGAACCGGGCCAGGTGCTCAGCAGGCAACCAGTCATCCAGCGACGGCGGCAACAACAAGTCCTGCTCCGGATGAAACGGACGAAACGTCTTATCCACCGGCATCTTCGGCACCACAGAATGTGATTCCACCCGCTGCCGGCGATCTACCTCGAACAAACCACCATCATCGAGATCATCAGGCACACCCCATCATCACCGATACCCGACCATCAACCCAGCACCCCGCCAGGCGTGTTACTGACCCAAGCTCCTAGGTGTACTTGTAGAACCCCTGTCCGGACTCCAGGCCCAGCTTGCCCTTGTCGATGTAGTTCTTCTTCAGCCACGCCGCCAACTGCTGCGCCTCGTCGTCGCCGTGGACCATGATGTTGTACGGCGTCCGCAGGTCGATGATGTCGTAGATCTGGAACGGACCGGCGGGCGCCCCGGTGCCGATGCGCCAGGTGTTGTCGACGTCGCCGGGTTCGGCGTAGCCGCCGGCCACCAGTTCCAGGGCCGCCCGCAGAAACGGGACCAGCAGCGTGTTGAGGACGTAACCCGCCTTCTCCTTGTGGATTTCGATGGGCACCATGCCGATGGCCTCGGCGAAGGCGACCACTTCCTGGAACACCTTCGGGTCGGTGTCGGAGGTGCCCATCACCTCGGCGATGTTGGCGAACCAGATCTTGTTGGCGAAGTGCATGGCCAGGAAGCGGTCGGGACGGCCGGTGGCGTCTTTGAGGTCGCTGGGCGGCAGCGACGACGAGTTGGTCGCGAAGATGGTCTTCGACGGCGCCAGCGAGGCGAGCTTCTGGTAGGTCTGGCGCTTGAGTTCGAGGATCTCCGGGACGGCCTCGACAATCAGGTCGGCGTCGGCGGCGGCTTGGCCCAGTTCGGTGGTGAGGGTCAGCCGGTCCAGGGCTGCCTCGGCCGCGCCGTCGGCGCCGCCGGGCACTTCGGCGCGATACGTCGCAACAAGCTTGTCGAAACGCTTGCGGGCCGTCGCGAGCGCGTCGTCGTCGATGTCATAGACCGTGACCGGGAAGCCCTTGAACGCGCTCTGGTAGGCGATCTGAGAGCCCAAGACTCCGGCTCCGAGAACGGTGACGGTGCGGATCTGGGTGGACATCGGCGCTCCGATCTCTGCGTTGCGGATTCCGGCCAGCCTATGCCCGTGAGGCCCGCTGGGCCTTTCAACCGCGCGTACCTCACCGTCTCCAGCAAACTTCGTGTAACAGAAGTGCGCCTACCCCTCCGGTCTCGGAATGACACGATGGTCGGTACAAATCAGGGTTCAATTACTGGCCAGATTGCGAACTTCTGTTGCCGCCGGGCAAACCGTCACTTAGCATCCTCTCAGGGGGTTCTGAGTTTTTGGGGCAGGGGCGTTGGGCGCGCCCCCTGAGTGACATCTAAGTTCACAAAAGAATTGGGGGATTCTTCCATGGCGGCCAAGCCGATCCTGACCACGGGCGTCGCACTCGCGACAGCGACGGCAATCGTTGCTGCGACACCGGCGATCTTGCCGAAGGAAACCGAAAAGACCTACATCACAACGACTTCAGCGCCGCTGGATCCCGCGTTGCGGCAGCTGAGTGTTGCCGACTATCGGCTGATGGCCGTGACGTTTCCCGGACTGCTGCAGGCGTTCTTCAACGGCTATGGGCAGGAGGTCACCGAAGACACCTTGGTCATGGGACCGCTGGGCGCCCTCTACTACCTGCTGGACCAGGGTGTCCTCGCCGAGGTGGATGTCGACGACCACTTCTTCGAGCGGGGCCCCTACGCGGCCGCCGGCCACATCGCCCGGGAAGCCGGCTTTGAAGAGTTCGCGGAATTCCTGGAGGGTCCCTGGGAGGATCTGCGCGAAACCATCGTCGAGACCGTCAATCGGCTCACCGGCGGCACCGGAGACCTGGACGACGAGGACACCGAACTCACTTTCGCGGCGAAACTGGTCGAGGGGTTCCTGTTCAACGGTGGCCCGCTGGGTGTAATCCGGGTGATCGTCAACGAGATCAAGCAGGCCTTCGATCCGGATGAGCCCGAGGCCGTCGTGCTCGACGAGTCCGCGACCCGGCGGCAGGCAACGCTCGCCGAGCCGGAACTGCCCAAGCCCGAAGGGCCGCCGAGCGTGCGGTTCGACGCTGACCCCGATCCCGAACCAGCGGAGAAGATCGACATCGTCGGGCCCGGTTCTTCGAGTACCAATCCCAGTGCAGGGGTGAAGATTCCGTCGTTCCTGCCGGAAAAGGCGGAGGTGCAGGAGCCCACCGGTACGGCCGGTGCCACCCAGAACTTCCAGCCTTCCGCGGCTCCGCAGGCCGCGGCCGAGCAGCCCGAGGTCGCCGCGGTGGAGGAGCCCGAAGAGGTGACCAAGAGCAAGGCCGAGTTGCGTCGCGAGGCGCTTGCGGACCGGCTCCAGGATCGCCGTGAGGCCGTCAAGGAGCGGCGCGCAGCCGTCAAGGAACGGATCAACGACGTCCGGGACCAGGTCAAGAACGTCGTAGAGCGTGCCACCGGTGCAAACGATGACGACCCGGGTGACGATGACGACTCGAACGACGACAACGGCAACGGTGACGGCAACGAGGCCGCCGGCGAAGGTTAGCTGACGTCGTCCGGGCCGTGCGGCCGGCGGTTCTTGCGCTTGATGCCGACGTTGCCCCAGAGGGCGAAGCCGTGGATCCGGATCTTCGGTGCGCCGGGGGAACCGTGCTCCTCTACGTGGTCGAATCCGCCCATCACACCCGACCCGTCGACCGTGACGTTGACTTCCGGCGGCAACAGGATGGTCTGCCCGCCCATGATCGAGTAGGCGCGGATGTTCACCTCGGGCGAGGTGAAGTCGGCGTAGCGCAGGTCGATGACACCGCCGCCCCAGAACGTGAACGTCGTCAGTTTCTGTGGGACGTTCCAGCGGCCGCGGCGCTGGAATCCGCTGAGGATCGCCAGCAGCACGGTCGAGGGGGCGGGCTTGCACGCGCCACGGCGAGTGTTGGCGATGACGGGCAGATCGGCCGAGAGTCGGTCCAGCTCACCGTAGGTTTCCGCGGCATAGGCCTTGTTCAGCCGGCTCTCGTACTCGGACAGGTCCAGCAGCCCCTGTGCTGCCGCATCGGTCAGCAGTTGGGCGGCCTGTATCCGGTCGGTGTCCGCGGCTCGTAGTGATGAGTCGCGCTGCGCTGAATCGCTCATCGCTGACGAGCCTACGACGCGTGTTGTCAACCGCAAAGCGAGGTCGGCTAATCGTTAGGTTCCGTGAGGAGTTTCGGCCCAATTCGGTGGCCGCTTCT
>JBBAFK010000091.1:0-7215 GCA_041655455.1 Leucobacter sp. | reverse complement strand
GGCTACACGCTGGCACGTCGGCGCGCGCACCGACCAGTACGAACCGCCGTGCTCGCTAGGAATCGGGACGAGCTGACTGCAGCGCTGCTGCGGGTGGCTACCGAAGACACGCCCTACCAGCCCGCCGTCGGTTATGACGACCGAGACCCCGTGTGGGTGTTCTCTGGACAGGGATCGCAATGGGCGTCGATGGGCAGCGAATTGCTCTCCACCGAAGCGGTATTCGCCGACACCGTCGCGCAGATCGAACCGCTGATTGCCAGCGAGTCCGGGTTCTCGGTGACCGAAGCACTGTCCGCACCGCACGTCGTGACCGGCCAAGACCTCATCCAACCGGCACTGTTCACAATGCAGGTCGCCCTCGCCGCGTCCCTCAGAACTTGCGGCGTCCGCCCCGGCGCGGTCATCGGTCACTCACTCGGCGAGGCCGCCGCCGCTGTCGTAGCCGGGGCGCTCTCGCTCGAGGACGGCGTGGCGTTGGTCTGCCGACGATCGCGGCTGATGTCCGGCATCGCGGGCCAGGGTGCCACGGCGACAGTGGAACTGCCGGCGAAAGAGGTTCTCTCGGAGCTGACGGCCCGCGGCATCGACGACGTAGTGGTGGCAGTCGTGGCAGCACCCCGGTCCACCGTGATCGCCGGTGGTGCACAAACGGTTCGAGAGATGGTTGCGGGCTGGGAGCAACGCGGGATCATTGCCCGGTTGATCCCCGTGGACGTCGCGTTTCATTCCCCGCAGGTCGAGCCGGTCGTCGACGAGCTGGCGACAGCCCTCTCCGGCCTCACGCCCATGACCCCCGAGGTGCCGTTCTATTCGGCGACTCTGTTCGATCCGCGCGAGGAACCGGTGTGCGATGCCTCGTACTGGGTTACGAACATGCGACGCATGGTGCGATTCGCAACGGCAGTTCAGGCCGCGTTGGAGGACGGGCATCGCGTCTTCGCCGAACTCGCCCCCCATCCGCTTCTCACCTATGCGATCAAGCAAACCGCTCAAAGCCGCGACGTTCCTGTTGCGGCTCTGGCCCCGATGCGCCGCGACCAATCACTGCCATATGGACTCCACGGCTTCGTCGCGGATCTGCACAGTGCCGGTGCGCACGTGGATTTCTCGGTGCTCTACCCGGACGGTCAGCTCGTCGACGCACCGTTACCCACGTGGACACACCGTCGCCTCTGGTTGAGTAGCGACCGTCAGGAAGCGCCTACGCATGGCGGTTCCAGCGTCGCGGTCCACCCGTTGCTCGGTCAGCATGTGCACCTACAGGAAGAGCCAGAACGCCACGTTTGGCAGGCCGACATCGGCCTCGCTAGCCAGCCCTGGCTCGTCGACCACCAAATCCGCGATGTAGCGGTACTTCCTGGGGCCGCCTTCTGCGAGATGGCGCTCGCGGCCGGCACCGCAGTAACCGGTCAGCGTGCGGAGGTGCGAGACATGTGCTTCGAGGAAGCACTGTTGCTGGACGCGCACACCACGGTTGGTTGCAGCGCGACGTTGCCGGAGCCGGGAGTCATTCAGTTCACCGTCGACACCCAATCGGAGGGCGCGCCCCGTCGACATGCAAAAGCCACACTGCACATGACCGACGACCTTCCGCCGGAATATGACATGGCCGCGTTGCGCGCAGCACATCCCGATCGGGAAGACGGCAATGCGGTCCGTGAGCGAGTAGGCCGACGCGGCCTTCAGTACGGACCGGCGTTCACAGGATTGAGCGCGGTCTACACCGGCGATGGGTCATCGGTGCTCGCCGAAGTCGCGCTGCCGCGTTCCATCCGTTCCCAACAGGACGCTTACGGTGTCCATCCAGCATTGTTGGACGCCTGCTTCCAATCCGTCGAGGCCCATCCCTCCGTCCAGGCGGCAGGTGACACACTGGGTTTGCCATTGGGTGTGGGACGAGTTTGCGCATACGGAACGGCACGCAACGCGCACTACTGCCACACCCGGATCACCCGCCTCGATGCCACCGGGATCGAGGCCGATATCGACGTGCTCGATGAACACGGAACGGTGCTGCTCGCAGTGCACGGACTGCGGCTGGGCGCAGGATCCGAACAGGCGCGATGCGACCGGGTGCTGGGCGAAAGGCTGCTCACAGTCCAATGGCAGCACCGCGAGTTACCGGAGGTGGAGTATGACGAGCCCGGAAGCTGGCTGGCCATCAGCGCCACCGCGGAACCGATGTCGGCGAAGCTGGCCAAGACCCTTGAAGAACACGGCGCCGAATGCGAGCTCATTCATTGGCCTTTGGACGCCGACCACACCCACAACGCCGAGCAGCTGAGACACCGTCTCCGCGTCGGGGGGCTCACCGGCGTGGTGATCCTGGCAGGGATCAAGAACGGCCATCCCGAGGACCAGACCCCGCAGCTGGGGTGCGAATACGTGCGGCATCTGGTCCATGTCACCCGCGAGTTGCCCGAGGTCCAGGGAGAGCCGCCTCGCTTGTATGTCGTCACCCGCAACGCCGAGACCGTGGTGGCCGGAGACGCGGTGAACCTGGAACAGGCCGAGTTACGGGGCTTGATCCGGGTGATCGGCACCGAACACCCGCATCTGACCGCTACCCAGATCGATCTGGATGAGGCTACCGACGCCGACGCTGTCGTCCGGCAGCTGCTCAGCGGTTCCAACGAGGACGAGACCGCCTGGCGCAATAGCCGTTGGTACACCGCACGGCTGTGTCCCGCACCGCTACTCCCCGAAGATCGCCGTACCAGAATTGCCGACCATCAGCGCGATCGGATGCGCTTGCAGATCCGTACTCCCGGGGACCTCGGGTCCATGGAACTCGTCTACTGCGACCGTCGGCCGCCTAGCCAAGGACAGATCGAGGTTGCCGTCAACGCTTCGAGCGTGAACTTCGCCGATGTTCTGGTTGCATTTGGCCGCTACCCTGCCTTCGACGGCCGTCTACCCCAACTGGGCATCGATTTCGCCGGTGTGGTCACCGCCGTCGGACCGGATGTGACAGACCACAAGGTGGGCGATCGGGTGGCAGGCCTGTCGGCCGACGGCACTTGGGGAACGTTCCTCACCTGCGATGCAGGGCTGGCCGTCACCATCCCCTCCGGTCTCAGCGATGCGCAGGCCGCTGCGTTGACCATCGCCACTGCCACAGCCCATTACGGCCTGACAGAGATGGCCGGCATCAGCGCGGGTGACAAGGTTCTGATCCACTCGGCGACAGGAGGTGTCGGCCAGGCCGCGGTGGGTATCGCCCGGAATGCCGGCGCCGAGATCTACGCCACCGCCGGCAGCGAACAGCGCCGGCAACTCCTGCGAGACATGGGGATCGAGCATGTCTACGACTCGCGCAGCCTGGACTTCGCCGGCCAGATTCGTCGTGACACCAAGGGGTACGGCCTGGACATAGTGCTCAATTCGGTGACCGGCGCAGCCCAGCGCGCCGGCCTCGAATTGCTCGCGTTCGGAGGGCGGTTCGTCGAGATCGGGAAGCGCGATATCTACGGCGACACCAAGCTGGGCCTGTTCCCGTTCCGCCGCAACCTGTCGTTTTACGCTGTCGACCTCGCACTGATGTCCTACAGCCATCCGCATCGGCTTCAAAGGTTGCTGTCCACCGTCTACCGGTCGGCTGCAGACGGAACTCTGCCGATACCCGAGTTCACCACCCACCCACTTGTCGACGCGGCCAACGCGATTCGAATGATGGGAGGTGCACAGCACACCGGCAAGCTCGTGCTCGACATCCCACATACCGGCTCCAGCCGCCTGGTCGTCCCGCCTGCGGGAGTCCAGGTGTTTCGTGACGACGGCGCCTACATCGTCACGGGTGGTCTCGGAGGCCTGGGACTCTTCGTGGCAGAAAAGATGGCAGCCGGCGGTTGTGGACGTATCGTGTTGTCCTCGCGCTCGCTGCCCAACTCGCAGACATTGGCAACAATCGAGCGTATCCGTGCGACCGGCGCCGACGTCGTCGTGGAATGTGGGGATATCGCCGACGCCGCCACCGCGCACCGACTGGTGGCGGTCGCGACTGCCGGTGGTCTCCCGGTTCGCGGCGTGTTGCATGCAGCGGGAGTGATCGAGGATGCCGCACTGACCAACATCACCGACGGCCTGATCGAGCGCGATTGGGCACCAAAGGTGTACGGGGCATGGAATCTGCACAGCGCCACCGTCGATCAGCCGTTGGACTGGTTCTGTGCGTTCTCGTCGGCGGCCGCGCTGGTGGGCTCTCCTGGGCAGGGCGCGTATGCCGCTGCCAACAGCTGGCTGGACGCCTTCAGCTCGTGGCGACGGTCCCACGGCCTACCCGCCACCACGATCGCATGGGGAGCCTGGAACCAAATCGGTCGAGGTACCGAACTGGCCGAAAGTACCGGCACGGGCATCGTTCCCGACGACGGGGCCTACGCCTTCGAGACGCTGCTGCGACACGACCGCACCTATGCCGGATACGCGCCCATCACGGACGCTCCCTGGTTGTCCGCGTTCGCCGAGCGCAGTCCGTTCGCCGAGGCGTTCCGCTCGACCGGCCAACATTCGAACGGAACCAGCAAGTTGCGGGCTGAGCTCAGCGAACTTCCCACCGAGGAGTGGCCGGTACGGCTGCAACATGTGATCGCCGAACAGGTCGGTTTGATACTTCGACGCAGCGTTGATCCCAACCGGCCGCTGTCTGAGTACGGGATCGATTCGTTGAGCGCGCTGGAACTGCGTACTCGGATCGAAGCCGAGACCGGCGTGCGGCTTTCGGCCAACGGAATGACCACCGTCCACGATCTAGCCGGGCTGCTGTGCGAAAAGCTGGCGCCTGCGGAAGCTAGCTGAGCTCGTCATGTGGGGCCCGCTCCTGGCGCTCGCGCTGCTGCTGACGATCAACCCGTTGCGCATCGGCATCATCCTTTTGGTGCTTTCTCGGCCACGGCCGATGCAGAATCTGCTCGCCTATTGGGTAGGAACCCTGCTCGCCGGACTCTTTTATCTGATCGTGCCGCTGATCGTGCTGCACTCCACCCCGGCCTCAGCCGCCTTCACGCAGGGTTTCATCGATGCCGAACCTAATCCCCTCGTGCAACGCGTGGTGGTCGCGGTCGGCGTGGTCCTGTTGGTGTTGGCCGCCCTGATGGTCGCCCGTTCCCGTGCACGAGTGCCGAGCGGCTCGAATGGTGGACGGTCCAGCGGCGCCGCGACATCGACGGCCACCCTCGACCCGACCTCCATGCCGATCATTTCGCGACTGGTCCGTCCCGCAGACGGCGAAGCGACCGAAACAAGTTCGTGGTTGCACCGACTTCTCGGCCGCGCACGCGAAGCGTGGCGGACCGGCTCCCCGTGGATCGCTCTGGTGATCGGCCTGATGGTGATGCCGGCTGACGGCGTCGTACTAGCGCTTGCCCTGATTGTCGCCTCCGGTGCCACCGTGGGTATGCAGATCAGTGCCGCAATCGCTTTCGTCATTCTGGTCTTGGCTGTCGAAGAGACCATCCTGGTCAGCAACTTGCTGGTGCCGCAGAGAACCCAAGCGGCACTACGGCGACTGCATGAGTGGGCAGTGGCTCACCATCTGAAGTTCATGGCCGCGATTCTTGCCTTGGTCGGTGTCTCGCTGATAGTCCAGGGATTCAGCGTTTTGTGAAAGTAGCGCGCCATCCTGGTGCGATGCACCTCTCGCCTGCTATCGCTTGACGGGAACTGTGCAGCGGTGGCGCTGACACAAGTCCAACCGTTGGGGGTTGCCAAACCTAGATCAGTTCGAGCAACCTTAGGTCGGCGACATACTTGGCGAGTATGGGTGCCGAGACGTGCGGAATATCCTGGTCGGCACCGATTCTGGCCTGTCTAACCGCACTTCGGAATCGATCAGTGGGCCCAAAGGAACCATGGATCGGTTCGGCGGCTCGTCGCTCTGCGGGTTCGGTCGACTGAAGTTGAAACCGAAGAACTTCTAGGACAGTGTGTTGACGTAGCTGCTTCGGCAGCGCGGACAGCGCAGCCTCGAATTGCACCAGCCATTCCCCGAAATCCTCAACTCTTCGTATCTCGCAGCCGGCATCGATGAGCCAGTCGACACATTCATCGAATCCGATGCCGTCGTCGTGGGGGTTCATTACGTGGTAAGTCTCGAAGCCATCGTCGAGCTGGGAGCCGAGAGTGGTAATCGCCTCGGCGACGAATTCTACTGGCAGTCCGTCAAAATGAGACCGCTGGCGATTGCCCTCGGGATCCAGTTTGAAGAATGAGCGAGGTGCGATCCCGGTGGCCACAACGCTCAGAACCATGCGGGTGAACATGTCAGTGACGTTCAGTTGCCCTGCATAAGTGGTATCGGCGAGGATCATGCCGCAGCGGAAGACACTGACCGGAACCCCGCACAGGTCATTGGCTTCGCGTAGCAGCACTTCACCGGCCCACTTGCTGTTTCCGTAGCCATTGACGTACCCACCATCGTTCTTTCGGCTGGGACTGATCACGCGTATGTCGGCGTCCTCGACGAATTCCGACGGCTCGATCTCATCGCCCACACTGCCTGTCGACACGTAGGTGAACAGCTTCAGTTTCGTCGTGATCGCCAACTTGATCAGTTCTGCAGTACCCACGACATTAGGACCAAACAGCTCACGGTAGGGCAGGACCCCGCTCACTACGGCTGCCGAATCAACGATGAGATCCACGGATTCAGCCAGCCGCTGCCAGGTTTTCGCATCGAGACCCAGACCGGCCTCACCCTTGTCACCAGCGATCACCTCCAGATGGTCGTTGGCCAGTTTCTGGAAGCGGTTCAGAAGTATGGGGTCACCGCTATCGAAGGTCGAGTACATGCGCGCACGTGCAGCATTGTCGGATTCGGCACGCACCAGACAGATGAGCTTGCCGCCCACCTTCTCCATCCGCTCCAGCCAGTCCAGCACCAGGTAACGCCCCAGGAATCCTGTTGCGCCGGTCAACAACACCGTTCGAACCGCGGAGGTTGTACGAGGCAGTTCTGTGGCCGCGTTCAGGATCGCACTGTCGATGAACTTGTCCAGCGTGAGATCTTTGGCATGTACTTCCGTAGCACCGCGGCCGTGGACAGAAGCACAAGTGGGACCGGCGGTAGCTTTGCTCAGTCGCTGGCCCAACAGTCGTATCGCCGGCGCATCGAACAGAGTCCGGACCGCTAGATCGATGTCGAGGTGGGTGTTGATTTTGGCGATGGCGCGCATGGCCGAGAGGGAGTCGCCGCCGAGGTCGAAGAAGGAGTCG
>JBBAFK010000090.1:0-7369 GCA_041655455.1 Leucobacter sp. | reverse complement strand
GCGTTCTCCCGCAAGCGAGGCCCCAACGACTACACCCTCGGCGCGACCCTGCTTGTCGGGGTGCTGCTCATCGCGCAGGTAGTCGTCGGCATCGTGCAGCCTGTCGCAGGCAATCCCGTCGTGGGGGATCCGCTCGAGTTCTGGATGTATCTCATCGTCGCGCTACTCATCCCGTTCGGTGCGGCGTTCTGGGCGCTCGTCGACCGTCGCCGCACGGCGAACCTCGTGCTGGTCGTCGTGAACTTCGCCGTCGCCGTCATGCTCTACCGCATGATGGTGATCTGGGGATGAGTGAGTTCGACGCTGACCGGCACGCCGCGCCGCGGTGACATCGCCCGCCGCCCGGCTGAGGTTTGAGAGAATGGCGGAATGGCAGCTTCGCACACGGATGAGACTCGGCGTCGGCTGCTCTCCGAGTCCTACCGTCGTCTCCGACCGGATGCGCATGTGGCGTTCGTCGATGAGAGCTACGTCGTCCCCGAGGTCGCACACGGTGCACGCACGTTCTACATCGCGACCGCGTATGTGTCGCCGGTTCGACTCCATCAGCCGGTGCGTGACGATCTCGGGTCGATCATCGGCGGAAGCTACTGGCATACGAGCGAGGCACACGCGGCGGGCGATGCGGAGACGATCCACGAGCTCTGCCGCTACCTCGCCGCAGCCGAGGAGGACGAAGCGTTCCTGTTGGCGGTGCAGTCGCCGATCGAAGATGCTCCTGGCGGCGATGAACTCGCTCGCGAGGCATGCTTGACGGCACTGCTGGGGAACCTGCACGAGGGGCAGCTGACGCCTCGGCCGTCGCTCGTCGTGGCCGAGGAGCGACGCCACCAAGGACAGCGGGCCCGTGATCTGCGGACGATCAAGACGATGCGACAGGCGCAGGTGATCGGCCAGATGCAGGTGACCTTCACCTCACCGTCAGTGGAGCCGCTGCTGTGGGTGCCCGACATCGTGGCGTTCGCGCAGAGCCACCTTGAGCGTGGGAGCGACGCGGGCTATGCCGTGCCGCTGGCGCCGCTGCTGCGGGTCGTGCCCGTGGAAAAAAGCAACCCCCGGTAGCCGAAGCAAGAGACCGGGGGCCGCCGGAGCTATCGAGCGCTGGGCTGGAATGCTCCGGTTTGCACTCACTAGTGTAGCCGCATCGTCCAGTGTAGGCAAGACCCGGCAAGACGACAGATCAGCGACGCGGAGGGCGTTTCTTCCGCCTGCCGCGCTGCTGCCATCGGCGCTTGAGCCGTGAGCCGAGCCGACGCGAGCGGTAGACGAAGTCGTCGAGCTCCTCGCGAACGGTCGGATCCTCGCGGCTGTCGCGCGGGGGTGCGCCGGCGACACCGATGACGGCGATCAGGGCGGACATGATGAGCAGCTGCGTGATCCAGAGGGCGATCTCCACGCCTGCTCCTTTCGATGGCCCGGGTCGGGAAGACGCTCCGGCGCATGCGGCCGGTGGCGACCGCTACTGCTCGAGGAAGGCGTCTTCCTCTTCGGCGTCGGTCGTGCCGCGCCGGGCCTTGCGCGCTGCGGCTCGTCGCTGCTGCCGCAGCACGGCTTCGCTGCCCGCATTCAGACCGCGATGCTCCTGCCGGGCGGCGTAGACGACGCCGAAGGCGGCGATGAGGATGAACACATACCATTGCAGCGCGTAAGAGAGGTGCGGGCCTTCATCGCGCTCCGGTGGCTCGGGGAGCACCCCGGTTTCGGCCTTGGGGGTTTCCCCGATGAGCATGCCGTACGCCCCGGTGTAGGCCTCATCGAAACCGCCGATCCGGGCGATCTCGGGCAAGTTGATACTGGCGACCGTGCTGCCCTGAGCGAGGCGCCCGGCGATCTGCGGTTCACTCGCCCGAAGTCGCACGTCGACCTCGACCGGCCCGGTTGGGGCTGCAGGAATGCTGTCGAGCCAGGCGTCGCCCGCATTCGCCTCGTTGCCATTGACCGGCACCCAGCCGCGGTCGACGATGAACATCAACCCCTGATCGGTGCGCAGAGCTTGGAGGAGATGTGAGCCGACCCCTTCGGGGCCGGGTCGGTTGCGGGCGAGGAAGGGGTTGCCGAGGTACTCGCCGCGCACGGTGGCGGTCTGCCATTTCAGTGCGTCTTCGTCGAAGCCAGCAGGGTCGGGCACAGCGTCATCGAGCGGGATAGCTGCGGCGTCGTAGTTCTGCTCAATGCGCGCGATCTCCGCTCGGGCATCGGCTCGCCGGTCGAACTGCCAGTCAGCGAGCCAGACGCAGACGATGCAGAAGCTGACGAGGAGGACGTAGTACCCGAGCCAGCGGCGCGATCGCAGGAACGACCAGCCCGGTTGCGATTGGGGCGGCTCCTGGGGTCGCTCATGTCCTCCGTGGACTGGGCCCTGCCCGGAGGTGGCGGTGTGTGTCGTCATGCCGCTCAAGGGGTGCGCAGCATGCCGGAGTCGACACGGAGTGTGAGGGCGGCAAGCATCATGCCGGTCATCCTTTCCTGAGCCGCCCGCAGCTGGGCGGCCTCGCTGCTACGGCAGGGAGCTGAAGCCTTCGAGTGTGATCTTCCCGACCGCCGTGCCGCTCTCGATGAGGCGATGGGCTTCGGCGACGGTCGCGGCGTCGATCTCGCCGAGCGTGCTGGTCAGCGTGCTGCGGAGCTTCCCGGCGTCGACGAGCTCGCCGACCTGTCGGAGGATCTCGCCCTGCTCGGCCAGGTCGAGGGTCTGCAAGCGAGAGCGCATGAACACGTCTTCGGGGTGCAGTGAGATGCACTTCGACTGGAACGGCTGCACGTCGAGCTCGGGGTGATCGGTGTACCCGAAGCGCCCCTGCGGGGCGAGCAGTTCGAGGATGTCGCCCTGTCTCTCCTCGGATCCCGCGGTGGAGAGCACGAAGCCGGGCGCCCCGAGGCCGAGCTCGGCCACCTGTGGGGTGAGCGGCCGGCGGTGGTCGAGGACGTGGTGGGCGCCAAGGTTCGCACACCACGCCTTCGTGACTGGGCGGCTGGCCGTGGCGATCACGGTGACGTTGGTGAGGGCGCGCAGCAGCTGAATGGCCATCGACCCGACTCCCCCGCCCCCGCCGATGATGACGACTGCGGATGCGGCTCCCGGGACGGGCCGCGTCACCTCGAGCCGGTCAAAGAGCAGCTCCCACGCGGTGAGCGCTGTCAGCGGCAGCGCCGCCGCGTGCGTGTCGCTCAGCGAGGCCGGAGCGTGAGCAGCGAGGTGGGCATCGACGATCTGGTATTCGGCGTTGCTGCCCGGCCGGTCGATCGCTCCCGCGTAGAAGACGCGGTCGCCAACGGCGAAGTGTTCAAGCAGCGGTTCGTCCTCGACGGACGCGCCGAGTCCGACGATTGTGCCAACGGCGTCGTAGCCGAGAACGCGAGGCTGCCCGGCGCGGGGTTGCTCGGTGGCGCGAATCGCACAGTCCACCGGGTTCACGGAGACAGCGTGCACCTGCACCAGCAGATCGTGTTCCTCGGCTTCGGGTATCGGCAGCTCGACGTCGCGGAGAGCCCCGTCTTCGTCGAGGGGGCCTGGGTGGGTATATCCAACGGCCTTCATGTTTGTCCCCTTTCCTGCATGTAGATGAGTCGTGGGCTCCGGCACGAGTGCGGCGTCACCGGTTGCGGCCTCTGCGCGCGGCACGGCATGGGGCGTCGGCGTGCCAGAGGCGGGTCTTGAGCGGATGCGGTGTCTAGAGGTGACATCGTGCTAGATGAACGGGGTCGGATCGATGAAGTTGCCGCCGGAGAGCACTTCGTAGTGGACATGGCAGCCGAAGCTCATCCCGGTGTTGCCGACGTAGCCGATGACAGCTCCGGCGGGCACCCATTGGCCGGAGACCACCGGCGGTGTGCCGATCTGATGCGCGAAACGGGTCTGATAGCCGTTGTCCTGGTTGAGGTAGGTCATGTATCCGCCGAAGTTGTCGACCCAACCGGCGACGGCGACGGTGCCGGAGGAGGGCGCGACGATGGGGGTGCCGCAGCCGGCTGGGAGATCGAGCCCGGTGTGACTCGGTGGTTGCCGGAAGTAGGTGGAGATCCAGGAGATCGGCACCGGCTGGTACCAGCCGGCACCGCCGGGGGTACCGCCGCCACCCCCACCGCCGCCACCTCCGCCGCTCTGTTGCTTTCTGCGCTCCTCCTCTTCGGCGCGGAGGCGTTCCTCGTAACCGGCGACCGTGTCGGTGGTCGCGTCTTTCAGAGCGGCGAGCTGCGCCTCGAGCTCACGCTGCTGCGCTTCTTGCGCGAGGAACGTAGTGCGCTGTGCGTCGAGGTTCTCAGCGGCGGTCTGGGCCAGCTGTTCGGCATCGGCTCGCAACTGATCGCGCTCCGTGCTCGCGGCGTCGGCTTGCTCGCCCAGCGAGGAAGCCGTGTTGCGGGCGAGCTCAGCACTCGCGGCGATGGTGGTGTTGCGCCGGGTGGCTTGCTCCATCATCGCGAGGCGGTTCAGCAGGGCGTCGGTGGTCGCTGCGTCGGCCTCGAAGAACATGTCGGCACTGCGGTCGATACCGCCGGAGCGATACATCTGGCCGACGACGACCCCCGCTTGGTCTGCGGCGACGTTGGCTTCCTCACGGCTCTTGTCGGCCTTCGCTTGGAGCGTCTCAGCGCGGAGCGCGGCGTCGGCTGCTGCGGTCTCGGCGTCCTGCCAGCTCGCGTTCGCTTGTTCGGTCGCGACCCGGAGCAGCTCGAGCTCCGCCAGGCTCTGCTCGAGCAGTCCTTCGATCTCCGTGACTTTCGCGGCGGCGGCCGCCTCGTTCCGCTTCGCGGCCTGCACGTCGTCCCAGGTGGGCAGCTCGACCCCGTGGGCGGGCGTCGCCCCTCCCGAGAGGAAGAGGGCGAGGCCGACCAGGGCGGCCGCGAGAGCGCCGACGAGCCGGCGTCTCCGAACGCTTGAGGTGATATTCATCTGTCTGCTCCTCCTGTCTGCGGAGTGTGAACGGTCGGATCCTGGGTCTCTAGTCGCGAGGCCGTTTGATGAGTGCTCCGGCGATCAGGAAGACGCTGCCGGCGATGGGCTGGGCGAGGATCCAGAAGATGCCGCTGAAGTTGAACGGATAGACGGGGTTCCAGAGCACGGCGATCGCGACGAAGACTGGCACCCACCACCAGTGGCGGGCTTGCACCGCGAACCAGGCGACGATGAGCGCGAGGATAGCGATGATGAAGCGGAAGACGGTGAACCAGTCGGTGCCGATGAAGGCGACCGCGACGATGAGTAGGGCGAGTGCGATGAATCCCGGGAGCAGCGCGTTGCGCTGGTAGGACGGGGGCTGCTGTTTCTGACTCATGAGTCCGTCGTTTCTGCTCGGGTGGTTACGGGACTACTGGTCGGCAGTTCGGCCTCGGCGCTCTCGACCGAATCGTCGGTATCTCGAGCGCGGGAGGCTGCGTGGAGGCGCCAAGCACCGAGGGCATAGAGCACGACGCCGGCCCCGATCGCGACGTCGGCGAGGTTGCCGATGAACAGGTGACCGTAGGCGAGGAAATCGGTGACCGCACCGCTGCCGAATCCTGGCGGGGCGAAGATGCGATCGGCGAGGTTGCCGAGGGCACCGCCAAGGATCAGCCCGATCGAGGCGGCGTAGATGCGGTACTTCGTGCGGAGGGCGGCCCGGATAAGGAGCACGGAGGCGACGATGCCGAGCAGCGTGATGAAGGGGGTGAGCTGGGCACCGATCGAGAACGCGGCCCCGGTGTTGAAGGCGAGCTGCAGCCCGAAGAGGTCGCCGAGCACGGGGATGCGGTTCTCCGTGTCGAGGAAGTGCAAGGCGAGTTGTTTGCTGATCACGTCGACAGCGATCGTGAGGGCGGCGATGGCGCAGCTGTAGACGAACAGCAGTCGGCGGGAGGGACGGCGGCTTCGGGGCTGCGCCGACGGGCCGGTGCGCTCATCGGCGGGCGGGTCGTGCGGGAGTTCGTAGGTCATGATGCTTTCGGCGGGAGTTCGGCTGCTGCGCCGCCCTTTGCGGAGGCAGGCGCGGGCGGGAGGGAGGTCGTGCGGCTCCGTCGCTCGAGCAGGCCCAGTGCGAGGAGCCCGCCGAGCGCGGCGATGGGGATGATGAGGGTGAGGGTCGGGCCGACGAGCACGGCCGGGGTGAGCCCGGTGCGCAGTGGTACGGCGGTGACGGCGGCCGCCGGAGAATCGGCGGGTGCGCCGTCGATGATGGTGCCGTCGGGGGCGATGATCTGGCTGGTGCCCACGGTCGATACGTTCACGACGGCACGTCCGGTCTCGATGGCGCGCATACGCGCGAACTCGAGCTGCTGCAGGTTCTCGTCAGTGCCCCGGAAGTCGGCGTTGTTGGTCTGGAAGGCGTAGAACTGCGCACCGCCCCGCGCCCCGTCCCAGATCACCGAGTCGTAGATGACATCGAAGCAGATCGCGAGCCCGACTTGGATGCCGTCGACGGAGACGAGCGGCGGGTTCGTACCCGGCGTGTATTCGCGTTGGATGAGGCCGACCAGGTCGGGGACGATGCGTTCGTAGAACCACCGGTCGGGCACATATTCGCCGAAGGGCACCGGGTTCACCTTGTCATGCATCTGCTCGGCGCTGCCGGCCTCCCAGAGCATCGACGTGTTGTAGGTGTCCTCGCCTCGCGCGGTGGCCGCATTCATGAGGAGCGGGGCCTCGGCGTTTGCGACGAGCTCGTCGAGGATGCGGGCGGTGGCCGGGGTGTTCAGCGGATCGGAATCGACCCCACCCTCGGGCCACACGAGCAGATCCATCGGTTCACCGAGGAGTGCGTCGCTCGCTTGCCGCTGGGCGGCGAGCACATCGCCGGAGCTGCGCGTGTCGAAGTAGCCGGCAGGCCCATCACCCTGCACCCAACCGACGCGGAGGCTGCCCGCTTCGGTTGTGGGGAACGCCGGCACGAGCAGCAGGGCGAGGATCACCGCTGCGGGCAGCAGCTCGGCGCGTCTCCGGGGTGCGGGCCGGGCGGCCCAGTCGACGACGCACGCGCAGAGCCAGACGATGAGCAGGGTGAGGCCGGCGACGCCGACCCAGGAAGCGGCTTCGGCGAAGGGGCCACCAGCCTGGGACATGCCGATTCTGCCCCACGGGAACCCGCTGTAGGGCCAGGTTCCGAGGAGGAGCTCGCGTGCGGCCCACAGCACCGCGATGAGCACCGGGAGTAGGAATCGGC
This sequence comes from Leucobacter sp., assembly GCA_041655455.1. Classification (GTDB taxonomy): domain Bacteria; phylum Actinomycetota; class Actinomycetes; order Actinomycetales; family Microbacteriaceae; genus Leucobacter. Next base: position 236 of record JBBAFK010000090.1, on the reverse strand, counting down.
GGGTGGCGCGGCGTTCGAGGAGAGCGCCCCAGCGGTAGGCGAGGGCGATCGGGATCGCACCGAGCGCGAAGAGCAGCGATTCGACCCCGGCGAGCGCGACCCACGGGATCGGGCCGAGGAACTGCACGACCCACATGAGGTGCGTGAAGTAGAACGCGGCGCCGTAGGCGAGACCCACGAGAAACGCTCCCCCGATGCTGCGGCCCATGAGCGTCCAGAGCCCGCCGGCGATGCTG
>JBBAFK010000089.1:0-8586 GCA_041655455.1 Leucobacter sp. | reverse complement strand
CGGCCTCGCGGGCCACCCGCACCCAGCGCCCCAGCAACTGCTCACCCACACCGATCTCCGCGGCCACATGCGCGATCGGCCGGCCCGTCTCGATCACCAAGCGGGCCGCCTGCTCCCGAAACTCCGGGGTGTACTTCTTCCGCTTGCCCGACATACGGACATCCTTCCCGTGGGACCAGCAGTCCCACCAGTCAGGTGTCCACCATCAGGGGTCAACCCCACCTGGGTCAGGTAGCGCGAACTTATCGGCGTGTCAATGAAGCGCACGCTGCCAGCATCGATGAACCACAACGACCCACAGCTGAGCGACACTCCCACCGCCTTGGCCGCCTCCGAACCGGACATCCCGGTGCGGATTCGTTCGAAGTATCGACGCTTGACACCGGGCGGCACCTTGTTCGGCGCATAGCGAGGCATTGAAATCTCATCAATTCAGGATTCGCAACGATCGTTAGAAACTTCCCCTGATAATCGAGTGAGGCTGTCCTACGACCTGGTTCGAACCCTGACAGACGGGACCGATCTCACATTTCGGGTAAACAAGCAACAACTGGCCGCAACTCAGGCTCATGCTGAGTTTCCGATTAAATCGAAGAGCCGCCCTACCTGGGAAGCCATTCTCCCCGGTACACAGGGTATCTCGTGGTTCCATCGCAATGGGTGGCACTAGCTCGCTAGATGCCGGCCGGAATAACACCAAGCTGCCGCAGCACACGGGCGCTGTCCTCTTCGCCCCATTCCTTGGTGACCTTCCCATCGGTTACTTCCACAATCGAGATGCCGGTCCAGTGGAGCGCACTCCCAGTACCGGGAATGCCCATAATCTCGCCCTTGTGCGTGCCTCCCCCTTCCCAGCTGAAAACTGCAGTGTTGCCTTGGGTGGCGACGTGTACGAACTTGATGTAAATATCCTCGAGACTGGCACGGGTCTGGCGAAGCAGGGCACAATATGCTTCTACGCCCTCGATCGGTGCTGGCATCAATGAGTACTTCACGGAGAACTCGGGCGCCGCAAGGGCCTCAAGAGTCGCATAGCCGCCACTGTTTGACCAGGCCGCCTCGACGAACCGGCGGGCCAATTCTGTGGTCTTGTCTTCCGACATAGGATTCTCCTTTGCACTGTGCAGGTTTATCTAGATGGAATCAAACACTTTGGAGGTCGAAGTGTGAAACGCACTGCCCATCAGAATGCTTGGCGTGGTCAGCCGTTCGAGCAGTCATCCAAATCGTACATGTGTTTCCGCGAGGCACCCCCGAGGTTTTTTGTTCCGATGAATCGATCGGGTCCTCATGCGGATGCCGGTGGAATGTTGGCATGTCGACCGCGGACGGTGAGAATACGACCGGGGTCACGTCGCGCATCCGCCATCCCTCGCTAATCGTCAAGCACCACAGCCAGACTGGTACCTCTACCACGCAGATACTAACCGCTTGTACGGTCAGGTTCAAGGTTTCTCGCATTTCCTCCAATGGGGAACCGGCCAAACAGCAGCACTGGGTTACGCCAGGACAACCCGACCGCGAGGTTCATCGACTCCCAAAGGAGCCCGAGCGCATACTGCGGAGGTTCCGCGCATCGCTGCCGACGATGGCCAGCCATGTCGCCGTTTCTGACTTCTCCGAGACCTGTTCTCCGGCAGAAAGGTCGGGCTGGAAGTTCGCACTCGCAGCGCCAAGGTGTGGGCCACAGCGTGGGTATTGCCGCGAGCATTCACAGCCAAACCGGTCGGGCGTCGCTCCAATCAAGAGCGACCTGATCGGCGTCTACGACTTCGCGTTGAGCGCGCTTTGACGCGTAGCGCCAATAGGAGGCTGGCGATAGAAGAGATCATGTAGCCTAAGTGACTGACCGTTCGTACAGTCATGATCGCATGCTCGACATCCGGACCAAACGTTCTGGTACCCGTCGCGACCCACCGGGAACCCATCAGGCAGCGCGGGCCCGACCGTCGCGTCACCATCAATACACCCGGCTGACCATAAGAGGCCCCCGCGAATGCAGACCGAAATCCCATCCCGCTCGACCATACCGACTGAAGTCCGTACTATCGCCCAGATAGTTGCGGACGATCTGCTGCTTGAAGGCGCAGAAGTCGACGCCATCGTGTGCAGCCTCACCGACGACCAGTGGTCGACGCCAACACCGGCGGTCCCGTGGACTATCGCACATCAGATCGCACACCTTGCTTGGACTGATCAAGCATCGCTCATGGCGCTCAAGGGGCAAGAGGCTTTCGCCCCACTCGCCGAAGCTGCACTGCGGGATCCAGTACATGCAGTTGATGATGCCGCCTACGAATGGGCCCGTATACCTCGCACCGAGTTGCTCGCTGCCTGGCGGTTGGGGCGAGTTAGATTGCATGATGTCCTAAGCAGGGTCCCGGCAGGTCAACAGATTCCATGGTTCGGTCCTTCGATGAGTGCCGCATCGATGGCCACTGCACGCTTGATGGAGACGTGGGCACACGGGACCGATATAGCTGACGCGCTGTCATTGCGATTACCTATCACCGACAGGATCAAGCACATCGCTCACATGGGCGTGCGCACGCGAAACTACGCATACGCCCTGCACTCCCTCACGCCACCAGAGGACGAGTTTCGGATCGAACTCACCACCGCAACCGGCGCAAATTGGACATGGGGACCGCCAGGCGCTGCCCAACGAGTTTGCGGAACGGCGTGGGACTTCTGCATGTTGGTCACCCAGCGGCGACACCGCGATGACCTCTCGCTCGTGGCGGTCGGCGAAGATGCTGAACGTTGGCTGGATATAGCACAGGTGTTTGCTGGCCCGCCCGGCCACGGTCGAGCCTCACGAGACCTACCTTGAGCGGAGGAATTAGCGGCGGGACTGGAGATCCGATATTTATGTTCTAGTACTACAGCCGCATTTATGGGGCGGCTGCTCGGGCTGCGTAGTGGCATCGTCGAGCGCGTGCTTGGTGGCGGCGTCGCCAGTGTGACCAGCCCAGGACAGCGGCTGGGTCGGGGTGTTCATGCCAGATGAGTTGTGCGAGCAGGCCTCTGACCTCCGGAACTGTCAAGGGGATCAGTTCTTCGACCGTCCGGTGGCCCCCTTTTTTGCCCGGGCGTCGGCGCTGGTGACGGTCAGGAAGGCATGGGCCAGCATGGCCAGGGTGATGTGTCTGTACCAGCTGTCGTAGCGGCGGACCTGGTATTGGTCCAGACCGACTTGACCTTTGGCGGTCTGGAAGGTCTCCTCGATGGCCCAGCGCGCCCCGGCGACCCGGACGAGTTCTCGCAGCGGGGTGCCCTCGGGGCCGTAGCACAGGTAGTAGGCCAAGGTCGGTGGGGTCGGCCACGTTACGCCGAACCAGCAGCCAGTAGCCGCCAGTGGCCTCCAGCGGCCGGATCTTAACGCGGGCCCAGTGGTAGATACGCGGGCCTTTGGAGCCGGCGCCGGCGGAGATCTTCTTCCAGGCCTGCGCCGGTAGCCGTGCGGCGAGGTCGTCGACGCGGCACTCGGCGATACGACCGTCCACGGTGGCGATCACCCGCTGATTCACCGCAACGGCAAGCACATAAGGCATCTGTCGTTCTTCGAGCATCATCCGCAGCTTGGCGTGTTGACCGTAGACCTCGTCGCCGGTGGTCCAGCCGGCCGGCACACCAGCATCCAGTGCACGTGCGATCATCTGCATCGCAAGCTCGGGTTTGGTCTTGAAATCGACATCATCGGCCACGGCGGCTTCTCGGCAGCGATCACGGTCGGCGGTCCAGGCTTTGGGCAGGTACAACTCGCGGTCCAAAAACGTGCGCCCGGTCGCGGTGGCGTAGCCCAGGAAGACACCGACCTGGCAGTTCTCGACCCGCCCCGCAGTACCCGAGTACTGACGCGCCACCCCAGCGGACTTGGCGCCCTTCTTCAAAAATCCGGTCTCATCGACGACCAGGACACCTACCGAGTCGCCCACATGCTCGACCACATAGCCAGCCACATCGTCGCGCACCGCGTGCGCATCCCAGGCCGCGGTGGCCAACAGCCGCTGCATCCCATCCGGGATCGCCTCCCCAGCCCGCTCGGCAACCGTCCACGAATTCTTTCTCTCCAACGGCGCCAACAACCCTCGCACGTAGGCCAACACCCGCTCACGCGGCTCCGAGCGCGCGAACCGCGGCGCGATCCGAGCATGCAACGCCGCCAGCCCCGCCGCCCACGCGCCAACCTCCGCCACACCTACCTCATCAGTCGCACAACTAACATTGCCGACCGAAACTCAGTGTCACACAACGACACGCCGATCACCCAAAAACAAGTGCGGCTGTAGTACTAGGCCGGAGTAGACACGACCAGCGAAAACGCTCGCTTGGACCGGTCATTCGTCATATCGACATGGACAAACTTCTGTTCGAGATACTCGCGTAGTGCATCGGGGCCAAGCTCCCGCCCGATACCCGATTGTTTAAAGCCACCAAAAGGATGCAGGCAGTTCACCATGTGCCAGTCATTGACCCAGACCGTACCTGCTTCTAGCCGCCGCGCGAGGGCAAGAGCTCGCTGATTGTCTGTACTCCAGATTCCAGCCGACAGGCCGTATTCGCTGTCGTTAGCGATCCGAACCGCGTCGTCGTCATTGTCGTACCTAATGACTACAAGGACGGGCCCGAAGATCTCTTCACGAGCAACGCGCATGTCGTTAGTGACATCCGTGAGGATTACCGGTGCAACCCAATGCCCGTTGGACAGATCTGGATCAGTTGGTGGCGAACCTTGGTATGCAACGGTCGCGCCCTCCTCTTGGCCGACCGCGATGTACTTCTCTACGCGCTGTTTTTGTTTTAGCGACACGAGCGGGCCGATGTCGGTTTCGGTCTTCATCGGGTCGCCGATGTTGACCGTTGCAATCCTCTCCACCAGTTTCGTCATGAAAGTGTCGTATATCGAGTCCGCGACCAGGAGGCGAGTTCCAGAGGAACATATCTGGCCACTCAGCAAGAGAAATCCGAAGAGGGTTCCATCCACTGCAAGGTCGATATCTGCATCGTCGAGAACAATATTGGCGCCCTTGCCGCCCAGCTCGAGTGTGACCTTCTTGATGTTGCCGGCGGCCGCGCGCATCACTTCCCTACCGACTTCGGTCGAACCGGTGAACGCGATTTTGCGAACGTCAGGGTGCTCCGCTAATCGGGCGCCTGTCGTAACACCCGGTCCTGTCACGACGTTGAGCACCCCCGCAGGCAACCCGACTTCATCGGCAGCGCGGGCAAGCTCGAGCAATGTAAGTGGAGTCTGCTCATCAGGTTTCAGAACGACCGTGTTTCCCGCTGCCAACGCGGGGCCCAGCTTCCACACCGCGAGCAACAAGGGAAAGTTCCACGGCACAATTGCTCCGCAGACACCGACTGGCTCGTGTCGGACGATCCCAGTCGCCAGTGTGGGCACTTCCAGCAACTCACCTAGTTGTTCAAAGGGAAATTTCCGTGCGAGTTCAGCGAAGTAGCGCAGATGGGCAATCGAGTAACCAACCAGGAACGCCCCCGCGGCGCGAACCGTGGCCCCATTCTCTCGAACCTGCAGGACAGTCAGTGTCTCGATTCGCTCCTCAAGCCGATCCGCGATTGCGTCAATCACTTCCGCACGTTCTGCCGGCGTACGCTCCCGCCACACCCCCGACTCATGCGCATCCTTAGCCGCGGCTACTGCCCGGTCGATGTCCGTCACATCACCCCAAGCGACGGTGGCCACGGGCAATCCGTCAGTAGGCGAGAGAATCTCGACCGTCTCGGATGAGTCGACCCACTTACCAGCTATGTACATCCGGTAGTGATCCATATCGGACATCTGCACATCCCTTACTCGTCGTTGAGTCCCTACATCGCGGCCGGGTCGAATACTAACCGCTTGTACGGTCAACAACAAGGTCATGAGTCGAACTCCCTGGTCAATGCACATACTGCGGCCTCAGCTGGTCAGGCTGTAACAGGTTGCGGTTCAATCACTTCACGCTCAACGCGGCGTTGAAGGCGGGCCCGTTCCCGTTGATCCACACTGCATGTCGCCGACCACGAGGGCAGTGGCTCGTCGCTTGAGCAGACCACTCGATCCTGCTCGCACCTCATGCCAGTATTGCCCTACTCCAGCGGCCAAATCCAGGCACTGCGCAGAGTCCCTCGCCAGGATCGAAGGTTAAAGTGGGGCCGTCCAACCACGACCTGGGCACACCCCTACTTGACAAGGCTGGCAAGGCCTAGGTTGTATTGCCGTACCAGGCCAAACTGGCGTCTGCAGCCTGACTATTTTCGTTGTGTCGGCGGTCACCTACGCTGAATCTCTGATATAGGTTGAATTCCATTCGATGAAGTTTCTTTACATTAAAGGAGTGAGGTCACTGTGGCGGCAAAAGAACCCGCACGAGCTCGCGCTCGGAGGGGCCGTGCGCAGGACATCCTCAGCGCGTTCACCCGAAACGTTGCCCGCAGAGGATATTCTGGCAGCAATTTCAGCGAGATCGCGAACGAGTTGGAGATCTCCAAGGGGACAATTGTCCATTTCTACGGCACCAAGGACAAGTTGTTCGCCAAGCTGCACGACAGCTACATGGAACGACGTTTGAGGGAAGCCCACGACATTTTGAATCGGTTGGATTCGCCGGATCAGAAGTTGTCCGGGCTTTTGTTTGCGCTCATGCAATATCAAGACATCGATCGTGACGCCACCCTCGCGTTCCAACGTGAGATAGCGATGGTCGCAACCCTCGATTCACTGGCCCACGGACGCGAGTTGCGCAACGAGTACATGTCTATGTTCCGGTCGTTGATCGAGGAAGGCACACGAAATGGCTCGTTTCGACCGCTCGACGTTGAGGTACAGAGCCTTCTGATATTCGGTGCGACGCAATGGACTTGGACGTGGTTCGAACCAGAGGGAAGGCTCACCGCCTTGGAAGCGGGTTCTCAACTGGTGCAACTTTGCCTGGGTTCACTGTTAAGCGATCGCCGCAGACTGGACCGCCTCGCTGACCCTGAGGGCAAGTCCGCGTCGACAGCCCTTGCTGTCCTCGCTAGCCACATGGACTCTAACTCACCGAGTACTCAGGCACGCTAATTCGATAGGCATTTGTACCAGCAGATTGGCAAATCCGAATACCGCATCAATACTGCCGATATCGAACGAGCCGGTTACAAAAACCGTGCCACTAGCGGATTCGAACGTATATTCATTGGCGTTTGAAATGGCCGCAATATTGCCAGCGGATTATTGATGCCGTTGATAGACCGCTGATCATGCGGCTTCGTCAATGGGTATGCGGAGTCGGTTGTGTGCTCGAAATCTCCATTTCCATGGCCTAACCTGAGTTAGGACATCGATCGGGGATCTGAGGGGTCTTATCGCTGTGACCTGGGGTTTCGTGTGGTGATTTGGGGCACTAGGGGCACTAACGGGGTAGGTTCGGGCGGTGGCGTACGTGCGGAAGGTGCGCACTTCCTCCGGTGCGGTGGCGGTGCAGGTGGCCCGCAAGAACCAGGGCAAACACGAGATCCTGGCTCATCTGGGGTCCGCCCATACCGACGTTGAGCTGGGGGTTCTGCTGGAGCAGGCCCGCCGGATCGCCGATGGTGATCAACAGGGTCTGGATCTGGAGGTAGCCCGCAAGGTCGCCCGTGTCGGCGAGGTCGCCGACTGGCGGCCCGCCGATGAGACCGTGGCGCCGGCGTCGGCCGGCCCGGGTCACATCACGGGCACCTCCTCGCGGTTACTGCGTGAGGTCCTCGGGCACGTGTATGACTGGCTCGGATTCGATGTGGTCGATGACGCGGTGTTCCGGGATCTGGTGATCGCCCGGATCGTGGAGCCGACCAGCAAGCTCGACTCGATCCGGGTGCTCGAAGACTTGGGCGCTACGACGGTGTCGTATCGGACCATCCAGCGCCATCTGGACGTGATCGGCCCGGGTGGGTATCGGGATGCGATCGCCGCGAAGTGCTTTGACTACTCCCGTGATTGCGGTGGGCTGTCCCTGTTGCTCTATGACGTTACGACCTTGTATTTCGAGGCTGAATCGGAGGATGAGCTGCGCAAGGTGGGGTTCAGCAAAGAACGGCGGGTCGACCCTCAAATTGTGGTCGGACTGCTGGTGGATCGCAGTGGTTTCCCTTTGGAGATCGGTTGTTTCGAGGGAAATACCGCCGAGACGACCACTCTGGTGCCGATTATCGCCGGCTTCGTCGAACGCCACGGCCTCGCCGGCACACCGCTGGTGGTGGCTGCTGATGCCGGGATGCTCTCCGCGGCGAACCTCACAGCCCTCGATGAGCTGGGGCTGTTGTTCATCGTCGGCTCCCGAGTGACCAAGGCGCCCAAAGACTTAGAGTCCCACTTCCATTGGAACGGTGATGTTTTCACCGACGGACAGATCATCGACACCGTCACACCCCGGCACGGCAACAGCGTCGTCAACGACATCAGCCGGCGTGCTGAGCCGGCCTGGCACCCCGAGACCTCACCGGGAGCGTGGCGGGCGGTCTGGGCGTACTCGGCCAAACGGGCCCGCCGCGACCAGAAGACCCTGGCCGCCCAAGAAGCCCGCGCCCGAGCCATCGTCGAGGGCTCCAAGGCGGGCA
>JBBAFK010000088.1:0-8657 GCA_041655455.1 Leucobacter sp. | reverse complement strand
GGCATTGTCAAGCGAGCGCGGACCCGGCTGAAAGAGGCCGTCGATGATCCGCCGGACGTCGGCGACAAGTTGCCGAGCGATGAAGCGACGTCCGTCGATCCAATCAACCGTAAGGAAGTCAACCGTTACTTCGATGCATTCGAGGAGCTTCCCGAACTGGACGAGCTGTTGAAATCGCTGGGCCTGAGCCTGGCGGATGTCGAGGAGGCGGCCCGTGCCGGAGCCGCTGTCTGATATCGACGATATCCGACGCTACTCCAACGCGCTGCGCCTGATGAGCGAGCGCCGGATCGAGGCGCTCACACGCGAGCTCGCAGACGGACGCCTCACCGTCGGTGCATGGCAGGAACAAATGAAGGCGGAGTTACGCCGCGGCAACCATGAGCAGTTTGTGGTCGGCAAGGGCGGCATCCGGGGCAATATCAACCGCCGCGAGTATCTGCAGCTGGGGCCTGAACTGAAGCGCCAGTATCGCTATCTCGACCGGTTCGCAGCGCAGATCCAGGCGCGCGCCGAAGCGGGAAAGCCTATCACCTTCGCCGTCCAACGCGCCAAGCTCTACGCCCGATCGACTCAGGCAAGCATGTGGCGCAGCGCGGTACCGGTGAAATTACCGCAGGTTCCCCGGGACGGCCAGACGCGCTGCCGGACGAACTGTAAGTGCCGGCTCCAGTTTGACTATCAGCGCGGTGAGGCGGGACAGATCACTGCCGTGCTCGTCTACTGGAAGCTGCGCCCGGCAGAGCATTGTGAGGACTGTATCCGGCTCTCGCGCGAGTGGAATCCCAAGCGGATCCCGGTTGATCTGGAAGAGGCCAGCGGTGTGGCGCAAGGGGTCGGCCTGCTGCTGATGGAAGCTGACGACCTGAGCCATGACGAGGCGCAAACCATTTGTGACATGTGGGATATCAAGGAGCGTGAAGTATGGGCGCTGCACTAGTGCGCGAGGCAGGCGGGAGCCTGGATGATTTCATTAACCGGATCCGGGATGCCTGGTGGCGCCAGAACAGCTCGGACGATGGCGTGCCGGTCCCGTGGGTGGTCGATGTGTTTGGCGATCATGTCATTGTGCGCCGCAATGAGGCCGACGCTCACCGGTATTACCGGGTCGACATGAGCGCGACGGATGACGCGGTGACGTTCGCCGGCCCTGACGAATGGCAGGAAGTCAAGCTTGACTATGTGGCGAGCGCCAGCGCGGCACCGGATGCGCCGGAGACGGAAGAGACGAGCGAGGCGCTGCGCTTTGACGTGTCGCTGCCCGTGCGGGAAGTGCGCACCACGGACGACGGCGCGATCGATGGCGTGATCGTCATCGAGGGCCGGAGCGCCAACGGCAACGTCTACACCCGCGAGGCGCTGCAGTCCGGCGTTCGCATCTTCGACGGCGCGCTGATGTTCGCCGACCACCCTTCCGCGGTCGAGGAAGCGCAGCGCCCTGAGCGGTCGGTGCGGGACGTGGTCGGTCGGGTGAAGTCGCCCTATATCGGCACGACGAAGGACGGCAAGACCGCCCTGCGTGGCAAGTTCCAGGTCTCCGAAGCGGAGACGTCGCTGCGCACCAAGATCGCCGAAGGCATTATCGACGGCCTGAGCCTGCGCGCCTTCGGCCAGGGCAAGCGCGACAAGGGCGGCGACTTCGTCGTCGAGAGTTTTCAAGCGAACCCGTTCACCTCGGTGGATGTGGTCACGGTGGCAGCGGCCGGCGGCGGGTTCGAGCGCCTGGCCGAATCCGATCGCGCGGCGCTGACGCGCGCCGTGCTGGCAAAGGTGACACGCGAGGACCTGGCCGAGTCGCGTCCGGACCTCGTTGAGGCACAACACGAAATTAGAGCGCTCAAGGAGGCTGAGGTGGGAGATACAAATAAGCAGCTCGAGGAGGCGCAGACCGAAAACCAGCGCCTGCTTGAGGAGAACACGCGCCTGTTCCGTGAGGCGCGCAGCGCGCAGGCTCAGACGATCGTCGAGGCTACGCTGGCCAAGGCCAAAGGCCTGCCAGAACCCGCGCAGCAGCGCATCGCCAACCAGGTCAAAGGGCTGACCGAGGCGTACAGCACGCACGGCAGCGAGCAAACCGCCGAGCAGTTGGCGGAAGCCATCAAGGGCGTGATCGAGGCCGAGCAGGCGTACATCGCGCAGCTCGTGCCGAACGGCGCCGTGAGCGGGGGCACCGCTCGCCAGGATCTGAGCGAGGCGCCCGACGAGGCGAAGCTCGACGAGCAGATCGAAAACGTGATCGAGAGCATGCGGTAAAGGCCGCAGGTAGTTGTTCTGACGCGGTGACGGCCGGCAGGCGGCGCGCACCCAGACGAGGAGAAGCAAACGATGGCAGACAATATCCGGTTCCAGGGCGAAGGCTGGCTGCGCCTCGAAATGACAGTTGGCATTGGCCTGCAGTCCGGCGACGTCGCCGTGATCGGGGCAGGCCTCACGGTGGACCTGATCACCGATGCCGACGCGGTCGGCGTCGCGACCGTCATGTTCCCGTGCAGCTATGTGACGGAACATCCCGTCGTCGGCGAAGACGATCAGGGCAACGCCGCCGTGAACATCGGCGATCCGGTGTACATCGACGGCACCGACATCAACGCGGACGCCGCGGGGGGCGTCTTCTACGGGTACGCGCTGGGCGCAGTCTTGGCTGGCGCGACAACCACGATCCAGATCGCGCGCGCGGCGTAGCGTCGATCAGGTGACGGCGCAGAGCTAATCAGAGATCGCTCGCACGCGCGAGCACGGAGATGAGAGAATGCCCGAATTTTTGCAGCTAATCGAGTCTATCCGATCCGAAGAGGCCAGCGTGCAGCGGCTGTTCGGCTCGGAAGAGGGGGACGTGTCGGTGCGTGAGGCACTGCGCCGCCGGCAGGGCCCGCAGTATAAGCAGCGGCTCTTAGAGGCCGCACAGTTCACCGCCGAGGTCTTCTCGGGCCGCCGGGCAATGTGGCAGCTCCGTGAGGCGCTGAGCACGTCCGACTTCCCGATCTACTTCGGCGACACGCTCGATCGCCTGGTGCTCCAGGAGTACCGCGAGGCGCCCAGCGACTGGCGGCAGTTCCTGCGCACCTCTGTTGTGCGAGACTTCCGCACCGTAGATCGCTACCGCTTCAGCGATGGTGACCAGGTGCTCGATCGCGTGGCGCAAGGCGCCAACTACCCGGCCGGCGACCGTGACGAGGCGAGCTACAGCTTCCGCGTCAACAAGTACGGCCGGCGCATCCCGATCCTGTGGGAAGCGCTTGTCAACGACGACCTGGACGCGCTGCGGCAGATGCCGAGCGTGCTGGGGCGTGCCGCGCGGCGCACGGAGAACCGCTTCGCCTCGTCGCTGTATGTCGCCAATGCGGCGTTGTACAACGGCGGCTTCGGGAACGTCGACACGGCGGTGCTCTCTCTGAGCGCGCTGGAAGCGGCGTACAACGCAATGGCGGGCTTCCGTGACGCCAACGGCGAGCCGATCTTCAACCGCCCGGCCTACCTGGTGGTCGATCCGGTGCTTGAGCTCACCGCGCAGCGCATCGTCGGCACAATGCAGGTGCAGTGGATCGGCACACCGCCGCTTCAACCGCCTGCGACGGCGGTCGCCTGGCCGACCGACAACGTCATGCGCGGTCGCCTGCAAATCCTGGTGGATCCCTATATCAGCGTGCTCGATCCCACTAACGGCGCGACGAGCTGGTATCTGTTCGCCGATCCGCGCGAAGGGCATGCGGCAGAAGTCGCGTTCCTGTCCGGCTATGAGGAGCCGCAGCTCTTCATGAAGGCCAGCAACCAGATTCGTCTGGGCGCGGGGCCGACGGATCCGGTTGGCGGCGACTACGACACAGATGCGGTGGACTACAAGGTCCGGCATGTGGTCGGTGGCGCGAGCGCGCAGGCCGTGGGCAACTGGCGCTTTACCTACTGGAGCAACGGCACGGTCTAAGCCGGCGCGAGCAGCGGTCGTGTAGGGGGGTGCTCGCGAGTACCCCCTTAGATGAGGAGTATATGCAATGCACTACTGCATTAACTGCGGCAAGAATGCCGCCCAGCGAATCAGGAATGATTTCGTCTGCGAGGCGTGTGGTTTCGCCTGGGATGTCGACTTTGAGCAGAGTATGGCGCACTACCTGGCCGCGCAGGGGCGCAAGCCGGCAGAGCCGATGCCAGAGGAGTTTCTATCTGTGAACAGTACACAGATAGAACCGACGCAAGCGGACCCGCCCGAAGAGCGGGTTCGGTTGACGGTGCTGGATACCGACGGCTCCCGCGGGGTGTATCACGCGCTGATCGACGAATACTACACCGTGCCTCAGCTGACCGACCTGGCAGCCGAGCACGACGTCCCGCTCAGCTCCCAGCGCAAGTTGGACATCATGAACGCACTGATCGACGCCGGCGTGTTCGCGGTCCATGAGGTCGAGGACGCAGACGGGACGATCGTGCACGCGCTGACCATCGGCGGCGTCGAAGTGCCGCTTGATGAGGACGAGGACTGATGGCCTACGCGACCACCGCGGACGTGCAATCGCTCGTGCGCTCGAAGTCGGGCGCCGGCGTGACGATCGGGCCGACGACCGAGCCCTCGGCGACCGAGGTCGAGGGGTGGCTTGATCAGGTCTCCGCGGAGATCGACGGCATTCTGCGCTCCCAGGGGTATGAGGCCGCTCCCGCGACAGGCGCGAATGACCTCCTGCTGCTGAAGCGCTATGTGGCCGAGAAAGCCGCGGCGATGACGTGGCATGCTTACTACGGTGCCGTCGCGGGGGATGTCGTGCCGGCGCGGGTCAAGCGCTGGGAAGAGGACTATCGCGAGTTTGTCGCGCGCCTGCGTCGCGGCGAGCAGCACCTGGTCGACCAGTCACCGGAAGGGGAAGCCGATCCCGTTTTCGGGTCGGTGGATCACCCGTCGCGTGACGACTACTTTACCTTTAGGTAGGCACATGTTCGGACTCGAAGCGGCGATCGACACGAAGTGGCTAGAAGAGATTCAGGAGGCGGCTGCCGTCTTCCCTGATGAGGTCGATCGCTGGATCAAGCGCGATCTGGCGCCCTTCGTCCAGAACTACGTCGATACGACCCTGCGCGTCGCGCCGCCGCGGAGAATGTGGCCGGGGGACTACCCTGAGGGGAAGTTGGAATGGACCAGCGAGCGGCAGCGCCGCTATGTGCATGCCGTCATCCTGGATCATGACGCCGACGGCAACGTGATCCCCTATCAGCGCACGGATACCCTGATCCACGACTGGCACGTTATCACCGACTACCAGCAGGGGTTCAGCGGGATCCAGGTCTACAACCTGAACGATGCGGCGCAGTATGTCTATGGCGACGAGCAGGCGGAGCATAAACAGCGCTTCCACACGATCACCGGCTGGCCGACGGCCCTCGAACACCTGCAGGCAGTCAGTATCTTGTTGGGCGATCGGATCGAAGATGGCTGGCCGCTTGTGCTCGACGAGTTGTTAATGGAGGCGCAGCGCCGTGGCTGATGCACTGACCACCGCAGTAGAAGACGCGATTGATCGCGTGCTGGAGATGCAAAAACTGGCCGTGCCGGAGTCGACGGAGGCCGTCAAGCGCTGGTACCACGTCGCCGATCCGCCCTACTGGGTCAATGCGCCAGGCGCGCTGGGGACGCCGCAGGGCCCGCGCGATGCCACGCGCTATGAGCTCACCGTGATGATGCGCTTGGTGATCGGGAACGCCGTCGATATGGCGCGCGATGAGACGGCGACGGCGAATGTCCAGAACAAAGCCTGGACGTGGCTGCCGCAAGTCATGCGCTACTTCGAAAAACACCGGCGTCTCAGTCCGCCCGGGCTGGCAGGACTGACGTATATCGCGCCTCAGGGCGCGACGATTCGGTCGATGCGTCAAGCCGACTTGAATCGCCTGCAAATTCCGGTCGCCGCACTCCTGTACACGCTCGATTTCGAGCTGACCATTCCTTTCGAGGTGGGGTATGCCGAATAAGGACCTGGATCGTAATAGAGAAGGATTTCTTCTCTCCATCGACGGCCAGTGGATATCGACGAGCTACGTCTCAGCACTATCGGGGCGCGTGGTGGGCACTGACGGCGTGACCGAGCCGGTTGCGGGGGTACCTGGCGTCTCGGCGCGGTACACACCGAGCGAATACGCGCAACTTACGATGGATCAGCGTGCGGCAGTCAAGGAGCGAGCGCTGGCTTTTGCGCGCCGCTGGCAACCCGTCCCGCCTGCTCCAGATGACACGCAAGAACTGGATGCTCTCGACGAGAGCGAGGAGTAAATCATGGCACATGAAGCTTTTTCGATGACAGGCATCAAGGAGCTGCAGCTCGCGCGCCTGGATGTCGACGGCTTGCCGAAGGGTCTGGCCGGCACGCTCGCCAACGGCGCCACCGCCGGGATGCACTACGTGAAGGGCATCTCGAATGTCGACGTGAGCCGCGGGCAGCCTGAGCGGATCGCCCGCGTCGGTAATGGCTACCTGCAGGACGTGTTCATCTTTCCGTCTGCTGAGCCGCCGAGCGGTACTGGTACCGGGATCGTCTTCGACATGGCGCTGGCCGCCGCCGCGCAGACGAGCAAGGTGGCCACGATGGGGCCGATGACGATGGTGGCAGAAGGCGGGCCCGAGGAGCGATTTCCGACGTTCCTGGCCATCTCGATGGGCTGGGGCGCGTCGCACGAGCCCGGCGCGCTGCGCGGCCTGGATATTTACTGGGGCCACATGTTCCGCACTCGCTTCACGATGGATTCGACCCCCATGCTCCAGCGTCAGGGTGTCGACGTCAACTTTAACTTCGGCATTACCCCGGGTGCGGCGTTGCCGTGGGGGGAAGCGCTGACAAAGGATACCCATGGCCGCACCGCGGCGCAGGTGATTCGTTGGGCTGCGCCTTATCCCATGACGATGGTTACGTTCATCGGGGACGGGATCGAGGACACGGTCGTGCTGCCGCAGAAGCCAGCCGGCGACGACACCGCCACCCCGCAAGTGGTGTTCGCCTACGACGCAACGAATGAAGCGATGCTGACGCCGACGACGGACTTCACGGTCAATACGACCACCGATGAGCTGGTTTTCGAGGCGGGCAGCATCCCGGCAGCGGGCGAGATCATCCAGATCCCGTTCTTCTATCTGCCGGAGGCCTAAGATGGCGCTGACCGGAAAGCAGCCAGGGGCCGATAACGGCTCCTGGCCGACTCAGACGATCCGCTGGGGTGGCGGCAGCATTACCGTAACACGCCGCACCGTGGGCCACAGCAAGACCGCACAGCGCATTGTTGCGCAGCTGCCGGTCGCCGAGGACACGATCGAGCAGTTAAATCAGCGCTCCTTTGCACGTCTCGCGTCGCAAACGGTGGAGATCGAGGGGCTGGATATCAGCTTCCCAGCGCTGGGGGATGGCCAGGAGGCCTGGCTCCAGGCGTACGACGACTTCCAGACATGGGACGATCCGCTGGTTAACCTGTGGTATCAGGCGATCGATGATGTGGATCGCCCGTACGGGCCGCGCGAATTGCTGCCGACGAGCCACCTCTTAGAGGAAGAGCAAAAAAATTCGCCGAGCGCCGAGTCGAGCTAGAGCACGCGATTCGGCGCTACGCGAAGACGTTTCATGATCCGCCAGAGGCCGTCCCGGACATCGCCGACATTTCAATCCTGTTCGGCGAATGGGAAACAGGGCTGCGGCGCGATATCGAGTTACTGATTCGCACGCAGTTCCAGGTATGGCCGCGAGCGGGCGGCGTGGATGATCAAGACGATCAGTTTGTAGATGCGCTGATGCTCTTCCTGCGTCTTATGGCTGCGCAAGAGACGCCCGAAGTACCGGACTGGGCGAAACTCATCGTCCAACAGCATTGGGTAAAGACTGACACCGATGGCTAACGAAGAGCTCCGCGAGTACATACTCCGCCTCAAGGCCGAGGGGTCTGAAGAGGCGGCCAAGTCGGTCGAAAAAATCACGACCCGGCTTGAGAAACTGCGTTCTGACGTGACGGAAGCCACGCAGCGATTCGGTGCTGCCTCGCATCAACAGGATGCGTTTAGTGACGCGAACGACCGCATGGCGCGCAGAGTTTCCAAAGCGTATGGAGTGCTTCAGGAAGCTAAAGACGCCTTGGAGGGTTTGCGGCAGGCTGCAATCGAGGCCGATCGCGTTTTCGAGCGCGCAGACGCTATAGACGAATACAGTCGTCGCCTGCGGGAACTTCAGAAGGAGGCGATGATCTATGGCCAGATAGCAACACGCGGCCGCGAACTCGGCACGCTGTCCAGATCGTTGGGTGCTGGGGGTGTCGGCGAAGGCCTCTACCTGGCGTCGGATATCTTCGATGCGATCGAGGCGCTCAAGCGGCTGCCGCCGGAGCTCGGTAAGTTGGCGATGCAGTCCGGTCTCGCGCTCACCAATCTCGTTCCGCTTGGCGCAGCGCTTGGCGCAGTGGCGCTCGCTGCAGGGGTCTATCTGTCGGTGACTCGCGACAGCAAGGATGCTACCGAAGACGCCATAGCAGGCCTACGAGCCTGGCGTGAGAGCTTGCGGGAAACCACCACACTCCTGTTGTCAGGAACAACCGAAGACGTTGAGGCGAGCATTGCGCAGAAGGAGCAGGAATTACAGGCGGCGATTGCGGTGCGAGATGAACTGCAAAGGGTCGTGACAGAAATTGAGGAGCGGGTCGCGGAA
>JBBAFK010000087.1:0-9052 GCA_041655455.1 Leucobacter sp. | reverse complement strand
CCACCGCGTCGATCACGGGCACGCGAACGTGCCCCTCGCCGAAGTACAGCATGAAATTCTACACGATTCCCCGGGCTCGCGCTGCCACTCGATCAGCGGGGCTCCCCACCGCGGTCACTCGCCAGGGAGCACCGGGGTGTCCGGGGCGCTCTCCAGTTCGTTCAGGGCCTCGATGAGTCGGTACAGGTCACCGACCGCGCGCTGCCGCGGGGTGAATACGATTCGCGGGAGATCGACCCGGTCGCCGTCGCGCAGCTCGGCGTCGCTGGGTGGGGTTCTCGTGATCCCTCCCTCGAGGCACAGCCCCGAGAACCGTTCGTTGAGCTCGGCCAGCTCGGCGTCGGTGGGTTCCGCTCCGAGACGCAGCACGAGCCGTTCGCCGTGCCACCGCTGAGAATCGTAGTTGCGCCAAAAACCGGTGACCGCGGCAATCGCCCTCTCCGGGTCATCCGTGACGACGACGCGGTCGAGGTCGTTGACGGCGATGTATCCGGAGCCAGCGAGTTCCCGGGTCACGAACCTCGCGAACCCGCGCCAGAATGAGCCGCCGGGGCGGTCGAGCAGCACGATCGGCATCGGGTCCATCTTGCCGGTCTGCTGCAGTGTCAGAAGCTCAAACGTCTCATCCATCGTGCCGAAGCCGCCGGGGAGGCAGATGAAGCCGTGCGACTCCTTGACGAGCATGAGCTTGCGTGTGAAGAAGTACTTCATCGATACGCTGCGATCGAGCCCGGCGAGCACGAGCGACGGAGCCTCCTCGAAGGGCAGTCGGATCGACACGCCGAGCGACTGCTCGGGGCCGGCACCTGTGGCCGCGGCCTCCATGATGCCCGGGCCAGCACCCGTCACGACGAACCAGCCCTGTTCCGCGAGCCCGCGGGCGGATCGTTCTGCGCTCTCCCACAGCGGATCGTGCGACTGCGTCCGCGCAGACCCGAAGATCGTCACCTTCGGCGCGTCACGGTAGGGGGCGAAGAGCCGGAAGGCGTTGCGCATCTCCTCGACCGCGGCCGCCGTGATTTTCAGGTCGAGCCGCGTGGTGTCGTCTTGCCCTAGACCGAGGCCCGTGGCCAGGATCCGACGGATGAGGGTGCGCTGACGGGTGACCCCGGCCTCAGCGACGAGTTTGTCGATTCGGGCTTCAAGCTCGGCTTCGGAGAGACCGGCGCGGTCGGGCCGGTCGGCGGCAGACTCGTTCGATTCCACGCTCCCAGTCTAGGAGTTTGGATTGAGAGAGCCGCTCGCGGGCCGGTCAGGCGGTAACGACCTCGGGCTTACCGGTGCCGCCCTCGTGCCCCATCTCGGCGGCGATGCGGTTCGCTTCGGTGATGAGGGTTGCGACGATCTCCGACTCGGGCACGGTCTTGATGACTTCGCCCTTCACGAAGATCTGACCCTTCCCGTTTCCTGAGGCGACGCCCAGGTCGGCTTCGCGCGCCTCGCCCGGGCCGTTCACAATGCAGCCCATGACCGCGACGCGGAGGGGAACCGTCATCCCCTCGAGCCCCTTCGTCACCTCGTCGGCGAGCGTGTAGACGTCGACCTGCGCACGCCCGCACGACGGGCAGGAGACGATCTCGAGCCTGCGCTCGCGCAGGTTGAGTGACTGGAGGATCTGCAGGCCGACCTTGATCTCTTCGACTGGCGGCGCGGAGAGGGACACCCGGATGGTGTCGCCGATGCCTTCCGACAGAAGGATTCCGAACGCGGTGGCGCTCTTGATGGTGCCCTGGAATGCCGGGCCCGCCTCGGTGACCCCCAGGTGGAGCGGCCAGTCACCGCGCTCGGCGAGCAGCCGGTAGGCCTTCACCATCACGATCGGGTCGTTGTGCTTCACCGAAATCTTGAAGTCGTGGAAGTCGTGTTCTTCGAAGAGCGAGGCCTCCCACACGGCGCTCTCAACGAGCGCTTCGGGCGTGGCCTTGCCGTACTTCTGCAGCAGTCTCGGGTCGAGGGATCCCGCGTTCACCCCGATGCGGAGCGACACTCCCGCCGCGCTCGCACGCTTCGCGATCTCCCCGACCTGGTCGTCGAACTTGCGAATGTTCCCGGGGTTCACGCGCACCGCAGCGCACCCCGCGTCGATCGCGGCGTACACGTAGTTCGGTTGGAAGTGGATGTCGGCGATGACCGGGATCTGGCTCTTTTTCGCGATGATCGGCAGCGCTTCGGCGTCGTCGCGCGAGGGGCAGGCGACGCGCACGATGTCACAACCGGCTGCCGTAAGTTCGGCGATCTGCTGCAGAGTCGCGTTGATGTCGGTGGTCGGGGTCGTGGTCATTGACTGCACCGAGATCGGCGCGGTCCCCCCGACGTTCACGGACCCGACCTTGATCTCACGGGTCTTGCGCCGGGGTGCGAGCACCTCGGGCACCTTCGGGATCCCTAAATTCACTGCTGCCACGCGGTCGAGTCTAGCGGCGCTGCCAGTGAGACGCCTGAGGTCGACCGGGCGGCCCGTTCAGCCCGCGTAGTCGGGGGCCGCGGGGAGCCCGAAGAATTCCTCAAGCGTGGTCACTCCGGTCTCACGCATCTCGAGCGCGAGTTCGGGGCCGACGTAGCGGAAGTGCCACGGCTCGGGCATGAAGCCCGTCACCGACTCCTTGCCGGCCGGGTAGCGGATGATGAACCCGTACTCGGCGGCATGTTCGGCGAGCCACGCGCCGGTCGGCGTGTCACCAAAGCAGGCCGCGAGGTAGCAGCCGCCGTAGTCGTCGATGTCGATGACGAGCCCGGTCTGATGCTCAGAGTGGCCCGGGCGCGCGGAATAGGTGTCGGCGGCGGCTTGGCCGTCACGCCCAACATACGAGGTGTAGAGCGTGGACTGGGTGGCGTGGTCGCGGTACGCACTGATGATCCGGACCGGCAGCCCCTCCGCGGCGGCGGCTCCCAGCATCGCCTCGGCGGCCCGCGCGGCCGGTTCGCGCAGCGGCTGGCTGAACTCGTTGTCGATCCCCTCGGGCATGACGAGGTCTGACGCCTCGAAATCGATGGGGTCGAGGGGCCGGAGTTTGTTGCTCACCACCCAGATGGACATGGGGTCGTCGAGCGAGTGCGCTGAGCGGTCGAACTCTGGTTCCGGCGCCACCGTCGGAGGAGCTTCTGTCTCGACGGGCGGCGGAGTCGGCGCGGGGGTCGGGGCCGGCTGTTCTTGGGCGCAGGAGGCGAGCCCTGCAACGAAAACCGTCATCGCGCAGACGGCGATCACGGAGCGGACCGGGCCTCGAGCGGCTCGGACACGAGCGACTCGGTTCGGCTTCGAAGACGTCATGGCACTCAATGCTAATAGTCTGAGAGGCATGGTGGATCAGCAGACGACACCCGAGCCGAGGCGCGGGCTCTCACGGCGGGCCCGGCTTACGATCACGCTGTCGGTCGCCGCCGCGCTCGTGCTCGCGGCAGGGATTGGCGCTACGGTCGCGCTCTCCCTCGGCGCAAAACAGGAAGATGCCGCACCGGCACCGACTCCCGCGGCCACGACCACGCCGACCCCTGAACCCGCCGAACCCGAGCTCCCGGAGCCTGTGCACGTGATCGCCATGGGCGACATGCTCCCCCACGACTCGGTGCACCACAACGCCCTCCAGCCCGACGGCAGCTACGATTACCGCGGCTTCTTCGCAGGCCTCCAGCCGCAGCTCGAGGCCGCAGACCTCACCTTCTGCAATCTCGAGGTACCCACCGCGGGCGTCGAGTTCGGGATCAGTGGCTACCCCGTGTTCAACGCCCCGACCGAGTTCGCGCGCGACCTGCACGAAACCGCCGGTTGCGACCTCGTCAATACCGCCACGAATCACACCGCGGATAAGGGTGCCGCGGGCATCGCGGCGACGCGTGGGGCGTGGGACGCGCTGCAGCCCTCCTATGTGGCGGGTGGCAACCGCTCGGAGGAGGAGCAGCGGACGATCCCTGTCGCCGAGGTCGACGGGATCACCGTGGCGCTCGTCGCATTCGCCGAATACTCGAACGCCCCGATCGACGGCGTCTCCCTGAACCTCATGGGCGACGAACAGCTCGTCACGGATCTCGTGACCGAGGCGCGGTCGCTCGCGGACGTCGTGATCGTGTCGGCGCACTGGGGCACCGAGGATTCCCACGAGGTCAACGACCAGCAGACCGCCTTCGCCCAGCGAGTTGCCGACCTCGGCGCTGACGTGGTGATCGGTACGGGCCCCCACGTGCTGCAGCCGGTAACCTGGCTCGAGCGCGCCGACGGCGAGCGCACGCTCGTGTGGTATTCGATCGGGAACATGCTGAGCACGCAGCTTGCGCTCCCCCAGCGCACCGGCGTGATCGCGGGTTTCGATCTCGTACGCGACACGGAGTCGGGGGCGGTATCGGTGCAGGATCCGACGGCGATCCTCACCTACATGCATTACGACTGGACGGCTGAGCAAGAGGCTGCGGGTGACCTGCTGTCGCGAACGAACCTGTCGCTCACACCGCTCGCGGCGGCCGACCCGCTGCTCGCGACCACTCGGTTCGGTGTGAGCGCCGCCGACCAGGTCGCCGCATCGAGCGCGATTCTCGGCCCCGACGTGACCGTGCTGCCGGAGTAGGGCTCCCGGAGGATGTCTGCCGAACGGAATGATCCCGCCGGCAAGGCGCCGGTCGATCAGCCGAAGAGGGATACGGGTTTCACGATGTCGGCGTACATGAGAAGCACACTCATCGCTCCGAGCGCGATCACGACGACGAAGGTCACCGGCACCATGCGGGCCGTGTCGACGGGGCCGGGGTCGGGCCGACCGCGGAGCCTCGCGATGCCGCGCTTGATCCCCTCGTAGATCGCACCCGCAATGTGCCCGCCGTCGAGCGGCATGAGCGGCACGAGGTTGAAGACGAAGAGAGCGATGTTGAGGGATCCGAGGAGCCCGAACATCGTCTGCGCTTTCGCGGCGACCGGGGCCGCGTCGAGGCTGACGACCTCGCCCGCGAGGCGGCCGACGCCCACAACGCTCATCGGCCCATTGGGGTCGCGTTCCTCTGCACCGAATGCGGCGTTCCACACGTCGACCATTCGCTGCGGGAGGTTCGCGATGATCCCGGCGACGGCGGCGACGTTCTCACCGACGTACTCGGGTACGGCGGTGAGCGGCTGGGAGACGTTCTCCACGGCGGGCGTGGCGCCGATCATGCCGACCACCTCGGTCTGCGGTTCACCGTTCACTCCGGTCACGATCGCGCCGTCGGCGTCGAGCCTGAGCCGTTCGTTAGGCACCGGAGTGAGGACGAGGGATCGCGAGGCGCCATCCCGCTCGACGGTCACCTCGAGCGCACGGTCGGGCGATGCGGCGACGGTCGACCGAAACTGCTCCCAGCCCTCGACCGGAGCGCCGTCGACGGCGACGACCCGATCCCCCGGAAGCATACCGGCGGCTGCTGCCGGCGCTTCGGGGTCGCTTGTCGTGCAGGAGGTCGCGGTGCTCGACGCGGGGAGCAGGCACTCGCTCACGCTGCCGAGCGTGGTGCTCGACTGGGGCAGTCCGAACCCGACGAGCACGATCGCGAAGAACACGAACGCGAGCACGAGGTTCATGATCGGCCCACCGAGCATGATGACGATCTTCTTCCACATCGGCAGGCGGTAGAACGTGCGGTGATCCTCGCCGTGGGCGATCGTCTCCGCGCTGGCGAGTCGGGCCTCGTCGACCATCGCGCCGATCCCTCGCCGCGGTTCGGTCTGCCCGGGTTTCCCCTCCTCCATCACCGAGTTGAGAAAACCGGTGGTCGATGCGCGCGGTGCCTCACCTGCCTTCTGCGGCGGATACATGCCGATCATCGCGACGTAGCCGCCGAGTGGGATGGCCTTCACCCCGTACTCGGTCTCACCGATCCGCCTCGACCACAGGGTCTTTCCGAAGCCCACCATGTACTGCGTGACCTTCACGCCGAAGAGCTTCGCGGGTAACAGGTGGCCGATCTCGTGCAGTCCGATCGAGAGCGCGAGGCCCGCAAGGACGATCACGATCCCGAGCAGGTAGAGGAGCACGTCAATCACGGGTTCAGGCTACTCGGCCGCGCTGTGCGCTTTCGGGGAGCGGTCAGGGTGAATCAGGGTGAATTCAGGCCTCGGTCCGCTTGACGTAGACGATAAGCCCGGCAACAAACGACACCGCGGCCGCGACGAGGAAGGCGGCGAGGTAACCGGCCGAAACAGCGATGAACCCGGCGACGCCCGCGCCCACCCCCTGCCCGAAAATGAGGACGATGAACAGGAGAGACGTGCCCGCGGGAGCCCGGGCGGGATCGATCTGCACGGTCCAGACGATGAGCGTGCCGCAGCAGACCAGGTACCCCCAGCCGAACACGGCGAAGGCGACGAGCGCGAGCACCGGAACCGTGGGCAGCACGGCGAGCGCCATCCCGATCGCGCCGAGGCCAGCGGTCACCGCCGCGAACACCACGAGCATCCTCGCGTTCCTGGAGGCGACAAACAGGCCGATCAGTGCCGCGACGCAGAAGACGATCGACGCACCGCTCGAGATCAAACCCGCGGTATCGGTGTCGAGCCCGAGTTCCGCCTGCACGTCGGGCAGCATGAGACCGTACGCAAGCCTCACAAGACCGTATGCGGCGGCGACCACGGCCGTGCTGGCGGCGATCAGTACGATCTGCGAGCGCGCCGGGAGCACCGGTGTTTCCTTGACGATCATTCGTTGATCTTTCCGCCTTGAACATGCTTCGTGCACGGCTGCAGGCGAAGAGTGCCTGCTCCCTGACCCGCTGTTATCCATCCCCCAGCAGCGAATCCGCCGTCATCGCGCGAGATCAGCCTAGCGCGATTCGGTCACGATGAGCTTCTGCGCCCGCTCCCGTGCCCACCGCTCGGCCTCGTCGAGCGACTCGATCGTCAGCTGATCGGGTGCCGTGTGCCCCTCGAGGACGTCGCGCACCGTGTCGACGATGTCGAGGAACCCGATGCGGCCGGCATGGAACGCCGCGACCGCCTCCTCGTTCGCCGCGTTGTACACGGCCGGGAAGGTGCGTCGCGCACGGCCCACCTCCTTCGCCAGGGCGACGGCGGGAAATGCCGCAGAGTCGAGCGGTTCGAACTCCCAGCTCGTCGCCCGGGTCCAGTCGAGCGGCGTGCTCACGTTCGCGACTCTCGTGGGCCAGTTCAGCCCGAGCGCGATCGGCAGCCGCATGTCCGGTGGCGAGGCCTGCGCGATCGTGGAGCCGTCGACGAACTCCACCATCGAGTGCACGATCGACTGCGGGTGCACCACGACGTCGATGTCGCCGTACGAGACCCCGAAGAGCATATGCGCCTCGATCACCTCGAGGCCCTTGTTGATGAGCGTCGCGGAGTTCGTCGTGACGAGCCGCCCCATGTCCCACGTCGGGTGCGCGAGCGCCTCGGCGGGCGTGACGAGTCGCATCTGCTCCCGGGTTCGACCGCGGAACGGCCCACCCGACGCGGTGAGCACGATCCGGCGCACCTCGTCACGCCCGCCAGCCCGCAGCGCCTGCGCGATGGCCGAGTGCTCCGAATCGACCGGCACGATCTGGCCGGGCTTTGCCCGCCCTGTGACGAGGTCGCCCCCCACGATGAGCGACTCCTTGTTCGCGAGGGCGAGGGTGCGCCCGGCGTCGAGCGCCGCGAGCGTCGGGCGCAGTCCGACCGAGCCGGTGATCCCGTTGAGCACGACATCGGCGGGCACGTCTCGGATGAGCTGCACCGCGGCCTCGGCGCCGAGCCCCGTGTGCTCGACGTTGAACTCCTCCGCCTGTTCGGCAACGCGCGCGGCGTTCGAGCCAGCGATGAGCCCCACGATCTGAAACTTGGAGGGATTCTTGCGGACGACGTCGAGCGCCTGCTCGCCGATCGAACCGGTGGACCCCAAAATAACGATGCGCCTCATACCCTCCATTCTGACCCATTCGGGCCGGGGCATGAGGCGCACTCGTGTCTCACTCGGCCGGACGCGGGCCCGGCCGAGTGACGTGCTACTGCGCGTGCACGGTGCCGAGGATGTCGAGAACGAACACCATCACGTCGTCGGGCTGGTGGCCCATGCTCTCGAGCTGGGCGGCGCCGTAACCGCCGTCGTCGGCGGGCACGACCGAAATGATCTGGGAACCGACCTTCTGCCCCTCGAGGGCCTGCTGGAATCCACCGATCACCTGAGTCGTGAGGAAGTCGATCGGCTCGCCCCGGCTCCAGGATGAGTCGAACTCCTCACCGGTACGCCAGATCACACCGCGGTAGTTGACGTAGACGCGATCGCCGGGTTCAACGGTCTCGCCGTCGCCCTCGATGAGCGTCGCGATCTCGAGCTGCGTCGGTGGTTCGACGCCGTCGGGCATGGTAATGGTCGGTGCCCCGTCCGCGTCGAGTTCGACGGTCGGGAAACCGTCGGGCGCCGACTGGGCCTTCCCTTCCGCTTTCTTCAGCAGGTCGCTCGGCTCGAGCGTGCCCGGCTCAGTCGATGCCTCGCCGTCGACAATCTCGCCGAACTCCATGACGATCACGAAGGAGTCCTCTTCGGTGACGCCCTCGAGACCCAGTTGGTCGGCGGCCACGTCGCCGAAGAGTTCTGCGTACCCTGCGACGAGCGCGACCTGCTCCCCGCTGACCGCGCAGCGGATGCCCTCGTAGGCCCACTCGGTCAGCTGCTCGGGCATGAGCTGCACGAACGATTCAGGGAACTGCTGGAGGCTCGCGCCGTCGGCGCCGTTGAACATCGACATCGCAACACCGACGTTCTGCCCCTCCTCGATACGGTCTCCCTCGCCGTCCTTGAGGACCGAGCGCTCCATGGTCGTGGCCTCGATGGGGGTCGCCGAAGTGAGTTCGAGGTCGGTGCCCGTCTCGCCCGAGACGGCGATGGAGTCGCTCGCGCTGCCGGGGGCAAGGCACTCCGCGCCCGTCGAATCCGATGGTGCACTCGAGCAGGCGACGGTGGTGAGCAACAGCGCCGCGGCGATCGCGGGTGGCAGGACGGTGCGGGTGAGCTTCACTGGCTTCGATTCCTATCGACGTGGGATGAGCTGCCCGAAACGTCCTGTCGCGGACAGCGCGACGAACTCATTCTTCCGCACGTCGTTA
>JBBAFK010000086.1:0-9151 GCA_041655455.1 Leucobacter sp. | reverse complement strand
CCGCTCGGCACCATCAGGGTGATCGAGAACCCGTCCGGGTAGTCGGACTTCGCAAGCTCCTCGGCGGCGGCCTCGAGGTCGTAGGCGAGGTCGAAGCCCTCGCCGTTCGCGGAGTAGGCGACGTTCGTGGGGATCAGCACGTTCGCAACCTCGGCGGTGCCGAAGGTGGTGGCTGCAGCGATACCCTCACGGTCGATCGCGTGCGCGATGGCGCGCCGCACGTTCTCGTCGGCGAACTGCTTGCGCTGAGTGTTGAAGAACACCTGCTCGGTGGACCAGCCGGGGGTCTGCAGCAGCACCGTTTCGTCGGCCTCATCAACATCCGCGGCGTTCGCGGCGGGCACGATGTCGATCGCGTCGAGCTGCCCCGCCCCGAGCTGCTGCCGCAGTTGCGTGTCATCGGCGACGAACTTGTAGACGAGCTCGTCGATGTAGGGCTTGCCCTCCTGCCAGTAGTGCTCGTTCTTCACGAAGACAAGGTCTCCGGTGAGGTCCCACTCTGAGACCACGAACGGGCCGGTGCCGACGGGGTTGCGGAAGAACTCCCCCTCCTCCATTCCGCCGAAGTTCGCGGGGAAAATGCCGTTCGAAAAGCCCGACAGCTCCGAGAGGAACGGCGTGTACGCCGATTCGAGGGTGATCGTGACCTCGCGCTCCGCCGTCTCCTCGATCGACACGATGGGAGCGGTCAGGGGCAGCGGTCCGCCGACCTCGAGGTGACGGTTCAGGGAGAAAATCACGTCGGCGGGAGTGACGTCGGTACCGTCGGAGAACTTCAGCCCCTCGCGCAGCATGAAGACGTACTCGGTGCCGTCGGCGTTCTCCGTGTACTCCGCAAGCCACGGGATGATCTCCCCGTTCTCGTCGAAGTTCACGAGCGGTTCGAAGATCTTGTCGATCGCGAACGCGTTGTTCGCCGTGATCTGCTGGTTGAGGTCGAGGTCGTTGACCGCTGCGGTGCGGCCGAACACGAGCGTGCCGCCGCTCACCGGGTCGGTGGACTCCGTGGGCTCGGGTGCGCTGCCACCGGAACACGCGCTGAGCACGAGCGCAGCCGAGAGCGCGGCCGCGGCGATCGCGAACAGCCTGGGCCGCTGTCGAAGTCGGGAGGTGATCATTGCTGATCCTTTCTAACTGCCTGGTCTGCGGAAGTCGCAGGGTGGTGAATAGCGGAGTTCTGAGTTGAGATCTCTAATGTTCCGACCGCGCGCACGGCGTCGAGATCGACCGCACGACCGCCGAGAATCACCGCGACAATGGCGGTCGGATCGGAAAGCGCACCGGGCGTGCGAGGGTCACGGTTCAAGATCACGGCGTCGGCGACGGCACCGCTGACAATCGTCCCGGTCGGTGCATCGGCTGCGGGAGGAACCTGCACACGGGCGAGGAGTTCAGCCCCGCCCCGGGTGGCCGCAAGGAGCGCTTCCTCCGGCGAGAGCCCCGCCTCGTTGAGCGCATCGATCTCGCGGGCGCCGGAGCCGTGCTGGTCGGGTGCGCCGGAGTCCGTGCCGATCGCGAGCGCGAGCCCAGCGTCACGGGCACGCAACACAGCACTCGGGTGAGCGCCGACGGCTTCCTCGACGCGGGCACGGAACGCCGCGGGCAGTGCCCTCTCGTCGATCATGCGCTGCACGAGCCGGTAGATGCGCAGCGTGGGCACGAGCGTCATTCCGTGCTCTGCAGCACGGCGGGCCTGCTCGTCGGTGAGGAAGATTCCGTGTTCGATGCTGAACGCGCCGGCGTCGATCGCATCGTCGATCGCGGTGCCGCCCCAGGCGTGCACCATGACTCCGGCACCGACGGCGTCGGCTCGGCGGACCGCGTCGGCGACCTCGTCAGCGGTGAACACGGGTTCGAGACCCGCCCCGGGCGGGGACGCAACCGACGCGGTGGCAACGAGCTTCACCCACGGCGCACCGGTGGCCAGCACGCGGTCGACGGCCCGGTCGAGCCCGCCGGCCTCATCCGCGGCAGCACGCGTGAGCATCGCACCTGAGCACTGCAGACGCGGCATAGCGCTCAATGAATGCGACGCTCCAGCCAATTCCGGAGACGTTGACGCTTCGTGAGAACCTGACGCACCTTGGTCCGCCACAAGCTCGGCGAACTCGTCGGGCGTGATGCCGCCACCGTCGCGCACGGACGTGAAGCCGGCCGCAAGATTCCGCGCGAGTGCGGCTCGCGTCAGGAGTCGCTGGTCTTCCTCCGTGAAGCACTCGCGATCTTCCGCGTCGAACGCGTGCCAGGCGATGTGGGCGTGCGCATCAACGAGACCGGGAATCATCCACAGACCGGATCCATCGATCACGGTGCCATCGGTCACGGTGCCCGCGCCACCTGCTTGGACACCGGTCTCTCCGAGCTCGAAACGGCCGGATTCCCAAGCAACGCTCGTCGGCGAGCCGAACGTGCCATTCGCGTCGAGCACACGAATGCCCCGCGCAGCAATCAACGAGCCTTGATGGTCCATATGTTCACGCTAACTCACGCAATCCGAGTAGACCACTTTTCTCTGGGTCCACTGGTCCACGGCCCCGCTCAACAGCGCACACGCCGCTGCCTACAAGCCCAGCCCGGGTAGACTGCCGGGGTGACCAAGACCTCAGCTTCCTCGACCGCTCGTCAGACTGTTGTTCTCCAGTCCCTGCGCGGACTGTTCCATCTCGTCTCAATCGTGAGCGTGACGGTGTGGGGGTTCCTGGCGTGGCCACTCCCCTTCCCCGGCATCTTCACGGGCATCGGCTTCCTCGTACTTTCGGTACTGGTCTGGGCGCTCTTCCTCTCACCGCGCCCCGTGCTCCGCACCGACCGGTTCGGCCAGGCACTCGTCGAGCTCCTCCTCCTCGCAGCCGCCGTGGCCGCGTGGTTCGACTTCGGGTTCTTCTGGGTGTGGCCGACCCTCTTCGGCGTCGCCGGCGCGGTCATCGGGTACATCGCCTCGACACGTCCGCGTCCGGAGAGCCCCGCACCCCTTCAGCAATAACCGCCACCCACGCAGACCAGGAGCACATCCTTGACCCAGGCCACGACGACCGCTGACGATCGCAACCGCTATCGCCCCGAGCCGTCGGTGCGCACCGCGCTGAGAACCCCGCGGATTCTCACTCGTGAAGCCCTCGCGGGCCTCGTGGTCGCCCTCGCACTCATTCCCGAGGCGATCTCCTTCTCGATCATCGCCGGCGTCGACCCGAAGGTCGGCCTGTTCTCCTCCTTCATCATGGCGATCACCATCGCCTTCGTCGGCGGTCGCCCGGCGATGATCACCGCCGCGACCGGCGCCGTCGCACTCGTCATCGCGCCCGTTGCACGCGAGTACGGCATGGACTACTTCATCGCGACGGTGCTCCTCGCGGGGATCTTCCAGATTCTGCTCGCAGTATTCGGCGTCGCAAAACTCATGCGCTTCATTCCGCGCAGCGTGATGATCGGCTTCGTCAACTCACTCGCCATCCTCATCTTCGTCGCGCAGCTGCCGCACCTCTTCGACGTGCCCTGGATCGTTTACCCGCTCGTCGCGCTCGGGCTCATCATCATGGTGTTCATGCCGCGCGTCACGAAGGTCGTGCCCGCGCCGCTCATCTCGATCATTCTCGTCACCCTCATCGTCGTCGTGTTCGCCATGCAGGTGCCGACCGTCGGCGACCAGGGCGAGCTTCCGCGAAGCCTCCCCGAACTCTTCATCCCGAACGTGCCGCTCACGTGGGAGACGCTCACGATCATCGCGCCGTACGCGCTCGCGATGGCGCTCGTCGGACTGATGGAGTCTCTCATGACAGCGAAGCTCGTCGACGAAGTCACCGATACCCACTCCAACAAGACCCGTGAGTCGTGGGGGCAGGGCGTCGCGAACATCGTGTCCGGTTTCTTCGGCGGTATGGGTGGCTGCGCCATGATCGGCCAGACCATGATCAACGTGAAGGTCTCCGGCGCGCGCACCCGGATCTCGACGTTCCTCGCGGGCGTGTTCCTCCTCATTCTCATCGTGCTCCTCGGCGACGTCGTGGCGGTCATCCCCATGGCCGCACTCGTCGCGGTGATGATTATGGTGTCGGTCGGCACCTTCGACTGGCACTCGATCAAACTGTCGACCCTGCGGCGCATGCCGAAGAGCGAAACCGCGGTCATGGTGATCACGGTCGCCGTGGTCGTCGCGACGAGCAACCTCGCGATCGGCGTCATCGTGGGTGTCTTCGTCGCGAGCGTCATGTTCGTGCGCCGCGTCGCCCACCTCGTCAACGTCAAAAGGGAAGTCAGTGACGATGGCGGCGAAACGGTCGCACGCTACACCGTCGAGGGGCAGCTGCTCTTCGCCTCAAGCAACGACCTCACGACCCTCTTCGAATACACCGAAGACCCCGCCCGGATCGTCATCGACCTCACGCGCTCCAACATTTGGGATGCGTCGACGGTCGCGGCACTCGACACGATCGTCTCGAAATACGAAGACCACAGAAAGTCCGTCGAAATCGTAGGCATGAACAAGTTCACCGACGAATTCCACACCCGACTGTCTGGCGGCCTCGGCGCGGGCGAGTAGCTCCGCTATCACCTCCACACCAGCAACGACAGTGCAACCGTTGCGGCAGAGCAACTGCGAAGGTTGGGCAACTGCGTCCGCGCAAATACTCTGGCGGCGGTGGGTAGTGGAATAGCTCCGACCGTCTTCCGGTTGCACCCGGCATGACCGCTTTGCAGGCCGTTCCCGGCGCAACCCCCGACCAGCTGATCTTAGGACTCGACACCTTCGGCGACGTCAACACGACCCTCGACGGCGAGCCCGTCTCGCACGCACAGGTGCTCCGCGACGTCGTCGAGCAGGTCGCGTTCGCGGACCGCCTCGGCGTCGACGCAATCACGCTCGGCGAGCACCACCGCGACGACTTCGCACTGAGCTCCCCGGAGATCGCACTCGCGGCAATCGCCGGCCGCACGGAACGCATCCTGCTCGGCACCGGCGTCACGGTGCTTTCGAGCGACGACCCCGTGCGCGTCTACGAGCGCTTCGCAACCCTCGACGCCGTCTCCAGCGGTCGCGCCGAAGTAATCCTCGGTCGGGGTTCTTTCACCGAGCCCTTCCCGCTCTTCGGCTACCGACTCGGCGACTACGACGAACTCTTCACCGAGAAGCTCGACCTGTTCACGAAACTCCAGACTGAGGAAGCGATCACCTGGTCGGGGCAACACCGCTCCTCACTCCAGGAGCAGCACGTGTACCCGAAAACGGAGCAGCCGAACGGCGTCCGCGCATGGATCGGCGTGGGCGGCAGCCCGCAGTCGGTGCTGCGCAGCGTGCGCACCGGCATCCCGATGATGCTCGCAATCATCGGCGGCGACCCGGCACGCTTCGCCCCGTTCGCAAACCTGTACCGCGAATCACAGCAGCAGCTGAACCGCGACCCGATGCCGCTCGGGGTGCACTCCCCCGGCCACGTCGCCGACACCGACGAGCAAGCCCGGCGCGAACTGTGGCCGCACTTCAAGGCGAACCGTGACCGCATCGGCGGTGAGCGCGGATGGCCTCCCACGACCGCGGCCGAGTTCGACGCGGAAGCTGACGGCGGCTCACTCTACGTGGGCTCACCCGAGACCGTTGCACAGCGCATCGCCCGCACCGTGCGCATCTTGGGTGCGGATCGCTTCGACCTGAAGTACGCGAATGGCACAATGCCGCACGAGCAGCTCATGCGCTCGGTGGAGCTGTACGCGACGCAGGTCATGCCGCGCGTCCGTGAGTTGCTTCGTGGCTGAGCGCGACTGAGCGAGATTCCGCGTATGTATGAGACTCCGAGGCGGAGCGTCCGAGCCGGGTAGATCCCGGAACTATCGGCGCTGCGCCTCGGCAGAATCGAAGTAATCGGTGCGCTCGAGGCGCGACGCCGCCGCACGGTCGATAACCACGGTGGCGTCTGAGTGCAGCCGGAGGGCGCTCGCGGGGCAAGTCTCCGCCAGCGGCCCCTCGATCATGCGGGCGACCGCTTCGGCTTTCCCTTCACCCTGGGCGACGAGCAGGAGCGCCCGTGCATCAAGAATCGTGCCGATGCCCTGGGTGAGGCCGTAGACGGGCACCTCGTCGATGGACCCGAAGAACCTGGCGTTGTCTTCTCGCGTTCCAGGTTCGAGGGCCTCCACGCGCGTGCGCGAAGAGAACGAAGACTGCGGCTCGTTGAAGGCGATGTGTCCATTGCTTCCAATACCGAGGAACTGCAGGTCGATGCCACCGGCATCGCGGATCGCCTGCTCGAACGCAACACACGCGGCATCCAGGTCGTCGGCCGACCCATTGGGCACGTGCACGAGCTCGGGATCGAATCCGATCTGCTCCGTTACGTATTTCCGGATGACTGAGTGGTAGCTCTCGGGGTGCGCAGGGTCAATGCCGACGTATTCGTCGAGCGCGAACGCGGCCACACCGGTGATGTCGACCTCGCCGGCACGCACGAAGTTCGCGAGTTCTCGGTATGCACCGAGCGGCGATGAGCCGGTGGCGATGCCGAGCACCGCGGGGCGTCCCTCGGACCGCCGGGCTCGGAGTTCTTCTGCCATGCGGTCCGCAGCAAAGCGTGCGACCTCATCTGGCGTCTCTCGGATTACAACTCTCATCAGACTTCACAGCTTAAGCGAGCATTCCTGAATGCCTTCCGCGACGCACCGCGCCAGTTCACCCACCTGTCATTCCGCACACTTGCAGTTCGGCAGTCACCCGCTAGCCTGGGAACATGAATGACCTGCGACTCGAAGAACTCTCGGCCGCGACGATCGTCGCCGTCAATGCGCTCAGCTTGAAGCCCGGCCAGGAGCAGTTCATTACTCCCGTGTCCTACGCTGCGGCCGCGGCGGTCACCCCGGCACATTCGGCATGGCAGCGCGTGGTGCTGCGCGGTGACGAGGTCGTCGGCTTCGTACACGGCAACTTCGACCCGGACGCACCTCAGGAAGAGTTCCGTGCCGCTCTCTGGCGCATCAATGTCGACGCCGATGTGCAGGGTGTCGGCGTCGGTACGTTTGCGGTGAATGCGCTCCTCGAGGAGGCACGCCGCCGCGGAATTGATCGACTCACCGTGCTGTACGAGCCGGGCGAGGAGGGGCCGGAGCAGTTCTTCCTGCATATCGGTTTCAAGCCGGTGGGTGAAACTCCCTACGGCGAGGTCATCGGCGCAATCGAGTTGTAGTCGGTGCCGGGCTCCGTCGGGTTCGGCGCTCGCGGAGTCTTAGCCTCAGTCGGCTCGGCTGTCGCGTTCGCCGGTATTTATTTCATCACCCCGTTCCTCCACCCGATTTCGGCGGAGGGGCTGTGGGCCATCCGCGCCATCCTGACGGTGCCGATCATTGTGCTGGCGCTGCTCGTGGTGCGGCAGTGGCATCTGGTGACGCAGATCTGGCAACGGATCAAGCGGAAGCCGATCCTGCTCCCAGCGTTGCTTGTGTGCGGGCTCGCGGTCTCGGTGCAGCTGTGGCTGTTCGGGTGGGCGCCGCTCCACGGGCGCGGCATCCAGGTCGCGCTCGGATACTTTCTCCTGCCGCTCGTGCTCGTCGTAATCGGACGGTTCCTGTACAAGGATCGCCTGACCTGGTGGCACTGGACTGCTGCCGGCGTCGCGGCCGTCGGTGTCGGGTACGAACTCGTGCGCGCCGGCGGGTTCTCGTGGGAGACCGTCCTCGTCGTGGGCGGGTATCCCATCTATTTCGTGCTGCGGCGCGCGATCGGCACCGCGAACCTCGGAGGCATGTTCTGGGAGCTCGGGCTCCTTGCCCCGCTCGCCATCGTGCTGATCGTGTTGGAGCTGGTCGCAAGAGACACCATGGCGGTGAACCCGATGTTGTGGTGGCTGGCGCCCGTGTTTGCAATCGGTTCGGGCATTGCGCTGATCTTGTACGTCACGGCGTCTCGCTTGCTTGCGCTGAGCCTGTTCGGGTTGTTGAGCTATTTGGAACCGGCGCTCCTCATGGTGGCATCGTTCTTGAACGGCGAGCAGGTCGATCCGGCTGAGTTGCCGATGTACATTGCGATTTGGATCGCGGTACTCACGATTCTTGTGGGTGGCACAATGCAGATCATTCGCTCGCGGCGGACCTGATCTGCACTCGAAGCGGGACACTGAGTGTCGTCACGGGCGCGCGAGCGAACTCGACAGATCGCACAATGTTGTGTCGCTCAGACCAGGGTGGGCTGCACAGGTTCAACCTGTTCGCGCCGCAATAGAGCAGGCTCAACCAGCGTAGGCCCTGATTCGTCACTTGCCAGAGCGGCCGCAGACTGCGGCGTTCGGCTCCGCCAGGTGCCTGCTCGTGCAGCCGCAACTGGGCTCCTCACCTCGTCCGCCGGCGCTCCATCGGGCGGCGACGCCATTTGCCACGCGTATGACAATGGCAATGGTGGTCTGAGTTCGAGCCCTGTTCGCTCCGTCGTCGATGAATCTTCTTCTCTTGACCTTCGATGACCGCCGGGGTCAGTTCCGGACACACTTGTCCCCTCGTTCTGGATCGAACTTCGCGCAGCGACTTCTTCGGGTGAATGGAGGAGAAATTCGCCCAGGTTATCTCGCGTGATTCGCCATCCGTTGTTGTGGAGTTGAAGATGATGGAATCGGCAGAGCAGAATTCCGCGGTCAATGTCGGTGCGGCCGGTGTCGGCTACCCATTCGTCGATGTGGTGAGCTTCGCAGTAGGAGGCGGGGCGATCGCAGCTCGGCCACCGGCAGCCTCCGTCTCGAACCGCGAGTGCGACGCGCTGTTTTGCTGTGTAGAGGCGTTGTTCTCGCCCGACATCTAGCGGATTTCCTGAGCGATCGGCGATAACGGGGCGGACACCGCTCGCACACCGCTGTTTCGCCGCGAATGATGCCGGTATCGCTTCAAGTCCGTCTTCGAGAAACACCGTGGACTGCGCCGTGGGTATCTCCGGCTCTGATGCAAACGCGCCGTTCGCTTTAAGTGCCTGTTCTGCTGTGAGCTTCGCCTGCTGCTCCGCCAAGTACGCTTCCCGGTCCACGATCTGAACCAACCGCACTCCGGGCTGCCGCGCGCCGAACACTGCCTCAGCGTCTGCCATGACGCCCGCTCCCAATACGTCGATGAGCAGATCGTGCGCGAGCTGCTCATTCGTACGCGGGTCGTTGGAGAGCTCTTTGGCTGCCGCCTGCGCTGCCGGGTC
>JBBAFK010000085.1:0-9530 GCA_041655455.1 Leucobacter sp. | reverse complement strand
CGCAGCTCGTCAACCTGAACCTCGGGCATCAGCACCCCGGCCTCGTGCGGGCAATCCAGGAGCAGGCAGGCCGACTCGCGACGATCCAGCCGGCGTTCGCGAACGACGTGCGCGGCGAGCTCGCCAAGCGCATCATCGAGCACTCATTCGAGGGCGCGCGCTCGGTGTTCTTCACCAACGGCGGCGCTGAGGCGATCGAGTATGCGGTGCGTCTCGCCAGGCAGTCGAGCGGGAAGCGGAAGGTCCTCACCCGCTACCGCTCGTACCACGGCTCGACCGGCACCGCGATCACCATGACCGGTGAGCCGCGGCGCTGGGCAAACGACGTCATCGACGGCGAGGTCGTGCACTTCTTCGGCCCCTACGCCTACCGCAGCGCGTTCTGGGCAGAGACCCCCGAGCAAGAAACCGAGCGCGCGCTCGCGCACCTCGAGCAGCAGATCCAGCTCGAGGGGCCGGCCACGATCGCCGCGATTGTGCTCGAAACGGTCACCGGCACGAACGGCGTGCTCGTGCCGCCACCCGGATACCTGCCCGGCGTGCGCGCGATCTGCGACAAGTACGACATCCTCATGATCTGCGACGAGGTGATGGTCGGCTTCGGTCGCACCGGCGAATGGTTCGCCTACCAGGGGTTCGACGTGACTCCCGACCTCGTCACCTTCGCGAAGGGCGTCAACTCCGGCTACGTGCCGCTCGGCGGCGTCGTCATGTCTGAGGCGATCCACAACGCGTTCGCCGAGCGGCCCTTCCCCGGCGGGCTCACCTACTCGGGCCACCCGCTCGCCTGCGCCTCAGGCGTCGCCACCTTCGACATCTTCGAAGAGGAAGGGATCATCGAGCGCGTCCGAGACCTCGGCGCACGCGTCGTCGAACCGCGCCTGCGCGAGTTCGCCGAAAAGCACCCGTCCGTCGGCGAATACCGGGGCAAGGGACTCTTCTGGGCCCTCGAGCTCGTGCTCGACCGCGACACCCGCGAACCCTTGATCCCGTTCAACGCGACTGGCGAGGCGGCCGCACCGTTCAACGCGGTCGTCGCCGCATGTAAGCAGCGCGGGCTGTGGCCGTTCGCCGCGGGCAACCGCCTGCAGATCGCGCCGCCGCTGATCATCTCGGAGGAGGACCTCGTCGCCGGCCTCGACATCATCGATGCCGCGCTCGACGTCGCAGACTCGTACGTGACCGGGAAGTAGGGGCTCGGGCCGCGTCGCGCGGGGCCGGGCTGGGCGGCTCGGTGCCGGGCGGAGAGGTGCCGTGCAATGCCGGGCGGCGCGGTGCCGTATCGACAACGGCTCCGTGCTGCACGGTGCAGCGCAGTGCGGCGCAGCGCTGTGTAGTGAGTGCGACACAGAAGCACCGCACGGGGACTCCTCCGTGCGGTGCTCATGCGTACGGGTACCGACAGGTGTGAGCGCCTCTTCGTCTGGAGTTGAGTGCTCCGCCTGCGAAACCCTCCGCCTGCGAAACTCTGTGCTTGCGAAACCCCGTGTTTGCGAAACCCTGTGCTTCGGCTAGGGTCGGCAGTGTCCGTGCGGTGGCGCCGTGTGCCGCCGTTCGCTCCACCGAGACTCGGAGACCGCCATGTCGCAGAAGACCACCGCCGTTCTGATCGCCGCGCTCGCCGCAGCGGGCCTGCTACTGAGCGCCTGCAGCTCGGGCGGCACCGAATCTGGGGGCGCGGCTGACAGCGAGAACGCCGGTGACGCCACGGTCGCGGAGCAGACCGACGAGAGCGACGCCGGTGCGGGTGCTGGTGGCACCGACTCGGGTGATGCCGACTCGGGCAATGAGGGCCGCGCGTTTGACTCGACTGACGACGCGGTGATCACCGCGATCGAGTCGGCACTCGCCGACAAGAACGCGAAGGCCCACTGGGATGGCAGCAGACTCGTCGTCGCGCTCGACGGTTCAGTCGACGACCCGACGGCACCGCTGTGGTGCACTGCCGCAGAAGGGATCATCTCCGACTCCGAGCAGGCGACCCTCGTTTACTCCGACGGCGACATCCCGTGCGAGGACCGGTAGCCGCTAGCTAGTGGATCGCTGACCGCCCTGCGCACCAGTTCTACGTAGCCGGGCGTACACCTGTCGTGAGCTGGGCCACTCCTTTAGTGAGCTGGGCCTACTCCTAAAGTGAGCTGGGCCTACGGCCCGCCGCCCGTCGGACGCTGCCTTTCGCGCGCCCGTCTCGAGCCCCTACGGCCGGCCCGTCGACGCCGCCCTACGCGCGCCCGCCGGTCGCGAGCTTCATGAGGTCGCTGGCGAGCTCGATGCCGAGCTCGGTGCCGCCCGCCGAACCGTACGAGTGCTGGTAGGCGCCCCAGCTTTCGCCGCGCACCGTCTCGCGGAACCCGCCTGAGACAAGTGCCATGAGTTCGGTTGCGGCGCGCGAGATGCGCGAGCCGAGTTCGTTGCTCGTCCAGTCGTCGGGGGCGGCGAACAGCGACGTCGGAACGGTGACGGTCCGCAGATACGAGAACAGGCCGCGCAGCTGGTCGTCGATCACGAGCGCGTGGCGCGGGCTGCCCGCGGTCGCCGCGAGTGCGACGGGCGTTCCGATGAGTAGGTCGTTGTCGAGCACCTGGAAGAACGAGGTGAAGAGGCCGCTCGCGCCCGCCTTGTAGACGGGGGTCGCAGCGATGATGCCGTCGGCGTCGCGCATGACGTCGCTCGCTTCCTGCAGCGCGGGTGACACGAACTGTGACACGAGCGCCGTCGTGACGTCCTGGGCCAGGGATCGCAGGTCAACGTGGCGGATCCGCAGCTCAACGCCGCCGGCCGCTGCAATCTCGGCGGCTTGCTCGGCGACGCGGTTCGCGAGCATCGTGCTCGTCGAGGGATCGCTCGTTCCCGCACTCACGACGACGATCGTTCGCGAGGTGGTCGGGGTGGTTGGGGTGTTGTTCGCGGTTTGCGGTGGGGTGAGGTTTCCGTCGAGTGGTGTGTTCATGGTGTGTCCTTACAAAGTCTGAAAGTCGGCGGTTCGGCGGTTAGGGTGACCTTCCGGCGATCCCTATGTAATTTGCGGAATATATGCCGCTATCGGGGTATTTGGCCATATATTTGGGAGATTGCATACCGTTTGTAGGTGTCGAGGTGTCGAGGTGTCGAGGTGTCGAGGCGTCACGGAGTGGGTGTGACTGGGCGGCCTTGGAAGGAAGCCGAGGGATCGCGGGACCTGGGAGCGGCGTCTTGGGTGGAACCCGGACACTCGAACTGGGTTCGGGCGGAACCCAGGGCCGGAACCCAAGACCGGAACGCGGGCGCCGTCACGCGGCACCGTCACGCGGAGCCGGCGAGCTTGGAGCAGAGGCGCCGGAGATCCCTCATCTCCTCGGGGGAGAGTGCCCCGCTCACCTCTCGAGCGACGCTCCGGCCGTGCGCCCGCCCGACCTCGCGCTGTAACCGTGCGCCCTCCTCGGTGAGTGAGATTCGTACCGCCCGCTTGTCGACCGGGTCGGGGCAGCGGTCGATGAGCCCGCGCGCGACGAGCCGGTCCACGAGGCGCGACATCGCCGGCTGACTGAGCAGCACGCCACCCTGCAGGTCGCTGATACGCATCGGACCGTCGCTCTTCGCGAGCGTGTAGAGCACGTCGTACTCGCGCATACTCACCTCCGCCCACATGTCCTCCGCCCCGAAGACGGACATGAGTGTCGCGTGCGCGGTCAGCACCGACTCCCACGCCTCGTTGGCGAGTCGAACATCGGTGCGTGTGGCGGTGGTCATGTCGGTCCTTTCGGGGTAGCGGCTGATGGGGCGAGGTTGGTGGGGGCGAGGGATCCCTACAGTCCGAACGAAGCACCCTTCTTCATCGGTGAGTCCTGGTACGGGGAGCCGCCGGTCACGTTATCACCGCGGTTCGCGTTGGGGCGCGGCTGACGGGGCGCCTCATCGCCGTACTTCGCCTTCACGAGGTCGGCGTGCGACGGCGAGTGCGGCACCGAGGGATCGCGCCGCGCCTCGGTCTCCTTACGCAGCACCGGCAGCACCTCGGAGCCGAGCAGGTCGAGCTGCTCGAGAACGGTCTTCGTGGGAAGCCCGGCGTGGTCGATGAGGAACATCTGCCGCTGGTAGTCGCCGAAGATATCGCGGAACCCGAGGGTCCGGTCAATGATCTCCTGCGGGCTGCCGACGGTCAGCGGGGTCTGACGCGTGAAATCTTCCATGCTGGGTCCGTGGCCGTAGACGGGAGCCTCGTTGAAGTAGGGGCGGAACTGGTCTTTCGCGTCCTGCGAGTTCTTCGCGACATACACCTGACCGCCCAGGCCGACGATCGCGTCCTTCGCCTTGCCGTGCCCGTAGTGCTCGTAGCGCTCACGGTAGAAGTTGATGAGGCGCAGCGAATGCTCGCTCGGCGCGAAGATGTGGTTCGAGAAGAACCCGTCGCCGTAGTAGGCGGCCTGCTCCGCGATCTCGGGCGTGCGGATCGACCCGTGCCACACGAACGGGGGTACGTCGTCGAGGGGGCGCGGTGTCGAGGTGAAGCCCTGCAGGGGGGTGCGGAACTTGCCGTCGAAGTCGACGACATCCTCGCGCCACAGGCGGTGCAGCAGGTTGTAGTTCTCGAGGGCGAGCGGAAGGCTCGAGCGGATGTCCTTGCCGAACCACGGGTAGACGGGCGCGGTGTTGCCGCGGCCGAGCATGAGATCCATGCGGCCCTTCGCGAGGTGCTGCAGCATCGCGTACTCCTCGGCGATGCGTACCGGGTCGTTCGTGGTGATCAGCGTGGTGCTCGTCGAAAGCTTCAGTGTGCTCGTCTGTGCGGCCAGGTACGCGAGAAACGTGGTGGGGCTCGACGAGAAGAAGGGCGGGTTGTGGTGCTCGCCGACCGCGAAGACGTCGAAACCGACCTTCTCGGCGTGCACGGCGATCTCGGCGAGACCGGTGATGCGCTCGGCTTCGCTGGGGGTTTCGCCACTGACAGGGTCGCGGGTGACGTCGCTGACCGAGAAGATCCCGAATTCCATGATGTGCTCCGTTCGATGATGACTGCTTCAAGTATATGCATACGCATGTAAGTAAACAAGATGCGTACGCATGCAATTCTCAGGTGGGCGCGGCGGGTGCGGCGTGCGCGGTGTGCGCGGTGTGCGCGGCGTGCGCGGCGGGCGTGGCGTGCGCGGTGTGTGTGGCGTGTGTGGCGTGTGAGTGGCAGAAAAGGGCCCGAAGTCTGGGTGCTGAGGGGCCGATTTCTGCCGCTCGGCTGCATCGCGGACCCGCGAGACGTCGCCGAGGTTGCCTGCTTTCCGCTTTCCGGCCAGAGCGGGCACGTCACCCTGCAGCAGCTGTACGTCGATGGGGGAGCGTCACTTTGGGGGCAGGGGTCACAGCGCGAGGGCACGGTATTCGGGCGAACGGACGGTCTCCGGGGAGGTTCGCCGCACGATTCCTGGTAGCGGGCCAGACTGGCCCAGCGAAGCTGTCGCGTCGCTCAGCGACGATGGGAGCGCGATCGTCGCGCTTCCTCCGCTGCTTCCGCCGCCGCCATGCCGCGACCCCTATTCGGCTTCCGACAGCAGCGTCTGGATGCGCTGCACACCCTCGAGAAGCGCCTCGTCGCCGAGCGCGTAGCTCAGCCGCAGGTAGCCGCTCGGGCCGAATGCCTCGCCGGGCACCGCAGCTACCTCCGCCTCCGAGAGGATGAGATCAGCGAGCTCGAGCGACGTCGTCGGTGTGACACCGCGAACGGTCTTGCCGAATGCTCCGGTCACGTCGACGTAGACGTAGAAGGCGCCCTCGGGGGTCGGGCAGTGGAACCCCGGCACCTTGTTCAGCTCCTCGACGATCACACGGCGTCGGCGGTCGAACGCCTGCCGCATCTCCTCGACCGGCTGCTGCGTGCCGGTGAGCGCGGCGATCGCGGCGCGCTGTGCAATGTTGTTGATGTTTGAGGTGAGGTGCGACTGCAGGTTCGCGGCACCCTTGATGATGTCGGCGGGGCCGAGCATCCAGCCGAGCCGCCACCCCGTCATCGCGTACGTCTTCGCGACACCGTTCACGAGGATCGCCCGATCCCGCAGCGCCGGCACGGCCTCAACGATCGACGTGGCACGCACGCCGTCGTACACGAGGTTCTGGTAGATCTCGTCGGCGACGATCCACAGGCCGTTGGCCTCCGCCCACTCGCCGATCGCCCGCGTCTCTTCGGGGGAGTAGACGGCACCCGTCGGGTTCGAGGGCGACACGAACAGCAGCACCTTCGTGCGGTCGGTGCGCGCAGCCTCGAGCTGCTCAACGGTCA
The DNA here is from genome assembly GCA_041655455.1 of Leucobacter sp. Taxonomy (GTDB): domain Bacteria; phylum Actinomycetota; class Actinomycetes; order Actinomycetales; family Microbacteriaceae; genus Leucobacter. Next base: position 3,286 of record JBBAFK010000085.1, on the reverse strand, counting down.
CCTTGTAGCCCTGGTCGGCCCCCGCGAACACGGGAACGGGAACGCCGTCCGCGAGCCGGATGGCTTCGGGGTACGTCGTCCAGTACGGGGCGGGCATGAGCACCTCGTCGCCCGGGTCGAGCAGCGCCTGGAACGCCTGATATACGGCCTGCTTGCCGCCGTTCGTGACGATCACCTGCGACGCCGGAACATCCCACCCCGAATCGCGGGCGGTCTTCTCGGCGATCGCCTCACGCAGCTCGGTGAGGCCCGCGGCCGCCGTGTAGCGGAAGTTCTTCGGGTCGTCGAGGGCCGCGCGGGCAGCGTCGACGATGTGCGCGGGCGTCGAGAAATCGGGCTCGCCGGCCGCATAGCTGATGACCGGACGGCCTTCTGCCTGCAACGCCTTCGCCTTAGCGTCGACCTTCAGCGTGGCGGATTCGGCGATGGCGCCGAGCTTCTTGGAAAGACGAGAGATATAGCTCACACTTCGATCCTATCCACGCGGCGACCTGGCGGGGCGGCGAGGGATCCCTACCCCCTCGAACTCTCGGCCCGCGCGCAGGTTTTCACGGGCGCGCGGTTCGACAACGGGTTCTCGATCGCGTAGAGTGTCCCACGGTGATTGACTTTCGCCAGAATTTTCTATGCCCGTAAGTGCTTCGGCAGGCGCGGGGGTCGATACCGATTCTGACGCGAGATCGACTCCATAGGGCGGTGGCGCAATTGGTAGCGCAACGGTCTCCAAAACCGTAGGTTGCAGGTTCGAGTCCTGTCCGCCCTGCCACTTCCGTCCGGCGCACTTCGCGTCGGGCGGGGCGATGGAAGGGACAACCAGTGAGCAGCAGTGAAGTCGAGGAGAGCGACGGCGGAGTCGTCGAGCGCGCCAAGGCGGATCGCGCCGCGAAACGAAGCTGGTTCGGCCGGGTCGTCCTTTTCATCCAGCAGGTCATCGCGGAGCTGAAGAAGGTCGTCACTCCGACGCGCAAGGAACTGATCAACTACACCCTTGTGGTCCTCGCGTTCGTCGTCATCATGATGGCGCTCGTGTGGGTTCTCGATCAGATCTTCGGGTGGGTAACCGTCTTCGTGTTTGGCACGCCGCTCGGCTGATTGGCACCCCGACCGCCGCAGCCGTTACCGACACACCTCCAGCACAGTTAGGGCAGTAAACATGACCAGCGAGAACAGCAACACCCCCGAGGTCGACCTCGACGCCGCGCTTGACGCGCTGGCGGCGCAGTCCGACGACCCCGTTGCCGACGCCGCGGTCGAAGACGCCCTCGACATCGACAACGTCGAAGAAGCGGAAGCCGCAGCCAACGCGATCGTCGAGGAAGAGGCGGTTGCCGAAGAGGAAGCTGCCGCAGAAGCAGAGGCCGCAGAGGATCCCTACAAAGCGTTCAAGAAGGATCTGCGACGTCGCCCCGGCAAGTGGTACGTGATCCACACCTACGCCGGGTACGAGCGCAAGGTGAAGTCGAACCTCTGGAACCGTCGCGAAACCATGGGCGCCGTAGATGATATCTACGAGATCCAGGTGCCGATGGAAGAGGTCATGGAGGTCAAGAACGGCCAGCGCAAGATGGTCACCCGCGTGCGCATCCCGGGCTACGTGCTCGTGCGCATGAACCTCTCGGAGCACACCTGGGGCGTCGTGCGCCACACCCCCGGTGTCACTGGCTTCGTCGGCAACGCGAACAATCCGGTCCCGCTGCGAATCAACGAGGCGTTCGAGATGCTGAAGAGCACCGTCGAGCTCGAGCCCGCGGCAGCCGCAAAGGGATCGGCAGCCGCGACCGCCGCCGCGCAGGGCAACGTCGAGATCGACTTCGAGATCGGCGAGACCATTACGATCAAGTCGGGCTCCTTCGAGGGGCTCCCCGGCACGATCAGCGAGATCAATCCCGCCGCCGGCAAGCTCACCGTGCTCGTGTCGCTCTTCGAGCGCGAAACCCCGGTCGAGCTCGGCTTCGACCAGGTCACCAAGGTCGTCTAAGCTACTCGCTCACTCGAGCGTCTCCCCGCACTATCGGCGAGGGATCGCAGAGGCCGCGGCATCCACGAGTTCGGGATGCCGCGGCCGATTCGTTCACGGGGTGAAGGTCACGTTCTGAGACTCACCCGGCGAGTCCGAGCCGCTTCCGCCGCCAGAACCAGACCGCGGCACCCGCCGCGACCAGGGCTGTGAGCCCGCCGCCGATGAGGAACATGTCACTCGCGAGCCCGCCGGTGAGGGGCAGCGGGAAGCCTGGCTGCCGCTCGTTGACGAAGCGGAAGATGGCGTGCTCGCCCGCGGCGACCTGCACCGAGGCCGGGTCCGCGACGGTCTGCCAGGTGGCGCCGTCCTCGAGGCAATCCTGCGCGGTGCTGTGGATGCACACCTCGACTCGGTCGAGCACGTAGGCGAGGGATCCGCCGTCGCTCACCGTCTCCGTGAGCGCGTACCCTTGCCCGGGGCGCACCTCCCACGTGTTGGTCGCGCTCGGTGAAGCGGCGCCCGGCGTCTCCAACTCTTCGAACTCGAAGTCGTTCGCGGCGGGGTCGGCGTGGAGCGTCCACTCCGCCGGTGCCGCCCAGTCGCCGACGCGCTTCAGGAGCGTCATCTTTGCGGTTGTGTTCACGATCGTGCAGGTAGCGCTTTGCCCGTAGCCGAGCTGCACCGATCCCTCCTCGAGCGGCAGGGTTCCTCCGCCGTCGGCGACACACGCCCAATCCTCGTCGGGCACGTATGTCGTGGGCCCGCCCGACTCCGACAGTGCGTAGGCTGCGAGCGCCGTCACGGGCGCGGTCGCCTCGTCGCTGCCGGTCGTGCCGCTCGGCCCGGGGAGGGCTCCGGTCGGCCCCGTCGCGGTGAGGGTCCACGCCGTCGCCGCCGTGCTGCCGAAGGCGACCTCCTTGACCAGGGTGAGCTCCTGCGAGCACGTCACGCTGTTCGTGATCTGCACCGAGTTCGGGTTGGGGGTGCCGGTGAGGGTCGCCGTGTAGGGGAGCGTGGCCGGCGCGGGAAGGGTGGTGCCGTTGAACGCGGTCGCCTTCGAGCCGGTCACTTCGCAGCCAGCGGGAACGGTCACCGCGCGTTCGTTCGCGGTGACTTCCGCTCCGGCGAGGTAGCCGGGGATCGCGGTGCCCCACGCGGCATCGACGACGGTTCCCGAGGGATCCGTGAGCGTCGGTGTCGCCGAGAATCCGCTCGGCAGCGTCGCCGAGGTGTCGCCCGGCTGCGCGGGCTGGTGGTAGGTGCCGATGACGTTGCCGCCGCTGTCGCGAATCTCCCACCGCTTCGTCACCTCGACGGAGATCGTCG
>JBBAFK010000084.1:0-9692 GCA_041655455.1 Leucobacter sp. | reverse complement strand
TCGCACCCCGGCCGATGTGCGCCGTGCTTACGAGCAGGGCGATGATCTTCAGGACGCAACCGCGGCCTGATCAACAAAGAGACTGTCTACAAAACTTGACACAGCCCACCCCATGAGAGCTCAAGCATGACTGGCATCTTTGAACTTCGCGAATACTCCGTAGAGCCCGGTCGAATGGCGGAGCTTCTCGGACGATTCGGAGGCATCCGTGAAGTGTTCGCAGACTGCGGCATGCGCGCAGTTGGGTTCTGGTCCTCTGAAGAGCGGCCAAATGAGTTTGTTTATCTTCTTGAGCACTCAGGCAGCCCCATATCCAATTGGGCTCACTTCGCTGACGACCCGCGATGGCGAGCGCTCCTTACCAAGGGTCGTCCCCGAGTTGATGTCGTGAGTCGGATGCTTCGGAATGCACCATTTCCGGAATGATGACATATCCATACTCATGTCATGCCGCGTTATATTCTGCTCGGTCAGAGCGCGACGCAGCAGCCAAAACAAGACAATAAATGTTATCGGCGAGAACGGTCGGCAGTGAACTTTATTTACGAGGAGCGAGGATGATGTTGCCAGAGCAAACGAGTGGCGCGGGCGTGAAGTACGAGCTGAAGGACGTTCTCGCCGCACAAGTGGATCAGGCGGTGGGATGGGAGACGTCCGATATTGGAACTGCAGCTGAGCAAGAGCTTGCAGCTGTGCTTCGTGCGGGAATGCGCCGCGTTCCAAGTGAGAATCCATTTCCTGCACGTACGGATGACATCACTGTCGATGACGTACGCGTGCGCATCTATCGACCTGACGGTACAAATGACGCTATTGAGCCGCTCCCCGTAATGCTATTTCTTCACGGTGGAGGATGGGTTGGAGGAGATCTTGAGACGAATGACGATGCCTGTCGCCGTCTCGCAGTATTGACCCCATGTGTCGTCATCAGCGTGGACTATTCACTTGCCCCCGAGGCCCGTTATCCAGTTGCGCTCGACGAGGGCTGGACTGTGTTGCGTTGGATTCTTCGTGAGGTTGAGTCCTGGGGCGGTGATTCGAATCGACTTGCTATTGGGGGAAGTAGTGCAGGGGGGAATCTCGCCGCCAGTATCGTACGGCGAGCACGTGAAGAGGGAGTTCGGGTGCTGGCTCAGCTGTTGTTCTACCCAGTTCTCGATGCCTCCGGAGCGACATCTTCATACTCGGATTTCGCCGAAGGCTATGTGCTCACGGCAAATCAATTACGGTTCTTCTGGAGAAGCTATCTCGGCGAGCAAGACGTCGCTGATCGTGACGATGTCTCACCAGGTGTTTCCGCTGATCTTGCAGGACTTCCTGCGACGTACATCGTTACTGCGGAGTACGATCCGCTTCGCGACGAGGGAGAGGCCTACGGTGCTGCTCTCAACGACGCAGGAATTTCTACGGTTGTGCGCCGCTTTTCGGGACAGATACACGGTTTTGTTTCTTTCACGGCGTTGACCTCTGACGCGCCCCTGGCTGTTGAGGAAGCTGCCACCTGGCTTGCGGGCAATTTTCGACTGGAATCGAAGAAGGCCTAGAGGAGTTCAGGCCGCTGAGAACCCGCCGTCGACGGGGTAGAAAGCTCCGGTGATGAAACTTGCCTCATCGGAGAGGAGGAAGAGGATAAGCGCGGCGGCCTCATCAGCGACACCGAAGCGCCCGATCGGATGAAGGGCGAGCCGATTCGCCCGGTGAGTTTCATCGGTCAGTCGTTCACTCATCATCTTTGTTTCGATATAGCCCGGCCCGATCGCATTGACTCGGATACCGTCGGAACTACTTTCAATTGCGGCAACCTGCGTAAGCCCGACGACACCGTGCTTCGCGGCGGTATAGGCAGCCGCTCCAGGAGCCCCGAGAACCCCCGTCACCGAGGAAACATTGACGATAGAGCCGCCCCCCGACTTCAACATCTCAGGTATCTGAGCCTGCATTCCGTAAAAGACGCTGCTGAGATTGATGGCGATAGTGCGGTCCCAGGTGTTGAGGCTCTCCTCGTGCAGCTTTTTCCCGCTCGCTGCAACTCCTGCGTTATTCACGGCTCCATGTAGCCCACCGAATTCCTTGACTGCGATCGCCACAAGCTTTTTGGCGTCGTCAGGATTGCTCACGTCGTTCTTTACAGGAATAGCTATTCCCCCTGCATCGACGATTGACTTTGCTACGGCTGAGGCACCTTTGCTGTCGATGTCCCCTAGAACGACGGAGGCTCCCCGTGCCGCCGCCATCGTTGCAGTGGCTGCGCCCATTCCGGATGCCGCTCCGGTGATGATAATGCTCTTTCCTTTGAGGCTCTCCATCACACTCTCCAATCAGTATATTTTCTGTTGATGTATGTAGAATTGATGGTATAGTAGCCTAGTTGTCCTTGGCAAGCAGCCAATTTATGGATCGACACCCCTTAATCGAGGTACGGAGGAACAGCGTGGTTTCCAGAAAAACAAGATTGGGCGCTATCGCGACCCTATCGATTGCAGCATTGCTCACAGGGTGCGCTGCAGGTTCTGATGCGTCAGGCGCAGATGTGGCAGGTGCTGACGAGACCTACCTAATTTATGCAGACGTCTCTCTGACCGGAGTTCTCGCAGCGTCATCGCAGGCGCAGGTCGAAGGACTCACCGCAGCTGTCGAGGCTATCAATGCGGACGGCGGCGTCGATGGGCGTCAACTTGAGCTCAAGATCGTCGATGACCAGCTTGATGCTTCGAAAGCGACAACGCTTCTTCAAGAGCAGCTTGATTCCAGGAAGCCTGACTTCGTGTATCACGGGGTTTCGAGCAACATTGCGCTCGCCATGCTTCCCCTACTCACCCGGAATGAAGTGTTCTCAATGGGAACGCCGTCAAACGATAAGATCAATGACCAAGAAGCCTACCCGTATGCTTTTGCGCTCCAGGTTCAAGCGAGCCTCGATGCTGAGAACGCAGTTCAACGGCTGCAGAAGGAAGGCATCACGAAGGTAGCGATGATTACCAACTCTGATGCTAACGGCCAGAATGCGGCTGACAACTATAAGAAGGCATTTGAAGACGCAGGCATCGATGCGGCATTCGAGATCTATGCACCAGCTGATCTGGATATGACAGCGCAGCTTCAGCGTCTGCGAGCAACTGACCCCGAAGTCCTGTTTGTTGAAGGATACGGCGCACCGGGCGGTTACGTGCTGCAGAGTCGTACGAAGATTGGCTGGGATATCGACACGTGGGGCACTAACAGCATTGGCAATGGAGTTAACCTCAAGCTCGTTAGCTCAGAAGAAGATTGGGTAAATGTCCAGACAACGATTCACCCAATCAACACCGCACAGCGCGAGTCGGCGGATACAGAAGCATTCAAGACACTTATAGCGTCGCTCGATGAGCAAGGTTCGAAATTCGACCAGTCCATGCAGCTGTATTCCTACCCGTGGGATGGCCTGTACTTGTGGAAGGCCGCCGTCGAACAGGCGGGCTCCAGCGAGGCCGCCGATGTTGCAGAGGCAATGGAGAATCTTAAGGCGCCGGAAGGGGAGAGAGCGTGGGTCACGTTCCCGCTCGATTCCTACTACTCTGCCGAGAACCACTTCATTAACCTCACTCCCGAGGAAGCATTCATTTACGTGAATGCTGGACCAATGTCGCGCGGCACAATTGAGCCCGTCGAGTAGACGTTTTCTCGTGAGGGTTCCGAGGGGAGAACTCCTTCGGAACCCTCTGAGCACACACTTTATTAGGGAGACAAGGTCCTAACTTGATCACCACACTCTCTGCCGGACTCTCGATCGGCGCCATATACGCGATCGTCGCGATCGGGTATAACATCGTCTTTGTCGCTTCGAAAGTGTTTAACTTCGCGCAGGCGCAGTTCCTCATGATCGGCACGTTCATTGCACTCGACGCTGGCGCACGTTATGGTTTGCCGATACCCTTGGCGATTCTCCTGTGTGCGATTGTCGGGGCAGTAATCGGAGCGTTAGAAGAAATACTGGCTATCCGTCGCCTTGCGGGAAAAGGTGAGCACAACGAGCTGGTCACGACTGTGGGTGTCTCCACTCTGATGGCCGGCGCAGCACTTGTCATTTGGGGGCCCGAACCGATCCGAACTCCGTACCTCACTGGCCTTGGGCAGATTCAGGTGTTTGGCTCGGCAGTGGGGGTCATAGATCTCGCCATTACAGCGATCGCTATCCTCCTCGCGAGCGGCGTTGCAGTCGTCACCCGGCGATCCATGATTGGCCTCGCGAGTCTCGCGAGTTCAGAGGATCGCGATGCAGCTATGCTGCGAGGCATCGATGTCAAGCGCATGGCGCTTGGTGCGTTCGTTGTGGCCGGAGCGCTCGTCGCCGCGACGGCACCATTCGTTGGCGCGAAGACATACGCGACTTATCATCTCGGCGATGGTCTTGCAGTGAAGGCATTTGTCGCCCTTGCGATCGGCGGATTTGGCAGTTATCTTGGCGCACTGATTGGCGGCTTCATCGTTGGACTGTTAGAGATGCTCGGAGCACGATTCCTCGGCTCAGAATGGCAAGACATCTCGGTCTTTGTTCTTTTGCTCATCGTCTTGCTTGTGCTACCGAAGGGTCTTTTTGGCCGAACGAAGGAAAGGGTGGTGTGACCGTGAAGATGTCGTACCGAAAATTCGTGCGTACGCCGTTCTGGATTCTCCCGATAGCTCTAGCTGCGGTCCTTCTCGTGCTGCCGTTTACCGGCGTGTCTAACGGAACCCTCAGAATCATTGTTTCAATCGCACTCTTGTCGATGCTTGTTGTTGGCCTAAACATGACTTTCGGCTACGCTGGCGAGCTTGCGTTGGGGCAGTCGGCGCTATACGCCGTCGGTGCCTATTTTGCAGGGTATCTAGCTATTCATCAGTGGGATCTCTCGCTGACGTTGATTATCGGTATCATCGCTGCAGCAGCAGTGGGAATTATCACCGGTATTCCTGGAATCAGGCTTGGCTCGTGGTCGCTCGCCATGGTCACATTCTTCCTCGTATTGCTCGTGCCCAAGGTCGCCCAGTTGATTCCTGAGATCACGGGAGGAGCCGCTGGCCTGAGCGGCATACCTCTACCCGTGCTGTTCGGACAGAAACTTGACTCGACCGGCTACTACATGCTCGTCATAATCGTGGCAGCCATATTCATCGCGCTCCTGCGCAACTTCGTAACTTCCCGCCACGGTGCAGCGCTTAAAGTCATGCGTGAGAGCCCGGTGCTTGCACGATCGCTCGGAATGGCACTGCCTCGGCTCAAGCTCGCTGCATACATGGTGGGGGCATTACCAGCCGGTGCCGCTGGTGCACTGTTTGCATACCAGGATGGATACATCTCACCGGGATCATTTGCGTTTACGGTGGCAATAGCGATCCTTGCATCATCGATCATTGGCGGTAGCGAGAGCATCTACGGTGCGATCTTCGGTGCCGCGATACTCACAATTGGCCCGCTGCGAACCACGGGTGTCCAGGAGTATTCGCTGTTGCTGTTTGGCGCGTTGCTTGTCCTCGGCGGCATCTTCTTCACCGGAGGCTTGGCTGGTTTTTTGAACAAGGTGATTCGAAGTCGCTTCGTCGACGACGAACTTCTGCCGGATGTTGAGGCAGCTTTAGGTGCCCCGCTACCGCTTGAGAAAGTGAATGGGCAGGATCTCGAAATTACGGACTTGAAGAAGGCGTTCGGTGGCAACCAGGCGCTAGGAGGGGTGAGCCTCAGCGCGAAAGCAGGCCAGGTGACCGCACTTATTGGTCCAAATGGATCCGGTAAAACGACCCTGCTGAACATTGTCTCGGGGTTCTACAACCCGGACAGCGGTGTGATTAAGATTGGTGGCAACCATGTCACCGGGTTCAAGCCTCACCGGCTTGCTGTCGCAGGCGTCTCGCGCACGTTCCAGTCCCCGCTTGTTCCCAAAAGCATGACCGTCGCAGAGTGTGTCGCAAGCGCACGATACGCCCGCCGCAGGACGTCGATCCTTGCTGACATGCTTTACCTTCCTTCAGCGCGCCGAGCACGGCGTGAGGATCGGGAGGAAGCAATCCGTCTGTTGTCTATTCTCGGCATTGTTGAGCACGCCGACCGCAGAGCTTTCGACCTCTCACTAGGTATGCGCCGGATCCTTGAAGTGGCTCGAGCGCTTGCCGGCGATCCGGCCCTTATTTTGCTCGACGAACCAGCATCGGGACTCGACGAGAGCGAAGTCGAAACGCTGAGCAACGTAATCCGTAGGGTGAGTGCTGCCGGCGGGACTATCGTGATCGTCGAGCACAACTTCGAGATGATCATGAGTATTGCCGATCAGGTGAACGTGCTCCATCTCGGGAGCATCATTGCCAGCGGAGAGCCGCAGTCCGTGCGGAATGATCCGGATGTTGTCGAGAGCTACTTAGGTAAGGCTGCTCGTGAGCAGCTTGAACGCGAACTCGCGGGAGGCGACAAATGAGCGCAGGGCTTGAAATTCGAAACCTTGTGTCTGGCTATGGCGAGCTGAAGATTATCAGGGGCCTATCTTTATCGTGCGAGCCGGGTCAAATCACTGTATTGCTCGGCAGAAATGGTGCTGGTAAGACGACAACGCTGAAAACGGTTGCCGGCCTGCTACCCGCAAAAGAGGGGGAAGTGCTTGTCTTTGGTGAGAAGCAGACTGGAACGGCGCCAAAGCGGGTCGCGGCGGGAATGGCGCTCGTGCAGGAAGGCAAGCGCATCTTCCGGGCGCGCACCGTTGAGGATAACCTACGCCTTGGCGCCTACCTCCAGCGGAGGCAGCGCGGCTTTGTCGATGAAGGGATCGAGTCTGCCTATACGCGGTTCCCCATTCTCAAGGGGAAGCGGAACCAGGCCGCTGGCCTGCTGAGCGGCGGCCAACAGCAGATGCTCTCAATTGCACAAGCGCTCATGCCCAAGCCCAAAGTGCTTATGCTTGATGAGCCGTCCGCAGGCCTTGCGCCCGCAATCGTGGAGGAAGTATTCGGATCGATCAGCGATCTTAAAGCTGACGGTCTGTGTGTTCTTCTCGTTGAGCAGCTCATCGATAATTCACTCGCTATCGCTGATCGCGTTGCGGTGCTCGATCGGGGCACGATCCAACTGGAGAGTGCAGTAAGCGAGCTCGCGTCATGGGACGTGTTGCGGGAGATTTATCTCGGAGCAGACGTTCACGTGGAGAAGCCTTAAGATGCTGCAGTCACCTGTGGTGCGGTTTGGCTTTCTGCGGCGCCTTCCGTCGCTTGACCATTATGAGTTCGCCCGGCACTGGAGAACTGTTCACGGGCCATTGGTGGCGGGACTCGAGGGTTTCACGACGTTCACGGAACGCTACATTCAGAATCACCTGATCGAAGGCGAAGACTCCTCTTGGATTGACGGTGTCTCGATGACACATCAGCGTGCGCGCGAAGACTATTCAGCGGGATTCTTCGAGCACGCGGACGTTCTCCACTCACAGAATGACGAACTACACTTTCTTGATACAAGGAATTCAGAGTTTTACATGGGACCGCGCCGCGTGCTTCGGCAATCGCCGGAGGGGGCGCACAAGATCATCGTGCTCGCTGAATCTGATGCAATTGAAGAGAGTGTTCCATACGCGTCCCGGCTATCAATCACCCGTGCGCTCGATGCGGACGAGAACGCGAAATTATGCATCGTTGAAGCTTGGTTCTCAGATGAAGATGCTGCCACACGTGTCCTCCAGACGGTTCGTCGCAACGCGAAGATACGTGGTGTCGTTCAGGTGAACGAAGTCCAACAGTTTCCAAAGGAGTAACCATGCCCGATGTAGACGTTTTGATTATTGGGTCTGGGATTAGCGGTCTGAGCGCCGCTATCGCAGCGAAGCAGGCTGGTGCTGAGGCAGTGATCATTGCCGAGGCTGCAAATGTTGTCGGTGGTGCCTCGCGGCTTTCCACTGGTCTCGTTGTTGGGGCGGGGACGGCTATGCAGGATACCGCCGGGATCCAGGACTCGCCGAGCCTGATGTACCAGGACTATCAGAACGTCAATCAATGGGGGCTCGACGGAGGCGTAATTCGCCGACTCGCTGCAGATTCTGGATCCACAGTAGATTGGCTGGTCTCGCTCGGCGTGGATTTTCACCCCACTCCAGTTCTCGGCGGATATGAGAGCGTTCCTCGCTGCGCAGTCGCGATGGGCGAGGGTCAGCAGCTTATCGATTCCCTTGCTTCAGCAGCGCGGCATCTCGACATCGATATTGCACTCGGCCGACGTGTCGACCGACTGCTTTTTGAAGAGCAAGGCGTTACTGGTGCAGCGGTCGGCGATGACGAGATCACCGCCGATTCAGTAATCATTGCTAGCGGTGGATTTGGATCAAACTTCGAGAAGGTCGCTGAGCACTATCCGTCAGTTGCCGCCGCAGGAGACTGGCTTTGGTATGTCGGTGAGGACGGTTCACACGGCGATGCGATCGATCTTGGGCGTCAAGTAGGAGCCACGATTATCGGGCATGACAGCGGCTGCAGCATGCTGACCCCGGGGTTCACGCGCTTGCATGAGACATACCTGCCGGGTTGGCTCGTCATCGTCGATCCAGCGGGTCAGCGATTTATCGCAGAGGACTCGCATTATTCTGCGCTCGACCGCCAAGCTGTCCTCCGCGGTGGCCGCTTCTTTGTGATCTTCGACGCGAAAGCTCTCGATGTGCAAGTTGCATCGGAAACCCCATTTTATGCGGGCGGCACTCGCGCCTATCCAGGGAGACCAGCAAGGACGAGTCCGAATTGGAATCCCGATATCCTGCACGAGATGGTCGCAGCGAACCGCATCCCTTCGGCACCAAGCATTAACGAACTTGCTCAAAAGGTGGGTGTTCCAGAAGACCAACTCGCTGCGACGATTGAGCAATACAATGACGGAGCGCGTTGTGGAATCGACGGCATGGGTAAAAAACCCGAGTTCCTTCGACCGATCGATCAGGGTCCGTACTACGCAGCTGAACTTCGACTCTCTGAGATAGTCATCACGGGCACTGGCCCGAAAGCAGATTCGGAGGCCCGTGTACTCGACTCACTCCACCACCCAATCCCTGGGCTTTTCATCGCTGGAGAGGCGGCAGGGGGCCAAATCTGGCCGTTCTACCCGAGCAGCGGCAGTTCTTTAGGTCTTGGTGCCACGTTCGGTCGCATCGCGGGAGTGAATGCAGCGCGACGAGCGGCAGGCGAGAACCTTGCCTAGATGGAGCGAGTTTGCGGAGCAACGCGGCACGACTTTCCTGATCGTTCAGCCAAGATAGCCCGGTGATCTTGAACAATCCCACCAGATCGACATAGTGCCCTCGGCTGGAATCAATCACTTGAGTTGTGGAAAAGTCGACGTGATTCACCATGCCCGTAGATTGCTGTCGCCGGCCCAGCTATCTGAATCTTAGGGGAGAAGCCCCGATGAGCGTTGACCGCAGCACGGAGCCACGCTTTGACGTAATCGACGAAGTGGTCACCTTCACGATACGGGACGCGGGAACCCGTAAGCTTCGCACCAGGGGAGACTTCTTCCCATAGTTCGTTCCATTATTCGGTATCGAGGCAGCGGAAGAATTTGGCCTTGAGCGCGCGGATTAATTCTTAACCCGAATCCACCGATGTGTCTGCGGCTCAGCTCGTCTCTCGTGCGAGGCAGCATTGCTGAGTTCGGGGCACACCAGGACCTCAGGCCCCTCGTGTCCTGCCTGTTCCACTGGTGAGAGTTCGTTGCG
>JBBAFK010000083.1:0-10222 GCA_041655455.1 Leucobacter sp. | reverse complement strand
CCCGAGGGATCCGTGAGCGTCGGTGTCGCCGAGAATCCGCTCGGCAGCGTCGCCGAGGTGTCGCCCGGCTGCGCGGGCTGGTGGTAGGTGCCGATGACGTTGCCGCCGCTGTCGCGAATCTCCCACTGCTTCGTCACCTCGACGGAGATCGTCGGCTGGTTCACGAACGCGCAGTGCACGGTGGACCCGGGCGCCACGCCCTCGACGGTGAAGCCGTCGGGCCCGGTCATCGTCACCTCGGAGGAGCTGCCGTCGAGCAGCGTGATGAGGCAGCTGCCCTCGATGAACTCGAAGCCCGTCCGCTGCTCCTCGCTGACCTCGACGCTCGCGCGTGTGTCCGCGGCGTCGTAGGTGAGGGTCCAGTACGCGGAGCCGTCGTCGCCGGTCTGCGCCTCCGTTGCTGTCGGTGACTGCGTGACCGTGCCGGTCGATCCCTCGCGAGTAGCGATGGCCTCGACGCCCCAGTCGGGTTCTGGAATGGGGTCCGCACCGCTCCCGTCCGTCAGCATCTTCGTCACCCGCACTTGGGAGGTGAGCGGCGAGTTCGTGAAGACGCACTTCACGCTCTCCTCCGGCACGTTGGGGACGGTGACGTTGCCGGTGGTGCCGTTGCCGGAGGCGATGACGCTGCCGCCGCTGTCGGTGCACACCCACGAAGACGTGTACTTCGTCATTGGCGAAGTGCTGCCGGTCGCCATGCTCTCGCTGATCGTGTAGTTCGAGCCTGTCGTCACCGGAACGGGGCCGACCTGCTGCTCCTGAATGCCGGTCTCTTCGCCAGCGGTGGTCGCAGTGGAGACCGTGGTCGTGTTGCGGCTGATGGTGAGCGTGAACTGATCGTCGGCTGCGACGCGGCCCTTCACGTCCTTTTGCAGGGTGAGGGTCGCGGGGGAGCTGCAGCTCGCCAGGTCGGTGCTGTTCGTGAGGCCGGACTTGACGCCTCCCACGCGCTCCCAGGTTGAGGGATCGAAGAGCCCGTAGCTCGAGCCGTTGCCGAGGTAGACGCGGCCGTCTGACGCGAACGCGATGCCGTTGATGTCGGAGAGCCCGAGCACGCTGCTTCCGATCTCGTCCGTCTTGCCGAATGCGAGCGTGCCGCCGTTGGCCCCCGCGAGGGTTGCCGCCGTCACCGTGTAGATGTTCGTCGTATCGCCGCTGCGGACGATGTACAGGTTGCCGGCCGCGTCGAAGCCCATGTCCCCGTTCGCGGCGCTGCCGGCGGCCTCGTCGGTGTCGAACTGGCCGAGGAAGCGGAACGCCGCCGTGCCACCGGGGGTCGGGTACTTCGCCGGGTCGAACTCGTAGAGCCGGAAGTAGAGGTCGCTGCCGGAGTCGTGATAGCCGCCGAACAGGTACTTGCCGGTCGAAAGGTCGACCGCGCCAGTCACGAGGCTGCGGTTGCCCCCGGTGTCGTATGCAGTATTCGGTAGTTCTTCCCACCCGCCTGCTTCGGTGTACCGAAGAATTTCTGCGACGTCCGTGCTGATGCGTCCTGACCGGTTGTAGCCGTACATGACGGAACCGTGCGCGCCGATCGCGAGACCGTTCGCGGACGAGCCATCCCAGCTACTATCTGTTACCTGGGTGACGTTGCCGCTCGCGTCGATCTGTCGCACAACCCCGTCCGTCGCGATCGAATAGAAGTAGCCCGCCGCGCAGCTGAGCGTGGCGTAGGCGCGCACCTCGAACTCGCCGAAGTCGTAGGTCCGGCCGCTCCAGCCGGAAGGGGTGTTGCCGTTCCCGGATCCGTGCACCCACTGATTGGAATCCACGAACGCGTAGTTCGTGGGCGGGGTGACCTGCCGCACACGGTAGCGGTTCGAGTCCGAGATGTTGTGCGAGCCGATCGTCTTCACGAGGAACTCGCCCTCGTCGGGGTCGAGGTCGGGGCCCGAGCAGGGGGCGGAAGTGCAGTCGGGAACGGTTGTGGAGTTGTTGTTCCATGTGACGTTGGTGCCGAACCGACTGGATGTACGCGGCCCTTGCAACTGGAACGTCGCGCCCCCCACGAGGGCACCCGCGCCGTCCTCCACGGTCCAGTACACGTAGGGCGGTGTCGCCCCGTCCGGGCCCGCGTCGAACGGCGTGATCTCGAGCTCGGCGTTCTGCTGGAGCGCAAGTTCATCTTCGGCGACCGAGCCCTCGACCGGCTCCTCCGTCGGATCCTCCGTGGGTTCCTCAGCCGGCTCCTCCGGTGGTGCTGTTGGTTCTTCGGAGGGCGCTTCCGCGGAATCATCGGCGGGAGGCGTCTCGCCAGTCTCACCTTCCGCGGGATCGGCCGGTGGGGCCTCGGTGCCGGGGGTCTCGTCGGCCTGGGCTTCCGCAGCAGGTGGTTCGGCCGTGATCCCTATGCCCACCTCATCATCGACCGCGAGCGCGGATTCGACGCCGGTGAACGTCATCGCGAGGCAGACCACTGCGACGCCGAGCGCCCTGAACCAGCGGGTGGCCGCTCCGGAGGGTTCGGTCCGGAGCGGTCGCGTGATCCGTGCGATGGTGCGGGAGTGGGAGACCTCAGACATGGTCGTTCTCCTTCTGCTGGGTGGTGGAAGTCGAGGGGCGGCGAGAACTCAGCCGCACGTAGGCGACACCCGCGATGGCGGTAGCGCCGACGATGATCGCCCACCAGGGAAATCCGGGGACTGTGGGTGCCTGCCCCGCGTTGGCGAGGTCGGCCGGGGGAGTCGGGGTGATGCGTTCGCCGGTGACGAGGATGCGGTGGGAATTGATGCCGAGGGGCGTGCACGTGACGAGCGTCACGAGGTCCTGGCCCTGCTCGGGGTGGAGCGACTCGGTTTGGTCAGGGGAGACCACGGCGGTGTTGCGCACGCGATAGGTGAGCACCTCACCGAACACCTCGATCGTGAAGGTGTCGCCCACGTGCACCTGATCGAGCCGGGTGAAGATCTCGGCGTCGGCGAGCCCGCGATGCCCGGTGAGTACCGAGTGCGTGCTTGCGCCGCCGACGGGAAGCGCCGTGCCCTCGAGGTGGCCAACACCCTCGCGGAGCACCTCATCGGAGGTGCCGTGGTAGATCGGCAGGTCCGCCTCGATTGCCGGAATCTTGAGGCGGGCCATGAGCCCGGTGCGGTCGGCCCGCAGCAGCTCACTGTACGAGGCGCCGTCGATTCCGGTGTCGGCGTCGGCGAGCGGGAGCCGCTCGCCCGCGGCAATCGAGGCGCCGCCGATCAAGGCTGAGTTGTAGGTGTGCGCCGCATCGAGCGCGAGTTCGCGTGCGCTCGGGCTGAGTTCGCCCACCTCGCCACTCAACTCGACGATGCGCTGCGACTGCTGCAGCTGGGTGAACCAGGCCGCTGCGGTCGGGTAGGTGATCACGCACGTGCCCGTGAAGAACACGATCGCGATGACGACGGCGCCCCACGAGAGGGATCCCCGCTCCTCGCGCGCCGCGGGGCCCGAGGCGGCACTCGGTGTGCGCCGCCTCGGAGCCTGCAGTTCGGTGAGCGTCATGATCCCTCGCGTGGGTGCTGTCGTTCTCGGTTCGCTCGCGGGTTAGACGCGAGCCCGCTTGCGGCGTCCGGCGAGGATCGCCGAACCGATGGCGATGGCGAGGAGTGCCCCGCCGGCGAGACCGAAGACAAGCACGCCGCTGCTACCGGTGAGCGGCAGCTCCCACGGCGGAACCTGCTCATTCTCGATGTCGACGTAGTTCGAGCCCTCAGGATCGTTCTCAGACGGGCGGACGGTCTCGCCGGCCACGATGAGCACCTCGAGCGGCGTCTGATCGAGCTGGTAGCCCGTGGGCGCCACAGTCTCTACGAGCCAGTAGGTGCCCGGCTTCAGCGCCGAGATCATCAGGTAGCCGTTCGTGTCGGTCGGCCCGAACTCGCTCACGCCGCCGACGACCACGCGGTCCGCGACCAGGTTGCTCTGAGCGTCTGCGAGCGAGGTGTAGAGCGCGAACTTCGCGCCGCTCAGGCCGGTGACCGTGTCCTCTTCTGGGTCCGTGTTCGCCCACTTGAAGATCTCGAGCTCACCCGTCGGGGCCTTCTTCATCGTGGTGACCGTGGTGTCGTTGATGTTGCCCGCCACGTTGTTCGTCACGTCCACGTCAGCGGTCATGAGCCGCGTCAGCACGCTCGCGACGACCTTGCCGCCCTGCGCGTTGTTCTGCAGCCAGGTGAGACCATCCGCCGTGGCCGCAAGGGTCAGCGTGGTGCCGCTTGGTGGTTCCGGCGACCAGGTGAAGCTGCCGTCGGGCACGGTCAGTTCGATGCCCGAGGAGTTCAGCACCTTGTACGAGTTTCCGGTCACGCCGGTCGGCGGGGTGGCGACGAACGCGAGTTCGGTCGCGTCGATCGTGTCGACGAGCTCGACCTCCGTGAG
The DNA here is from genome assembly GCA_041655455.1 of Leucobacter sp. GTDB lineage: Bacteria > Actinomycetota > Actinomycetes > Actinomycetales > Microbacteriaceae > Leucobacter. Next base: position 5,875 of record JBBAFK010000083.1, on the reverse strand, counting down.
GGTCTCGCCCGCGGGAAGCCGCGGGATCTCGAGGGAGATCTCCCAGCGCACGAGGTCTCGGTTGAGATCCTCCACCGACCCCGGCTCGGGGGCGTCAACGGTCTTGTCGATCCCGGTGACGGAGTTCTTCGGGTAGGCGTGCACGTCGTAGAGCCACGTGTTGTCGCCCGTCGCGAACGGCACGCTCACGACGAAGGGGGCGGCCTTGTTGGTGATGTTGTGACCCGGCGTGCTGTTGTCGGCGCCCTCGACAACAACGTAAATGCCGAAGTCGAGCGCCCCGAAGGTGGTGGCGCCGTTGGTCTCAGTCTCCTGCGTCGTGCCCGACCCGACGGGGTAGGTCTCGCCATCGATCGTCACGGAGGTGACGGGGTCGTTGACGGTGACGGTCGCGCCGCCGTTGATGGCCGCGGAGATGGTGTTCGCCGTGTTCCAGCCGGCCTCGGTTGAGAGGTCGATGCCGGTCAGCGGGTACAGCGTGAACTCAACGTCGTTGAGTGGGTCAGGCAGCCCGCCGGGGATCGCTGACCCGTCGCCGGGCTGACCCGGAACCGCCGGCTCCGCGTGCTTGTGAACGGTGATCGAACTCGTCCCGTCTCGCGACGTGTCGATGTTCGCGGGGATCGCCGCCGACGCCGGTGTCGAAAGAGCGATCACCCCCATGAGTGCCAGGGCAAACGTGCCGACGGCGGCGGTAATCCGCCGTATCGCCCCTCCGGGTCTTGGTTCAGACATGTCTCTTTCCTTCGCTTGACAACACCGACTGCGGGGAGAAGAGAAGGACTCAATTGACGCGTAGGCCCGGGTGCGAGCTCACCTGATTTCCCAACCGCTTCACCCTGTCTGCGGCTCGGGCAGGGGCTCCTGCGCCAGCCAACAGGTCTTCATCCTGGGCCGAAGTCGGCTGCTTTCGTCGCGATTTTCGGGGTACCCCACCTGCAAAAACACCCGCGGGTGTGGGGCCTTCCATACGGGTGGATTCCGAGGCGCTGCAAGGGATCCCTCGCGCCACCCACGGGGTTGCTCGGCACCTGGCAATCCGGCAGTTGTGCAGGTCATTTGGCCCGGGAAACGCGCACAACTGCCCGAATGCGTAGGGATGTGCCCCACACCGGCGAGGTCGGTTCGTGTGCCTAGGGATCCTGGCGTGCACACCGTGCACACCGTGCACACCGTGCACTCCATACGCACCGTGCCCGGCGCGCACGGGGAAGCGGCCCCTGCCAGTTGGGGGGCAGGGGCCGCAGGGGAGCCGAATGGTCCGTGAGGCCCGCTGGTCCGCAGTGAGCGGACGACCCATGACGGGGCTGGGCGGGAGAGTTACTTGGGGAAGTTTCCCGGGTCAGCACCACCGGCACTGTTCAAGATACGCCTGACGCGCACCGATCGCGCGGGTTTCAGGTGTTTCCACCCGCGACCCCGCCTTCACCATTGATGACGATGGGTTCACCCCGTCCCAGCAGTCCCATCCGAGCCGCCCTGCGTACCGCCTCCTCGCGGTCGGACACCCGGAGCTTGCGGTAGATGCTTCGCAGGTGGAACTTCAGCGTGTTCGGTGAGATGAACAGCTGCACCGCGGTCTGTTCGAGAGGTTCGCCGCTCTCGAGCGCCTTGAGCGTGCGCAGCTCTGCCCGGCTCAACTGTTCGAACTGCTCGCAGCGGAGTGGTTCGGGCATTTGCCGCACAGGCTCGAGCACCTCGGCCCCGCTTTCACCTGCCGCCTCGGCGAGACTGCGAAGCGACTCGTACGGCACCGTCGAGAGCGGATTGAACCCGCACTCCGCGGCCATCCGCGACACGGCCGCACGGAAGTCGGCGAGCGCGTCCTCCCGTGATCCGAGCTGCCACCAGGCGACCGCCGAGATGAGCAGGTAGTCGCACAGCTGCCGCGTGGTGAGTCCGCCGATGGGCATCGTGTCGAAGATACGGCACGCCTGCTCGGGGCGCCCGCTCATGAGTTCGAGTCGAGCCGCAGAGATTCGCCACTCGTCGCTGTCCGCCGAAATGGTCTTGAGCTGGTCCGCCGCCGGAGAGAGGTCGCCGAGGAACATGAACAGGTCAGCGAGTGTGACCTTGAGGCGGGTCAGCAGGTAGGGGGTGGGCACGACAACGCGGTGCTGGTCGACCAGGCGGCTTTTGAGCACGGCGATTGCGCCGTGCGGGCCGCGAACGGCACGATTCAGCTTTGTCTCCGCCTGCACGATGATCGCCCAGGTCTCGAGCCGCTGGCACACGGGCTCGATCTCCTGCCGAATGCGCCTGAAGGTCACCTCGTCGCTTTGGATTGCCGCGCGCATCGCGAGCAGCGGCGTCTGTTCGTAGGTGAGGGCGCGCAGCCCGGTCCTCGCCTGGATTCGGGCGAGCCGCCCTGCGCGTACGAAGTGCTCTTCCATCAGGAAGATGCGCCCCTCCAGTGCTTCGCACAGGGCGAGACCCTGGAGCGCGCGGATCGATTCCAGGGTGTTCCCCGACTGCTCCGCGAGATGCAGCGCCTGCTGGTAGTTGCGGTGGGCGAGCTCGAACTCCCCGTTGAGCAACGCGGTGAAGCCGATCGTGGCGTGGAGGAAACATCGCGACGAGATGGAGGTGTTCGAGTCGTCGTCGAGGTTGCTGAGGCGCCGTTCGAGGTCTCGCGCGATCTCCAGCGCGCGACCGTGGTGGTTCATCATCCGTTCGGCTGCGAGGAGCGATGCCGTGTTGATGATCTCGTGCGAGGGGCGCCCCTCCTCGAAGAGTGCGGTCACACTGCTGTGCAGCCCCCTGATCTCCCCGCCGATCCATTCGTCCGATACCAGTGGGTCGACGATCGACGCGACCAGGCGAACCGACGCGATGGCCGGGTACTCGGTGAGTTCTTCGGAAGGAATATGTCGCAGCAGTTCACCGAGGTCGTTCGCCGTGCCGATGACCTCGCTGAGGTGTCGCGCCACGAGCTGTTCGGTCGCCGCATAGTCGCGCAGCTCGCACTGGAGCCTGATGGCGCCGAGCGGGTCATCATCACCCAGCTTCTCGGCGTGATGCCGCTGTAACCGCTGCAGCTCCTCCCCCGTGAAGTGCTGCGTTGCGCGGTGGCGAAGAGGTGACACCATGCCCGGGTGGCAGCTGAACCGCAGCGCATCCGGGCGACCGACCTGCACGAGGAGCCCGAGATCCTTCAGTTCGCGGATGCGTTGCCGTGTCGCCGTGAGCGATTCGGCGGTGCTCGAGGGATCCGCGTCCGCTTCCCGCAGCACGGTTTCCGCGAGCGTATGCTCGCTCACCCCCGGGCACACGGAGATCGCGAGCAGCACACGCCTCGCTTCATCGGAGCCGATGAGGTCGAGATAGTTGTCTGCGAGGAGGGTGAGCTGATCGGCCGCCGTGTAGCGGTCCGGACCGCTGGCGGTGATCTCGTCATCTTCCCCGCCTGTGTGCGGCGCGTACGAAGCCATCACCGCGTGGACGGCGCGCGGCCAGCCACCCGTGAGTTCGATGAGGGATCCCACAGCCTCCGCATCGTTGACGCCGTAGATGCGTGAAAGTGCCGCGACGTCGGTGTCGCGGAACGCGAGATCCTCGACCGAGATGATCTGCGTGCGAAGTCGGCTCGTGACGAGCGGGCCGTCGAGCGTCGCGAATCTCGGAGCGATCGCGACGAGGCTCAACCGCGGAGTGCGTTCGATCAGCTCCGTGAGGGCGAAATCGACGGAGGGCTGGGTGATGCGCTCGTAGTTGTCGATGATGAGGACCGTGTTCGTCGACAGTTTCGCCACCTGCTTTTCGAGCCGCACACGCGCACCGCATGCCGCAGCCGAGGCGGGAACGGGGAGCCCCTGTCCGTCGAGCGACTCGCTGATGAACCCCAGCGCGTCGACGGCGTCTGACTCGTGCGCCTGCAGCCACAGGACTCCCATGTCTGCCGCAACGAGCTGTTTTGCCCAGTGCGCGACGGCTGCGGTCTTGCCGAAGCCGGTGGGTGCGCGCACCAGCGTGAGTGGTGGCGGCGGGCTTTCGAATCGTTGTGGGCGTTCGATCATCGAAAAGCGGATAACGGGTAGATCGGGCGCGGCGGGTACTGCCTCCGTGACCTCAAATTCACGGGTCGCTTCGTCGTCCATGCACCAACCCCCAACTTCAACCGCCGCCAACGCGCACCCGTGTGGGGTGGGGTCGCTTCGACTACTGAATCTCGAGGCTTCGTTGCCTGAGATGTCATGTGCTTGCTCGACGTCGACCCGCGTGCATCTACCGATATAACCTTGGTAACCTCAGTGTCACCGGGGTTTTGTGAATGATTCAGTAGTTTTTCAGCGTTCCCACCCCTGAAACCACCCGTGATTGGGCTCGGTGGGGGATGTTTTGAATGCTATGTACCCCAACCCGTATGGTCACCCACCCCATCACCCACTCCACGCCCTGCTGTGGGTTGGAGGCCGGGCTTCAGCTTCAGCCTGGGCTTGGGTAGGTGCCCGATCGCAAGTGTTACGCGAGCGGGTGGCGCACCATCCCGCCGGGGAAATCGTCTTGGAAGTCGTCGGCCTCGTCCTCCTCGGGCTTCGGGTCGCGTGCATCGACGTAGGCGAACGCGACAGCCGCGATCGCGCACGCAAAAGCGATGATGCCGAGCGGGTTGCACAACGCGATCGACATCTCGACTGAGAACGCAGACCCGGTCCACAGCCCAATAATCGAGGTGAGGTCTCCGCCGGGGCTGTCGGGCACGGTCAACCCGAACCCGATCGCGCACACCCATGCGAGCAGCAGTGACACGATTGTGGAGCGGCCGGTGCGGCGTCCGCGATCCCTCGTCACGGTCATCCGGTGCGCCAGCCAGATCTGCAGCGCCGCGAACACGAGACCGATCGAAGGCAGGTACCAGAGGGTGAGGGATCCGCCGATGCCGAACGCCCAGCGGCCGGCCGACATCCACACTGCCAACACCACTCCGATGATCGCCACGACGCGGCTGTTCACGCCCACACTCCTCTGACTCCAGTTGCGGTCTTTCGACGCTCTCGCAACTAGCCAAGCAGATTTCGCATCGCAATGCGAAAGGTGCTATTCTCGAACGGTTGCCACGGCACGGCTTGGCCGAGACGTGGATGCGCCCCGATAGCTCAGTGGTAGAGCACTTCCATGGTAAGGAAGGGGTCCCCAGTTCAATCCTGGGTCGGGGCTCTGACTTTCTGGGTTTCACAGAAGCCGCCACGTGGCTGAGTAGCTCAGCTGGTTAGAGCGCACGACTCATAATCGTGAGGTCGCGGGATCGAGCCCCGCCTCAGCTACTGGAAAGTCACGAAAAACCCCCGGCCTCGGTCGGGGGTTTTCTCGTTGGCGGGCTCGTGTTTACCTCGCCGACACCCTGGGGTCGACGCCCGTTCTTCTCGCCTCGCTAGCTTGGGTGACGTTTGCGTCATCGAGCTGAGGAGTTACCCCATGTCCAGAGCGACGTCAGTCGCCGGCGGCCTGCTTGCAGCCGCCCTGTTACTCTCGGTCGCGACCCCCGCGGCAGCACAATCCGTCGACGCTCCGCTGCCCGACGAACTCGCGGTGGTCGTCGTCGGCGACGGCGAGATGGGGTGGAGCAACCAGGCCGGGCCGGTCGCGATCCAGCACGTCGATTCGACGGGCGCGCTGGGCGGTGCGGTGGCGATCCCTGTCGAGGGGAATGGCGATCAGCACGGCTTCACGCTGGGAATCGATAGGGATCAGGCCGGCGCGCTGCAGCAGTCGACTGATCACCGGGTCGTGACGCTCGGCGGCTACGACGCGGAGCTCGGGGCGAAGACGAACGGCAGCGAGGCTCCCGACACGCTCCGGGTGATCGCGCGCGTCGACGCCGAGGGCGCGGTCGACACTTCCACGACGCTCGCCGGCAGCTTCAGCAAGCGCCACG
>JBBAFK010000082.1:0-10672 GCA_041655455.1 Leucobacter sp. | reverse complement strand
ACGGTCATCGTCGTTGGTCCTTTCGAGGTGGATGTGAAGAGTTCTCTCGAAGGATCACACGGTGACCGTCGCCATGTTCACAGCGACCCGGCCACCCGATCCGTACACCACGCTATTGGACGCAACCATCGCCCGATTCCGTCGGATGAACTCCTCGATGAATTGGGTCGCAGCGGCTCAACGGTTTCGTTCCTGCGCATGGATTACATGATGATGCGATACGCAACGCTCTATGCGACAGCGGGGTTTGGCGAAGAGATTGAACGTGTGCAGTGGCGCATTGCCCGGGAACGACCCAATGATTTCATCCACAGGTTCGACGAGGAACAGCAGTTTGAGACCCCTGTGACCACGTTCGGTTGGCGGCAGTCGAACGTCCGCACTGATCAGAGTGTCATTAATGAGTACAGTGCCCTCATCGACCGATATGGTGGCCGGCCCGCGTTCGAAAAGGCGGCAGAGCATGCTAGTAAGTAAGACATTTGACCGATTGCTTGTGTGGCTCACTGTGCGCAAGCACAATCAGGCAAGCTTCTCAGCCCTCCGCATCATCTTCGGAGTGGGGCTGCTTCTTCTGCTCCTGCCAAACTTTCGAGAGCGCTCATTTCTGTGGGGCGAGGCCTCATTTTGGGTGAACGCCGAGGCGAAGCGCAGAGGCTTCTGGACCTTCGACACGCTGTTTCCAAAGGACAACCCGCTGTTCTTTGATCTCGCATACGTCACACTGACGGCGCTCGTTGTCTTGTTCATCATCGGCGCCTTCACGCGCATTGTGCTGCCGGTCATGTTGGTGATGCTCGTGGCTTTGCAGTCCAATAACCCCTATGTGCTGAACGGTGGAGATACTCTCATCCGTATCACTCTGCTGTTCATGCTGTTCGCAAACCTGACCGAGCATCTATCGGTTGACAAATTTTTTCGGCACCGACGTCTTCGAAATGGGAAGGCGCCGCTCAAGATCGTTCCGAGCTACGTGTCGAATGCGGCCCACAACGTCGGGCTGATCCTTTGCGGCTTCCAAATCATCGTTGTATACGTTGTCTCGGGTGTTTGGAAGCTGATCGGCACGGAGTGGCTCGACGGTACGGCACTTTTCTATGCGCTTCGAATTGAGCAGTTCATGCTCTACCCAGCATTGAATGAGCTCCTGTGGCAGTCTTCGCCCCTCATCTATCTAGCGACCTTCTTGGCGCTGTGGGCGCAGACACTGTTTCCCGTCCTGCTGCTCTGGCGACCTTCCCGGATCTTCGCCCTGATCACGCTTATGGGCATGCACCTCGGAATCGCCCTGCTCATGGGTCTGTGGCCCTTCTCTCTCGCGATGATCGCTCTCGACATGCTGTTCATCCGTGATTCGAGCTGGAGGTGGATGCTGGAAATTGTGAGCAGCCGATTTGGCTGGAGCCGCCTGAACGTAAAATCGCGTGGACAAACCGAACCACAAGTAGACCCCTCGTCAGCATCGACTGTCGGAGGTTCCCGCTAGGCTCGCCGCATGGCGAAAACGACGAGCACTCTTGTGTGCACGGAATGCGGTTGGCAGACCTCGAAGTGGGTCGGACGCTGCGGTGAATGCCAGCAGTGGGGAACGGTGGAGGAGCGGGCGTCGGCCAAGACTGCACGCACGACTCAGGCGGCCGCACCTGTGGCGGGGCGTGAAGCGCTCCCGATTACGCAGCTTCGTGGTGACGCGGTCCAGCACCGGCAGACAGGGATCGGGGAGCTCGACCGCGTGCTCGGCGGCGGACTCGTGCCGGGCGCTGCGATCCTTTTCTCGGGTGAACCCGGTGTTGGGAAGTCCACGCTGCTCCTCGCCGCTGCTGCACGGGCTGCTGCACAGGGCGCTCGCGTACTGTATGCGAGCGGTGAAGAGTCCACGGGCCAGATCCGCATGCGTGCAGAACGAACCGGTGCGCTCCACGACACCCTCTACCTCGCGAGCGAAACCGACCTCGCGACGGTGCTCGGCCACATCGAGGCCGTCGACCCGGCACTTGTGATCATCGACTCGGTGCAGACCCTTGCGAGCGGAGAAATCGAGGGGTCAGCTGGTGGGCCCGCACAGGTGCGCGAAGTCGCCGGTGCACTCATCCGCGCGGCGAAACAGCGGGGCACGCCCGTGGTGCTCGTCGGGCACGTCACCAAAGACGGTTCGGTGGCAGGCCCCCGTCTGCTCGAGCATCTCGTGGACGTCGTCTGCCACTTCGAGGGCGACCGACAGACGTCCCTGAGATTCTTGCGCACGCTGAAGAACCGTTACGGCCCGACCGACGAGGTTGGGTGTTTCGAGATGAGGGATCGGGGGATCTCCGAGGTGCCCGACCCGAGCGGACTGTTCCTCAGCCGTTCCGCGACACCCGTTAGTGGCACCTGCCCGACCGTGGCACTCGAAGGGAGGCGGGCCCTGCTCGTTGAAGTGCAGGCGCTCGTCGCCAAGAGCGCTACACCCAACCCCCGCAGAGTGACGAGCGGAGTCGACCCCGCACGCGTCGCAATGATTCTCGCCGTGCTCGAACGTCGTGTCGACGTGAAACTGCACGACCAGGACGTATATGTTTCGACCGTCGGCGGGGTGAAGCTGCATGAACCCGCGGCCGACCTGGCGATCGCTCTCGCCGTCCACTCGGCCGTGGTGGGCCGGCCACTCGCACACGACCTTGTCGCGTTCGGGGAGATCAGCCTCGCGGGAGAAGTGCGCCCCGTCGTGGGCGCTAAACAGCGTGCCAGTGAGGCGGCCAGGCTCGGATTCACGGCCCGAATCGACGCGTCGGTCGCGACGCTGGCGGACGCGAGTGTCTTGGCGCAGCTCGTTCCCGAACGAGCGAGGTAGACTGGAGGATCGTGAGGAACAACACAGTGGACGTCGCCCTCATCGGCGGCGGCATCATGAGCGCGACCCTCGGCACCCTCATCAAGCAGGTGCAGCCCGACTGGTCGATCGAGATCTTCGAGTCTGCAGACGATGTCGCGACCGAGAGCAGCAACGCCTGGAACAACGCCGGCACCGGGCACGCCGCCCTCTGCGAGCTGAACTACATGCCGGAGGCCGCAGACGGCAGTCTCTCCGCAGACAAAGCGATCGAGATCAACGAGCAGTTCCAGTTGTCTCGCGAGTGGTGGTCGGCACTCGTCCGCGAAGGCGTGCTCGGCGAGCCCTCACGCTTCATCAACCCCACCCCCCACATGACCTTCGTCCGGGGGGCAGAGAACGTCGACTACCTACGGCGCCGCTACGAGCTACTGAAGACGGAACCCCTGTTCTCCGACATGGAGTTCAGCGACGATCCCGCGAAGATCGCCGAGTGGGCCCCGCTGCTCATCGACCGTCGATCCAAGAATGAGGTAGTGGCTGTGACGCGTTCCGCGAGCGGAACAGACGTCGACTTCGGTGAGGTCACTCGCCAGCTCATCAGTCACCTCGTCGAAAACGGTGCGCGACTCCATCTCCAACGGAAAGTGCGGCGGCTCGAACGACGCCCCGACGGTACGTGGGATGTGTGCCTGCCTCCTGCGGCGGGAGCCGGATACCATCGCGTCAACGCGAAGTTCGTCTTCGTCGGAGCGGGTGGCGGTGCACTTCCACTCCTGCAATCGTCGGGCATTCCGGAAATTCGCGGGTTCGGCGGCTTCCCGATCAGCGGGAAGTTTCTCAGAACCACGAACCCGGAAGTCGTGCGGGAGCACCGCGCCAAAGTCTACGGCAAGGCGGCAGTCGGAGCGCCGCCCATGTCCGTACCGCACCTCGACACCCGCATCGTCAACGGGGAAGAGAGCCTGATGTTCGGCCCCTACGCCGGATTCAGCCCGAACTTCCTGAAGCAGAGCAGCTGGTGGGACCTCCCCGGCTCGGTGCGCCTGCACAACCTCGGGCCCATGCTGAAGGTCGGCGTGACGCAGTTCGACCTCGAAAAGTACCTTATTGGTGAGGTGTTTGCGAGCCGCGAGAAGCAGATGCAGGCGCTACGGGAGTACATGCCCACCGCGCGCACCGAGGACTGGGAGATGATCAGTGCCGGCCAGCGCGTCCAGGTCATGAAAAAGGACCCGAAGCTCGGCGGCATCCTGCAGTTCGGCACCGAAGTCATCACCGGGGGAGATGGGACGATCGCGGGCCTGCTCGGCGCCTCACCCGGCGCGTCAACGGCCGTGCACGCCATGCTCGGCGTGCTGAAGCAGTGCTTCCCCGACGTCTACCCGACCGAGTGGCGACCGATCTTCAAACAACAGATCCCCGCCCTCGGCGAATGGCTCAACAAGGATGCGGAAGCCGCAGCGGCATCACTATCCGCGACCGCAGACGTGCTGGGCCTCAACGCCCACGCTGAGGGCCACTAACCCCCGACGGACTCGCGGGCAACCGCCTGCGACGAGGGAAGCTGCGAAAAATCGAAGCCGCTCCACACCATCCGATGCAGGGGCAGGACTGCTTTCCCCTCGCTTAGGCGCTCTAACTGGAACGGTCAGGTGCGGGCTCGAGGCCGCGCATTGCGGTCTGCGCAGCCTCCCGAATGTGATCGACGCAGCGCTCTGCTGCCACTTCCACATCCCGCGCCTCGATCGCTTCAAGAATGCTCATCAGCTCCGTGACGACCTCGGCTCCACGCCCCGGAGACGAAAGCGACGTCGCCCGCAGCACTCGAACACGCGCCTTCAGGCTGTCGAGCTGCTGAATGAGCGTCGGGCTCTTCGCCCCCTCCTCAAGCACATCGTAGAACCGATCCTTCGACGCGAGCAGATCATAGACGTCGTCACCGCGCGCCGTCTCCTCAGCGATCTCCTCGACGGTCTCCCGGAGGCTTCGGACCTGCTCATCGCTCGCGCGCTCAATGAAGAAGCGCACCAGCAGCGATTCGAGCACCGCTCTGATCTCGTACATCTCGGCCGCCTCTTCACGGGTCGGCACCGCGACGATGGCCCCCCGCTGCGGTTCGACCTTCACGAGCCCCTCTGCGTCAAGCGCGCGAATCGCCTCGCGCACGGTCGCGCGCGACACACCGAGCTGTGTGATCAACTCACGCTCAATGAGCCGCTGACCGGGTTTCAGTTCGAAATCCAGGATCGCTCGACGGAGTTCGGAAGTAACCTGCTCCCGTAAGGGCGCAGCCACGCGGCCGATCGGCGCGGCGGTCCAACTGCGCTCGAGTTTTTGTATCGGCAAGATGGGAAACCTTTCGCAAACGCGGACTGTGCCTATGTGTATCTTCGCAGAATCTCAGCGGTCCGTGTGAGTGGACCCGTACTCCTCATCAGAGACCGGGCCTTCCCATTCGGTCTTCCCGAGAGAGATCGCGAGGTGGGTCATCGCGGTTCCCGCGGCGGCCCCGTGCCAGTGGCGCTCGCCCGCGGGCACCCAGACAGTATCGCCCTGACGGATCGTCTCGATTGGGCCGCCCTCGCTCTGCACCCAGCCGCACCCCGCGACCACAATGAGGATCTGACCCTTTTCGTGGCTGTGCCAGTAGGTACGGGCGGCCGGATTGAACGACACCGTATTGATTGTCACGCCATCGGTGGATGGCATCGTCAGATACGGGTTCACCTGACCGGTGAACTGCGAACCGACCTTCCCTGCCGCACCGGCCTGATCCTCTGGTCGAACAATAATCATGCTTCCTCCTCAGTCTGGTCATGGAGACGAATGCCGCCGGACACGTCGCCCAGCGCATCGACAACGGTGTTACTGATTTCATCGGCGTAGCCGAGCGCGCGGGCCATGCCGAACGATGCCATCGGCCCCGAGCTGTGGAAGCTGGCAACTCCAAGCTTCGCCAGCAGGTCGACGTAGAGCGTCACGTCCTTGAGCATGAGCGTGTTCGTGAGACCGCCCTTGAGGTAATCTCCGTGGACGATCTTCGGGAATCGATTGAGCGTCGCAAAATTGATTCCGGAGCTCTCGTTGAACACCGCAAGCACAGTATCGAGGTCGAGATCGCTCTTCTTCGCGGCGAGCATCACCTCGGCGGTCGCCGAAAGTGCGATCGCATTCAAGAAGTTGTTCAGCAGTTTGGTCACGTGGCCCGCGCCACTCGCGCCGACGTGATAGACGTGGGTGGCAATCGGACTGAGCTCACCCTCGATCGCGGCGAGTGCGTCACTATTGCCCCCGACCATCAGCGTGAGCTGCCCCTTCTCAGCCGCTGCGGCGCCACCGGAGATGCCGGCATCCAGATACTCTGCCCCGCGTTCCGCCAATTCTGCAGCGATTCGTCGAGTCGAATCAGGTGCTGCAGTCGAAAGATCGACGATGATCTGCCCCGGCCGGCTGTGCGCGATGAGGCCGTCTGGCCCATCCGTCACAGCCTCCACGATCTTGCTGTTCGGAAGGGACAGGAAGATGACATCGGATTCCGCGGCAAGCTGCGCAACCGATTCGGCCGTGCGGGCACCGGCTGCGGAAATGTTCTCCACCTGGGTGTCGTAGCCGAGCACGTCGTGCCCTGCATCGACGAGGCACCGGGTGATCCGGCCACCCATGTTTCCAAGGCCGATGAAGCCGATGTTCTTCTGGGTCATATGCGGGGCTCCTCTGTTGAGTCGTTGGGGCGGGGTGAGTGTGCGGGATGAAGCGAAAGGGTTTCGCGGATCCCTCATCCGATCGTTGCGGCGGTGCCTTCCATTCCCGGTACCGGGGTGAAACGCTCGAGCGTGCGCGGGTCGTGACCGGAAACGACGTGGGTCACGCGACCGCTCGCCACCAGGTCACGGATGGTCTGGAATGCGTCGTACATGCCGACCACGTCGGTCACCGAAGTGAATGGCATGTCTGCCTCGAGCTCCTCGTAGTAGTGCACTGCGTCGCTTGCGAGAAGCACGGGGCCTGCGGCGGTCTGCACAATGACGACGGCCTGCCCGGGGGTGTGGCCGCCGACCTCGATGACCTCAACGCCCGGCACAGGCTGGGCTTCCCCGCGAAACACGTCGACTCGATCGGCCTCAATAAGACGGTTCAGATACGAGATCTCGTCGTCTTCGACCGAGTGATGGAAGAGCGGCTTCTCGGCATTCGGCCCATTCCAGAAGTCGAGCTCCGCCTGCGAGACGAGGAACCGCGCATTCGGAAACGCGTCGAGATTCCCGATGTGGTCGTAGTGTGCGTGACTGACGATGACAAGCTCGACGGTTACGGGATCGACGTCAAGCTGCCGGAGCAGTGAAGGAACATCAGTGAGAATATCGCGACCCCGGGACTCGGCACCCCGCTGCGAGTAGCCGGTGTCAACGAGAATGGTTCGCTGCGCATCGCGGATGATCCACAGGAAGTAGTCCATCTGCATCGGTGCATCGTCTTGCCCGTAGAGCGCGTAGTTGAGGAAGACCTCGCTCCGCTGCGCCAGTCGTGAGCCGTGGCGCGCAATCGTCACCACGAACTGCTCGTCGGGCGCGGTCGTCGTTCGGGCCATCCTGTGTCTCCGTTCCTCATTGAAGCTGCTGTCGATTTTTGGCTGTCGTCAGTGCCTGCAGGGCAATCGTCGCATTGTGAGACGCTCGCCGTCGGCTGGTTTGCACGTTCACCTTACCCCGCTAGACTAGCTGACTGTCAGACAATCTGCCCGAATGACACGATTTTGCAACACTCGCACTGTGCGGGCTTGCGCGAGTCGGCTGGAAGACTTAGATTGTCAGACGGTCAGGCGAAAAGTACAACGGCGTGACGCTTGGGTCACCAACTGTAAATCGAGGTGGAAGTACATTGAAGACACGCGGAGCAATAGTTCGGCAGGCGCCGGGCAAGTACGAGACAGTAACGCTGAATCTCGACGAGCCCCGTCAGGGTGAGATCAGGGTCAAGATGGTGGCGACCGGAATGTGCCACTCGGACGACCACTTCGCGACGGGGGATATGACTCCCGCCGTCTACCCCTGGCTCGGCGGCCACGAGGGCGGCGGCATCGTCGAGGCCGTGGGGCCGAACACCCCCGGCTGGGAGGTTGGCGATCACCTCGTCACCTCGTTCCTTCCGGCGTGCGGCCGCTGCCGCTGGTGTGCGAGCGGCCACCAGAACCTCTGCGACCTGGGGGCGACGCTCCTGAAGGGCGCGCGCTTCGACGACCCGGACAGCTACCGGGTCACGCTCGAAGACGGCAGCCCCGTCGGGCAGATGTGTGGCCTTGGCACCTTCGCGGAGCGCACGGTCATCAGCGTGAACTCGGCCGTCAAGGTCGACAAGGATCTCCCACTGGACGTCATCTGCCTGCTCGGCTGCGCAGTCGGCACCGGTTGGGGCTCGGCAGTCAACGCGGGTGAGGTCGAGGCCGGCGACGTCGTTGTCATCATCGGCATCGGCGGCATCGGGATCAACGCGGTCCAGGGTGCGCGCCACGCCGGAGCGGATCACATCATCGCGGTCGACCCCGTCGAGTTCAAGCGCGAGAAGGCGCTCGAGCTCGGTGCGACGAAGGCCTACGCGACGGCAGACGAGGCGATCGATTACGCCCGCAGCATCACGAACGGTCAGGGCGCCGACAGGGCGATCGTCACCGTCGGTGTCACCACCGGCGAGCACATCGCCCAGGGCTTCGCCGCCATCCGCAAGGGCGGAACGCTCGTGTGCACCGGTATCGGCAACATCAACGCTGTCGGGATTCCGCTTCCGATCACGGAACTCGTGACCTACCAGAAGCGCATCCAGGGCACCCACTTCGGTCACTGCAACCCGAACGCCGACATTCCGCGTCAGATTCAGATGTACCGAGACGGGAAGATCAAGCTCGACGAGATCATCACGAAGCGCTACACCCTGGATCAGATCTCGGAAGCATACGAAGACATGAACTCGGGCAAGATCGTCCGCGGTGTCGTGGTCTTCGACGACTAATCAACTTCATACACCACACGGTGCCGGGGCCTTGGGTCCCGGCACCGCACACCCCGGGAGCGAATTGCTCCAACTCAACGAGGAGGAACTTATGTCAATTTCTCGCAGGCGCGCACCGCGCGCGCTTCGACGGGTCGGGATCCTGGCTGCCGCCACGGTCCTACTGACCGCAGGCTGCACCGCATCAGGCGGTGGCGATGCGCCCGCCGAGGAAGGCGGAAGCAACGCTGAGGTCACGCCGGTCAAGATCGCGCTGAGCAACAACTTCAACGGCAACATCTGGCGCAAGCAGATGGAGGCGAGCTTCGAAACCACCGCCGCCGAGAACCCCGATTACTTCTCCGACGCGAAGATCGTAGTCTCCGACGGGTCCGCGCCGCAGCAGGCACAGCAGATTCAGTCGCTCGTGCTTGAGGGCTACGAGGCAATCCTCATTGAGCCCGGCTCCCCGACGGGCCTGAACGGCGCGATCGAAGAGGCCTGTGCTGCGGGCGTTACCGTCGTCGGGCCTTTGCCCTTGATCTTGGACACACTGTCAGATGGTTTTAGGCCGCGATACCGAGCCTATCGGGCATCGCCGCCTCGTACACATTCGGAGCGACGTTCCCGATCGCTGAGTGCCGTCTCCTCGTGTTGTAGCGGTTCGCCCACCGGAACACCGCCCGGTACGCGGTCGTCGCATCAGGGAACGCTTCCCGCCCCTCGAGAAGCTCTCGCTTCAAAGCCGCGTTGAAGCTCTCCGCGAGCGCGTTATCTGCACTCGACCCCACAGCCCCCATGGACTGCTTCACCCCGTACTGCCCGCACAACTTCACGTAGTCCTTCGAGGTATAGACCGACCCGTGGTCCGAGTGGAACACCGCACCCCGCAAGGTGCCCCGCTCCCGCCACGCCGCGGTGAGGGCGTCCTCGACAAGCGCGGTGCGCATGTGGTCAGCCATCGCCCACCCGGTAAGCTTCCTTGACCCCAGATCGATCACGCTCGCCAAGTACAGGTTCGACCCGTCTTGAAGCGGCAGGTAGGTGATATCGCCAACGTAGCGGCAGCCCGGCGTCCCGGCGCTGAAGTCCCGCCCGATGAGGTCGGGGAACCGCCGTCCGGCCTGATCTAGGATCGTGGTGCGCACCCGCCGGCGCAGCCGAATCCCGGCGTAGCCGAACTTCCGCATCACCCTCGCCACGCGTTTCCGGTTCACCCGCTCCGCGGGCGCGGCGCCCTCATTCAGATCGGCGGTGATCCGGGGCACCCCATAGGCTCGGTCGCCGCCCTGCTTCGGGTCCTGTAACGGCCGGATCCGTGCTGCAAGCTCCGCATCCGCGGCCGCGCGGGCTCTCCGCCCCGGCGCTGCAGCCACCCAAGCATAGAAAGACGAACGGGCAATCCCAATGACCTCACACAACCGCTTCACGCCCCAGGCGTCCTTGTGATCATCAACAAACTGGAAGCGGTTCACCAGCTCGTCTCCCCGGCGAAATACTTCGCCGCCTGACGGAGGATGTCACGCTCTTCCGCGAGCTTCCTCGTCTCAGCCCTGAGCGCATGATTCTCGGCCTCTAAACGCACGATCCTCGCGGCTTGCGGTTCGGGCCTCGCCGATGGTGGCGCGTCCCCAGGAAGGCCACCAGTGGCGCGGATCTGCCCGGAACCGTACTTCGTGACCCAGGTCTTCAACGCACCCCTGGATATCCCGAGGTCATTCGCGATGGCTTGAAACGTGGTGTCGGGCGTGGATTCGTAGAGTTCGACCGCGCGGCGGCGAAACTCGTCGGTGTAGGTGTTCGCTGGCATCTTGGTTATTCTCGCTTCTCCAGCTGGTTACTGGGTCATGCGTGTCCAAGATCAGGGGGTAAGTCCCG
>JBBAFK010000081.1:0-10890 GCA_041655455.1 Leucobacter sp. | reverse complement strand
GGCCGACCTGTACGACGAACGCGGGCACGAGCTGCAGTCACTCTCGCTGCAGTTTCTGAACCTCGGTGGGCTCAGCGGCTTCACCGGCCCGATCCGCACCATCCGTTGCTTCCAAGATAATGCGCTCGTGCGGGAGACCCTCTCGGGCCCGGGCGAGGGGGCTGTGCTCGTGATCGACGGCGGGGGCTCGCTTGAGACCGCGCTCGTCGGCGACATCATTGCCGCGCTCGCCGTGGATAACGGCTGGTCCGGGCTGATCGTGAACGGTGCGGTGAGGGATCGGGTCGCGCTCGGCACCCTTCCGCTCGGTGTGAAGGCGCTTGGTTCGAACCCCGCGAAGTCTGCGAAGACGGGGGCGGGGGAGCTGGATGTTCCCGTCGAGGTGGGCGGGGTGACGTTCCGGCCCGGTGCGACGGTGTGGTGCGATGACGACGGGATCCTCGTCGAGCACTGATGGGCCCGCGTGGCTCAGGCATCGAGCCCTGATCGACTCGTGCGGCTTAGGCGTCGAGCTGCTTGATGAGTTTCTTCGCGCCCCGCGTGCCTGATGCGCCGGCGGCGAGGGAGCGGACCTTGAGCTCGGCGTCGCTCGTCACGACCGTGACCGCGGATCCGCGGTGCGCGGCGCTTGCGGTTTCCGCGACGATGGCGTCGTCACCGAGATCTTCGGCGTCGACGACTCGCACGTGCGGGGTGCTGTCGAGGCCGCGTGCGACCCCTTCGGTGACGAGCACCCAGTCGGGGTAGGCGCGGTCGATGCCCGACACACGGGTTTCGTCGATGCCGAGAAAGCCTGCGCGGATCCCTCGCCAGCCTGCGGCGGCCGTTTCGATCCGGTCGCGAAGCCTCTCGGCCGCGCCGCGGCGATCTTTCCACCAGCCGTCTGGCACCGCGCCGACCACGTTCGCGGTGTCGACGATGACGGTTGGTGCGGTGCAGATGAGGGGGCGCAGCAGGCGCCAGCTCGCCTCGAACGCCGGGTGGAGGGGGAACTGCTCGACCTCTGCCACACGCACCCACTCGAGCGCGTGGCTCTCGGGGTCGGTGATTTCCGGTTCGAAGCGTGCCGTGACGTCGGCGATGAGGGTCGTGTAGGTCCAGCCGCCGCGGTCGAGCACGTGGGTGAACCGCGGGCGCATGGAGTTGTCGGGAACGCCAGCTTCTTCCTGGGATTCGCGGAGTGCCCCGGCGAGCGCGCTCTCGTGCTGGTGGCGTGCGCCGCCCGGGATGCCCCACGTGTTGCCGTGGTCGCTCCAGCTCACCCGGTGCTGCAGCAGAATCGCGTCGCGTTCGCGGTCGAAGGCGAGGAGCCCGGCCGCACCGAAGCGGCCCCAGTAGCGCAGGCCGTCGGCGGCGGTGACCCAGGAGTCGCCGGGGTCTCGAAGGTCACTCATGCTTTCAGCGTAGCAATGCTGGGCATCTTCGGTGTCTATTCCGTGGGGAGCGGGAAGGGGAGACAATGGGGGTATGAGTATCACAGAGGGTTCGATGACCGTGCTCGATGATGCCGCCTGCTGGGAGCGTCTCGCGACGCAGCAGGTCGGTCGACTCGTCACCCATGTCGGTGACCTGGTTGATGTTGTGCCGATCAACTTCGTGGTGGACGGGGAGAGCATCGTGTTCCGCACCGCGTCGGGCAGCAAGCTCGCCGGGCTGACCGTGAACAACGCGGTCGCGTTCGAGGTTGACGAGATCGGTGAGGAGCGGGGGTGGAGTGTCGTGCTGCACGGGCGGGCGCACGCGCTCGAGACGGAGGCGGAGATCGCCGCCGCCGAGAAGTTGCCGCTGCGGCCGTACGTGCCGACTTTGAAGCCGACGTTCGTGCGCGTCGTCGTGGAGACGCTGTCGGGGCGTGCCTACGAGTTCGGTGAGGAGCCGCGCCACGAGGACGTGCAGGAGGGGTGAGGGGTTCGCCTTTGCTGGGTGCACCGATGCCGGGTGCGATAGTGCCGGGGCTCGCGCGGTGACGCTCTTGGGTTCCGGTTCTTCGCGGGAAATTCGCGTGGTCATTCTTGTCTCGCAGTTATGAGTAAGATGGAGGGGTTGCCTCGCGAAGGCGTGGTGGCAACGGGCTGTGGCGCAGCTTGGTAGCGCACTTGACTGGGGGTCAAGGGGTCGCAGGTTCAAATCCTGTCAGCCCGACCAAAAAATCGCGGAAATTCAACGGTTTCCGCGATTTTTTCGTAGGTGCAATTTGATCCGGTCATCACAAACCCATCTTTTTGACACTCTGGCGGTTCACTCGGGTGGCAGTCACCCGGCAGGGCCGAGACCGCCCCGGTTGTGTACGGTCAGCTGCGATGCGCGCCGTGCACCTGTTCGTCATGGACACCGAAGCACAACCCACCCCGTGGGACCTGGAGCCCCTGATCGATGTCGGCGAGCTGGCCACGTATTTGGGCATCCCCGTCTCGACGATCTACGACTGGCGCACCCGCGGCCTCGGCCCGCCCGCGTACCGCTTCGGCAAGCACCTGAAGTTCGCCGTCTCCGACGTACGTGTCTGGATCGAGCAGCAACGCGACGGCGCCGAGGCGTCCCCGCTCGACGGGAGGTGACGCGATGAGCCGCCCACGCCTCACCATCGGCACCTTCGGCACGATCGGGTTTCAGACCGCGTCGAACGGTCGCGTGACCGCCCGTGCGAGGTATCGCGACTGGGATGGAAAGTCACGGCTCGTGCAAGCCACCGGCGACACGAAGCGCGCCGCTGAACAAGGATTGAAAGCGAAGCTTGCCGAGCGCACGCTCTACCAGCCCGCAGGCATCGGGCTGACTGCCGACAGTCCGTTCCCCGACCTGGTGGCGTACTGGCTTGAAGATCTCGATCTTGAAGACCGGCTCTCGACCACCACCCGACAACTGTACGAACGCAACATGCGCACGCTAGTGATGCCCGCGCTCAAAGACCTCACGCTGCGCGAGATCGGTGTGGCGCGCTGCGACCACTTCTTGAAGCAGCTTGCGAAGCAAAGCTACAACCGTGCCAAGCAGGCCCGGGTGGCATTGCGGCTCGCGCTCGGGCTCGCGGTGCGGCACGAGGTGCTGCCGCGCAACCCGATGGATCACGTCTCGCGGCTCCGGAAACCGCCAACAACACCGAACGCACTCACCCCCGCCGAGGTGAACGCCATCCGCACTGCGATCGCATTCTGGGAGACCGGGCTCTCGCCCACTGGACCGAAACCGGACGGGCAGCTCGGCGCGATTGTCGAGGTGATGCTCGGCACGTCGGCCCGCATCGGTGAGGTGCTCGCGATTCGTCGCCGCGATATCGACATTGTGAGTGCCCCGCCGTCGATTCGCATTAGCGGCACCATCGTCGCGCACCGCGGCGAACCCACCCAGCGGCAGGATCATCCCAAGACCGCGAAGTCCAGACGCACCGTCGCGCTCCCCGCGTTCGCTGCCGAGGCGGTGCGGCTCAGGCTCGCCCGCCGTGATGATGCCTCGCTTGATGCACTGTTGTTCTGTAATCGTGACGGTGGCCCGCTGACCACGAACAACGTGCGCAGGCAGCTTCGGCACGTGCTCGACCTCGCGGGCATCGAGGGCGTCACACCGCACATGTTTCGGCGCACGGTTGCCACCGCAATCAGCAATGAGGCTGGCGTCGACCTCGCCGCCGAACTGCTCGGGCACACGGACCCGGCGATCACGGTGCAGCACTACATCCGCCGCAACGAGATGGTCAACCCGGCGACCGCCGAGATGCTCGACCGCGCTTTCGGGAAGAAAGCGTAGACATTCGCGGATGCTCGGCGTACCGTTGCAGCATGTCCGCCGACCTCGGGTCAACCACTCGCGACGTGACAGAAACGGACTAGAGGTAGCGTGACGGCCCCGCAAATTTTGCGGCACCGTCACCTGATCCGCGGAATTTCAGGTCCCGCCGATTCGGCGGGACCGTTGAACCCGTGAAGTAGCGCTTCATGCGGATTTTGGGATGGCGGTTGGGGTTGAGGTTGGGCGTCACACCCGCATGCCTGCTCCTCCAGCTCAAAACTACTTCGAACGCGCAAGAGTTCGACCTGGGCATGACAGTCTCCTCCCGCCAGTGTGCATACATAAAAATAGGTGCACATCGTCTCCCAAGGTGCCAGTCAAGCGCCGATATATACACACATGACCTTTCCGCTGCCACGCCTCTGGCAGATCGAGGAAATCGTAAATCATCGAGTTCTTTGTGGACCGCTCATCCATGATCTGCCAGACGCGTGGGGCTACAGACGAAGGTCTGGTCTATGCCTACGACCGGCGTGATCGATCAAGTCCAGGCGACAGGAATCTCTACGGCATACCTTGGTTCAGTGCGCAGGGTCAGCGCCGTGGGTGCCGACCTCGGACAGCTGCTCGCTCCGTCCTTTGGCACATGCCACGCAGAAGCCACGCTCCCGTTGAATACCCCGGGGAGGTATCATGCGGAATGATATTGAATAGAATGGGTGAGGCAATTTGAGTCTTACCGGCCCGGGAGGTGGAGGTATGTCGATAACGAATACCGCCCCTTCGCGTCCGGTCCGCCCGCACCCACCCCGGTTCCTCGTTGCGCTATTCGCACTCGGTGCTCTCCTCCTGTGCGCCGTACTCATGCACGCCTTCGGGCATGGTGGGAGCCACGAGGCCGCACCTGCAACGGCGTCGGTAATGCACGCTGAAGCCGCGCCTGGAAGCGCCCCGACGGCGGTCACCTCCGGGCATGGCGAGCACCCAACGGCCGCGCACGCAGATGGACTTGCGGATTCCGGTGTCGCCTGCGGAGCGAGCTGCGGCGAACATGACATGGTCCAGGTCATCTGCATGCTCGTGTTCCTGACCGCAGGTGTGTTCTTCCTCTTCGTTCTTGCCCGGCGATTGGCCACCGATCACTGGTTCGGTGCGCGCGCATTGAAGATCGCAGTGCATGTCCGCGGTGCGCCTCGTCCGATGACGCCGTCGCCGCAAGAACTCTCCATCAGTCGAACTTGATCGGTCTACCGGGGCCGCGCCACGTGCGCATGGCCTCGCTTTGCCGATCCCAAATTCTTCGACGTATTGGAATAACTCATGAAACTCCGAGCCTTATTTATTGTCCCGGGCATCCTCGCCGCCGGACTGGTCCTTGCCGGTTGCACGACTGGCCCAGCGGAACCCGCACCTGCTACTTCGACAGCGCCATCATCAGTGGCGGAGGACTTCAACTCTGCTGACGTGATGTTCGCGCAGATGATGGTGCCTCACCATGTGCAAGCCGTCGAGATGTCCGACCTGATTCTCGCGAAGGATGACATCGACCCTCGCGTTGTCACCCTCGCCGAAGAAATCAAAGCCGCACAACAGCCTGAGATCGACACGCTCAACACCATGCTCGAAACCTGGGGCATGCCACAGGCCGCAACCGATGGCATGAGCATGGGCCACGGCAGCCACATGGACGGCATGATGACCGAGGAAGACATGCAGGCACTCGAAGCCGCAACTGGACCCGACGCGAGCCGACTGTTCCTGGAGCAGATGATCGTGCATCACGAGGGCGCCGTGGAGATGGCGCAAGCTCAGGTCGATTCCGGGGTGAATCCGGATGCCGTCGCGATGGCACAGGCGATCATCGACACCCAGAACAGTGAGATCGAGACCATGCGCGACATCTTGCTGCGCCTCTAACCACCCATCCCCCTGGGGTCGGCGCGAAACTACTTGCGCGCCGACCCCAGCAACACCAACACACAGCACCGGTTGCGCACCCTTGGCTACCCAGGGCCACAGCCGGGCCTCGACTGAAAGACGACGACGCTATGAAGCGATTCACAACCCTTGCCGCGGCAGCTGCGGCAATCCTCTCCCTTACGCTGGCTGGGTGCTCCGCCCCGGATGCTGCGGTGCCCAACACACCCAGTGCCGACCTGCTCGCCTCTCACAACCTGACCGACATGTCGGCGAGGGAGATCGTCGACACGCTCGACCGGATGAACGTGAGCGACCGGCCTACCGACTTGATCGCATCCGTACAGCCCGATGCCCTCGTCCTGACCGACAACGTCACCGAAGTCTCCTTGGACATGCCGGATGACGTGACCTATGTCTCGGTTGCCCCCTTCGTTTCGCAAACACACGAGTGCTTTTACCACAGCCTCACGACCTGCCGAGGAGAACTCTCTGCGCAGCAAATCGAGGTGCGGTTCATCGACGATGCGACCGGTGACGTGATTCTCGAAGAAACCACGACCACGTTCGACAACGGGTTCGCTGGGTTCTGGCTC
This sequence comes from Leucobacter sp., assembly GCA_041655455.1. Classification (GTDB taxonomy): domain Bacteria; phylum Actinomycetota; class Actinomycetes; order Actinomycetales; family Microbacteriaceae; genus Leucobacter. The sequence goes on along the minus strand of JBBAFK010000081.1, from coordinate 4,651 downwards.
CCCCGCAACCTGAGCGGGACGATCGAGGTGACGTACGACGGGAAGACCGGCGAAACCCCGTTCTCGACCGCGAACGACGCGGCGACCTGCATCACCACGCTCCAACTCACGTGATTTTCGGGAGCCGCCCGATGAGACACGGCGACTCCCACCCGACAACAGCGGGGCATCGAGCCCGATGCACCCGCCGATAGAAAGGACTTCACTATGCATCGAGATCCAGCCCATGAGCACCACGACCACTCGGGAGGTCACGGCGATCACCCGCCGGAGGCGCTAACTAGGGACAACGCATCCGGCCACCACAACCATCATCAGGCACAGGCGCATCCTGATCACCACGCGCACGCTGTAACCGCTACCGACGCGCGTCTGGATCAGCCTGCCGCCCACGACGCTCATGCGGGCCATGCCCACGGGGCAGCGAACCACGACGCCCACGCGGATCATGACACGGGTGCGCATGCCGGACACAGCGTCGCGATGTTCCGCAACCGGTTCTGGGTGACGCTTGTGCTGTCGATTCCGGTGGTCATCTTTAGTCCGATGGTCGCGATGATTTTCGGCTACCACATACCTGAAACCGGCTGGACGACATGGATCGCCCCGGTCCTTGGCACGGTTATCTTCTTCTACGGCGGCATGCCGTTCTTGAAGGGCGCGCTCCGGGAGATCCGGCTTCGGCAACCAGGCATGATGCTGCTGATCGCGATGGCCATCACCGTCGCGTTCCTCGCGTCCTGGGCCACGTCGCTGGGCGCTGGGCTTGACCTCGACTTCTGGTGGGAACTCGCCTTGCTCGTGGTCATCATGCTCCTCGGGCACTGGCTGGAAATGCGCGCGCTCGGTGGGGCATCAAGCGCTCTTGATGCCCTTGCTGCATTGCTGCCCGATACCGCCGAGCTGGTCCGCGAAGACGGAACCGTGGAGCAAGTGCCGAGCACCGATGTCGCAACGGGTGACCTCGTCCTCGTGCGAGCCGGAGGGCGCGTGCCAGCCGACGGCACTGTAGAAACAGGGTTCGCCGACATGGATGAGTCCATGGTCACCGGTGAATCAACGACCGTTACCCGCACCGCTGGAGACGCGGTCACAGCGGGCACCATCGCCACTGACTCCGCAATCCAGGTTCGTGTGACCGCCGTTGGCGAGAACACCGCGCTGGCTGGCATTCGTCGACTGGTTGCTGATGCGCAAGCATCGTCCACCCGTGCGCAGGCACTCGCCGACCGTGCAGCGGCCTTGCTGTTCTACTTCGCAGTCACCGCGGCCATCATCACGGTGATCGTGTGGCTCATTGTCGGTAGCCCCGCCGATTCCATCACCCGCGCCGTGACGGTGCTGATCATCGCGTGCCCGCATGCTCTGGGTCTTGCCATCCCGCTCGTGATCTCCATCGCAACCGAGCGCGCCGCTCGCGCTGGCGTTCTCGTCAAGGACCGTCTGGCGCTTGAGCGCATGCGTAGCGTCGACGTCGTCATGTTCGACAAGACCGGAACCCTCACCAAAGGTCGCCACGCGGTCACGGCGGCAACCATTGTCCCGGGCGCCGACCCGGAGCGCGCGTTCCTGCTGGCTGCCGCCGCAGAGTCCCCCAGCGAGCACCCGGTCGCCCGCGCCATCGGCGCATGGGCGCAGGAACACGCTGCCGGATCGGCAATGCCATCGGTGGACGCGTTCCGTTCCGAGCCGGGCGTAGGAGTCACAGCATCAGTGGATGGCGTCGAAGTGCGGGTCGGTGGACCGCGCCTGCTCGATTCACTTGGTCTGTCCATCCCCGAGGGCGTTCAAGCGAAGGTCTCCGAATGGGAGTCCCTTGGATCGAGCGTCCTCTTCGCGGTTATCGACGGTCGCATCGAAGGTGCATTCGCCCTGCAAGATGTGATTCGTCCCGAGTCTCGGGCTGCCATCGATGAACTGCATCGACGCGGTATCCGCGTGGGCATGATCACCGGCGACGCCCAGCAGGTGGCGGATGCGGTTGCAGCTGACCTCGGCATCGATGAGGTCTTCGCTGGGGTTCTGCCCGGTGACAAGTCGGACAAAGTTGCCGAGTTGCAGGACCGCGGTTACAAGGTCGCGATGGTTGGCGACGGCGTGAATGACGCACCTGCTCTTGCCCGTGCGGATGTGGGTGTCGCGATCGGTGCGGGTACCGACGTCGCGATCGAGTCGGCAGGCATCGTTCTGGTATCGAGCGATCCGCGCGCCGTGTTGAGTGCGATCGAGCTTTCACACGCCTCCTACCGGAAGATGGTGCAGAACCTGGTGTGGGCAACCGCCTACAACGTGATCTCTGTGCCGCTGGCCGCGGGTGTGCTCGCGCCGATCGGATTCACACTCCCACCGGCCGCAGCCGCCGTGCTGATGTCGCTCTCCACGATCATCGTCGCTCTGAACGCTCAACTGCTCCGTCGTCATGAGCTGGACCCAGAGAAGCTGGCACCACTCCAACCGACGAAACGCGAATCCGCCCTGACCCATTGAGTCAGAAGACGAATCGAATCAACCCTGGCCGCGCGCGATTAAGCGACGGTCCTGTTGCCGCGGCCGAGTACACCCGAATGATGGGCAGATCATCAGTACTCGGTCGCGGCATGGGTAAGTGGATGCGCATCGACATGCCAAACGGGGCGACGCCAAGTTCTCATCGTTCGTGCCGGTTTTCGCCATATCTCCCCGGGCAGACGCTGCCTCGATGCATGGATGCGACCGAAAGGCCGTGCTCATTTCGAGATAACTGGCCTGTAGCCGATAAGATCCGGTCTAGTACCGTCTGTTCCACCGAGCCGCCGCGGAGGCGACATGACTGAGCCATGGCTTTCTGCCGACGAAATCGCCTCCCATCTCGGCGTCTCGAAAGACACCGTGTACGCATGGATCAGCACCCAGAACATGCCCGCGCACAAGGTTGGTCGCCTCTGGAAGTTTCAGGCCAGCGAAGTTGACGAGTGGGTGCGCCAAGGCGGCGCCTCGACAAAGGAGAACGATTAGCCGATGTCACGCCTCACGGACCTACTCCGTCAACTACGCAGCGCTGACCCACAGCTGGGTCTGATGTCGGTCTTATTGACTCGAGTTTCTTCACGCCGCGAGTGCGACGCTGCCTACATTAACAACTTCAAACTCCACCGGCGTAAGCCTGCCCAGCCGACGCTGCCTGCGCTTACGGTGATACTTTCCCTCGACCCAGGAAACGATCGCCAAACGAAGCTCTTCCCTGGTCGCCCACACCTTCCGATCAAACACGTTTTTCTGCAACAACGAGAAGAAGCTCTACATCGCTGCGTTATCACCGGCAGCACCCACACGCCCCATCGAACCCTGTAGCTGATGCCGACGTAGCGCCCGTTGGAAGCTCTGGGAACGAAATTGACCGCCTCTGTCCGAGTGCACCACCGTCCCGACCGGATGATCACGCTGTGTCACCGCGTTTTCAAGCGCCCTCACCGCAAGCGATGCCTGCATGCGCGGCCCAATCGAGTAGCCGACAATCCGGTTAGACCAGACGTCTTTCACAGCGCACATGTACAGGCGACCTTCGTTCGTCCATTGCTCCGTAATATCGGTCAACCACAACCGGTTCGGCCCGGCTGCGGTGAACTCACGCTCAACAAGATCATCACCCACTGGCTCACCCGCCTTGAGATTGCGGCGCCTGCGTCTGGTGATCACCGAACGGATACCCGCGACTTTACACAACCGCCACACACGCCGTTCAGTGATCTCGTAGCCGAGGTCTTGCATTTCGTCAGCAAGAAACCGGTACCCAAACTCCGGGTCCTCAGCATGAAGCTCACGCAGCACCCCGATGAGGTGACCATCTTCGACCTCTCGTTTCGACACTGGCTGTTTCACCCACTGGTAGTAGGCCTGTTTTGAGAAGCCGAGTACCCGGCACGCCACCACAACAGGCACCCGCACTGGGGCGTCCTTCGCGGCCATTTCATGGACGAGCGGGAACACTATTTTGGGGGCGTAATATGAATCTGCGACAAATATGCGGCCGCTCGCCTAAGTACTTCGTTCTCTTGTTCGAGCAGCCGGTTGCGGCGTATCAACTCACGAATCTGCGCATCTTCAGCAGCAGTCACGTCTTTCGTCGCGGGGAGGCCAGCATCACGCCGGTCAGCATCAGCCACCCATTTCGACAGCGCCGATTTCGAGACCCCAAGGTCGCGTCCAACTTCTCGTTGTGTCGCCCCTTGCCGCACTAACGCGACCGCGTCACGTTTGAACTCATCCGAGTATTTCGCCATGATGTACATCCTCCCAGCCAGCCCCCTCAGAACTGGCGGACAAGAGTCAACACAACCGACATCAGACCCTCGCGTTCATCGTCGATGTCTACTCGCAGCGCATTGTCGCTTGGCATGCGCAGACCACGAAGCATGTTGATCTCGTGATGATTCCGCTGCGCATGGCGCTCTGGGAGCGGGCCAGGCAGGGGCACCCGGTCGAGCCATGGCAGTTACGGGCGCACTCGGATGCCGGGTCGCAGTACACCGCTGTGGCCTACACCGAGAAACTCGCACTCGATGGCATCGCCCCTCGATCGGTTCGATCGGCGATGCGTTCGATAACGCGCTCATGGAAACGATCAACGGGCTCTACAAGACCGAGTGCGTGCGCACCACGATCTTCCACGAGG
>JBBAFK010000080.1:0-12000 GCA_041655455.1 Leucobacter sp. | reverse complement strand
AGCGGGGTCTATGACTGGCTCGGGTTCGACGTGGTCGAGGACAATGTGTTCCGCGATCTGGTGATCGCCCGCATCGTCGAGCCGACCAGCAAGGCCGACTCTGAGCGGGTGTTGATCGATCTGGGTGCCACGACGGTGTCGTATCGCACGCTGGCCCGTCACCTCGATCAGGTCGGCCCGGGCGGATACCGGGATGCGGTTGCGGCCAAATGCTTTGACTACAGCCGTGATTGCGGCGGGTTGGGCCTTCTGCTCTACGATGTCACGACCCTGTATTTCGAGGCCGAATCCGAAGACGACCTGCGTAAGGTCGGGTTTAGCAAGGAACGCCGCGTCGACCCTCAAATTGTCGTCGGGCTCCTGGTCGACCGCACTGGATTTCCCTTGGAGATCGGCTGTTTCGAAGGCAACACCGCCGAGACCACCACGATCGTGCCGATCATCACCAGCTTTCTGGACCGCCACGGCCTCCAGGACACCCCGATGGTGGTGGCCGCGGACGCCGGAATGCTGTCGCAGAGCAATCTCGCAGCGCTCGACGAGTTGGGGCTGTCGTTCATCGTTGGGTCGCGGGTCACCAAAGCTCCCGGTGATCTGGAGTCCCATTTCCATTGGAATGGAGATGTTTTCACCGACGGTCAGATCATCGACACCCTCACTCCCCGGCATGGCAACACCCGCGTCAACGACACCACGTTGCGTGCCGAACCCATCTGGGATCCCGAACGCGATACCGGGGCGTGGCGGGCGATCTGGGCGTACTCGGCCAAACGCGCCCGCCGAGATCAAAAGACCCTGGCCGCACAAGAAGCCCGGGCGCGGGCGATCATCGCCGGCGAGAAGAAGGCCAAGGCCGCACGCTTTGTCAAGACTCACGGCGACGGTCGCGCCTTCGACGAGGCGAGCCTGGCCCGCGCACAATCGTTGGTCGGGCTCAAGGGCTATGTCACCAACGTGCCCGTCACGGTCATGCCCGCCGCCGAAGTCATCGCCAAGTACCACGACCTGTGGCACGTCGAGAAGTCGTTCCGTATGTCCAAAAGCGACCTTCGTGGCCGGCCGATGTTTCACCACACCCGCGCGGCCATCGAGGCGCACCTGACGATCGTCTTCACCGCCCTCGCCGTGGCGCACGCCATCCAGTCCCGCACCGGACTATCGATTGCCAAAGTCGTCAAGACACTGCGCCCACTGCGCTCGGCGACCATCCACATCAACGGCGCCACACAGACCTTCCCACCAGAAATCCCCGACACCGAGCGCAAAATCCTCACCGACCTCGGCTTCAAACCGGGGTACTAGGCAAAATGTCCGAACTCAGGTTCATCTCGACACGCGCAGGTGGTCCATGAACTGTATCCCGGCGCGGATGGATGGGATGCGCAACGAGTGGCGATTTCGATCGGAACCGCTGTGGAGCTTCTTCTCAAGCATGCTCTGGCGCTTCAGAGTTTCCACCTGTTGCCCGACAAGTACTCAGTCGAGACGGCGCTGACTCTGGACCACAAGGGGACCACGCAGGATCACTTGCCGCAACTCACAACGGTCGCGGGACTGGTCGCCTTCGACCGGGCGAACGCTCAGTGTGGTCTGCAGCTGAACAAGAAAGACTTCGAGCTGATCTTTCAGGTTCGTAACGCTGCCATCCATCTCGGAGTCGCGTCAACGAAGGCCAACGAGGCCGCGTTCAAGAAGATGGTGTTGCTCATCGACCGGCTGTTCACACACCTGGCCACCGAACCTTCGGAACAACTTCGGTACTGGGGCGGTGAGGAGGCGGAGAAGTTCGTCCGCGCGATTGTTGACGAAGCGATCAGTGAGGCGAAGACCCGTTACGAACAGCTGCTGCGCCGAGCGAGGGACGACTACCAGAGGCTGGCGCAGAGCCTGGTTGAGGCCGGCAGAGCCGAGGTCATCAAGCAATTCGCGGAGGTGCCGCCGACGATCGATTCGGTGACCGAAGAGACTTTGCCCCACCCGTGCCCTGCGTGTCAGAACATGGGGTGGGTGGTCTATGCGGTGCACCGCGGACTACCGACGGTCGAGTATGCGGAGCAGAACTACGGGTATCAGCCCGTTGCGGCCTACGTCGAACGAGAAGGTTCCGCGGATCGCTTCGAGTGCGGGGTGTGCCGACTAAAGCTGGACCACCGAGAGTATCTCGTCGAGGCCGGAGTGCCGCTGGAGATCGAGCTGGACCCGCATGATGCGACGGCACAGGAGATAAGTGACTACGAGGACGCACAGATCGAATCCCACATCGAGTTCATGTCCGACCAGATGCGCGGGAAATGAGGCCGACGTCCCTGACGTCTGCCCCATCACCGCAACAATTCCCCAGCAGCGGACACCCCTGGCCTCCGCTCCGCTTCCGTGGCGGCCAGGGGCAGTGTGAGTCAGCAGCACCTCGGCATTGTTTACCCATTCCGGGCTGGACGCGGTAGACGCTGATCAGATATGACATTGACCCCATCGTGCGCCCGCGACTGCGGCGACTCTTCAAACGCGTCCAGGACCCGCACCCCAAACGCAGGCACCATAGCCGACTGCACTTCTTCCTTTGTCATCCAACGGATTTCACGCGCTTCTTCGGTAGCATGCGGCTCACCCTCCGCAGGCCGGCAGCGGTACACCAACGCGACAATTCCGTGGGTCAGGTTCTTGTAGACACCGGTGAGCCGCTCGACGGTGACCTCAATGCCAGTCTCTTCCAGCACCTCGCGCCGGACGCCAGCCTCGAACGATTCGTCGAGTTCGAGGACACCCCCGGGCGCCTCCCAATGGCCGTTGTCATCCCGCTTGATGACCAGAACCCGGTCATCGTCGCGGACCACGATGCCTGCAACACTGACCGAGTGCTTCGGTGTGGCTGCCATGAGAGACTCCTCCTCTGCGCCCGATTCCAGTCGTGACATGGGCGTGCCGTTTCCCTAGACTAGTCGCCTAGACATGTATGGGAAGGCTCTCAGGTGCTGCAACTTGGCCAGATTGACCGGGCGGACGATAAGCCTCCATATCGGCAGATCGCCAGCATGTTGCGCGACGCCATCAGCTCAGGCCAGCTAGCCGCAGAAGAGCGCCTGCCGTCCGAAGCCGCATTGATTGACCACTTCGGGGTCGCCCGGATGACGGTGCGCCAGGCCGTCCAGGAACTACGCTCGGAAGGATTGGTGATCTCCGAACACGGTCGCGGCGTCTTCGTGCGGCCAGCTCCCCCAATTCGGCGGCTCGCATCAGACCGCTTCGCACGTCGACATCGCGCCAGCGGCAAGGCCGCGTTCACCGTCGAGGCCGAGAAGTCTGGCTACACGCCCCAGGTCGACAACATCGCCGTCACTCGCCGGCGGCCGGATTCGGTTGTTGCCGAACGCCTTCGGCTGACAACAGACGATGACGTCGTCGTCCGATCTCGGCGCTACCTCGCTGATGGACGGCCCGTCGAGACGGCAACCTCATACATTCCCGCCGCCTTCGCCCAGGGCACCAAGATCGAACAGACCGACACCGGCCCGGGCGGCATTTACGCGCGGCTCGAAGAAGCCGGTCACACCCTCGCTCGCTTCACTGAGGAAGTCGGCGCCCGGATGCCGACCCCCGAAGAGCGCCGCGCCTTGCAGCTCCCGGCGGGCGCGCCGGTCTTGACGGTGGTCCGGACGGCTTACGACACCAACGACGTGGCCGTCGAGGTCTGCGACACGGTGAAGGTCGCGTCCGCCTACCTGCTCGAATACGACTTCTCTGCGCGCTAAATCCGCACAAACGACCAAAATGCTGCTCAAGGCTTGACTAACTCCTCTAGACGACTAGGTTGAGTAGACATCTAGTTCAATCCACTCGAAAGGTTCAGCAATGTCCATCCCCAAATGGCTCCAGATCGGCCACGACCAGGTGTTCCCCCTCGGCGCTTTCCTCGTTTCCGAGGTGACGCCGATGATCGACTTCGACAAGTCCTCCGGCGAGAACCGCGTTCAGGCGAGAGATCGCGACACTGGCTTACCGATGTGGCAGGTCGAAGTGCTCGACGGCGATCCCGCCGCGCCGAAGCGAAGCAGGACGGTGACGATCAAGTTCGCCGCGGCGACGCAACCGACGGCACCCACCAATTCCAGCGGAACACCTTTCACACCAGTCGTTTTCGATGGACTCATGGCGCTGCCGTATGTCGAGCGATCGGGCGATTTCTCTAGGATCGCGTGGTCTTTCCGAGCCTCGGATATGAGGGCGTCGGGTAAGCAATCCGCCAGCGCAACGACAAACCGGGAATCGGCATGAATCCTGACCCGTTCGCGCCAGTCGATATTGATAGCCCGTTCCGGCTCGACCACGTACTGGACTTCCTGACCAACGTCGCCCTGTGCGTGGCGGTGACCGTCGGCGTCACCGTCGCAGCCCTCATCTACTGGCGACTGCACTCACCGGAAACGTACGAGGAACGATTTTCGACACCTGCCCGGCTCTTGCGCTGGCGCTTCTGGGCACACGTCTCGTGGCAAAAGCTGTGCAAGCGCTGCGGTTTGTCCGCCTCCGAGCAGTTCACGCGTCGTGACAACGAAGGTCAGCAAGTAGCGTCGACGCGCTGGTTTCATCCAAAGTTGTTGGGGACAGACGTATCTCGCACTACCCTGCGGCTGACGGTGCGGGCACGGATGGGGCAGACGGTCGAAGACTTGGAGCGCGCCGTTCCGGCGATTCGCGATGCTGCCGGAGCTCACTCGGCGCGGTCGGTGGTCGTCTCGCCCGGGACGCTTCGGATCGAGCTGGTCATGCGGGAACAGCTGTCGACCACAGCCCACGCGACACCACCGACATCCGTGGCAACTGCACGAGTCACGCTCGGTCGATGCGAAAACGGCTCAGCCTGGACCTTGCCGTTGAGCGGCCGGCACACCCTCACGGTGGGTTGCTCGGGCGCAGGCAAGGGCTCCATCTTCTGGGGCATCGCCGGCGGGCTCGGCCCCTCCGTCACTGCCGGTGTGGTGCACCTCGTGGGCATCGATCTGAAGTACGGCATCGAACTGTCGGTCGGGTCCAGCCTGTTCACGAAGATCGCCACCACGGAGGCCGATGCCGTGGAAACCCTTGCCGCGCTGGAGAAGCTGATGAACGAGCGAGGCAACGCGATGGCAGGTCGCACACGCCAGCACAATCCGACCAAGGCGTCACCCCTAGTGGTGCTGCTGATCGACGAGCTGGCTGGAGTGACCGCCTACATGAGCGATCCAGCCCTGCGCAAAGAAGCCGCCGCATCGTTGTCACGCATCCTCACGAAGGGCCGAGCGCTGGGAATCGTGGTCGCGGCGTTCTTGCAAGACCCACGCAAAGAAGTCCTGCCGATGCGGGGACTGTTCACCCAAACCGTCGCACTACGACTGCGATCCCGAGACGAAGTCACGATGGTGCTCGGCGATGGGATGGCCGATGCCGCACCCGCACACCGAATCAGCCCTGACAAGCCAGGCACCGGCTACGTCATCGCCGAGGACGGGCGAGTGACCAAGGTGCGGGCCGACTACTGGTCCGATGAACAAATCCGTTCCACCGCAAAGCAATACAGACCAGCAAGCTCACCCCGAGGGAGGGCAGCGCAATGAGCTCTATCTTCGAACCACCCGACCAGGATCAAGTGACCCGGCATGCCAACGATCTGATGCAGCGTGCCAACCTCATCCGCAGCGACGGGTGGGATCAGTACCGGCATCTCTGGTCGCGCGGCGAAGTCATCGGCACCGCGCTGGTCCTGGATGACGACGCCGAACTCCAGCGCTGCGGCGAGACAACGATCTCCGCTCTGGAGCGATGGGCGTTCGACCTGTGGGGAATCACCGGCGGCCAGTCCGACGTCGACAGCGAATTACAGCGCACGCGCGCATGGTTCGACTCGATCCGTGCAGTGAGGTGAAGCGATGGTCACTCACAGCCTCCGGGAGGCGCTTCTCACCGCAGGCAACTTCCCTGAGCTGCTGACCGCAGAGCAAGTGTCAGCATTGCTCGGCGTCTCGGCCGCGACGCTCAACCGCTGGGCAGCGATCCGCGAAACGACCGGCGAACAGATCGGCCCACCCTGCTACACGCTGTCAGAGCGGGTACGACGCTGGGACTGCGCCGAAGTCCGGTCCTGGCTGAAGCAGGCGCGTCGGTAATGGCCGGCAACACCCCTCGCGGCATCCGAAAGCGCCTCAACGCCGCCGGGGAGCCCCGCTACCAAGTCCGCTACTTGATCCGTGATCCCGACGCACCGTCGGGCTGGGTGGAAACGTCGGCGACGTTCCCGACGCTGCGCGAGGCGAAGGCGTTCAAATCCGAACGCGACAACGAGGCCGCCCTCGGCGCACGTCGGTTCGACCCGCGACTCGGCCGCACACCGCTGAACCGGATCTGGACGCAGTTCTCCGGCTCCAAGAAGCCGGCGGTATCGCCGAAGACCTGGAGCGGCTACACCCAGCACTGGGAACTCCGCATCAAACCGCGGTTCGGTCACGTGCCCGTCGACGAGATCACCCGCGCCGATGTCCAGGCGTTCGTCGACGGCCTGACGGTCGGCCCATGGGCGAAGGTGTCCACGTTGCGACTCCTGCGGTCGATCCTCGACGTCGCCCACCAGGATGGCCGGATCCACCGGAATCCCGCCCTCGGTGTCTCAGCGGGCCGGATTCCCGAACGAGAACGACACCGCTACCTGACCGCCCAGGAAGTCCAGACACTTGCCACCGCGTGCGGGGACCAGGGCGACGTCGTGACGATCCTCGCCTACACCGGCTTGCGCTGGTCCGAACTCGTCGGCCTCCGCGTCAAAGACATCGACCTGTCCGCCCGCCGTCTCTACGTCCGGCGGGCCGCACCGGAAGTCGAGGGCCGGATCGTCATCGGGCCTCCCAAGACTCGCGCGGGCATCCGTACCGTCCCGCTCCCCCAAGTCGTCGTCGACATCTTCAAGGGGCGCATCACCGGCCGGGAACCCGACGAGCCCGCCGTCACCTCACCCAACGGCGCGATGCTGCGCTCCAACAACTGGCGTCGCCACACCCACTGGAACAAGGCGCTCACGAAGACCGACCTGGCTCCGCTGACCATCCACGATCTGCGCCATACCTATGCCAGTTTGGCCCGCAAATCCGGTGCTGACCTCCGCTACGTGCAGAAGACCATGGGCCACTCCACGCCGACCGTCACCGCGAACATCTACAGCGACCTCTATGCCGACGAGCTGGATCAGGTGGCAACCAACCTCGATCAGCTTCATGCGACCGAGATAGAGACACCGAAGACCGGACAAGAACCGGACGAATCAGACCAACCACCGAGTGCATGACCCGTGTTTATGCAGGTAAAGAATGGTGGCCAGGGCCGGGATCGAACCGGCGACCTTCCGCTTTTCAGGCGGACGCTCGTACCAACTGAGCTACCTGGCCCGGAAGGCACCGGTATCAACCAAAATGCCTCGCTGGCGACCCTGACGGGACTCGAACCCGCGACCTCCGCCGTGACAGGGCGGCGCGCTAACCAACTGCGCCACAGGGCCTTGCTGTACTGCTACTCCTCGCTTCCACGTATGGAAGTACCCCCTACGGGATTCGAACCCGCGCTACCGCCTTGAAAGGGCGGCGTCCTAGGCCGCTAGACGAAGGGGGCCAGAGCCGAATCTCTCCGGGGTACTCACAACGCTTCCGCTGGGAGCTTCGATAGCTTAGGGCACGTCGCCCGCAATCCCAAAACGGGGCCGGTGAACACCCCTTTTGGCCCCTCGAGAACCTGGTCCGAAAGCGGCGCCGCAGCCTCAGTTATCCTGATGGCTCGCACGGCCCCTATAGCTCAGTTGGTAGAGCTACGGACTTTTAATCCGCAGGTCGCAGGTTCGAGCCCTGCTGGGGGCACCTCGGGTCGAACATCGGCCCGCTGCCGGTGAGCAGCCAGTCACGGTTGATCCCGATGGCCGCGGCGATGCGGTCGACTTCGGAGACGTTCATCACCAGGGCCCCGCGTGCTCGCTTGGAGAACGCGCTGGGCACCATGCCGACTTCGGCGGCGACGTCTTTGTTCTTGAGCCCCCGGACGCTGAGGGCGATGCGCAGCCGGCTGGCGACTTCCAGGTGGAAGTCCTCGCCAGTCGGGTTCAGTTCAATCACCGTACTCATGGCGAATAGATTACTCGCTCAGCGTATAGCCGCAAGCTGGTAGCCCAGAATTTCCCCACGGGAAACAACACGCCCGCCAAATGCTTGCAAAGCGGTCCCGGCTGGACTACTAATTTCCCTGTGGGAAATTCCGAGCTCAAAGAGGCCAGTGTCGGTGAGGTCGCTACCGCTATCCGCGTGGCCCTCGCCCGCAAGAACTCCACCCAGAGCGCACTCGCAAGCCACCTGAATCTGTCCCAGCCCGCGATCGCGCGCCGCATGACCGGCAAGGTGTCGTGGCGCATCTCCGAACTCGCCAGCGTCGCGGAGTTCTTCGGGGTCACCGTTTCAGAGCTGCTCGCTGCTGAGAAGGCCAGCGCGTGAGCACCGACCTGATGCCGTTCACCTACGGCGACACCGCGCTCCGGGTCGTGATGATCGACGGCGAGCCGTGGTTCGTGCTGTCCGACCTCTGCGCGGCCCTGGAAATCGCCAACGTCGGCAACGTAGCTGACCGGATCGATCCGGTGAGCATCCGCCGAGCGGATGTTGAGAACGCACGCGGCCAGATGCGGCAGACGATCGTCGTCAACGAGTCGGGCATGTACGAGGTCGCCATCCGCTCCGACAAGCCCGAAGCCGTCGCGTTCCGCCGCTGGGTGACGGGCACCGTTCTGCCGGCGATCCGCCGCACCGGCTCATACTCCACGGCTCCGGCACTGACCGGCCCCGAACTGGTCGCCGCCGCGCTGATCGAGGCGAACCGAATGCTTGAGGCCAAAGACGAGCGGATCGCGGAGTTGGAGCCGAAGGCTGAGGTGGCGGACCGGTTGCTCGACGCCGAAGGTGACCTGTCGGTCCGCGACGCCGCGCAGTCGCTGACGCGGGCCGGGATCAAGGTCGGGCAGAACCGACTGTTCACCACGCTGGAGAAGCAGTACGGGTGGATCGCCCGCGCCGCCGACGGCCGGTACCGGGTGAAGCAGGCCGCGATCGAGACCGGCTACATGTCGGTGATCCCCCAGTCGCACTACCACCCCCGCACCGGGGTTCTGGTGATCGACCCGCCGCAGCCTCGGGTGACCCCGAAGGGCCTGCAGCGGATCCTGCTCGACCACGGCGGCGCCGAATGACCTGCGCGCTGCCCCTTGATGCTTCCGCCGCACCCCCCGCGGCGGTTGGGCCCGACCCTGTAACCCCCCGGCGGGGTCGGGCCACCCCAACTTCCACCACACCGGGTGGTGGGACGGTCAGCGCCGTCGAGAAGGCAGGCCCCCATGACACCGGGGCACCGGGTGCCGGCGGCGCTGACCACCACCACTTCTGTTCTGCCGCAGCTGATCTGGCTGCGGACTGAGAAAAGGGTTCGGCCCGACCGTTGCAGCGGTCGGGCCGACGACAACAAGGGAGGTACCAACCCAGATGCTGCCAAAACGGAGTTTACCGACTGTCCACAAGAGGACGGTGCGGCGTGTCCTCGCGGCGGTCGCGGCGGGCGGTGTGCTGGCCGGGACCGGGCTCGCTGCCGCCGGCCAGGCTGATGCGGCCCCCGGTGTCGGGTGCGAGACGATCGCCGCGCCCGGGCTGTTGAACTGGCTGCAGAAGCGCACGATCTGCGACACCCCGAAGCGTGCTGATGGGTCGTGGACGCGGGCTCGGCAGTACTGGACGCCCGCGCACTACAAGCCGGTGTCCTGCTACCGCTGGTCCTGCAGCGGCGGCTACCACGTGGGCGAGACGGTGCACCGCTACGAGGAGTACGTGGTGTTCGACCACAACGTGCTCCCCGACGAGCCGCCGCACCTGCCGACCGGATCGGTGGTGATCCGGTGAGCGCCCCGACGTTGGTGTGGTCGCCGAACGATTTCGCGGCCACGGTCGCAGCGGCCGCGCTGCATGAGCCGGCGTCGGTGCGCCCCAAAGCGGGGTTCCAGCCGAAGTCGTGGGCTGTGCGGCTGAACGGGCAAACCATCAGCTTCCGAATGGTCGCCACTCGGGGCTGGTGGTATCGGGGTGCGCACCGGCAGAACGGGTTTCGGCCGTCGGTGGACGACATCAAGGCCGCCATCGATATGGAGCGCGCGGCCGAGGTGCGAGCAAAGGCGTTGGAGGACTGCCATTACATCTCCGTCCGGTTCAGCGGCGGCGGCGCTGGCGGTGCCGGAGGTAACCGATGAGTCTCTACGACTACCGGGCGGCCAACGAGATCGCCAAGGCTGATCCGCCGTTCTATGCGCTGATCATGGCCGCGATGCGCAAGGCCGACACGTTCAACCTGGCGCGCCTGCGGGCCGCGTTCCCCGACGTCTACGCCGAGGTGGAGGCCCGCTACAACGCACCCGGCGCGGTGCTCCCCGAGGACGGTGCCTGATGGCTGAACCAGTCGGCGAAGTCGAGTTGATGTCCGGCGGATTCGTCCGTGTCGGTGTCACACCGTCGGGCGATATCGAGGTGGCCGTCTCGACCGCGGATCGACGGTACGTAGACAGGAACGGAATCCGCGACATCGCGCCGGTGGACGCCGGGAAGATCGCGGTGCTGATGATCCAGGCTGCCGCGCTGGCCCCGACCATCTGGCATCACCAGCAGGTGAAGCATCAGGCGGTCATGGCGGCCGAGAAGGCGTACGAGCAGGCCGTGGCCGACGCGATCGGCGGTGCATCATGACCCGCTGCTGCACCCCGGACCTGTCCCCCGAGCCCGACCTCGACCAGGTCGCGGAGATCGCGTTGGGCATCGCCGAACGCATCCGTGAGGAGGATCTGCGGCGCCTGTTCGAGGAGTTGCAGGCCCTCGCGCACAAGCATCCGGCGAAGTTCGCGCAGGTCGTCATGTGCTTGGCGGCCTGGTTCGACCCGAACGTGACGACGCAAACCCTTTGGGAGCGCGTCGAATCCATCACCCGGAGCCGATTGGCGGTGCCGGCATGAAGGGACTGCTGATCGCGGCGTCGAGCGTGACCGCGTTCCTCGCTGCCGTGCTGATGCCGGCGTTGTTCGCGGTGCCCGCGGTGGTGCTGGCCGTCGCGGTGATCGTGGCCGGGTACTGGGACTATTCGCCGCCGAACTGCGTCGACTTCGATTGCGGGTTCTCGCAGACCGTGTACGGCGAAACCCCCGAAACCGGAGCGGCTTTGCGGTTGGTCGAGGGCGGTGAGCATCCGTGATGAATGACGAGGGTGAGTGGCGGGCTGCGATCGCCGCCGACGAACGCGACGGAGTTCCCGCCGGCTGCGGGCACCGCTACGTGCCCGACGGCCGCGGCGGCGGCACCTGCGCCCACTGCGGCGACCACATCACCCCAGGAGAACTGTGAACTCAGATACGCCGACACCGGCGAAGGTTCCGGCGAGCACCGACAGCCGCACCGTCCGGCTGCGCGAATTGTTTCGGGACGCCCGCGCGATCGCGCAGGAGCTTCACGCAGAAGCCGACGAAACCACCGCCTTTGACCTGACGACCATCCAGAACTACTGCACCCGCGCCATCACGCGGGTCGGGCACGTCGAGAAGGGCTGGCGGAAATGACCGAGACTCTGGTGCCCGCGAAGGACGGCCGCTACGACGACGTGCCCGAGGAGGTCTACCACGGCGACCGGGGGTCGCTGTCGGTGTCCGGGGCGAAGTTGCTGCTGCCGCCGTCGTGCCCGTCGAAGTTCCGCGAGCAGATGGACAACGGCCGCAAGCCGAAGAAGGAGTGGGACTTCGGGCACGTCGCGCACCACCTGTTGCTCGGCAAGGGCGCCGAGTTCGTGGTGCTCGACCCGGCGGTGCACGGGCTGAAGAAGGACGGCACGGTGTCGGACCGGCCGGCGTTGACCGCGGGCTGGCAGAAGGCCGTCGAGGAGGCCCGCGAGCAGGGTCTGACGCCGATCTCGTTGGCGGACTTC
>JBBAFK010000079.1:0-12567 GCA_041655455.1 Leucobacter sp. | reverse complement strand
GTTCACCGCGGCCTGAGCGGCAGTCACCTGCACGCGGGCTTGCGCGACCTCGTCAGCGAGCGTTGCCGCGTTATCCTGCAAAGCCGTCGTCGCCGCGTTCTTCGTCTTCGAGAGGTTGTCGAGCGTGGTCTTTCGTGCGTCCATCGTCGCCCTTGCTTGCGCGACCTTGTCGTCCGAATCCGATCCGATCCGCACCGGAGTCGAACCGTGAACAGTCACCCCGATCCAGGAGTGCGGCCAGCCCTGCACGTCCTGCCACACCTGCCGGAACAGGTCCGCCGGATCTGCCCGCACCCCACGGATCAGAGTCTCGAGAGGATAGTTCGCGAGGTAGCCGGGGAACTCGACGATGCGGAGTTCCCATGCGGCACCGCGCAGCCTCGACTCGGCCACGATCCCAGACCAGCGCCGACGATCCGCGCTCTCGCCAGTCTCGACGTGGATGAGGGTGCCCCACTCCTCAAACAGCAGCCGGCCATCCTCCGCGACGGCGAGCCCCTGCTCAGGCTCCACCGTCGCATCGAGGACGCCGTACGTGTCGAGCGCCCACTCCGGACCCTCGCTCACCGTGAGTGGAAGGTCTGTGTGGAGCCACTCCCAAGTGCCGGTGCGTTGCGCGAGATACCGCATAAAACCCCCTTCTAGAGTCAGTCACCCTCCGTCGAGACACCACGGATTCTCGCGACGGTCACGGCGTGTACGGCCAGCCGAACAGCCGTGACCGCGCTCGCGCCGATCTTCACTGCAGTGACCGCGTTCGCTGCGATCTTGATGGCGGTGACAGCGTTGGCATGGGGTGTTTCAGACATAGACTCAGCCACCTCTTTTAGCTGGTGATCTGTGAACGGTCCTCATAAAAGGTGACGTTCAACTTCACCGACGACCACTCATCCGCATACGGGCGAGGGTCCGCGCCAGACTGATTCGCGACATTCGCCGCCAAGTAGAAACCCTGCACCGTCCCCCGAATCGATGACGGCACCGACAACGTGTCTGCCACCGCCATCGGGCACGCCTTATGATCCGACGTGTCAGGCGTCTCATACCCGAACGTTTGCGTCACAATATCGACAGGCCACAACCGCACACGGGACGCACCCCACACCTTCCCTGGACCACCCTTGATGCCGTACCAGTTCGCTTCGATCTGCATGACCGTCGCCCACTCCGGCACCAAAATCTCGTGCTTGTTCACGCGCTCCGCAGCGGGAAAGAAATGGAAATCCCCGCCAGCAGCAAGCTTGTTCCCCTCACCCGCATTCAATGCGATCGCACGCTTCACGTCATGCCGGCGAGGATTCACCAGCACGCGCAGGTCATGGATCATGCCCGCCGTGACCGTCCCTGTCGAGGGCGGAAAGTCGATCCGGGCAAGCGTCGCCGCCGTATGGTTCTGGTATCCGGGCACGTCCTGCAAACGAGTCGTACCGGCGGGGACACCGGAGACCACGCGGATCGGAAACGGATTATATTCAGTGGGATCGCCTGGTTCGGGCCAGGTCGACCCGTTCGCGTACGGATCCTCCACCATCATCACCACAAGATCCGACCGCGAAGATCCCGACCCCGTCGGTGTCGTCGATACCGTCTCCTGCGTAATCACGGCACCCTGATACGTTTCCGTCTCAGACGCCACAAACCGCGACCGGATCAACGCCGTCCCGACCAGGACACGAACACCCTGCCCTGGAGTCGCAAGCGGCATCACCCGCAAATCAGTCCCGCTACCGACGCCTTCCATGCCACCAGTCGACGCATACAACGCCCGACGAGCAGACTCCGCCGAATGCGGGATCATGCCGCCGACAGCCCAACCAAGATTCGCCATCACACACCTGCCTTCGTGTCACGCCACCGCAAACGCGCTACCGCGGTGCCCTCAAGAGAAGAACCCCGCAAAGCCACCTGATGCGGCCCCGGGGAAAGAGAAAGATCCGCCAACGACGGAGACGACGGCACCAACAAATTCACCGGCCGACCGTTCACCGTCATGGACCGTTGACCAGGCCGAGTATCAAGCCGCGCAGTCTCGTCATACGCCAGCCCACGATTCAGGGTGACCGACCATTCGCCAGTGACTTCCACGGACGCGCCCGACTGGATCGGGCCATCCACCTCAATCACCGGCCACGCCGACGCTGTACCACCCACCTCAAACACTGAGGCACGCACCGCTGCAGTCGTGCCCGAGACGGGGAATGTGAGCGGAAACACCCACGCACCCACCTCCGGCGGCACCAACTGCACCGACACAGTGCGCCAGCCAGCATTCGGGCCCGTCACGTCAAAGACGCCAGTCCCCGCCGGGACGAACAGTGCGCTGCCGTAGATGAGGCCGACGTTCTGGGCGTCGTCATCCCAAGCCACAGGCCGCGGGCGACCCTCGAAGGCGACCTCGCCGCCCATCGTGAGTTCCGCGACTGCTCCCGGCCGGGAACGCACGACGTCGGCCCTCCAGGCTTCGGAGAATGCCTGCCGTGCCTCCCAAGCGAGCTGGGCACGTGTTTCGACCGGGACAGGGTGGGTAGTGAAGTCGATCTTCACATCGATCTGTAGGCGTCCCGCCTCGAGGAAGTCCTCGCCGAAGATGATGCCGTCCATGCGTGGGGCGGGAGTGTCGTCATTTCGTGAACCGTCTGCCTGGAAGGTCCACCCGACCAGTTCGACAGTATGATCGGGTGGACCGAACCGGTACTCGACTCCGGGATATGTGAGGATCCAGTCGCCGTACATTAGCGGTTGCTCCTCTCATAGAAGTCGAGCACATTGAGGAGCTCATCAAGTTCGCTCCGGGTCGCACCCTTGCCGAGATTGATAGTCCCGACAAGCGGTGCACGGCCCCGGCGGGATCGCCGAGGTGCAGGCGCGGTCTGCACTGCAGCGGGCGCTGCCTGGTTTGCGAGCATGTCGCCGGCAGCAAATGCTCTTGTCCCGTACACCTGGTTTGCTGGGACGACGGGGAACGCGAGGCGGCGGAGCGCTTCGAGAGCGATCCCGATATTCCGTTCCCGATGCCCCGGCTTCGGTGAAATGTACGCTTCCCAGGGCAGCTCGGTCTCTGCGAACTTGTGGATCGCAGCCTGGCCGGGTGGTGCCTTGTAGAAGCCGGACGGGAATCCGCCGGTGGCGAACGCTTGCGCGACACCATCTGAGTAGAGGTTTCCGACCGCGTTCTTGACTGGCCCGAGCTGAGGTCTTGCGCCTTCTCGGTAGATCAGGTCGATGATCGAGGTGCGAGGCCGTGCGACCTCGTTAATTGTTGCTTCGACACCCGCTGATCCACTCTCCGTGACCCTGATATTTCCATCAGGCAGCGACTCAACCGCGTAACCGAGATCCTTCAATCGCTGTATCACCGCAGGCGATAGCGGCTCCGAGATAGTGATCGTCTTATCCGGCGTCGAGTCAATCTGCATCGCGAGTGCGATCAGCTGCTGATCGACTGCACTGATTGACCCGTTGTCGGTGATCAGCGTCGCCACGACTTCGGGAACGTCCAGGTACTGACCGATCAGGCCGTTGATCTGCTCCTGAGTGAGTCCGGCCTCGGTCATCGTCTGCCGGAGCGTCTCGATGTAGCCGTTCCCGGCAGACGTCGCAGCCTCCACCGCACCGACGATGTCGCCGTGCGCGAGCGCCTGGTCGGCGGCTGCCATGGCAGCGTCGAGCATGGCGTCCCGCGACCGGGACATGGTGTCCGCGAACGCGAGACCCTCACGGGTGCCGATCTCGATCTCGCCGTTGGCTTTGAGCTGGGACTGCCAGAGCTTCTCGCCCGCTTCACTTGTCTGTGCGAGTCCTTCCGCGAGGGAAAGGTTCGTCTCTGACAGACGCTTCGCAGCTTCCTCGGCCGACAGTTTCCCGCCAGTGAGCTCATCGAGCGCCTGCTTCAGCGCGCGGACGCGAGTCTCCGCGTCTTGAGTGATGTCGCGGGCCACTTGGAGTGCTTCATTGAAGCGAGTGTTCGACCTAGCTGCCTCACTCATGGATGCAGCCTTCTCGCGGTCCGCCTGGATCGAATCACGGACCGCTTGCTGTCCCTCGCGGATCGCTTCAGTCTCACGCTCCACGGTTTCGAGAAGTGCTCGACCGGCGTCGTTTGAGAGCTTCTTCGCGTCAGCGCTCGCATTGATCGCGTCAGCGTCAGCGAGGCCCATGCTGATGTTCTCTTCGATACGATCCTTGAGCTCTGCGTATGCTTCACCGCCCTCAATAACGGCCGCGGTCGCGGCGCGTTGCGAGTAGCCAATTCGCTCGAGACTGTCCGCGTGGTCGCCTTCCGCGAGAGCGGCAGCAACGCTCACCTCGGTAGCCTCGGTCAGCGCGCCCGTCGTCTGGTTCAGAGTGTCCTTGAGTGCCGAGACGCGCGCTCTGTGTTCTTCCACCTTCTGTTGAGCGGCGGCGTTAGCCATCGCCCACGCGCCAACGGCGGTTGCGACGACCGTGAGCGCGATACCGACTGGGTTCGACAGGAACGCCGCCTTCATCGCCGCTCCGAGCCCTTCGACGGCGCCCTTGGCACCCATCGACGCGGTCGAGAGCGCACCCATCGCGGTCGACGTGCCGCCGATCGCGGCCTGCACCTGCGCGCGCTGCCCGAACTGCATCAACAGGCTGATGACCGTGCCGAGCGGGGCGGCGAGCACCTTCGATGCTTGATGCATCGCAAGGAATGCTGCAGCGCCAGCGAGGACTGGGGCGGGGATTGCGTCGATGATGCCGACGACGACTTCGAGGACGCTGGTGAGGAGTTCCACGCCGCCCGCGACAAGGGGAAGGGCAGTGTTCAGGCTGCCGGAGAGGACGGTCGCGAGCTCACCCACGACGGGGAGGAGCGGCTTCCCCGCCTCGAGGAGCCCACCCAGTGCGGCACGTACTTCTGGTGAGGCGGCCGCGAGACCGACGAACGCGGCGACGGCTGGGTTCGCGGAGATCCCGAGCATCGACAGGAGTCGTCCGAGCGGGCCAACCTGCGCACCGAGTGCGAGGACAGCACCAGCGAGCGCCGCGATTCCGGGTGCATGCCCGGACATACGGTCGAGGGAGTTTTCGAGTGAAGCAGGATTCCAGCGTGCGATCGCCTGAGCGGACGAATCCAAGCCCTCGGTGAGGGACGCGAAGAACGGCATCCCACGCTGCGTGACGATCCCCATCACCGGGATCGCCTGCTTCTCGATCGCACGCAGCACGTCAGCCACCTGGTTGCCCCAGGTGACGGCCATCCCGCCGCCCTGAGCGGACACGAACGGTTCCGCGATCACGGAGCCGAGGTCACGGTTTGCCGCCTTGATACGGTCGACCGCGCCGGACCACTGCTGCTTCACGTTGTCGGCGGCACCACCGAACTTCGCATCCATGCCCTCGACGAGGAGATCCATCGCCTCACGGCCACCAAGGGAGCCGTCGGTGAGGGCATCCTTGATCTCTTGCCCGGTTTTGCCCATTCGTTCGCCGATGATCTGCGCCGCATCCACGCCACGGATACCAAGCTGACGGAGCGTGACACCAGTGAACTCGCCGGTCGACTGGACTTGCGCGAGGATACGCACGATCTCGCGAATGTCGTCGTTTGAGCCGCCCATCGCGGCGACGCCCTGCTGGATCGCATCCAGGGTGGGGACGACCTTCTGAGCTTCGAGGCCGAAGCCGATGAGCTGCTGCTGCGCCTGAATGAAAACGTCTTTGGAGAAGGGACTGTTGCGGGCGAAATCGTCAAGACGAGCCATCTGCTCGTTCGCCTTCTCGGCACCCCCGAGGAGGACTGAGAGTGCGGCGCGCGAGTTCTGCTGCAGGCTGTTGTAGGCGACACCCTGACGCGTCAAGATCGTCAGGTACGCGCTGGCAGCGGTGACGAGTCCTGTAGTAGCGCCGGCGGCGGTGCGGACGGCAGCCTCGGCGGCCTTACCGAACGATGCGCCGCGTTGCCCGGTCTCCTGGAGTTTCCGTCCGGCGGTGTCGAGGTCGCGGTGGAACTGGTCGACACCTTCGAGCGTGAGAGCCGCAGAGAGACGGCCGACTTCGAAACTCACGTGTCCTCCTTGGGCTGGTGTTTGCGCGCCCAGGTGGCGCCGGTCAGGGTTTCGCGGATCCCGAAGAGGGAGAGGATCACCTCCCGCAATCCACGCCACGGCAGCGCGAGCAGCGCTTGCTCGTCGTCAGCGGGGAGTCGCGGGTAGAAGCGGAGAAGGTCGGGGATGACGTAGGAGCGCCAGTATTCGAACGCATGCCCCCAAAGTTCGCGGGAGTCGATCGTGTCGCCCTCACCCGTGGGCACTTCGGCTTCTAGACGGAGGTATTCGAGGTACCAGTCGGGGTAGTCGTAGACGCGGTAGAAGCCGCCGCCGAGTTCTGTGCCTGGGCGGCCCCATCGAGCCAGGTCCTCAGTAGTTTGTATTGCTCGCCCAGCCCGGAGGATTGCATCACGCGTCCGAGGGCTTTTGGGTAACCACCGGCCTCGTCGAGGAGGTCGTTGACGGCATCGATGCTGCCGCCGCCGGTGTTCCACAGGATCGCGGCTTGGGAGACGAGGGTGGCGCGTGCGGAGCGGAGCTCACTGAATTCGCGCCAGCGCCGGTTCGGCTTGCCCTTGAGTGGGACGCCGAGGGCGAGTTTCGCGATCTTCTCCGTGTCGGCCATGAGCCGGTCGGCGCCGTGCTCGTGCATGGTGGTGCCCATCGTGATCCCGACGAGGAGCGCCTGGATCTCGATTCCGATCCGTGAGGGTACGGGGTAGATCGTGAAGCTGGTTTCGTCGCCGAAGTCGATGATGAGGTTGCCGCGGTGTTCTTTGGCGGTTACGGGCATGGTCGTGCTCCTTGAAAGATTGGGCGGTCGTGCCGTGTGGGGAGACCTCGGGGGTGCGGCACGACCAGGCACACCCCCGAGGGGATTAAGACGAGGCGGTTACGCGCCGCGCGTGTACGAGAACGGCGAGCTCGCACCCGCCGGAGTCGACACCACGATCGCGGCCGGACCCGCATCGCCGGCGGGCACCTGCGCGAGCAGACGCGCACCCGACGCGAGAACGAACGCGGTCGCTTCGTCGTCGCCGAACTTCACCGACGTCGCATTCGCGAAACCAGTACCGGTGACTTCCACCCACGCGCCCTCGACAGCTTCGGTCGGGAGTGCAGTGGTGATGGTCGGTGCGACCGGCGCTTCAAGTGCCGGGTTCGTGATGACCTTCCGGTCACCCTTCGACGTCAGTGTGAAGCTGAAGAACTCGACGTCCGCGTTGCCCGTGTTCGCGCGCGTCCACGACACCTCGCACGTGTACTCGTAGGCGAGGTCGGGGATGTCGTAGTGGTAGTAGCGGGCAAGGATCGTCCGCTTCGATGCGTCGCCGCCGGGGATCTTCGCGTTCGCTGCAGCGAGGAGCAGCGCGAGCGCGGGATGGATCTCGCCGAGCGCGTTCTTCACCGGCTTCGCGTTGAGCGCCAGGTTGAACGTCTCACCGATGACGGCGGTGTCTTCCTGGCCCTTGTTGGCGTAGGTGGAGCCATCCGAGGTTCGGTCGGACTGGTTCGGCTGGAGTGCCGTGATGTCGGGGAACGTGATCCAGTCGGGGTCTGCCGCTCCTACGGGGACGGCGGCGACGTCGAGGATCCACTCGTATGAGGAAGCGTTGGTGCCCTGCGTGGGCACGATATCGGTGGGGTGTGTCATGAGTTTTTCTCCTTAGAAATGCGGAAACCCCGCACTATGGCGGGGCCCGGAAGGTATGGGATGTCGAGAGTTGATCAGTCGTATCGGTTGCCGCGGAACGCGAAGTTCTGCGTCGTTTCGACCTGGTTTTGTCGTGTGGGTTCACCCCACGACGTCGACCCGGACTGACGTACCCGGTCGAACTGCAGGCCACCGATGACGAGATGGGTTTTGTCGGGGAAGAGGGCGCGCATGTCGTCGAGCCAGTCCCTGATCCACAGCGTGTGCCGGCCGACGTGACGTGCCCGGATCTGCACGCGTGTGTGTTCGATCGCGAGGTCCCCGGATTGGGGCATGTACGGCGTGATCACACAGGTTTCGACGGGGTGCGCGTCGGCGGGTGCTGGGGAGTGGTCGAAGTAGATTCCCCGCTCACTCGACGTGTAGGGGGTGCCGTTGGGTCGGTAGACGGCGAGACCGGCAGTGTGGATGCGTTCGGCGATGCCGTGCATGAGCTTGCTCGTGTAGTGGCGGGGCGTGTACGTCATGACAGGCCCCTACCGAGGCGGTTCGCGATCGCCTCCTGATACTTCGCGGCGTTCTCGTTGAGCGGTGCCTCGAGGTACTTCGCTTGGCCCTCGTCGTGCCGCCAATCAAGCTCCTCATGCTGCCGCGCCGCATACGGTGTGTCGTAGGACACGTACGCGGTGAGGTTCCCGTCCGACGCTGGGGTGACCTGCGCTGACGCGCGCAAAGGGCCGCGGTCGATCGGTGCGAGCGGGACGGAGTCGCCGCGGAGGAGTTCCGCGCCGTGGTTGAGGGCCGCTGCGGCGTTGCCTTGGATCATGGCTTTGACGAGGTCGCCGTTCCATTCGACGTGTGTGGTCATCGGAGTCTCACCTCCAACAGGTCGGCGATCTTGGGGTGTTGGTAGCGGCCGCACTTCACGACGTAGGCGGTGCGCTCATCGGTCGTGCCTGCCCAGATCGTGACTTTTGTTTCCGGTTCTGGGATAGCGGCGATCTCTCCCCGTTCGAGGTAGACGATTGCAGAGAGGACGGTTTCGGCGTCGTACTGGTCACGGATGAGCTGCACGTCGTCGATGATCAACGCCCGCTTGACCGTGGTCTGGCCGGTGTAGACGCGGCCGCCGGCGCCGCCGCCCTTGTAGGTGTCGACCTTGACGAGGTCGCGGTGTGGGAGGAGTTTTCCGGGGATGCGTCTAGCCATCGGTGATCCGTCCCGGGATGAGGCCCGCGAGTCGGAGGATGCGCACAGCGTGCGGGGAATGTTGCGGGATCGGCGGGGTGTTCCCGTTGCTCGTGCCAGCACCGAATCGGAGTGGTCCGAGTGAGACGCCGCCAGAGTTTTCGATGATGGTGACGTCGTCGCCGTGCTCGGCCCGGTGCTCGGCTTGTGCGCAGGTTGCGTCACGCAGCGCCGCGATGACGTGTTCGTCGGTGGGGCGTCCGTCGTGGTCGACGTTGTAGTGGGCGGTGAGGAGCATTTCGTCGACTTCGAGGGATGCGTCGCGGAGGAGACGAGCCGCACCCGACGGTGCGCTCGGTGCGCCGAGCCAGGTGGCGTATTCGGGTTCGGTGGCGTAGGTGCGGCTCATCGGTGTCACTTCCTTCGACGTGTGGGACGAGGTGCGGGCTCGCCAGCCTCGGCCGGTGCTGCGGGCGCAAGCTCGGTGATGCCCCACGCCTTGAACAGCCGAAGCGTTTCCGGCGAGGGGTCGATGTCAGGCGAGATCCCGTCAGTGAACGGGATGCCACGCAAGAGGACAGTGCCTTGTGGGGCGTTGGGATCGCGGTAGATTGCCATTGACTCTCCCGAGGTAGAGGTGTGGGCCGCACCAGTCATCTGGGCGGCCCACACATTGGGGTTACTGAACCTTCAGGTTCCGGAGGACAGCGGCCGCCTTCGTGGCCTTCAGAGCGACGGCGACCGGGCCGAGCTCCACCTCGCCGCGCTTCACAGCACCGGACTTGGTGAAGTCCGGCAGCCACGTCTGGACGAGTTCGCCACCGATGGTGGAGACGCCGTGGAAGCCGTCGAGGCCCACACGGTACGCGTACAGGTCGGTGAGACCCGTACCAGCGGCGCCACCGTCGACCGCGGCCGATGCCTCTGCTGCGGCTACTCCCTGCGCGGAGAGCGCGACGAGTCGCGGGAACGTCGCCTTCGTGCCCGAGACTGCGACACCGTCGGTGCCGACATTCGGGAGCGCTTCGAGCGCGGTCTTGATCGCGGCCGCGTTGGCGTTGTAATCGAGTTCGTCGGTGGCGTGACCGTCGACGGTGATCGTGTACTTCCCTGCACCGGACGGTGCGGTGATCGCCCACACGGTGCCGCGAGCCACAACCGGGACGATGAGGTCGTTGGTTCCGGCCTTCGCGCCAGCGTCACCGAAGACGATGCCGCCGTAGGATTCGCGCTCGATGGGGCGGCCGTTCTGGCCGACGAGCCCCTCAATGGGGTTGCGGGTGTACATGCCCGCACGGCGTGCAGCGGCACGGACACGAGCGAGGGACTTCGAGTTGCCGACGATCACCGTGGGGGTGCCGTCGAGCAGCGCGAGGAACTCGTCGATCAGGTCGAGCGCCTTGTGCTCCGCACGCGCATTGGTGTCGAAGTCGGACCAGTCGGTGACTGCGTCGACCTTGTGTTCGGTGTCGGAGCCGTAGAGCGCCTTGTCGAGGCCGTCGAAGCCGTGCGCGTCGAGCGCGGTGTCGCCGTTGATGACCAGGTCGGCGAACTTCGCGTTCGTCGACTTGACCTTCTGCCCCATGTTGAGTGCCACGTTTGCGGAGGCGGCGGGGCCGAGCTTCGCGGTCACACGGTCCACAGCGAACGAACCGCCCATGACGGCGAGGTCGACGCTTTCGCGCTTGGTCTCGACGTTCTGGTCGGCGTATTCGGTGTTGATCTCACGGGTTGCCGCGGTCGCCTGGGTGATGAGGCGCCGGTACCCGTAGGTGAGGGTGTCGCCGCCTCCTGCGGGGTTGACGACGTCGTCGAAGATCAGCGAGTCGGTGATGACTCCGGTCTTCCGGAATTCGTCGATTACGGCGACGTTGACGTCGTCGGTGGCGTTGTTCTTGGATTCTTCGAGTGATACAGCCATGGCTGTTACTCCTTTCAGCTAGCGAGGCGCGCAGCGATGGCGCCCTCGAGAGTTTTCGGTGTGTCGGTCGTTCCACCCGATGGGGTGCCCCCGGAGGTTCCGGGAAGATTCGGTGCCGCCGCGTAAGCGGGGTTCGCGTTCACGAACGCGTCGACGGCGGTGGTGAGCGCGGCAGGGTCGTTCAGGTCGACGTCCTTGATCGCAGCCTGGAATGAGGCCGAATCGAGCAGCAGTGCGGCGTTCGCCTTGTCGGCTGCAGCGGTCGTGACTGCCTTCTCGCGGGCGAACTGTGTGACCTGTGCCTGGAACTCGTCACGCTCCTGCTGGGCCTTCGCGAGCGCGTCCTGCGCTTCCTTCGCGGCCTGCTGTGCAGCCTCGGATTCGGTCATGAGCTTCTGCACCTGCTCTGGTGTGAAGCCTTGGACCTGCTGCACCGGCGGTGCCGGCGGTGTCGGTGCTGCCGGGGGAGTCTGCCCGCCGCTCTGGCCTGCGTAGAACGCTGCGAGCTGTGCAGGGTTCGGGGCGGCGCTGTTCGGGTCGCCTGCGGGCGGCTGGCCCCCTGCCGGAGGTGCCGAGGGAGGTGCTGCAGGCGGTGCGCCGCCCTCGCCGTCAGCGAAACGGATACCGCGCAATGCGAGGGGTGCGCGGCCGATCGACCAGCCCGCCTGCACAGGGTCGCCCTGGCGTCGAAAAGTGTTGATGGACATGGTGCCTCCTCAGGCGGTTGGTGCACTTGGTCGTGCTCTTACTGGTGGCCGTCCGCGAACGACAGGAGCTCACGGAATCGGCGACGGTTAATGCCGGTGTCGCGGATGTGCTTGCGGAGCGACTTCCGTGCCGTGGCGAGCGCCTCGGCGTCGTTTTTGCGTTTCGCGTTGCGGATGTCGCGCTCGTACTCGCGTAGCGTCTCTCGCTGCTGCTGCTTCACCGGATCATGCGTGGAGTACTTCGTCGGGTCAGGGCCGCCGGGGAGACCGGGGACGTGCACGCATCTGCAGTTCGGATGCCCGGCACCGGAGGTCTGCCATTCGGTGATAGTTGCGTCGACGTGAATCTCGACCGGTTCGGCGGTGATCGCATGCCGGACGATACGTGGCCCGGATCCGCTGCGGGAGAGGATCTTCCCCTCCCACTGTCCGCATGCCTCGCATGCTGACACGCCGATCACGGGCGTGAACGTGTCGATCCCGGCTGTCTCCATTGAGACGATGGATTGGTCGCGCCAGGCGCGTGCTGCCGCGCTTCTGGTGGCCATTTCGGAGTAGTGGCCGATCGTCCATCGCCGGCCGCTCTTGTCGGTGAAGCCGGTGATGCCGTCGGCGAGGTATTCGTCGAGGATCCGCCGATGCATCGACTGCAGTGTGGTCGACCCGGCGAGGAGATCTCCGATGTGGCGGGAGGTCATCGCCTGGAAGGCGTCGACCGGGGCGCGGAGGATGCGGGCATTAAGTGCCCGGAGGCTGTCGCGGAGGTCGAGCTCGACGGCTGCGACCGCGTAAGCACCTGCTGCGGTGAGCGCGGTCACCTGCTGGACTCCCATTGCTTGGTAGGCGGGGAAGTCGAGGAGCATGCGGGAGATCTCCGCCGACGCCGCGAGCGCGGTCTCCTGCGTGGCGAGCCGTGCGAGCGCTTCCGGCGGTACCGTGCGCACCAGTTGTTCGGCTTGTTCGCGGAGTGACTGGATCGCACGGTAGCGGGCGATCAGATCGTCCGGGCTGTCGAGTGCATGTTCGAGGTGACGGCGGAGGTTCTGGTAGAGGGCGTCTTCGATGCGGCGGTAGCGTTCGGCGATT
>JBBAFK010000078.1:0-12641 GCA_041655455.1 Leucobacter sp. | reverse complement strand
CGTGCGGTTACCGATCCGAATGTCCTTGTCGACTTGGAACGTCACCACCACGCGGGGACCGTCCAGACGGACGTCGGTCACCTCCCCGACCCGAAACCCCGAAACCTGCACGGCCGCACCGGAGCTGAGACCGCTGGATTCGGCAAAATAAGCGGAGTACTGCTTGTCGGTGTTCATGAACGGCAGCCGATGGTATTGGAGCGCGCCGACCGCGACGACGGCCACAGCGGTAACTCCGATAGTGCCGATGGTCAACGGGTTTCGTTCCGCGAATGATTTCATATCGTGCTGCACCGCCCGGTGTCCTGGCCGGCCAACTTGATGTACACCGGTTGTCCGCCCTTGCCGTTGACCTTGATCAGGAGATCGCAAAGGTAGTAACTGAAGAAGTCGCCATTCAGCCCTTGCCGGGCCAACATCCGATAACTGTCCGGCAGTGTGTTGAGCAGGTCGTCAAAGTACTCGTGGTCACCCAGCACGAGCGAGTTGACTCGGTCCGATTCGTCCACGACTTTGGTCAACGGCGGGCGTGCCTGCAGGAGGAGATCGGCGATCGACCCCGCGGCCGCGTCGCTGTAGGCAATGGCGGCGGCAATGTCGCCCTTCCGTTCCGCCAGCCCCTCGGTCAGTTCCGCCAGCGATCCGATTGCCTTGCTGAACTGCTCGCTGTGGCCGCCGAACGAACCCAGCACGCCGTGCAGGTTTCCGATCACCTCACCGATCAGTACGTCGCGGTTGGCGAGCGTGCTGGTCAAGCTGGCGGTGTGGGCCAGAACCGAATTGATGGTCGCACCCTGCCCCTGGAACGCTTCGACCAGCTGCACCGACAGCGAGTTGACCTGTTCGGGATCGAGCGCACGAAACAGTGGTTGGAATCCGCCGATCAGTGCGTCGAGATCGAGTGCAGGCTCGGTGTGCGCCAGGGGAATGGTTCCTCCGACGTCCAACGTCGTGGTGCCACCGGTGCCCTCCAGCAGTTCCATGTATCGATCACCGATCGGGTTCTGGTAGCGGATCGCGGCCCGTGCTCCCTCGGTGAGGACCACCGACCGGTCGGCCGAGAACTCGACCAGCGCGACGGAGTCAGGCTGCAACGTGATGCGTTGAACCTTCCCGACTTCCACGCCGGCGATCCGTACGAAGTTTCCTTCTTCGAGGCCGCTGACATTCGCGAACTGCGCCTTGTACGTGGCCTGGTCCTGAAAACGCAACTCCGCGAAGAGGGTCAGCAGAACGAACGTACCGAGTACGCACACCGCGACGAAGGCTCCGAGGCGCCAGATGACGCCGCCAAGATTGTCTCGCAACGCTCCATCCTCCTCAGGGTGGTGTCGGTCTCGGGCCGGCCTCAGCAGTGGCGGCCGAGTCCTGCTGGGCTGGTGTCTGACTCGGCGGTCCGGTGCCGGTTCCGTACGGCGGCGGCGGATTCAGCACGCCGGGCACCGGCGGCGGTGGGGCGCCCGGCGGCGGGCCCGCCCAGAGCGGGGCGCCATCGGGTCCGTACAACGGTGCGCCGTAGGGCGGGGCTCCCGGATAAGGCACCGGGCCGATCGCCGGACCGTCGAGTCCGCGCAGGGTCGGGGATTCGGGCACGCCCCGGGTCGCGGGGAAGAAGTTGACCCACCACGGGTTTCCGATTCCCGGGTTGGGACGAAGGTCCAGCCCGGTTCCCCAACCTGTGTTGGTGACAAGTTGCCGAACCGGATACTGCTTGGCGGCATCGGGAAGCGACCCGCAGCTCGGCTTGCCGCCCGGTCCACCCTTGGCCGCCACGATCGGCAGGTGCTGCGGGTACTTGTACGGATCCTCACCGAAAAGCAGCCCGGCATCGGCAATCTCCGACTTGCCGTTGCCGCCGTACGCCGCGTAGCCGCCCTTGTCCAGATGCAGCTTCGAGCCCACCAACAGACAGGTGTAGACCGGGTTGTACTTCATCAACAAGTTCGTGGTCGGCTCGAGCACGTTGATCGCCTCGACCAGAGCATCCTTGTTCGGCGCGATCACGTCGGTACCGGTGCGGGCGAACCCGATGACGTTGAGCAGCAGGGCATCCAAGGACTCGGCGCCCTCGGTGAGCGTGGTCGAGGTGGTGCTCGCCGCATCGAGTGTGGTCAAGATGTCCTGCGCCGCCGCGCCGTAGGCGTCGCTGAAACCCTTCATCGACCGCCAGGCTTCGCGGACGGTGTCCATTCGCGGGTTCAGTGCCAGCAGCACCGTGTTTGCGTCGGTCGTGGCCTGCCCGATCTCCTCGCCCCGCCCACGGACACTGTCGGCGACGGCGGAGAGCACGCTGTTCAACTTCGCCGGCTCGACCTGATCCAACACGCTGACCAGGCTTTCGAAAACCGTGTTGACCTCCGTGCTGACATTCCGCGACTGCAGCACGGCGCCCGCAGTCAGGTGCTGCGGGCTGGCGTCCTCCGGCGGTATCAGTTCGACGTACTTGGCGCCGAAGGCCGTGGTCGCCTTGATCTCGGCGAGGACATTGGCCGGGATCCGCTTGGCCTCGTCGGGGAAGATCTGCAGGGCGAGCCCCACGGGATGGCTCCCGCCGGCGATTCCTGCCACCCTGCCCACCGGCACGCCGCGCATCTTGACTTTGGCGCCCGACTCCATGACCAGACCTGAGCGATCCGAAACCAGGGTCACTGGAACGAATTTCTTGAACGTCCCGGCGAACAGCGCCGCGCACAGCAGTACGGCACTCACGATGAACACGATGAGTATCAGCGTCCACCACGCGGGATTCAGGCGGGTATCTCCTCTATGCGTCACCAGCTACCCCGACAAGTTGAAGTTGCCCGACTGCCCGTACACAGCCAGGGAGAGAAGGAGGACGACGACGGCCGACACCACCAACGAGGCACGCACCGCACGCCCGACGGCTTCCCCCACCCCGGCCGGTCCGCCAGAGGCGGTGAATCCGTAGTAGGTGTGCACCAGCATGATGACCGACGCCATCGATACCGCCAGCACGAAGGACCAGACCATGTCGGTCGGATTCAGAAAGGTGTTGAAGTAGTGGTCATAGACACCCGTGGACTGCCCGTAGATCGCCGTCGTGCCGAATCGCGCTGCCAGGAAGGACATCAGCATCGCGACGCTGTACAACGGGCCGACGACGACGATCCCGGCGATCACGCGTGTCGACGCCAGGTAGGCGACAGCGCGGATTCCCATCACTTCGAGAGCGTCGATCTCCTCGTTGATTCGCATCGCGCCCAGTTGTGCGGTGGCGCCGGCCCCGATTGTCGCCGCCAGCGCGATGCCGGCGGTCAGTGGCGCGATGAGACGGACGTTGAAGTACGCCGAGGCGAAGCCGGTGAGGGCTTCGGTGCCCACCTGCGCGAACTGGTTGTAGCCCTGCACCGCAACCAACGCCCCGGTGGTCAGTGTGAGGAAGCCGACGATCACGACGGTGCCGCCGACCACTGCCAACGCGCCTGTCCCCAAACCCAATTGGGCGATGAGACGGACGATCTCGATTCGGTAGTGGACGAACGCGGCACCGATCGCCCGGATCGTGTCGCCGTAGAACTGGGTCTGGGTACCGACGCGCATCCAGCCGCCGGCCCAGGACCGCATGGTCTTCTGTAGCCGGGGAAAGCGGCGGCTGACCACTCCGGTGCTCACAGCGTGGCCTGTACGGCGACGGTGCTGGCCAGGATGTTGATCGCGAACAGGGCGACGAAGGTGTACACGACCGTCTCGTTGACCGCGTTGCCCACACCGGCCGGTCCGCCACCGACCGAGATACCCTTGTAACACGCGATGAGGCCCGCTGCGAGGCCGAAGAGCCCCGCCTTGATCAACGAGATGATGACGTCGGCGAGGCCGGTGATGATCGTCATCCCACCGACGAAAGCGCCGGGGGTCACGTGTTGGACGAACACGGAGAAGAAGAAACCACCGGTGATCCCGACCAGGATTACGACCGACGACAGCATCACCGCGACGAAAGTGGCCGCCAGGACCCGCGGCACGACCAGGGCCTGGATCGGATCGATGCCCATCACTCGCAACGCGTCCAGTTCTTCGCGAATTGTTCGGGCCCCCAGGTCCGCACACATCGACGTCGCGCCGGCTCCGGCCACGACCAGGACCGTGACGATGGGGCCGAGCTGGGTGACCGTGCCGTAGGCGGCGCCGGTTCCCGAATAGTCGGCAGCACCGAACTCGATCAACAAGATGTTGAAGGTGAATACCAGAAGTACCGTGAACGGGAGCGCAAGCATCAGCGTCGGCAACAGCGATACCCTGGCCACGAACCATGACTGGTACAGGAACTCCCGCCAGGCGAAAGGCTTACGAGGTATCTGCACCAGGGTGTCCAAGGACATCGCAAAGAACCCACCGATGGAGCGCATCGGCTTGACGACTGCGTCCGATCTGATCATCAACTGCCTCTGCTTGTGTCGGTCGAATCGAACAGATCCGGGTGGCTGCCCAGGCCCACAGCTCCGGATTGTGAACTGTCGGGCGCCGGCCGAGAATCCAACTGCATTTGGTTTCTGTCGGGTAATCTAACAGTCACAGGTTTTCCTGCCAAGTATTAGTCGAAATCTGTTGTCAACACCCGTTTATCCCCGCCGGCAAGGGTCGCAGAATTGACGCTGGCGACATGAAAACAACGGTGCGACAACAGGGTTGACTTACCACCTCGCGGGCAACGGTGTCGCGACATCCGATCAGGACCGCGCCAACCACTTCGCAGCTCAGGCGGTCTCGGACGCGGGGGCTATCGCCTTGTACTCCAGGTACGAGTCGAAACCCTCGACGCCCATCTCGCGCCCGATTCCGGAGGACTTGAACCCGCCGAACGGGGCGTTGAGGTCGAGCCAGGACTGGTTGACGCCGAATATCCCGGTACGGATCCGGCGGCCGATATCGATCCCGTGCTCGGTGTCCGAAGTCCACACCGAACCCGCCAATCCATACTCGCTGTCATTGGCGATCCGCACCGCGTCTTCCTCGTCGCGATAGGGAATCACGGCAAGCACCGGACCGAAGATCTCCTCACGCGCGATGCGCATGTCGTTGTCGACGTCGGCGAACAACGTCGGCTGGACATACCACCCACGATCGAGTCCTGCCACGGGCTCGACGCCGCCGACGACCCGCCGGGCGCCCTCCTGTTCACCGAGTTCGATGTAGCCGCGCACCCGCTGTTGCTGGCGCTGCGACACCATTGGGCCGATGGTGGTGGCCGGGTCGAAGGGGTCACCCACCACCTGCGCCGACATCATCGCGACGAGGGCGTCGACGGCCTCCTCGTAGCGCGACCGCGGTGCCAGGATCCTGGTTTGCGCGACACAGGCCTGCCCGCTGTTGGTCAACGAGGCATACTCCAGACCCGTCGCGGTGGTGGCGAGATCGGCGTCCTCCAGGATGATCGCCGCCGACTTCCCACCGAGCTCGAGGCTGCATCGTTTCAGCTGCTCACCACAGGTGGCCGCGATCTGACGGCCGGCCGCGGTCGAGCCGGTGAAGGCGACCTTGTCGACGTCGGGATGTCCGACGAGGTACTGCCCCACCTCGCGACCCGCGGGCAACACCGAGACGACCCCGTCCGGAACACCGGCTGCCGCGACGAGGTCGGCGACCACGTTGGCGTCGAGCGGGGTTTCGGGTGCCGGCTTGATCACCACGGAACAGCCGGCGATCAACGCGGGCGCCAGCTTCGCCATCAGCGTGAACTGCGGGGCATTCCAGGGGACGATGATCGCCACCACACCCACGGCTTCCCGGCGGACGATGATGTCCGAACCGGTGACCCCGACTCGGACCTCCTCCCATTGCACGCGCCGGGCGTTACCCAGGAAGGTCGACAGCGTGAGCGCCGGCGCCGGCCCGGTGACGGTCTTGGAAAAGGTTATGGGAGAGCCGATTTCACGCGACTGGAGCTCGATGAGCTCGTCCGTGCGTTCGGTGTAGAGCTCGAGCAGACGGTCCATGATCGCCAGTCGCTCCTCGAGCGGTCGGCCGCGCCAGATACCCGCGTCGAAGCTGGCCCGCGCCGCCGCCACCGCCGCGTCGACGTCAGCTTTGGTCGCCGCCGGAACCGCACCCACCAGGTCGAACCCGTGCGGCGAGAACACCTCTATCATGTCGTTGCCCGACGGTGGCGTCCAGCGTCCGCCGACAAACAACTCCTTGTAGACGTGCAATCCCGGATCCTTCCGTTGGCGCCGGCGCAGCGACACGATCCCCCGTGCCACGGCCGCGATGCGGTAGCCGCGAACGTCTCGCCGCGCCCAGCTTCAAATAAAACAGACATCGTTAGATTAACGGTGACTGCGATCACATGTCAACGCCACCCCAGGGCACTTCGCACCGCCGGTCGCCGATCCGCGCCCCCCGGGCCCGCCCTCCGGCCCGGCCCGCCTCCCAGGTGGCGATTCCGCAGTTCAGCGAAGTTTCGGGCGCCCCCACAGGCGTACCGGCTCGGAGATTCGGAACCCCGGTCGATGCGACACGGGGTCCGTGCACGCATTGACACGTGAGCGGCATCACGCATAATCTATGGGTGATTGGTTATAGGCAAAGCCAGCACGAAGCGCGACTTCTGATCAGTCCCAGCGCCGTGACTGTGTGAGGCTTCCGACGATACTTCAGAGGAGTTGGCGAAATATGACTATTCACGATGATCGGCCACGCTGCCCCGTGGTCGAGTGGGATTACCTGGCAGGCGGTTGCCCGGTGAACTCGGGTTTCGCTCGGCTCACCGAGTTGGGAACGCAGGCCCCAATCGTGGAGGTCGAGCCCACCAACGGGTTACCCGGCTACCTGATCGCCGCTACCGGCGAAGCCGTGGTCGAGGTGTTCCAGGATCCGCAACGCTTCAGCAGCAATGCGGTCATCCCGATCGAACCCGAACCGGAATACCTGATGATCCCGGTGATGATCGACCCGCCGGATCACACCACCTGGCGCAGGCTACTGGCTCCGCATTTCGTGCCGTCGCGGGTGCAACTGCTGGAAGAACGGATCCGCGGACGTTGCGTCGAACTCATCGAAGGGTTCGCGGAGGCCGGCTCGGTAAACTTCATCGACGAGTTCGCCGCCCAGTTCCCGAACTTCGTGTTCATGGAGTTGCTCGGACTGCCGCAGGAGGATTTCGACCAGTTCATGATCTGGGAGAACAAGATCATGCATGCCTCGACGGAGACCGATCCGGACCGAAGCGGCGCCCGCCAGGCGATGGTCGAGGTGGCGACCTACCTCGGCAACCTGATCGAGGCGCGCCGGGCCGACCCCAGCCTCAACGGCGACGACCTGCTGGCCGCGGCGCTGAACTGGGAGATCGACGGTGAACCGGTGAGCACCGGCGACCTGCAGAACCTGTGCATGTTCCTGTTCATCGCGGGTCTGGATACCGTCGCCGCGCAACTCACCGTGATGTTCCATCACCTCGGCACCCATCCCGAGCATCGCCGCCGGATCGTCACAGATCCCGCGGTGATCCCGCAGGCAGTCGAAGAGTATCTACGGGTTTTCCCCAATGTGGCGACCGGGCGGAAGGTGACCACCGATACCGAGGTGGCGGGTGTGCCGGTGAAGGCCGGCCAGATGATCCTGCTGCCGACCTCGCCTGCCGGTCGGGACTACTCGGCCTATCCCGATGCGGACGTCGTCGACTTCGATCGCCCGGTCGTGCGCCACGCGAGCTTCGGAGCCGGCCCGCATCGCTGCATCGGGGCGCACTTGGCACGCCTGGAACTGCGGATCGCACTCGAAGAATGGCACAAGCGACTGCCCGAATACACAGTGCAAGATCCTGATTCCATCACCGAGCACACCGGCGGCACCACCGGCATCGACAAGCTGCGACTGGCGTTCGGCTGATGAAGGTCCGCCTCGACAAAAGCAAGTGTCAGGGCCATGCCATGTGCAACGCGGTGGCGCCATCGGTGTACCCACTCGACGACGAGGGCTATGTCGCGATCGATGTCGTCGATGTCGACGACGACGATCGCGACAAGGCGAAGCTGGGCGTCGAAACATGCCCGGAGAGGGCACTTTTCGTAGAGGAGTGACGGCTCGGGGTAGCTCCGGGTCGGCGAGCGACGATTCGGTGCTACTCGGATCTCGGTGCTACCGGATTTCGGTGCTACCCGGGAAAGCGGATTGAGCTCGGACTCTTGCCGGCCACGGCCAACGACGAATCCAGCCCGTGCCCGACCATCTTCGCGAGCTGTTCGCGGGCGGCGGTCAGCGCATCGGGATCAATCCCGGTGGTTATGCCTTCCCGGTGCATCAGATGTACGAGGTCGTCGGCCGCGATATTGCCCGCAGCACCCGGCGCGAAGGGACAACCGCCCAATCCTCCGGTCGCCGCATCGAATCGGCGCACCCCCAGGCTCAACGCCTCCCAGGCACAGGCCGACGCCATTCCGTAGGTGTTGTGCAGGTGCAGGCCCAGCGGAATCTCGGGCACGGCGGCCTGCACCGCCGTGACCCCCCGACGGACATCCCCCGGGGTTGCTGCACCGATGGTGTCGGCGAGGTGAAGAACACCGATGTCCAGGGCCGCCAGTCGCTCGGCCAACCCGACCAGTGTCGCCACCGTGGTGTCGCCGTCGAAGGGACACACGAATGCCGTGGCGATGGTCGCCTCGACTGCAACGTCGTGATCCCGCAGGTAAGCCGCGGCTTCAGCGAGTCGCTGCAATGCCGCCTCCCGGGTGACGCCGGTGTTGGCCTGGCTGTGCCCGTCGCTGGCAGAGACCACGAAGCGGACGCTACGGGTGCCCGCGGACACCGCGCGCTCCGCGCCGCGGACGTTGAACACCAAGGCGTGGAGCACTGCATCGAGATCCGTGAGACCTCCGATGACTTCGGCGCTATCGGCCATCGCCGGCACCTTTGCGGGACTGACGAAAGCGCCGACCTCGAGATGGCGGAGCCCGGCTGCCACCAGCATTCGCCCGAAGGCGATCTTCTCGGCGGTCGGGACTGTCACCGGCTCGATCTGAAGCCCGTCACGCAGCGCCACTTCGGTGATCAACACCGTGTCGGGCATGTCAGACGATCCCTTCGCTACGCAGACGATCCCGCTCTGCAGTGGTATAGCCGAGTTCACTAAGGATGGCGTCGGTGTGCTGGGATAGTTCGGGGCCGACCCATCGGGTGGAGCCGGGACGGCTGGTCAGCTTCGGCACGATTCCGGGGAACGTCACCTCGCGTGGCTCGGTGTCCCCGATGTCCACCGCGTGTACCTCATGCATGTCCCGAGCGCGAAAGTGCTCATCGGCCAAGATGTCTGGGGCTTCATAGATCGATCCGCTCGGCACATCGTGGTTCTGCAAAGTCTCCAGTACGGTCGCGCGGCTGTGCGAC
This sequence comes from Leucobacter sp., assembly GCA_041655455.1. Lineage (GTDB taxonomy): Bacteria > Actinomycetota > Actinomycetes > Actinomycetales > Microbacteriaceae > Leucobacter. The sequence continues at coordinate 3,302 of JBBAFK010000078.1, read as the reverse complement.
CTGGTCCACTGCTCGATGGCCTCGTCGAGGAGTTCTTGCTGCGCCACCCGACCGGCGTTGTCCGTGAGGCTCGGATCATCGCGGAGATCCGGACGACCGATCGCCTCCATCAAGCGGCGAAAGATCGCGTCGCCGTTACCGCTGATCACCACGAATTTTCCGTCCGCGCACGGGTAAGTGTTCGAGGGGACGATACCCGGCAACCCCGAACCGGCCGGCGCGCGCGTGACACCGAACGCGTCGTAATCTGGTGTCAACGATTCCATCAGTGAGTAGACCGCCTCGTACAGTGCCACGTCGACCGTGTCGCCGACGCTCGACGATTGGCGCTGCACCAAACCCATCAGTGCGCCGATGACGGCGTAGAGGCCCGCCACGGTGTCGGCCAGACTGATTCCCACCCGCACGGGCGGTCGATCCGGGTACCCCACGACGTGCCGCAGACCACCCACCGCTTCGGCCACACCGCCGAATCCCGGGCGGTCTCGATATGGTCCGGTCTGGCCGTAGCCGGACACCCGCACCAGAATCAGGCCCGGATTGCGTTCGGTCAGCACCTCCGGCCCCATCCCCCAACGCTCGAGCGTGCCCGGACGGAAGTTCTCCAGGACGATGTCAGCCTTGGCGATGAGCTCCAAGGCAATTCGGCGTCCTTCATCGGTACGCAGATCCAGGGTCAGCGAGCGTTTGTTGCGGCCCAGTGCGCGAAACAGCAGCGAGGTGTCGCCACCGTGTCGTCGCCAGGTGCGCAGCTCGTCGCCGACTCCGGGCCGTTCGACCTTGATGACGTCGGCCCCGAAGTCGCCGAGCAAGCGCCCCGCCGTCGGAGCAGCGATGAAATTGCCCAGTTCGACGACCCGGATGCCGGATAACGGTCCGTGCGGTTCAGCGCTGCTCACCGCGCGCACCTACGGCAGAAGGGAGATGCAGCCATATCCCACACATTAACCAAACGGCGTTGGTTTTTCCAGTCGCGATGTGGAGGTGCCGCCGTAGGTCAGCCGCCGGTTGTCCGTCGCGTCTTCTGGGTGGTTCGCTTGGCCGCACCGGAGGCCGCCTTTGTGGCACGAGCCCCACCCTTGATCGCCTTTGCGGGACCAGTCGGCTTTCGGCCTGCGGCAGGCTGTTTCGTGGCCCGGTCGCGCGAATGCGCCGTATCGTCCAGGGTTTGGCTGGCCTGGGCGACAGCGTTCATGATGCCCATGACGGCGACGTCGAACAGTTGCCGATCGGTGAAGGAGTTTGCCTCGATGGCCGAGTTCAAATGTGGTGTCGGCTCGTCATCGGACCCGCCGGTGATGACTCCGCCCGAGATTTCTCGGGTGGCCCATCCGATGACGAACCGCTCGAGGGCCTCGTACATGGGATAGATGGACCCCTCGGGTACGCCGGCTTCGACCAACCGACCCGTGACAACGTCCAGCGTGCGATTCGCCATCCCCATCGCCCTGCGCTTGATGATGATCGGCAGTAGCGTCGGATGCGATAGCAGCAGGTCCAGCAGCTGCGTCGAACCGGACAGCAGCAGCGAGCGCCAATCCTGGTCTGGCACATCCAGAATTACCATCGGCGTGCGTCTGATGGCGCGTTCGGTCGCCTCCACCAAGATCGCGTCCTTGTTCTTGAAGTGGTGGTAGAGCGAAGCCCCGTTGACTCCCAGTTCATCGGCCAACCGCCGGATACTGAAGCCCTCGACACCGTGTTCGTCGATGATGGCCAGCGCTGCGTCCAATGCGGCACCCCGCTCGATCAACGGAGCTTTTGGCCGACCCACGATGCGGCTCAACGTCTTCCGGTGCCGCTGGGCACCTCGGTACGGTGCGGGCAGCTTACCAAGCGCTTCATGGCCGATCCTTTGGCTATCGCAACGAATATGTCCCGGACTACCGGATCTACTTTAATTGATCGTCGTTAGATAGCGCAGAGGGATGCGGACGCCGCGCGCCGTCGGCGGGACCGGGCCAGTGCCGCTGCTCACACCTCCGCCGGCACGGGGGAATCCCCACGGCGAGGTGAGTAATGGATCGTACCCGCGTGCATTTCGGCATCCGCGCGCCCCAATGCGACCAGTAACTGGGCATGCGCCCCGGTTTCGGACACCGCCAGCATCTGGTCGAAGTCGTCGAGTTCGGCGAACGGCCGCTCGCTTTTTCGCCACTTCAGTCGTGTGGCCACCTCCAGACCCGTGCGCGCCCCCTCCAGCAGCGCGGCCTCGGTCTGGTCCAGTCGACGCTCGTGGTGCGCCAGCAACTCCTCGACCCGTCGGTGCACGCTGTCGGTCACCGGTCCGTGGGCCGGAAGCAACGCCGCATCGGGGCGGCTGCGGATCAGCTTCAACGACGCCATGAAGTCACCCAGCGGATTCTCCGAAAGGATGGCTTCGAAGCCGATCGAAGGGGTGATATCCGGCAGTACATGATCGCCGGTGAAGAGCAGACTTGCCATCTCGTCATGAAACACCACATGGCCCCGCGTATGGCCGGGAGTAGCCAGCGCAAGCAACGACCGCCGCGTACCCATCTGCTGGCGATCACCGATCCACGAGTCGGGCGCCTCGTGCAACAGGGCGCCCAGGCCGTCGCGGATCCCACGCTCAACCACTCGGTCACCCAACGCGCGGGCCCCCAGTACAGCCAGGTAATCAGCCTGGGGACCGAGGGGTTTCACCTGGTCATGAACCATGAGTTCCACCGCCGGCCGCTCGCCTGCACCGAGGGCGACGTGAGCGCCGAACTCACGACGAATACCCAACGCCAGCTCATAGTGGTCGCGGTGGAAGTGCGTGACGACGACAGACCGGATGTCGGTCATCGCGGATCCGATGCGCTCGATACCCCACCGCAGCCGGTCCCGGGCCTCGGGGATATCCCAGCCACTGTCGATCAGGGTCAGTCCGCCGTCGTCGGCGAGCACGTAGACGTTGACCGCGCGCAGACCGTCCTGCGGCAAGGGCAGCGGAATCCGGAACACATCCTCGGCTACGCGGAACACACCGGGAGAGTCCCATTGCGCGCTCCCGTCGGTCCGGACGCGGGCGAAGTCCCCCACCGTCAGCAACCCTTCCGGCTTCGGCCCGACGTCAATGAGCTCACCTCAGCCCTGGTGTTCAGATCCGCCGGCAACCGCAGGATCGATCTTCAACGGTTGCCGCGATTCCAGCATGATGATCTGCCAGTTGAGCCGTGCATGCTGGTCCCATTCCCGAAGCGACTTGTCTCGCGCGCGCTGCGGAAAACCGTGGTGGATGCCCTGCGGATCGTGGGCGATCAGGCCCTTCTTGAGAGGCCTGCCCAGCGAATCGC
>JBBAFK010000077.1:0-13443 GCA_041655455.1 Leucobacter sp. | reverse complement strand
TGCGGAGGTCGACGGCCATTCGCGTTGCACGTTCGCGCAGTTCTGCGGGGTGGCGTTGTCTCGTAGACATGAGAGGTAGGTTCCTTTCCTGGAATCTCTACCCTCCATCAAACACGACACGATTCAGTTCCCTCCGACGCGACGCTCACAGTTGAGATTGTGGCGTGCCCCGTCAGGAACTTTGTGAAGAGTTCCGTGTCGGTGATGCTCACCTGCACATGCGCGCGAATCGACGACACCCCCACAGGCTGCACCTGCTCCGCGTTTTCCAGATTCCCTGTCAGTAGCAGGTCCGTGAACAGGTCCGCACGCACCTCATCACGCCGCCGCCGCTTGGCACGCGACACACCAGCCGGCAAACCAGCCGACGACGGGGCTCCTCCTGACGACTGCGCGCCGGCACCGACAGCACCGGCACCACTGCCGCCCACGGCACCGGCACCACCGGCGCCTCTGCTGCCCGCAACACTGCGGTCCGCAACACTGACGTCCGTAACGCTACGGTCCGCGGTACTCCCGTTCACGGGAGCCGTCTCTGACTCTCGTGCCTGCTGTTCGAGGTGCCGGCTCATCCGCGTCAACCGGTCATAAATCGCCGACGCCTCCACCGCGGGAAGATGCGCGATCACATCAGACATCCCATCCTCCCCCTCGATCAATCGCACACACCTCCGCGACCGCGCCACCTCAAACCGCTCCTCAAGCGGCACTTCCGCCCACCGTTCCGCAAGTCGTTTCGCGACCGGACGCAACCGTGCCGGCGTCTCCCCCACCGCCACCTCGACCACCGCCGCTTCATACCCCGCACGACGACGCACCGTCCCCGCATCCACCCCGACCCCAATCACTAGCCCCGCTTCCGCGATCACCACCGTGTGCGCCTCACTCAACGCGCCCTCACGAAGCCGCTCCAACACGGTCGGATACTGCGTATTCAGGCGGTACGCATGCGACAGGCGCCGCTCCACGGTCCGTTCACTCACCCGCAACACCGCCGCAAGTTCCGCCCGCACCGACCGAAACGCGATCTCCCGCTCCCCCACACCCCCACACACCCGCTCCACCAGCTCCAGCGCTTCCGCAAACAACCCCACCTGCCCCGCGTCCACCGCACGACGGCGACGCTCCAACGCTTCTACCCCCGACACCACCGCATCAAGCGCCGACACATCCACACCACCAGCCAACGAGCGACCACGACCAAAACTCCCCTCGAGCCCGGCCCCGAGGGCCCCGCCATCGACAGTGGATGCTCCAGCGTCTCGTTTGGTATTCATACGGGTAGTGAACCAGGCACCACCGACATTCAGACCCCGTTTTCGGGCCCTCCCAATCCAAAGATTCCAACCGATCTTTGGTACACGACCTACAAACTACAGGCCCGGAACATACGACTCTGCACATCTGGCACTGTGATGGCGCTGCGCTGGTGCAGCGCTGGCGCTGCGCCGGTGCTGTGATGGTGCCGCACTGGCTCTGCACAAATGGCTCTGCACATCTGACTCTGCACAAAGGGCTCTGCGCATCAGCAGCAGACCGCCCCAGGCGCTTCCGCCGACCACCGGATACCGTAGAAGCATGACCTCAGCAGCGCTCCACACCCGCTCCATCGTTGTGATCCGACACGGGGAGACTGATTGGAACGCAGAACTGCGCATTCAGGGCCGCACGGAGGTTCCACTCAACGACGCCGGCCGCGCCCAGGCCCGCGAATCCGCCGAGCTTCTCGCCGCCGCGGGGTCTTGGCAGCGCGTGATCACCTCTCCGCTCGGCCGTGCCGTGGAGACGGCACGCATCATCGCGGACACGCTTGGCCTTGATGCGCCGACGGTGGATCCCTCGGTCCTCGAACGTGATTTCGGTCAGGCGGAGGGGCTCACCCGGTCAGAAACGCACGAGCGCTGGCCCGATCTTGAGGTACCCGGTGCGGAGAGCCTCAGCGACCTGGCTCAGCGCGGGGCCGGCGCGCTCGCCCGCATGCTGCAGGAGTCTCCGGGCGCGATCGTCGTCGCGCACGGTGCGCTCATGCGGGCCGCGCTGCGCGAGCTCACCGGCACCGACGTGCCGCGCGTGCTCAACGGCGAGGCATGGGCCATCACTCACGCGCAGGCTGAACGCGGCGCACCGAGCAGCCCGGTTGTCCACCGTCTTGGCGCGCCTCGAATCGCGGTTCCAAAGTAGGAGGCCCCAAAGTAGGAGGTCCCAAAGTAGGCAGCCCAGAATGAGGACGAGGGATCAAGCGCACGCCGCACCCGTTCAGCGCTCCCGGCCCCGGCACCCGTTCAGCGCCCCCGGCACCCCGGCACCCCTCAAACACCCCCGCCCCCGCAGAGCGCCACGCCGCTCAGTGCAGGCCGAGGTACGCTTCGAGGGTCTCCGGTGACGCGGTGAGCAGCGGCTCCTGCACGGGCTCGTCGGGGAACTCGCTCGCCTCGAAGAACCAGCGGTTCGAGGCCGGCATGCCCCACAGCTGCGCGCGGCGCGGGTTCGTGACGTCCCAGCGAATGGGCGGCGTCTCGAGGTCGATGAACTGGTAGTGCGTGTTGAACAGTTCGACCCGGTGCTGGTCGGGGTCGCGCAGGTAGAGGAAGAGCGCGTTGGAGATGCCGTGGCGGCCGGGGCCGCGGTCGATCTCGTCACCCTTGCCGAGCGCCCCCGCAACGTCGGCGGCGTGGAGGAGTGACTGGCCGTCGGGCACGGCGAACGCGAAGTGGTGCAGTCGCGGGCCGCGGCCGTTCGTGAACACGAGGTCGTGGGTGTTGCCCTTCACTTCCATCCAGGTGCCCCACAGCTCGTCGTCGCCTGCCGCGGTGTATTCGGAGATGCGCATGCCGAGCCCGGTCCAGAACCCGGTGGCGGTCCGCACGTCGTAGGTGACGACCTGGTAGTGGTCGAGACGCTGGGGTGCGCCGGCCACGAACTCGTTGAAGTTCTGCATTTTGCGTTCGACGACGTCCATCTCGGAGGTGAGCTCCATGAGCGTACCGACGGGGTCGCGGAACTGCAGCGTTGGCCCCTGGTGGTCGCGCTCGACGCGCTGGAACTCGATGTTCGCAGCGGCGAAGTGCTTCTCTGCGGCGACGATGTCCGCGGCCGAACGCACCCGCAGCCCGATGCGGTGCGCGCGTGCGACGTCCGAGCGTTCGAGCACGAGGCTGTGGTGGGCCGCCTCCTCGAGGCCCCGCAGGTAGACGACGTTGTCGGTCTCTGCGGTGACGACGAGTCCGACGACGTCGCGGTAGAAGTCGCGGCTCGCTTCGAGGTCGGTGACGCCGAGCGACACGTGGCTGGCGCGGGTGATCTGGAACTCGGGTTGGTGGTTGGTGACGGGCAGCATTGGGGCCTCCAAAGGGTACGAACAGGCGCGACCGGACACAACCAGCGCGATGCCCCCAATCATCGGCTTCTGGCGGTCGACGGGGAAGCCCGAAACTGACTGGCAGTGTTATAACTTTCATCTATGACAAGGGATCCTCTATCGTCTGAACCATGGAACTTCGCGTGCTGCGCTACTTTGCAGCGGTCGTCGAGGCTGGATCCCTCACCGCCGCGGCCACCCAGCTGCGCATGTCGCAGCCCGCTCTGAGCGTCGCGATTTCACGCCTCGAAACAGAGCTCGGCGTCACACTGCTCGTGCGCTCCACCCGGGGCACCGAGCCGACCAGCGCAGGCCGCTATCTCCTCGACGCCGCATCCCGGCTTCTCGGCGACGCGGACGAGATTACGCGCACGCTCGCCCGCTACGGGGCGGGGGCGACAGGATCCCTAACGATCGCCGCCGTACCCGTGCTCATGTGGAGCCGGGTGCCGCGGCTCCTCCGCGCGCACGCTGCAGAGGCTCCCGAGGTCGAGGTTCGGCTCGTCGATCCGCCACCCTGGACCGCGATCGACCTGCTGCACGAGCGGCGAGCGGACCTCGCGGCGGTCATGGTCTCCGAGCCCGCTCGCTTCACGGCGCGCTACCGCGGCGAGTTCGAGATTCTCGATTGGGGCCCGATCCCGCTCGTCGCGGTGTTGCCGCCCGATGCGCGCGACGCACCCGATCCCTTGCCCCTTACCGCGTTCGAGAGCCTGCAGCTCGTGCTCCCCCACCGCACCGCTGCCGTCCCGAGCCTGCCCGAGGCCGTCGACCAGGCGCTCGTCTCGCACGGGGTCACGCCGGCCTCGGTGCGGACCGTCGAAACGATCCAGACGAGCCTGCCGCTCATCGAAGCCGGGCTCGCCGCGGCGATCCTGCCGGACCCCGACCGTGCGAGCCTTGATCGGTTTGAGGTCAACGTCCGAGAGATCACGCCCGCGATTCCGCCGCTGCGCGCGCTCGTGCTCGCCCGGCTCGGCGCTGCGGAGGACGCTACACTCGCTCGTATCCTGCGCCGGATCCGTCCCTGAGGGATCCCGCGGACCCCATCCACCCGATCCGAGGAGCACGCCGTGCCGCGCCGCATCAGCATCAATCTGCCCGGTTTCGAACACGCGAACCCGATCCCGGTCGCGAGCCGGATAGGCCCGCACCTCGCCTCCGGCGTGATCACGGGCCGCGACAGCGTCACGCGCGAGATGCCGGAAACGCTCGACGCCCAGTGCGCGAACATCTTCGGGCACGTCCGCGCGCTCATGGCTGCGGCCGGCGGCTCGACCGACGAAATCCTGAAGATGACCTTCCACCTGCGCGACTACCGCGACCGCGCGGCGCTCAACCGCGAGTGGACCGCGATGTTCCCCGACCCGGCGCACATGCCGGCGCGTCAGGTGCTCGCGGCGGAGCTCGACGGTGGCGCGCTCGTGCACTGCGACCTCACCGCGATCCTCGCGGAGTGAAGCCCTAACGCGTCGCGGCCAAGCGCAGCTAGCACGTCGCTGCCGATCGTCAGCGCATCGCCGCCGATATCCGTGTGGCCGCGGCGACGAGCACGTCGGCCACGTGATCCTCGTCGAGCGCGGTGGGCGGATACAGCACGGCGATCGCGGCGGCGCGACCGCGCGGTAGGCTCAGCGGCACGGCAATCGACGAGAGCCCCCGCAGCACCTCGTCACGGCTCCGCTCGTACCGCTGCGGCGGAAACTCCTCGGGCTGCAGCTGCGAGCGGATGACCCGACCCGGTGCGCCCTGCCCAATCGCGTGGCGGAGGCCAGGCCGCTGCGCGACCGTCGCATCCGCGTGCCGCGGCTCGGCGTTGCTCACGGTGACGGCGGACTCGCCGTCGTGCACGACGAGGAACGCCGTCATACCGAGCTCGTCGGCGACGGCGGCGAGCGCTGGCGCCGCGGCTGCCTGCAGCGTACCGACGGCTCCGCGTGCAAGCGACGCGAGCCGCGCTCCGAGCTCGAGTTCTCCCGAGGGGAGGCGCTCGACGAAGCCGTGCTGCTCGAGGGTGCTGACCATCCGGTAGGCCATGGAGCGGTGGATGCCGAGCCGCCCCGCAAGCTCGGCGACCCCGATGGGTGCCGCCGACTCGCCGATGATCGTGAGCGCGCGCAGGCCGCGCGCGAGGGTCTGCGAACCGCGCTCCGCGGGCTTCTCCGTAGCGTGCATTGCGGTCTCCATCCGTCGACGTTTCGTGGCCGGGCGCTTGCGGCGGGGCCGCCGCGCGATTACCATCGTACCTATAGTTGCAACACTGTCTCAACTATGGCGACAACAAGGAGTGACGGAATGCAGATCCACCACCGCGGATACGTCGACCACGACCCCCGCATCAAGCCCGCGGAAGGGTACGGCATCGACCGCCCCGCCGAGATCCCCGACGAAATGGACGTACTCATCGTCGGCACGGGGCCCGCCGCTGTCGCCGTCACCGCGCAGCTCTCGCGCTTCCCCTCGGTCAACGCTCGCGCCATCGAGGTGCGGCCGGGCCGCCTCGAGGTCGGCCAGGCCGACGGCATCCAGGCACGGTCCGTCGAAACGTTCCAGGCGTTCGGCTTCGCCGGCGAGGTCGTTGAGGAGGCCTACCGCAACGTCGAGATGTGCTTCTGGAAGCCGGACACCGAGGATCCCTCGAAGATCGTCCGCGTCTCCCGCGCCGCTGACGACGCGACCGGCATCAGCGAGTTCCCCCACATCTACGTGAACCAGGCCCGCATTCTCGACTACTTCCTCCGCGACGCCGAACGCGCCCCCGGCCGCATCACCCCCGACTACGGCGTCGAGTTCGTCGATCTCGAGGTCGACCGCGACCACGAATACCCGGTCGCCGCGAAGATCCGCTACGTTACCGGCCCCCGCGCCGGCGAGGAGCGCACGGTCCGCGCCAAGTACCTCGTGGGCGGCGACGGCGCACGCAGCTCCGTCCGCCACTCGCTCGGCTACAAGCTCGAGGGCGAAGCCTCCATGCACGCCTGGGGCGTGCTCGACGTGATGGTCAACACCGACTTCCCCGACTTCCAGGTGAAGTGCTCCATCCAGTCGCACGACGAGGGCAGTATCCTGCTCATCCCCCGCGAGGGCGGCTACCTGTCCCGCATCTACGTCGACCTCGGCGAGGTCGACGAGAACGACCACGGCGAGGTGCGCAAGACCTCGGTGCAGACGATGATCGACAAGGTCAACGCGATCATCAAGCCCTACTCGATCGACGTGCGCGAGGTCGTCTGGTCGTCAGTGTACGAGGTTGCGCACCGCATCGCTACCGGCTTCGACGACGTGCCCGCGGAACTCCGCGGCCAGCAGGCCCCGCACGCGTTCATCATGGGTGACGCCTGCCACACCCACTCCGCGAAGGCCGGCCAGGGCATGAACGTGTCGATCCAAGACGGGTTCAACCTCGGCTGGAAGCTCGCCTCCGTGCTCGAGGGCCGCTCCCCCGAGTCACTGCTGTCGACCTACGCGGAAGAGCGCAGCGTCGTCGCACAGAACCTCATCGACTTCGACAAGGAATGGTCGACGATGATGGCCCGCCCCGCCGACTCCTGGGAGGATCCCGATGAGCTCGAACGCTACTACGTCTCGACCTTCGAGTTTCCGGCCGGTTTCATGACCGAGTACACGGAGTCGCTCATCACGACCGGCACCAAGCACCAGGCGCTCGCGACCGGTTACCCCGTCGGCAAGCGCTTCAAGTCGGCGGAGGTCATCCGGCGGGCCGACAACCGCTGGCAGCACCTCGGCCACCTGCACGAGGCCGACGGGCGCTGGCGCGTCTACGTCTTCGCCGATGCCGCAGCCCCCGCGCTCGACGGCACCCCCACCGCGGAGTTCGCGAACTGGTGGCGCACGGACGAGGCCTCCCCCTGGAAGCGGTACACCCCGGCGGGCGGCGACGAGGATGCGATCTTCGACACCAAGGTCATCTACCAACAGGACTACACCGAGGTCGAACACACCGACGTTCCCGACGCGTTCAAACCCGTCAAGGTTCCGTTCGGGCTCATCGACATCAACCAGATCTTCGCCTCGGGTCACGGCCGCGACATCTTCGCCGAGCGCGAGATCAGCCGTGACGGCGCGATCGTCGTCGTGCGACCCGACCAGTACGTCGCGGGCGTCTTCCCGCTCGACGCTCGGGAAGAGGTCTCGGAGTACTTCGCGAAGCACATGCTCGAGCCGGCGGAAAAGATCTAGAACGTCGTCAGTTCGAGGGATCCCTCGCCCCGCAGCAGGGCCGCCCGACCACACGGTCGTGGCGGCCCTTTCCGCTTCCACACCCGCCTCAGCCTGGGAGCCGCATGAGAGATTCGGCCTTCGTATCGGGAACCGCGTTGCTTTGCGCGGCACCCTGACTCTCTCCCGACGAGGGATCATTGTGTCGACACGACATGCGTCGCGCGACGACGTCTGAGGTCGGGGAGGGGTTTGGGGAACCGTGGAATGGACAGCGCCGCACGCCGAGTGCAGTGACGCAGCACTGATCGCAAAACTCAGGGACGGCGAAACCGAGGCGTACACGGAGCTGTGGCGCCGGCACATCAACGCCGCGCTCAGGCTTGGGCGTCGCCTCGCACCGGGCCGCGCCGACGATCTCGCCTCAGAATCATTCCTCGCGGTCTACCGGCAAATCACCGAATCCGGCAACGGGCCGGAGGAAGCCTTCCGTGCCTACCTCTTCACCACGATGCGAAACCTCGCCATGCGCTGGTCGAAAGCCGACGCGATCGTACTCACCGAGGAGGACCTCGACACTGTCGATGAGGTCGACGGGCTAAGCACGGTCGAGGATCGTGAACGTGCGGCCGCCGTACTCGACGCGTTCCAGTCGCTCCCTCCCCGTTGGCAGCGCGTCCTCTGGCTCACCGAAGTCGACGAGATGCGCCGGCCAGACATCGCCGCAGAACTCGGGATCAAACCGAGCGCCGTGACCGCGCTCTACCGTCGCGCCAGGCAGGGTCTGCAACTCCAGTGGCTCACCCAACTCGTTCCCGCTTCACTTCGAGAGCACCCCGAGCACGTCGCCGGCGAGCTGCCTCGCCTCGCCATCGATCGCCGCTTGGACCCTCCAGCGCCGGAAATCTCCGCGCATCTGCAACACTGCGCGGAGTGCGCCGTAGTCGCCGACGAACTCTCGGGAACCCATGCGCGCATGCACGGAAAGACGCTCGTCGCCACGGGCTTCGTGGGTCTCGGCGTCGTACTTCCGGCCGCGTCACAGGTGCCGCTGACCGCCGCGGGAACGGCGGCCGCTGCAGCGGCCCTCGGTGGGTTCGGCGGACTGGGCGGTGCGGGCGGCATAGGATCGGGCATCGCAGTTGCGGCCGGAATCAGCGCGATTCTCGTCGGCGGACTCGCGATCGTGAACACGGTTGGAGCACCCGGCACAGCCGTTAGCGACGCGACCAAATCGGCGGCAGACTCAACCTCCGGCTCGCGGCCGTGGAGCAGCGAAGCCGAGATTAAAGTGGACGCTGGCTTAGCTGGCGAGGGGTCCACCGGTGACAGCGGCGGGGCACCGAGTGAGGCTGAGACCTCGCCTTCACCTGCCAGCCCCATTGTCGGTCGAGGGATCGCGGACCCCGCACTCACCACAACCACCTTCGGCGACACGGTCGAGGTGCTCGTGCGCGAGTTCCCGGCACGCCCTCGCCCCGCGCCGCCGGGCACGGCTCCGATGGGCTCGGCCGTCGCGATCGAGTTCGAGCGGCGCACCACAGAGGGTGCGGGCCCCGGAGACCCCTGCTCATACTCCACCCAGGAGCGCCACGGGATCCCTGTCGACGCGAGCGGGCAGTGGGCATTCGACTTCCGGCCGCTGCTCGCGAGCAGCGCGTGCACGTACGACTACCGGGTGTGGGCGTACACCGACGAGCACGTCTCTCCTGCCACCACCGGGGCCTTCCGTGTCACGGCGCCGGCCGTGACCGGGTTCGAGTCACTCGACCCGTTCGAACTGCTCCCCCTCGAGGAAGCCACGACCACCGGCATCGTCTTCCGTATCGATGGGCCGCCGAACAGCGCCGTGTGCGTCACGTCCGTGTGGACGGGCCAGAGCGAAACGGTTGTGCTCGACGGTGCAGGGATCGCGGTGCAGCGGCTGCTCCTCGAGTCAGGCGGGCACTACTTCCTCGAGTTCCGCGGGTGCGAGGGCGGCTGGTTCGGGCCGCCGACGGAGATCCTGTTCGGCGTTGAGGACCCGGACGGTTTCGGGTTCGGACCGTTCGGCCCCGAACCCTCCACCGGGGAGTTCACGCTTGCCGATCCCTAAGCCCCCACATGCGGTGCGCGCCAGTAGTTGTTCGCCGCCGCGACGGTCTGAAAATTTAGCGCTACGACCTGTGAGGCCGCGGTGAGGCTGTCTGCGTTCTCGGCATACTCCGGACGCAGCCGATGCAACACGTCAACGTCGGGCTGAGTTGTTTTCACCCCCATGCGGGAGATCTTCACTGCCAGGTGAAACCCCTCCTCCGGGGTGTCCGTGATGAGGGTGGTGAGCCACGGGTCTGCCATGATGAACCTCCGGTCAAGAGATAGGTTGTGTACAATATAGTTGCACACAACCTGAGTTTTCGCCCGCCCAGATATCAGCAGGGATGTTGTCGAGGCGCACGGCATCACGTGAGATGATGAGGGACCATGAGCGAGAGCATCACCCCTGCAGCACTGGAGGACCAACTGTGCTTTCAGCTCTACGCCGCTTCCCGCGCCGTTTCGGGCGCCTACCGTGATGGCCTCAGCGCTCTCGGGCTCACCTACCCGCAGTACGCCACCATGCTTGCGGTGTGGGAGCAAGGCGGGCGCACCGTGACCGAGCTGTGCGAAGCCCTCGCCCTCGATTCCGGCACCATCTCCCCCCTCCTGTCTCGCCTCGCGGCAAACGGCTGGATCAAGAAAGTGCGCGGTGGCGTTGACGGCCGGGCTGTGCGCATCTTCTGCACGGAGGCGGGAGCCGACCTCGAGCAGCGTGCCGCCGAGGTACGCACCGGAGTCGAGGCGGCGACAGGTCTCAGCCCCGCAGAGTTCACCCGCACGCGCGATCTCCTCCAGCAACTCCGCACGACGCTCGCGAAGTCCTCCGGCGCTCAGCATGCCGCCTGACCTGCTCTGAGGGATCGCTCGGAGCCCTTGATGCGTGACTTCTTCTTTACTCTTCCTTCTCTTCCGTCTCTTCCGTCGAATCGCGAGACTCCGCCGTCAGGGGCGAGTTCATCGCCAAGAGCACGGCGAAGCCGGTCCAGAGGATCGCGAGCGGCATCGCCGTGTCCTTGCCGTTCCAACTGCTCGACTGCCACATCGCGAACCACTCGGAGCCGATCACGATGAAGCCGATGAACCAGATGGCAAGCCCGAGTGCGTACGCACCGTACCCCCACCCACGCGCGCGATCGTAGCGAGTAGTCGAAGCGCTACGGAGCTTGAACAGCCGGATGCCCCCGATAAGCCCGAGGGCGGCGAACACACCCTCCGCGATGATGATGCCGATATAGCCGACCGTCCACGCCCACGGTTCGGTGACGGACCGCCACATCAGCGCGTTGCCCTCGAATGTCGTGTCCATTGAGAGGACGTGCTTCACGAACTGGTAGTTCGAGTCGTAGTCCATGAGATTGCCTATGAACACGAAGAGCCCGTACAGTCCGGCTGAGAACAGCGTGAACGCTTGCAGGAGACGGAGCGGATGTTTCATCGAGCCTTCTTTCGCGTGAACACGAGGTCAAGTCGAGGCGGGACGTGGGATTCGAGCAGGATCGCCTGCACGAACACCCAGCCGTCGGCGGCCCGTTCGTGGATCACGTCACGGTAGTCGGTCTCGGGCACCGCGCCTTCGCGGTGACGCTTGACGGAAATGCTGACGAACGCGTACTCGTGCACGGTGGGCCCCCTCGACTCCACCCTGGCACCCGGGCTCATGCAGGTCAACGTATCGGGGTGTCGATGCTACGGCCGCTGGGGCTGTCTCTGGCGCAAGTGCGAACGGCTGTCAGCCTCGGCCTGCTCTGGACCGGGACCCGCTGATTGATCCCTGATCGACCATTGCGACCTCTGCCGTCAATTGCGGCGTCAACCTGCCACGCAATCGACGGCAGAGGTCGCAACCCTCGGCAGCCGTCCGCCAGAACCGCGCCCCGCGCGCGGAGTCTAAAGTGGAGCCATGAGGATCGCGATCGCGGGCGGCACGGGCCAGGCGGGAGCGCAGGCGGCGCTTTCGGCGAGAGAGCGCGGACACGAGGTCGTCGTGCTGGCGCGTTCCGCAGGGATCGACCTCGTCGCCGGCACGGGGGTGAGCTCGGCGCTCGACGATGTGGACGCCGTCATCGACGCGTCCGGTGTGAGCCCGGCGGACGATCCAACCGAGTTCCACTCGGCCGTCGTCCGCACACTCACGAAGGCGAATCCGCCCCATCTTGTCGTGCTGTCGATCGTGAACTGCGACCGCGCCGCCGGGCACCCGCTGTACGCCGGAAAACTCGCGCAGGAGCAAGCCGCGGAACGCAGCGGCACCCCCTTCACGATCGCCCGGACCACGCAGTTCCACGAGTTCGCCGCGCAGGTGTGGCGGATGGGCACCCGTGGGCCGCTGCATTTCAGCCCGCGCATGCGCACACAGCCCGTCGCGGTCAGGGAGGTCGGCGCTCACCTCGTCGATCTCGCGGAGGCCGCCCCCGCGGGCCGCGCGGCCGATCTAGGTGGGCCGCGCGAGGAAGCCCTCGTCGACATGGTGCGAGGCTTCGCCCGAGCAAGCGGGGCGGGGCGCTTCGTGATTCCGATCAATATGGGCGGTGCGTTCGGTCGGGCTCAGCGCGATGGCTCGCTGCTGCCGGGGTCAGATGCACGGCTCGGCACGGAGACGTTCAGCCGGTGGCTGGAGAGGGTCTTCCCCGCCTAATCCACGAGCTATGCCACGAGTCACGAGCCACGACCGGAGCGCTGGTCTTGATCACGAGGCGCAGGCCTTCGCCAGTAGGGCCGAGACGGTCCGATCCGCCGCTTCTGTAAGGCTAATCGTTGAGACGGTGCGCCCAATGAGATCCCAAGCTTCATCGATTTGAATTGCCCGCCGCCTCCGCGATCTGCTTCTCGCAGCCAGACTGACCACCCCGATAGGCTGTGCAGTCCTGATCACTCCCCGAAACCCCAAGAACTTCATCCTGCTGCAAACCTTCGTCGCCGTGATCGCCCTCGTGCTCGCGGTTCTCTCAATCATCGACCTCGTGACAGGCACTTCCTCGGTGTCGATCTGGGTCGGCGTGGTCTGCGGGCCGATCGTCTTCATTACCAGCGTCTACCAGATCGTTCGAGTTCGACGCACTGAGTGAGCCGCCCGCCTGTGGGGTGACACCAGCGGCAGTAGGAGCGGCGCGAGCTCAAGGCGATAGTTAGATTCATACGCCCACTGCTGACGCACGGTCAGTATCCGAATCTCGGTCATGATTCCTTCCCAGTAGCGTTCGTTACGCAATCTAATGGGGTACTGTCAGCACCGGGTACCATCACCCGGAAACGAGGGCCAACCACATGGCCAAAGATCGAGGCCAGAAGGCCGCAAAGAAACCCGCCGCTTCGACTGCGAAAGAAAAGAAGGCAGCAAAGCGGATAAAGAACGAAGCCGCCAGTTCACAGTTGAACATCCGTAAGTAGGCGTGCTGCTAGGGCGCTCCTGTCTGGACATAGTTCGGGCAGGAGCGTTCTTCTTTTGATTCCCTTTCAGGTTGACACCATCCGATGGCGGCAAGCCTGAGAGGTGCAAAGCACCGCTTTGCACCGATACTGTGTCGATTCCCGAACGAAGATTCACGACCGGAGGGAGTGGATCTGAGGGGCACAGAATCTTCCAGGTGCAAAGCACCGCTTTGCACAGATACTGTGTCGATTCCCGAACGAGGATTCACGACCGGAGGGAGTGGATCTGAGGGGCACAGAATCTTCCAGGTGCAAAGCACCGCTTTGCACAGATACTGTGTCGATTCCCGAACGAAGATTCACGACCGGAGGGAGTGGATCTGAGGGGCACAGAATCTTCCAGGTGCAAAGCACCGCTTTGCACAGATACTGTGTCGATTCCCGAACGAGGATTCACG
>JBBAFK010000076.1:0-13460 GCA_041655455.1 Leucobacter sp. | reverse complement strand
ATTCATTCATTCTGAATCGCCGTAGGTTTGGTGCCGCATCTTTTCGAGTTGAAAGGATGGCACCATGCCAAAGAAAATCGATCCCGCGCTCCGTGAGCGCGCCGTCAGGCTCGTGCGTGAGCATCGCAGCGAATACCCGTCAAGTGCGCAGGCCATCGTCGCAGTCGCCCGCCAGGAAGGCGTCGGCTCGGAAACGCTGCGGCGTTGGGTGCGCCAAGCCGATATCGATGCCGGTGAACGCGAGGGCCACACCAGCACTGAGCTCGCCGAGATCAAACGGTTGAAGGCCGAGAACAAACGGCTCCGTGAAGATGTTGCGGTGCTCAAGGCGGCAACGACTTTCTTCGCGGGGGAACTCGACCCCCGCAACCGATGATCGTGGAATTCATCGATCAGATGCGCGCCCGGGGGTATGCAGTCGAGTCGGTCATTCGCGTCCTGCGGGAGCAGGGCGTGGAGATTGCTGCACGAACCTACCGTTCCTGGCGGCGAGGGCGCGTCTCGTCTCGGACGGTCACCGACGCGATGGTGGTTGACGCGGTCCGTGACACCGCCTGGAGCATGGTGACGCTTGCTGACGGGACGACGAAGAGGAAGATGACCCCGGAAGGGTTGTACGGTCGGCGCAAGATGACCGCGCTCATTCGACGCACCCGGCTCGCGTCCGCATCTTGGGGTGCGGTCGATCGGGCGATGCGGCTGCTCGGGCTCGAAGGAATCCGCCGCAGCAAGGGGGTGCGCACCACAATCCCGTCAACAGATGGGGTGCGTGCGGGGGACCTGTTGAATCGGGACTTCACCGCGCCCCGGCCGGATCACACTTGGGTCATGGATTTCACCTACGTGCGGTCCTGGGCGGGTTGGGTGTACGTCGCGTTCATCGTCGATGTCTACTCGCAGCGTATCGTCGCTTGGCATGCGCAGACCACGAAGCATGTTGATCTCGTGATGATTCCGCTGCGGATGGCGCTCTGGGAGCGGGCCAGGCAGGGCCACCCGGTCGAGCCTTCGCAGTTACGGGCGCACTCGGATGCCGGGTCGCAGTACACCGCTGTGGCCTACACCGAGAAACTCGCCCTCGATGGCATCGCCCCCTCGATCGGTTCGATCGGCGATGCGTTCGATAACGCGCTCATGGAAACGATCAACGGGCTCTACAAGACCGAGTGCGTGCGCACCACGATCTTCCACGAGGGCTCGTACAAGACGATCGCTGACGTTGAATACGCGACAGCCGGGTGGGTGGATTGGTACAACCATCGCAGGCTCCACGGTAGCCTCGGAATGGTCTCCCCGGACGAGTTCGAGGCTGACTACTACGCAGCGCTCAACCGAGAGCTGCTCCCCGCATAACAGCGGCACCAAACCCACGGCGATTCACAGCTGGGTTCAGCGGTCGTCTCCGCTCAGCCAACAGCGACGCCGAAGAGCAGGCCGATGAGGTAAGTCGCAATCATCGTCGCTGAGCCCATCACCACGTTCCGGAGGATAGCCCGGCCGCGCGGGGCCCCGCCGAGGGCGGCGCTGATCCAGCCGGTGAGGAACAAGCCGATCACCACTGCAACCGCGGCGATCCAGACGCGATTCTCGCCGAATGGCAAAAGGATCATTACGAGCGGGATGAGCGCTCCCAGCGCGAACGAGACGAATGACGAGACAGCCGCCGCCCAGGGGCTGGTGAACTCTTCGGGGTCGATTCCAAGTTCAACCTCTGCATGGGCTGCGAGGGCGTCCTTCGCGGTGAGCTCGACCGCGACCTGATGCGCGAGGTCGTCCGAGAGCCCACGCTGACGGTAGAAGCCGGCGAGTTCTTCGAGTTCTTCCTGAGGTATGGTCTCGAGTTCCCATTTCTCCTTGGCGATCAGCGCCTTCTCGGTATCGCGCTGGGTGCTCACCGAAACGTACTCGCCTCCGGCCATCGAGAATGCGCCAGCGACCACTGCGGCGATTCCTGCCGTGGCGATCGCGAGAACGTTGTTCGGGGTCGCCGCTGCGACACCGATCACGACGCCAGCGGTCGAGACGATGCCGTCGTTCGCTCCCAGTACCCCGGCGCGCAGCCAGTTGAGTCGCTGGCCGGTGCCCCGGTCGTGAGGTTCGCCGGGATGGGCTTGGGGTGCTGTTTTTCTAGCCATGGCTCGGTGCCTCCATAGTGATTCTCAGTGGGTTCGCTGGCTCTCTCGGCCTGTCAGCGGTGTGCGCTGTGCGCCGTCTGCGTTGGCTCGCGACGCCTTGAGTTTGCGCTCGGCGCGCGGGCCGACGGCGCGCAGCGCGCCCAGGATCGCGACGAGGTCGACGACTTCTTGGAGCCAGGCCCCGATCAACGCGGGAAGGAACCCGAACGCTGCGACGAGCATGAGACCCACGCTGATGATGATGCCGAGCCAGATGCTCTGGAGAGCGATCCGCACCGTGTCCTTTCCCACGCGTACCGCCAGGGGGAGGGAAGCGAGGGTGTCGTACCGGTTCACAATGTCGGCGGACTCGCTCGCGGCGGTCGCGCCCCGAGCCCCCATCGCGAAACCGATATCGGCAGCGGCGAGCACCGGGGCGTCGTTGAGGCCGTCGCCGACCATGATGAGCGGCCTGGGCTGCACCGTGCTCACGATGCGTACTTTGTCGGAGGGCCGGCACTCGGCGTGCACCTCGTCGATGCCGAGGCTCGCGGCGATCGGCTCGGCAGTGGTCGCCACGTCGCCGGTGACCATGAGCGTGCGTTCGATCCCGAGCCCGTGCAGCTCGTGAAGCGCCTGCGCAGCCTCGTCCCGCGTCTGGTCGCGCATCACGATCGCGCCCGCGAAGCGGTCGTCGACGGCGACGTAGATCGCGAGCTCCCCGGGCTCCAGCGGGGCGAGCGCGAGGGTCGGGGCGAACTCGCGGAGCCAGGAGGGCTTGCCTACCCGTACCGTCGCCACCGCACCGTTTGTGCTGTCGGGCGCGAACTGCGCGGCGACGCCGTTGGTGGCGATCTCCTCGGCTCCGAGCACTTCCAGCAGCGGATATCCGTGCTGCTTGGCCGCCGCGACGACCGATTCTGCGAGCACGTGGGACGAGTACACCTCGGCCGATGCGGCGAACCGAAGCACGCTCATCTCGTCGAAGCCGGGCTCAGCAAGGATGCGTTCGAGCACGGGCCGCCCGGTCGTGATGGTGCCGGTCTTGTCGAACGCCGCGGAGCGTACCCGCGAGAGCTGTTCGAGAGTGCCGCCGCCCTTCACGATAAGCCCGAAGCGCGCAGCCCGGCTCATGCCGCCGAGGAACGCGGCCGGTGCGGCGATCAGCAGGGGGCACGGCGTTGCGACCACCAGCACCTCGGCGAATCTGACCGCCTCCCCGCTGGCCACCCATGCAACGCCCGCGATGACGAGCGAGAGTACCGTGAACGGCACCGCATAGCGATCGGCGAGCCGCACCACTTTCGCCTTGCTGCCCGCGGCCTGCTCGACCAGACGCACGATCTGCTGGTACTCGCTGTCTGAGGCGAGCGCGACAGCCCGCATCGTGACCGCACTCGCACCGTTCACCACTCCGCTGGAGACGCGCTCGCCCGCCACGCGCTCGACCGGCAGGCTCTCACCCGTGAGCGAGGATTCATCGAGCACAGCATGCTCTGACACGAGCACCGCGTCGACCGGTACGAGCGCGCCGGGCCGTACAAGCAGCAGATCGCCGACCTCGACGGCTTCGACCGGCACGTCCTCGGCGACCGCCTCGAGGGTTGAGCGGCCCGCCGGGGCGGCCTCGTCGCGCAGCAGCCTGGTGGCCTGCTGCGGGGCTTTGCGCAGCAGCGCGGTGAGCTCGCGCTTGGAGCGGTTCTCAGCGTAGTCTTCGAGGGCCGCGCCGCCGGTGAGCATGAGCACGACCACGAGCGCGGCCCACGGCTCACCGACGAGCACAGCCGCAGTGATCGCGGTGACCGCGAGGATGTCGAGCCCGGCGTGGCCTTTGAGGAGCTGGCGGATCATGCCGACCGCCTCCCACGCTGCGATCGCCAGCGCATACGCGCCGACGAGCCACGGGGCGGTTTCTCGGGCAGGGGTGGTGAGCAGGATCAGGCCGACCATCGCGATCAGCAGGGTCGCGAACACCAGCGGATACGCCTTGGCTGCGGCAGAAACTCGTCTCACGCTGCAAGCTTCCCAGATCGCGGGCGTCGGCGCATCGCAGGCGAGCCTTGCCTCAGCATGCTTCGGTCTCGGCCGAGGGCGTGGTTCAGAGCAGCAGCGCCCCCAGCCCAGCAGCACCGAGCACCACCGCCCAAGCGGGAGCCTTCCACGCGGTCAGTGCGACGAATGCCACTGCGACGATTACGAGAGAGTGCGGTCCGGTGACGCCCTCGGTGAACACCGGATCGTACAGGGCCGCCGCGAGCAGGCCGACGACTCCCGCATTCACGCCCTTCAGCGCTCGCTGCACCCTCGGGGCTCGGCGCAGCCGATTCCAGAGCGGCAGTACGCCGATGATGAGGAGGGCCGAGGGGAGGAAGATCGCGACGAGGGCGATCGATGCTCCGAGCGCCCCCGAGGGGCCGCTCGTCGTGACCGCGCCAAGGAAAGCGGAGAACGTGAACAACGGACCAGGCACCGCCTGCGCGGCTCCGTACCCGGCCAGGAACGCGCCGGGCTCTACGAGCCCTGTCTGCACCGTCTCCGCCTGCAGGAGCGGCAGCACGACATGGCCGCCCCCGAACACGAACGAGCCCGCACGGTAGAAGAGGTCGAACAGACTGAGTGCCGCATCTCCTGTCGCTGTTGCGAGGATCGGGAGGGTCACCAGCAGCAGGGCGAACGCGATCAGGCAGCCGATCGAGACGCCCCGGTGCAGGCGCACCGGAAATCGATCCTCAGTCCTGGCGGGTGCCCCGGTGTGCGCGGTGCGCGCAAGGAACAGCAACCCGGCGATGCCCGCGGCGATCATGGCACCAAGCATCGCGAGCGGGCCCGGCACGAGCAGCACGAGCACCATGACCGCGACCGCGATCGTCGCGCGACGAGCATCGGGGGTGAGCGATCTTGCCATGGCGAGCACAGCGTGGGCGACTACCGCGACCGCAGCCGCCTTCAAACCGAGTACCCAGCCCGCCTGCGAGAGATCCCCGCTCGCGCCGATACCGAGCGCGAAAGCGAAAAGCAGCATGGCTGAGGGGAGCGTGAAGCCGGCCCAGGCGGCGAGCATGCCGAGGATACCGGCGCGCTGCAGGCCGATCGCCATGCCGACCTGACTCGACGCCGGCCCGGGCAGGAACTGGCACAGCGCGACGAGATCCGCGTAGGCGCGGTCACTGAGCCATCCTCGCCGCTCGACGAACTCGGTGCGGAAATAGCCGAGGTGAGCGACCGGCCCGCCAAACGACGTCAACCCGAGCCGCAGGAACACGAGGAAGACCCGTCCCGATGAACCCGGGAATGGGCGAGACGCAACTGAATCAGGGAGTCCCATCCCACCAAGTCTGCCGTTGAGCCCGCGCTCTGGAAAGCAACTCGCCAGCTGACACCTAACGTTCATATTGGTTCGCATGACTCCGAAACGCATTTGCCTCCTTGCTCCCGGATCTACCCCGTTCCCCTCCAGTGCTCTCGGCAACAAGATGGAAGCCGTCTGGAGCTCAGGGCTTGAGCCAAGCCTCGGATTCCTACGGGCCTGCTGCACGAGTAGGTGACAACTGTGTCAGGCAGCGAGTGCGACCTGCTCGCAAAAATTTCTGGGTCGAACGCATCTACGCGGCCTGACGATGGCGGTGTGGTCGCGATATGTAAGGTGATCCATCAAGAACCCAACAAAATCACTCGTCACGTACCGCCACCAACCGGCTACACTCGGAGAAGGCAGTTCGCCTGAATCCCTGTAAACACTAGGGAACCCGAGACAATCCAAGATTCTCGGAAAAACCCGCTCTGACCAGGGGTTTTCCAAGGGGTCGCAGGTTCAAATCCTGTCAGCCCGACCAGGTGATGTCTCAGGACATCACGGACAGGTGAACCCGCGTTTTCGCGGGTTCACCTGTTTTTGCTTTGGTAGTCCTTGCCCGGGTCGATCACGAATTCTGCGAGGACATCACCGTTGTGGGTGATGACAGTGACCTCGCGTCCGTGGACCAGGCAGATGATCTCGACGCGGGCGTGCGCGCGGCCGATGCCGAGGTGGCGAAGTTTCCCTGCGTGACGGAGCATGATTGTGCCGCCAGCGTCGACGATGTCGTATCTCACCTGCCACAGGTCTGGATTATCGGGTGCGGTGGGGATGGCTTTGGGAATGAGTGCGTACGCGAACGCAGGCGTTTTCCGTCCGAGGGTTCGGTGTGGCCGGGACTCGTTGTAGAACGTCGCAAACTCATCGAGGATGGCTCGGGTGCCGGTGTCCGGCCACTCTGTTGCCACCCACACAGACACGTGACCGGCGAGCGATCACTGCGCGCGGAGGCGGGCGGAGACGCGCTGCGCGTAAATGGAGATCACCTGCTCCATGTCCCGCTGTTCGGTGATCTTCTTCGAAAAGCTGCGGGAATATATGAGCTGATCTTTCGCGGCCTTCGGAGCGAGTTCCAGCGGAATGCAGGTGATGCCGCGGAGCTCCATCACGGTGCGCTCGAGCACCACGGAGAATCGCTTCCGGATGAGTTTCGGGTCTGCGTCGCGGAGGTCTTGCACTGTATGGATGCCGAGGCCCGCGAGCTTCTTCCCTGTGCGCCCCACAGGTCCGTGACGGGGAGCGCTCCCATGATGCGGGTGAGGCGTTCTTCCGTGTACTTTCCGAGGTGTATGACACCGTCCGCTGCGGGGTCCGCTTTCGCGCCGAGCGAGGCGAGTTTCGCAAGCATTTTGGTGCGACCGATCGGGACCCTCACGGGGATCCCGGTGAGTCGGAGCACTTCCCGCTTAATTTCGCGGCCAAGGTCCGTGAGCTCTGAGACGGTGCCGCGAAGGCCGACGAACGACTCGTCAATTGAGTACACCTCCTGCCAGGCTGCGTACCGTCCGATAATCTCCATCACCCGCGCGGAGAGTGAACCGTACAACTCGTAGTTCGAGGACCGCGCGACGACGCCGTGTGTTTTCGCCCACGCCTCAATCTGGAGCCACGGCTTCCCCATGATGCCCGGGTCCAATTGTTTCGCCTCGACGGAGGCGGCGACCACGCATCCGTCATTGTTCGAGAGGACGACGACTGGCACGCTTCGAAGGGCCGGCTCAAACACTCGCTCCGCGGAGGCGTAGAACGACACACAGTCGATCAGCGCCACCTGAGACTGGGGCTCACTGGGCTGGTCGGCGGGCAAGGAGGCGAGGCTACCCAGGACCTCCGACAGTGGGGTTCACCGTGCTGGTGCATAGCGAAGTTCAATCAGGTAATGATCTCGGTTTGAACTACTACTTGGTAGTGGTTCAATCGAAATAAAGTCGATCAGCACAGCTTGAAACTGGCGAGCAATTGTCATGGGTTGAGATTAACTCTGACCTACGACATCGTCCCTAGACGCTTGGTGCTGTTCTCACGTGGCACGTTCGGAAGCGAACTCCAGCCTGCCAGGCGCTGCTCTCACCCGACCTATTTGGCTTCACGTCGGCACGCGGACTCCAGCAATTGAAAGTTGGTGGGCCCGACTGGGTGCATGCTGCACGGCAGAGATGCAAGCAGAGAGTGAGGAGAGGCATTCCTGCTGTCGAGATGGAGGTCATGAGAGATGCGGGACGGGCCTCGAGCAGGCCATTCTGGCGGCCTACCCGCAATGAGCTGTTCACTTGCAACACGCTTCGATGCCTGTCAATATAGACGCATGTCGATTCAAGAAGTTGAGTTAGTAATTGTGGGCTCAGGCCCCGCTGGCTACACGGCGGCGGTCTACGCTGCGCGCGCGGGACTCGCACCTGTGGTGATCGCTGGCTCCGTTACCGCTGGTGGCGCACTGATGACAACGACCGAGGTGGAGAACTTCCCAGGGTTTGTTGACGGTGTGCAGGGCCCGGAGCTGATGGCCTCAATGCGCGCTCAAGCCGAACGATTCGGTGCACGCATCATTTACGATGACGCCACACTGCTCGAACTCGAAGGACCAGTCAAGACGATCCACACAGGAGGCGGTGAAACATTCACTGCACCCGCTGTCGTGCTCACCATGGGCTCCGCGTACCGCAAGCTCGGACTCCCGGAGGAAGACCGGCTCTCCGGTCATGGCGTCTCATGGTGCGCCACCTGCGACGGCTTTTTCTTCCGCGAAAAGCACATCGCCGTGATCGGCGGGGGCGACTCCGCGATGGAAGAAGCACTGTTCTTGACCCGCTTCGCTTCCAAGGTCACTCTCGTTCACCGCCGGGACGAGTTCCGGGCGTCAAAGATTATGGCTGAACGAGTGCTTGCTAATCCCAAGATCGAAGTGGCCTGGAACTCGGAAGTCGCCGAAATCTTGGGTGACGATCAGGTCACTGGCCTGCGTCTCAAGTCGACCGCTGATGGTTCAGAGCGCGTCTTGGATGTGACTGGGGTGTTTGTGGCGATCGGGCACGACCCACGTTCAGAACTTGTCGTTGATCAAATCACGACCGATGGCGACGGCTACATCAAAGTCGAGCACCCATCCACCCGTACCAACCTGTCTGGGGTGTTTGCCGCTGGCGACCTCGTCGACCACACATACCGTCAAGCGATCACTGCAGCTGGCACTGGCTGCGCGGCCGCACAGGACGCACAACACTTCCTGTCCAGCCGTACCATGGCTGACCGCAGCGCAGATCTCGAGATGGCGGTCTCGGAATGAGTACTAACACTAAAACTTCACGCGTAGGCCCTAAGCGCATGTCCACCCTCGACAAGTGGCTCGCGGTGTGGATCGGTCTCGCGATGATCGCTGGGCTCATGCTCGGCCGGTTCATTCCGGGCCTTTCGGAGCTCCTCACCAAACTCGAAATCGGCGGCATCTCTGTCCCGATTGCGCTGGGTCTTTTGGTGATGATGTATCCGGTGCTTGCGAAGGTGCGCTACGACAAGGTTGCCGCGGTCACCGGCGACAAGAAGCTTCTCGTGTCGTCGCTCGTGCTTAACTGGGTCGTCGGCCCCGCGCTCATGTTCACGCTCGCCTGGATCTTCCTCGCCGACCTCCCCGAATACCGCACCGGCGTCATTATCGTCGGGCTCGCGCGCTGCATCGCCATGATCGTCATCTGGAACGACCTCGCCTGTGGCGACGGCGAGGCTACCGCCGTGCTCATCGCCGTGAACTCAGTGTTTCAGGTCGTCATGTTCTCGGTACTCGGCTGGTTCTACCTCACCGTGCTGCCCGGCTGGCTCGGCCTTGACTCACAGGGCCTCGACGTCTCGGTCTGGCAGATCGCCCTCAACGTGATCGTCTTCCTCGGGGTGCCACTGTTCGCGGGCTTCGCATCGCGGTGGATCGGCGAAAAGCGCCGCGGCCGCGAATGGTACGAGGAGAAGTTCCTCCCGAAGATCGGCCCGTGGGCGCTCTATGGGTTGCTCTTCACCATCGTGCTGCTGTTCGCGTTCCAGGGCGAGGCCATCACCAAGAACCCGCTCGATGTTGCGCGCATCGCCGTCCCGCTGCTCGCCTACTTCACCATCATGTGGCTCGTCGGCATGGTCGTCGGCAAAGCGATCGGGCTCGGATATGCTCGCACGACATCGCTCGCGTTCACCGCGGCCGGCAACAACTTTGAGCTCGCCATCGCGGTCGCCATCGGCACCTTTGGCGCTGCCTCGGGGCAGGCACTCGCAGGGGTCGTCGGCCCACTCATCGAGGTGCCGGTGCTTGTTGGACTCGTCTATGTCTCGCTCTGGTTGGCGAGAACCTGGTTCAAAGTTGATCCCTACGCGAACGAAACGAGGACAGCATGACCACGACTGCCACAGTACTTGAAGCCGAGAACTGCACCCCCAACGTAGAACACGCAATGGGTGCGGACGCCGCCACTGCCGTCGCCAGCACGCTCAAGGCATTGGCAGAGCCGCTGCGGCTTCGGATGCTTTCCGCTATTGCGACCGATCCTCGCGGGGAATCTTGCGTGTGTGACCTGGCGGAGCTGACGGATGTGTCCCAGCCCACGGTTTCACACCACCTGAAGGTGTTGAAAGACGCGGGACTCCTGGCTTCGGAGCGACGAGGGACGTGGGTCTGGTACCGCATCGTCCCTTCGCGCAAGAACGCGGTCACAGCCCTGCTCGACTCGTTTGCGCCAGCAACCCTGCTGGAGGACGCTGAGGACGACGCCGATCGTGCTGAGGCGTTGCGCACGATGGACGCGCGAGTGACGCGTCTCTCGGAAGACCTCGCAAACGAACTCACCGATATGAACCGTGACTTGGTGGTCGCGATTGTGCGTGAGTCTTATGCAGGGCTTGTGCGAAGTGCGAGGCTGACGCAGCACATGATCCCGTTGACGGAGCGGTTCGCGAGGCAACGCCTTGCTGACCTCTCAAAGTCCCCGGCGTCTGCGGTGCCGCAAGTGCTGTTCGTGTGCGTCGCAAACGCGGGCCGTTCGCAGCTCGCTGCAGCTCTCCTCAATCAGCTGTCCGGAGGCACCGTGATCGCCCGTTCCGCGGGCTCAACACCAGCCGCTGACGTGCACCCCAGCGTGCGCAAGCTGCTCGCGGAGATCGAAGCTCCCGAGCTCGCCGATGAGGCTTTCCCGAAGCCGCTGACCGACGACGCAGTCCGCGCGGCCGACGTCGTCATCACGATGGGCTGCGGCGACGTGTGCCCCATCATCCCGGGCGTGCACTACGAAGATTGGCCCGTGGGTGACCCGGCCCTCGCCTCTGAAGCTGGCACCGCGGCGATCCACGATGACATCGCGACCCGAGTACACACACTCCTGACCACACTGACCAAGTAAAGAAAGCACCGAATCATGACTGACACCAAACCCTCCGTCCTGTTCGTCTGCGTACACAACGCCGGGCGCTCGCAAATGGCCGCCGGCTACCTCCGCCACCTCGCTGGGGACCGGATCGAGGTGCGCTCGGCAGGCTCCATGCCCGCCGACCAAATCAACCCGACCGCCGTTGCGGCGATGCTCGAAGAAGGCATCGACATCACCACCGAGCAGCCCAAGGTACTCACCACAGAGGCCGTGCAGGCTTCTGACGTGGTCATCACCATGGGATGCGGCGACGCCTGCCCATACTTCCCCGGCAAACGCTACGAAGACTGGAAGCTCGACGACCCCGCAGGTCAGGGCATCGATGCGGTCCGGCCCATCCGTGACGACATCAAGAGTCGAATCGCGAACCTCGTCTCGGAACTGATCGAAGACTGATGACGGCCACCGGATCGCCGCTTTCCTCAGGCCTAATAGCTGGCGAGCGGCGAATCGACGTCGTGGTTATCGGCGGCGGCCAAGCAGGCCTTGCCGCGGGCTATTATCTCCGTCGAGCTGGGCTGAGCTTTGCGATTCTCGACAGTGGCCTTGAGCCGGGTGGAGCCTGGCTGCACGGGTGGGAGTCGTTGCGGCTTTTCTCACCTGCCGAGTACAGTCCATTGCCGGGATGGTGGATGCCGCCACAGGAAGGCGAAAAGTACCCGACGGCCGCACACGTCGTCGGGTATCTTGCCGAGTATGAGCGCAGATACGATCTGCCCGTGCATCGCCCTGTCCGGGTTGAACGCGTAGATCGTGACAGTGACGGGTTTGTCGTCGAGACGAGCCACGGCATCTGGCAGGCCAAGTATGTGATCAGCGCGACAGGGACGTGGGGTGCGCCCTTTGTGCCGAAGTATCCTGGGGCCTCAGAATTTGCCGGGGAACAGTTACACACTGTCGACTACCGTTCGCCCGAACCGTTCCGCGACAAACGGGTAGTGGTGGTGGGCGGAGGGAACTCAGCCGCTCAGATCCTCGCCGAAGTTTCCATGGTCGCGGACACCACTTGGGTGACCCAACGAGCACCCCGCTTCATGCCTGACGATGTCGATGGCCGCGTGCTCTTTGACGTGGCAAGCCAACGCGAAGCCGCCAAACGTGCAGGAATTTCGGCACCCGGGGTCTCAGCGCTCGGTGACGTGGTCATGGTGCCGAGCGTAAAAGCTGCTCGCGACCGAGGAGTGCTGCATCGGGCTCCGATGTTTGAACGACTCACCCCAGACGGCATCGCCTGGGACGGCGGTACGGAATTACGATGCGATGCGATTATCTGGTGCACAGGCTTCCAGCCTGTGCTTGATCATCTCGCTCCACTTGGCCTGACCTTCGAGCAGGGGCACCCGAAGACGGCCCAAGGCACCCGTTCAGTGGATGTTCCAGGCCTGCATCTGCTGGGCTATGGAGACTGGACGGGTGCAGCGTCCGCAACCATTGTGGGTGCCGGGCGTACCGCCAAACTTGCCGTCGCCGAAATCATCGCAGGCCAGTAGTGGGCTGTGTCAAGTTTTGTAGACAGTCTCTTTGTTGATCAGGCCGCGACCGCGTCCTGAAGGTCATCGCCCAACTCGTAAGCACGGCGCACATCGGCCGGGGTGCGATATCCCAGGGTCGAGTGGAGCCTGCCGCGGTTGTAGAACACCTCGATGTACTCCATCACCGCGAACCGTGCTCGGCCCCGTGTCGCGAACTTCTGTCGGTGATACATCTCGTTCTTCAGCATCGAGAAGAACGACTCCGCGACCGCGTTATCCCAGCACACCCCAGTCCGACCCACCGATAACCGTACCCCGCACTTGTCGGCGAGCTCGGCGTAGACGGCCGAGGTATAGACCGAGCCGCGGTCGGAGTGGAACACGGCCCCTTCCCCGATCCGACCGTGGGTGTGCGCCATCGCGAGCGCGTCAGAGACGAGTTCGACACGCATATGCTCAGCCATCGACCAGCCCACGACCTCACGATTGAAAAGATCGATCACGGTCGCAAGATACAGCCACCCTTCCCCGGTGCGGAGGTAGGTAATGTCACCCACGAACCTCTGCCCCGGCTGTACGGCAGTGAAATCGCGGCGCAGCCAGTCCGGCCGATCAGCCGCGTCGGGCGCGGGGATCGTGGTCCGCTTCGATGCACGCGGCTGCACCCCGTACACACCGAGCTGACCCATCAGCTTCCGCACCAGCCCCGCTGACGCCCTGAAGCCTCGGCGGGCGAGCTCGTGGAGCATCCTGCGGAACCCGTAGGTCTGGTGCTTCTCAGCGTCGATCTGCTTGATGAGTGCGGCGAATTCGTTACACCGGTGCTGCGATGGCGTGGTGGCGCCTTGGCGTTTCACCCAAGCGGAATAGCCGGCCCGCGACACCCTCAGCAGGCGCGTCATGAGGCCGATCGTATAGTGGGCCTTCTCCTCGTGGATCAGTTGGAACTTCACGTCCGCTACTGCTCCTTCGCGAAGAAGGCCGCGGTGAACTCAACCGATCAGCGCAACAGTGTCTCGAGTCTAGCCGCAGGTGTATCGAAATCGAGCGTCTTCCGAGGCCGTGAGTTCAGGCGGGCAGCAACTGCGTTGAGGTCTTCCTGAGTGAGTTCTTTCATGCT
>JBBAFK010000075.1:0-13547 GCA_041655455.1 Leucobacter sp. | reverse complement strand
GGTTCTCGCCGAGTCGACGGCTGACGTCTCCGCTGCGCTTTCGTGGGCGAACGAGCAACGTATCCCCGTGAGCGTCAGAGGGGCAGGTACGGGACTCGTCGGCGGGGCAAATGCCTATTCGGGCGGGCTCATCATCTCCCTTGAACGGATGAATCGGATCTCGTGGATCGACCCGCAGAACCGGCTCGCGCAGGTCGAGTCCGGAGTGGTGACCGCAGAGTTCGATGCGGCCTGCCGCGAACACGGGCTGTTCTTCCCACCCGACCCGGCAAGCGCGAAACAGTGCACGGTCGGCGGGAACATCGCCACCAACGCGGGCGGGCTGCGCTGCATTGCACACGGCGTGACGAGCGACTCCGTCGCGGAACTCGAGGTCGTCCTGGCGGACGGCCGGGTGATGCGCACTGGTGCGCTCACTCGAAAGAATGTGGTTGGATACGATCTCACCCGCCTCTTCATCGGTTCGGAGGGCACGCTCGGCGTCATCACCTCAGCCGTGGTCCGGCTGAAGCCCGT
The DNA here is from genome assembly GCA_041655455.1 of Leucobacter sp. GTDB lineage: Bacteria > Actinomycetota > Actinomycetes > Actinomycetales > Microbacteriaceae > Leucobacter. The sequence goes on along the minus strand of JBBAFK010000075.1, from coordinate 13,031 downwards.
GCCACCCGGTGCACCGCGGACATTTCGCGCGAGCTTCGACCGGCTCGAAGACTCAGGGGCGGCTGTGACCGCGATCATGGCGCAATCGTCGACGCCCGAAGTGCTCGAGCTCATGGACTCCTTCAGCGTCGAGATCGTCGAGTCGTTTCACCCGACCGGTGTAGCTGTTCCGAGCGGGGCCATGCTCGTCGGTCAGACCGTCGGCGAGGATGCCGAAGAGCAGGCGAACGCCATCGTGCAGTTGTGTTCCTCGATGGGAGCGAACGAGACTGAGGTTTCTGATTCGGATGTTCTGCTCGAGGCGCGCAGGCGCTCAAATCCCGCGCTCAATGCGCGCGGGCTGAAGATTTCCTGCGACGTCGGAGTGCCGATCGCGTCTCTCGCAACCGCGTTCGAGGGCATCGAGAAGATCGCGCGCAGGTTCGGGCGGCGCGTCTCTACGGTCGCCCACGCGGGCGACGGCAACTTGCACTGCACGGTTGATGCCCCCGACTCCGCGGAGGAGCTTCTTGTGGCCGACGAGATCATCGATGAGATCACCAAATGGGCTCTCTCGTTGGGTGGGACGATCAGCGGCGAACACGGTATTGGGTCCGTGAAGCACCACGAGTTGTCCTGGCAGCTCGACAGTGTCGCGATCGACGTGCACGGCGCCATCAAATCGGCACTTGACCCGAACGGGATCTTGACCCCGGGGCGAGCGATCTAGCCGATCAACAGCCCCACAACGCAAAGCGCCCCGGAGAATCGAGGATCGTCCGGGGCGCTTACCTTTCTGCACGACGTCACTGTCGCACGATCAGGAGGTCAGGATTCGTGCTCGGCCTCGAGCTCGACCCCGTCCTCGGCGAGCAAGGCCTCGAGGAAGGATTGAAGGTAGTTCATAACGATAAGGTTACGCTTAGATAACGAAACGGACAAGCATTTTTTGTGAACCGCAGGTGAACTCTTGCCGCAGGCCTCACCGCACCGGGTAGCGCTCCTCGGGGGAGAAGTCGAAAAACTCCCGCTCAAACACCGCCCGCGCACGACGGGAAACCGTCAACCAACGCTCGTCAATCTCCGACACTCGATCCCGAGGAAGGTCGAGAATGCCGGCGATGCCGGCGAGGTCACCCCAGTCCGACGGGAGCACATCAGATGTTCCGCCGCTCCACAGCTTCAGAGCAGATCGGATCTCTCCCGCATACCGCCAGGCCGTTTCGAGAATCTCGGCATCCTCTGCGCTCAGCAGCCCCAACGCTTGAGCTCCGGTGAGCCCCTCAAGCGTTGAAACGGTCCGAAGTGTCGGATACCTTGCACCGTCTCTGAGCTGGAGCAACTGCACGAGCCACTCAACATCGCTGAGTCCGCCGGGGCCGAGTTTGAGATGCCGTTTCGGATCCTCGCCACGGGGCAGTCGCTCGGCTTCCACACGCGCTTTCACCCGCCGGATCTCTCTCACCTCGGACTCGCCGAATTGCTCCGGGTAGCGGATCTCGTCCGCCATCAGTTCAAACTCGCGACCAAGCATCGGGTCTCCGGCAACATAGCGCGCGCGAATCAGTGCCTGTGCTTCCCAGGTGACGGACCAGCGCGCATAATAGCCGCGATAGGCGTCGATGCTGCGAACGAGCGGACCGTTCTTCCCCTCGGGGCGCAAGTCGAAGTCGAGGTCGACGGGAAAGCGAGGGTCAGATACCAGTCGGCTGAGTTCGCTCACGATCCTCGTTGCTTCGCGTGCCATCCGGTCGACCGGCACACCCGACTCCGCAGCGAAGACGGCAATGAGGTCGATGTCCGAGGCGAATCCGAGTTCCCTCCCGCCAAACCGCCCCATACCGATGAGCGCGATGGCCGGAGCGGCGCGGCCCTGCTGCTGTTCGAAATCTGTGCGCACTGCGAGCAGCAGCCCGTCAAGAAGCGCCGTGTGCGCGGCGTCAAGTCCCACCGCGACTTCGGCCTCACCGATTACCCCGGTGATGCGCCCCATGGCAAGCCGGAGGATTTCGCGGCGGTGCACGGTCCGCAGGGCCTGTGCCGCCTCTTGGAGCCCTTCGCGCCGAGCAGCAACGGCACGCATTTCTTCACGCAGCGGACCGAATGGGACCGGCGTGAGGAGCTCGTCTCGCTCCAACCAACCCACCGCCTCTGGAATCGTCTCGAGAAGTTCGGCGGCAAATCGGGAGTTCGACAGCACCCGGGTGAGACGCTCGGCTGCTTCGGTGCCGTCACGCAGCAACCGCAAATACCAGGGGGTATCGAGATTAGCCTCGCTCACGCGGCGAAAAGCGAGCAGTCCAAAGTCGGGGTCGGTACCGTCCGAAAACCACTGCAAAAGGACCGGCATTAGATTACGCTGAATTCGCGCACGGCGTGAGGTCCCCTTCGTCAGGGCGCCCAGGTGTCGCATCGCACCATCGGGATCCCTGAATCCGATACTCGCCAGTCTCGCTCTGGCCTCCTCCGTGCCAAGCACCAGCTCTTCCTCCGGGAGCGCGGCGACCGCACTCAGTAGCGGAGCGTAAAAAATCTTGAGGTGCAGGCGGCGCACTTCGCGCTTGACCGCCTCCCAGAGGTGCTGCAGCGCGGCGGCGCTCTCGGCAAGACCGCTCGCACGCGCGAGGACACGCAACTCCTCGGGTTCGCGCGGCATGCGTGCGGTTCGACGCAGCATCCGCAACTGGAGCCGATGCTCGAGCACACGCAAGACTCGATAATCCTCGGCAAGCCGTTCTCCGTCGCTCCGCGCCACGTACCCTCTCGCCACGAGTGCCCGCAGCGCTGGCAGTGTTCCGCGCAGGTGGAGCCCATCATCGTACTGGCCATGCACCAGCTGGAGCAGTTGCACACTGAATTCAATGTCCCGGAGCCCACCAGGACCAAGCTTCAACTGAACTTCAAGATCCTCATCGTCGATATGCTCGGTGACCCTCTGCCGCATGCGTTGCACGCTCCCCACGAAGTCTTCGCGGGATGACGACGACCACACAAGGTCACGTGTGCGTTCAACGAACTGCGCTCCGAGTTCAAGATCCCCCGCAATGGGTCGCGCCTTGAGCAACGCCTGGAATTCCCAGGTCTTCGCCCAGCGTTCATAGTAGCTCAGCATGGAACCGAGGGTCCGCACGAGCGCTCCCTGCCGTCCCTCGGGGCGAAGGTTGGCGTCGAGCTGCCACAGCGGCGGCTCGGAAGCGGGATCGTGGATCCCTCGCATCATTTCACTTGCGAGCCGCGTCGCAACGCGCATGAGTGCATCATGCGAAAGCACCGAGTCGTCAGCAGTCTCCGTCACAAACACGATGTCGACGTCCGAGACGACGTTCAACTCTTCCGCGCCGCACTTCCCCATCGCGACGATGCCGAGGCGCACCGCACTGAGACGATCAGCATCAACCGCGGGGCCAGCTCCCCCGTGCTGGAGCGTGCGAGTCGCCACCCGAAGTGAGGCTTCAATCGCAGCCTCGGCAAGCACCGACAATGACGCCGCAATCGTCTCAAAGAGGTCGAGCGCCCCTCCCTCTGGCGAGCGTTCGAGCTCGTACAGCATCAATTCTGCAAGGAGCTCCCGGTAGCGCACGCGAAGAGCAACCCATCCGGCTTCTCCGGTCAGCGGCCGATCTTCGTCAGGGCAAACCGCGGCAGTGAGCTCCGAGAAAGCCTCCGCGCGTTCGATGACCCGACCGCCTTCCCGAAGAATCTCGAGCAGACGGCGGGGCTCACGAATGAAGAAGTCTCCCAGCCCCACCGAAGCACCGAAGAGCCGTGCCGCACGAGGCCAGGTCGTCGAATCGAACTGAGCGAAGTGTTCGGGATGCGCCTCCCCCAGCCTGCGGATGACCGTGAGCGCTCCGTCCGGGTCGGCGGCCACGGAGAACGCATCGAGGCATTCTCGTATACCCACACCCGAGGCCCGGGCGAGTTCGGCAACCTGGTCTCTCGCCTCCGCAAGATCCTGAAACCCAGCGCGTGCGAAATCAGCAAGTCTCGTCCCGCCATCGGCTCGAACGTCTCTCGGCATCTTCTGCGCGTCACACCGTATCGAGCATCGAGGAGAGCTCGTACGGGGTCACCTGACTCCGATAGCTCGCCACCTCGCGTCGCTTGTCTCTGAGGAAGTACGCGAACACCTGCTCCCCGAGCGTCTCCGCAACCAGCTCGGACCGCTCCATCAGCGAGAGCGCGTGATCGAGACTCGTCGGCAAAGGATCGAAACCCAAGGCGCGCCGTTCACCGTCGCTCAGCGCCCAAACATTGTTTTCCGCCTCGGGCGGCAGTTCGTACTCGCCCTCGATGCCACGGAGGCCGGCCGCAAGCAGCACAGAGAACCCCAGGTACGGGTTCACCGCGCAGTCGATCGCACGATACTCGACCCTGGCAGCACCGCCCTTATTCGGTTTGTACATCGGAATACGTACGAGCGCCGAGCTGTTGTTGTGCCCCCAGCTGACGAACGAAGGCGCCTCGTCACCACCCCACAACCGTTTGTAGGAGTTGATGTACTGGTTCGTCACGGCCGTGATCTCCGGCGCGTGACGCAGCAGGCCCGCGACGAAGCGGCGCCCCGTCTGCGACAGCTGATACTTGGCTGCGGGATCGTAGAAGGCGTTCTCGTCACCCTCGAACAGTGACAGGTGTGTGTGCATGCCCGAACCGGGTTGGCCGGCGAGCGGCTTCGGCATGAATGTCGCGTGCACCCCCTGAGCGATCGCGACCTCCTTGACGACGGTTCGAAACGTCATAATGTTGTCGGCCATCGTGAGCGCATCGGCATACCGCAGGTCGATCTCGTTCTGACCGGGTCCGGCCTCATGATGGCTGAACTCCACCGAGATTCCCAGTTCCTCGAGCATGTTGACGCTCTCGCGGCGGAAGTCGTGCGCGGTGCCACCGGGCACGTTATCAAAATATCCCGCACGATCAACGGGGGTTGGCCCCTCCGGGCCAAACTGCTTTGACTTCAGCAGGTAAAACTCGATCTCCGGGTGAGTGTAGAACGCGAAACCGAGTTCCCCGGCACGCTCGAGAGTTCGCTTCAGTACGTTGCGCGGATCCGCCACCGCAGGTTCACCGTTCGGCGTGCGAATGTCGCAGAACATGCGTGCGCTCGGCTCAGCCTGACTGCGCCAGGGCAGCAGCTGGAAAGTCGACGGGTCAGGGATCGCGAGCAAGTCTGACTCATACGCGCGCGTGAGCCCTTCAATAGCAGATCCATCAAAGCCGATCCCTTCACTGAAGGCACCCTCGATCTCAGCAGGAGCGACCGCTACCGATTTCAGTGTCCCAGACACATCCGTAAACCAGAGCCGCACGAAGCGAACTCCGCGCTCTTCGATCGTGCGAAGCACAAAATCCCGCTGCTTGCTCACGCTCACTCCGTTCGCTCGATGCTGGATGAGATCAGACTACCGCGCCCCTGTGACAGGCATGTTTCGACGTTCGCGGCCCCTGTCTCCGCGATTGAACAACGAGCGGCTCAGTCGTCTGCAGCCTCCTCTTCGGCCCACTTCCGCGCACGTTCGGCGATGATCTCATTGGCTCGAGCCGCTTCTTCCCGAGTGGAAAACGGGCCGAGACGGTCGACAGACAACGACTGCGGTCCCTCTTCTACCTCGCCGGTGCGGGTGTTGAACCAGTAGGTCTCGGCAGGATCGTCGATTCCCCAGTCACGCTTACTCATGTCGTCTCCTCATTATCCGGCCGGAGTCTTTACCCCTCCGCTCCTTCCATAGACTAGAGGGCATGCCGTTCGATTCACAGGGCCACCTGATCCCGGGCCAGTTGCCCCGCCCCCGCCGCGTACCGGATGCGATCATTCGGCCGCCCTATGTGGGGCGTACCACACCCCCGCAGTATCAGGGAGACAACACCTACACCGAGGAGGAGATCTCAAAGATTCGTGCAGCGGGACGCATCTCCTCGCGCGCGCTCGATGCGGTTGGCGAGGCTGTTCGCCCCGGAGTCACGACGGCCGAGCTTGACCGCATCGCCCACGAATACGTGGTGGGCCACGGCGCATACCCTTCGACGCTCGGCTATCGCGGGTATCGAGCCTCAACCTGCACCTCAGTGAACGAGGTCGTATGCCATGGGATCCCGGACGACACGGTGCTTCGTGACGGCGATATCGTCAACGTCGACGTCACCTCCTACCTCGATGGGTATCACGGTGACACGAACCGCACATTCCGCGTCGGCACGGTCGCGCCCGAAGTGGACCTGCTCGTCGAGCGCACACACGAGGCGATGATGCGCGGAATTAAAGCCGCACGACCGGGGCGGCAAGTCAACGTTATCGGCCGAGTCATCGAAACCTTCGCCAAGCGCTTCGGGTACGGTGTCGTCCGAGATTTCACCGGGCACGGGGTTGGCTCGTCGTTCCATTCGGGGCTCATCATCCCCCATTACGATTCCGCGCCGCTGTACGACGACGTCATCACCCCGAACATGGTCTTCACGGTCGAACCGATGCTCACCCTCGGCACACACGAGTGGGATCAGTGGGATGACGGTTGGACGATCACGACTCGCGACAAGAGCATCACCGCACAGTTCGAGCACACGATTGTGGTTCGGGAATACGGCTTCGAGATTCTCACGACCTCGGACTGACTTGGAGGCTAGGGAATGGGCCGACTGTACGCCGGGTTCTGTCCCGGCCGGTGAACCGGCCGGCGACGGTCATCTCTCTCGGCCCGCCGTCACCGACGGGCTCTAGCAGCCAACCCGCAGACTCGGCGAGGAGCGTCGATGTCTGCTGTGCGGCCTTGCTGCGGACGAGGTTTACCTGGCCGCCCGTGTCACCACGAGCGCCGGTGGTCTCTTACACCACCCTTTCACCCTTACCCTCCACGGAAACCCGCTGAGGGCGGTCTGCTCTCTGTTGCACTTTCTCGCGGGTTACCCCGGGTGGGCGTTACCCACCGTCCTCCTCTGTGCAGCCCGGACGTTCCTCGGTGCGCGCCCGCCGAAGCGGAGCGCAACGCGACCGTCCGTCGACCCATTCCGGAGCCCAGTCTACTCCTCGATCACACGCACGAGGATCGCCCCCGTGCCCGGGCAGAAGACGAGTTCGTCGGGAGCTGCGGCGTTGATCCCGCTGAGCTCCGCGGGTGTGAGCGCCATATTGCTCGCCTCCGACACATTGCCGCGCAGACGCGCGGCACCGACCCCGAGACGTGCTCGGAGCTCCTCGTAGAGGCCAAGCACGTCCCGTTGCAGCTCAGCGGCCACCCCGGCGCGTTCCTCCTGCTGGGTTTCGATCTCGGCATCGACTTTTCGTTCGGCAACACTGATCGCATCTTCGAGCCCGGAACGACGGCCATCGACCGCGTTGAACGCACGTTCCGCCGCATCGAAGACTGCCTGGGCCGCCTCATGCCGCTCCATGAGTTCGAGTTCGCGGTCCTCGAGATCGGCCTGGCGCCTGGCGAGCGTCTCGAGTTCGTTCTGCAGTGATTGGGCTTCCTTGCTCGAAGTGCTCACTGCGATCAGTTGCTCGTCACGTTCGCGCCGCTGCCTGACGGTCTCGACGTCGGCTTCGATCCGGTCGATGTCGGCCTGCAGCGCGTCGAGGTCTCGTTGCGCGCCCATGAACTGCTCGCGTACCGTTGCGGATTCGCCGGTGAGAGCGTCAAGTTCTGCCCGTTCCGGCAGGGTGTTTCGACGTCGATGGAGACGGGCGATCGCAGTATCGAGGTCCTGCAGGTCGAGGAGGAGCTGCTGCTGGCGTGGGCTGACCTTCATGCGCCCCAGCCTAGCGCTCGGCGCCGACCGCGAAGTTCCACGGGTCCGTGCGGATGCGGCTCACCCGGAAATCAACCCCGGGGAGCCGCGCGGCCAGCTCGGCCGCGGCATTCTCGAGCCAGAGCGATTCGCTCGCCCAGTGCGCGACATCAACCAGAGCGGGCCCACCCGCTGCTCGGCTCAGCTCTGTCGACTCCTGCGCAGGGTGGTGCCTAAGATCACTCGTCACATAGACATCCGCGGAACGCACCGCGGGGTGATCGAGCAGGCTGTCACCTGCGCCACCGAGAAGAGCAACCCTTCGCACTGATCGCGAGGGATCCCCGGCAACCCGTACTCCGGAAACTGTGGCGGGGAGCAGCGCGGCCACCCGCTCGGCGAAGTCGCGGAGCGGTTCGCTCGCCGGGAGCAATCCCACCCGGCCGATTCCGAACACCTCGGTCGGCCCATCTGCGGGCACGATTGGAGCGATTTCAGTCAGTCCGAGCCCGCGCGCGATGGCATCGGAGACGCCACCCTCCGGCTGATCGGCATTCGTATGCGCCGAGAAGAGCGCGCACCCGCCCCGGATCAGGGACGCAAGCAGGGCACCCTTCCCCGTGTCCTCCGCGACCGTGTGGATGCCGCGCAGCAGGAGCGGGTGATGCGTGAGCAGCGCATCGGCCTGCCATCCGAGCGCTTCGTCGACAGTGTCCGCCACCGCATCGACCGCCAATAGCACCCGTGAGAGGGGCGCGTCGTCGCGTCCGGTCGCGAGACCGACTCGGTCCCAGCTCTCCGCAGTCGCGGCGGGCCACAGCTCCTCAGCCACTCGACGGAGGTCGGCGAGGCTCGGTGCGGTCTTTGACATGTCTTACCTCCGAAGCAGTTTGCGCGAAATGACGTTGCCGAGCAGTTGTACCAGCTGCACGATCGCAATGATGATGAGCACGGCCGCCCAGGTGACCCAGGGGTTGAACTGACGATACCCATACTGCAATGCGAGATTTCCGAGGCCACCGCCACCGATGACGCCGGCCATCGCGGTCATGTCCACAACGGCAATGAACGCGAACGTGTATCCGAGCACGAGCGGTCCGAGGCCCTCGGGAATGAGCACCGTCAGGATCGTGCGAACGGGCCCGGCACCCATGGCTCGAGCCGCCTCGATCACGCCGGGCGGCACCGTGAGCAGGTTCTGTTCGACAAGCCTGGCGATCCCGAACGTCGCGGCGAAGACCAGTACGAACATCAGCGCACGGTCGCCGATCCCTGTGCCTACAACGAGTCGAGCGAGCGGCTGGATCGCCGCGATCAATATTACGAACGGGATCGGACGGAAGAAATTGACGAGGAAATTCAGGATCCAGAAGGCTGCTCGGTTCTGGAGCAGTCCACCCTGGCGTGTCACGGTGAGAAGCACTCCGATGACGAGGCCGAGCAGGCCCCCGAGCCCCATGGCGACGACGACGTAGGTCAGCGTTTGGATCGTCGCCTCAAGGATTTTTCCGTTGGCGAGCAGTTCGATGAGGGTGTCCATCAGACCAGCACCTCCAATTCGACCTGCTGCCCGATCGCAGCGATCGCGTGTTCGACCCGCAGATCCTCGCCGGTGAGTTCGAGTGTCAGTTTCCCGAAGCTCCTCCCACCGACGTCGGTCACTCCCCCGTGCACGATGCTCACCCCGACCCCCCGCGCAGCCAGCGCAGCAAAGACGGCGGGCTGATCAACGTCACCGTCGCGGAACGTCAGCGTGATGAGGCGGCCGTGGTGACGGTCGCGAAGCAGTTCAAGGTGTTCAGGGTCAGGCTCGGTGGGGAGGGCTGTCGCCACGAAGCGGCGAGTCGTCTCTGACGCCGGCGCAGAGAACACTTCGAACACGTCACCCTGTTCGACGGCGCGGCCACCATCCATGACGGTGACTCGATGGGCGATCTCCCGCACGACCTCCATCTCGTGGGTGATGAGAATAATGGTGATGCCGAATTCTGCGTTCACTCGCTGGAGAAGCGCGAGCACCTCGCGCGAAGTTTGAGGGTCGAGTGCGCTGGTGGCCTCATCAGCGAGCAGAACACCGGGGTTCGTCGCGAGGGCGCGGGCGATTCCGACACGCTGCTTCTGTCCGCCGGAGAGCTGGTCGGTGTACGCGGCGGCTTTGTCTGCGAGCCCGACGAACTCGAGAAGTTCGGCTACACGCCGCCTCCGTTCGCCGGCCGGGGTGCCCGCCACGATGAGCGGGTACTCGACGTTCTTATCGACCCGTTTCGAATGGAAGAGGTTGAACTGCTGGAAGATCATGCCGATACCGCCGCGAACCGTGCGTAAGCGGGATTCGGGGAGCGCAGTGATCTCGTCATCACCGACGAGGATCCGACCAGACGTGGCACGCTCAAGACCGTTGATGAGTCGCAGCAACGTACTCTTGCCCGCACCCGAATAGCCAATGATGGCGTGGATCTCTCCGGAAGCCACGTCGATGGAGACATCATCGACGGCAACCACTGGCGCGCCGCCCCGGCCTCGACCCGGGTAGCGTTTTCCCACGCCACTCATCTGCACTCGTGTCATTCGACGTCCCTTATCTCTTCCCACAACGCGCGTCAGGGGCGCCCGGCAGCACCGGACGCCCCTCAAGTATTGCGGATCGACCTCAGCCGTTGGACTTGATGTCCTCCTGCACGCGTTCGAGCGAAGCGACGAGTTCCGATACCGGGGTCTGCAACAGCACGGCGCTCCCGCCAGAGTTCTCGAGCACACCGGCTTGAACAGCATCGTTGGTCTGGTAGATCTCGACGAGCTTGAGGTAGGTTTCGTTGTCCCGGTCCTCGGCACGTACGGCAAAGATATTGACGTAGGGCAGTGCGTTCTCATCCTCCGGATCGTCTTGGAAGATCGCGTCCGCAAAGTTCAGCCCAGCCTTGGTCACGAAGTCGTTGTTCACGACAGCGGCGTCAACATCTTGAATCGAGCTCGCCGTAAAGGAGGCGTCGACTTCAGTCACCGTAACCTTCGATGAGTCGGCGATGATGTCGTCGGGTGTGGAGAAGATGTTCCCACCGCCCTCGAGCTCGAGCAGGCCCGCCTGCTGGAGTACGAGCAGTGCCCGCGCGCGGTTCGATTCGTCGTTCGGGATGGCGATCTCGCCGCCCGCAGGGATCTTGGAGACATCGTCGTACTTCTCAGAGAACACTGCCAACGGGTAAATGGCAGTCGACCCGAGCGGCTCCAAGTCGTCACCCGAAGCGACGTTGTAGTCTGCGAGATAGACGATGTGCTGGAACTGGTTCAGGTCGAGTTCGCCCTCACTCAGCGCGGGGTTCGGCTGATTGTAGTCAGCGAAGTCGACGAGCTCGACCGTAATCCCTTCCTCCGCGGCCGCCTCGGTGAACGTCTCCCAGTAAGGATCGCTGGCTCCGACGACTCCGATTTTCACGGCGTCGTCGGCTCCGCCGGAGGCCGAACAGCCGGAGAGTGCGAGTGCCGCGACAGCGACCGAGGCCGTAAGAACACCAAACCTCTTGAGCTTCATACTGTGAACTCCCTTTTGTTATTCAATGTATATATACTGCTCAGCGCCTGCATCAGACCTGAGCTACGTCTACCAGCTTCGCGCAGCGGCACGCCGAGAGTGAAATCGTGGCGTCACACAGTGTCACGCATGGGATACTTGCAGTGTGCCGTGAGCAACGGCATCGGCGGGCAGGCCGAGATGACCCACACCGTTGAAAGGAACACTCCGTTCACATGAACCAGCGTGCTAATGCTCACCTCGATGCGTGGAAGGCGAAGCAGGAACTCGCAGAGCGGATGATTCCGCTGATCGGGCAGCTGTACCGGGATCGCGACGTCGTCATGTCCGTCCACGGTCGGAGTCTCGTGGGACGCTCCCCAATCGACATCATCCGGGCTCACAGTTACGCCCGGAAGATCGACGAGGTCGAGCTTCCCCTTGAGGAAACTGTGCGGCTCGTTGAGGCGCTCTCGGCGATACAGCCCGGGCCAGTCTCGATCGATCTCGCACTACTCGCGAGCGGGTTCCGCGACTCGGGCAAGTCCGACGTCGAAGAATATCTGCGTGAGGTTCTTGCGCCCGCCATTGATGCTCAGCCGACTGCGGGTACCGACGTGGTCCTGTACGGTTTCGGCAGGATCGGCCGCCTGCTGGCCCGCATTATCATCGACCACGCCGGGAGCGGCAATGGCCTCAACCTGCGCGCCATCATCGTGCGCAAGGGGTCAGAGAACGACCTCACCAAGCGCGCCAATCTGCTGCGCCGAGACTCCGTGCACGGCCCGTTCAACGGCACGATCAAGGTGCTCGAAGAGGAAGACGCGATCCTCGCGAACGGTGTACGTATCCAGGTTATCTACTCGAACGACCCCGCAAGTGTGGACTACGCACAGTACGGCATCGAGAACGCTATTCTCGTCGACAACACCGGCCGCTGGCGTGACCACGAGGGCCTCTCCCAGCACCTCCAGAACCCAGGGATCGCGCGAGTGCTCCTCACCGCACCTGGTAAGGGCGACATGCTCAACATCGTCTACGGCGTGAATAACGACAAGATCACTGACGCCGACAAGATCGTGAGCGCTGCCTCCTGCACGACGAATGCGATCACCCCGGTGCTCAAGGCACTCAACGATCGCTTCGGAGTGAAGCGCGGGCACGTGGAGACGGTGCACGCTTACACGAACGACCAGAACCTGATCGACAACTTCCACAAGGGCGACCGACGTGGCCGCTCCGCCGCGCTCAACATGGTGCTCACGGAAACCGGCGCGGCTAAAGCCGTGGCGAAGGCGCTTCCCGAGTTCGAAGGAAAGCTCACCGGCAACGCGATCCGGGTGCCGACCCCTGATGTATCGATGGCCGTGCTCAACCTGCAGCTTGAGCAGTCCACAACCCGTGATGAGATCAACAGCTTCCTCGAGCAAGTGTCTCTGACTGGGGCGCTTCGCACACAGATCGACTACGTGGAATCGCCCGAAATCGTCTCGACGGACTTCGTCGGCTCCAACCGAGCCGGTATCGTCGATGGTCTCGCGACCATCGTCACCGAGGACAGTGCCGTGCTCTACGTGTGGTACGACAACGAGTATGGATACAGCTGCCAGGTGGTCCGCATCATCGAACAGCTCGCAGGAAACCACCCGGCGCAACTGCCGGCCCTCGAGGGCTGACGCGAAGCACCCGGGCATCGAAAGAAAGGGACGAGAGATGTCGGAAAAATACATCATCGGAATCGATGGCTCCGAACACAGCAAGAAGGCGCTCGCGTGGGGTCTCGCACGAGCCGCCGAGCGACGAGCCGACGTCGAGCTGC
>JBBAFK010000074.1:0-13825 GCA_041655455.1 Leucobacter sp. | reverse complement strand
CGCAACGAACTCTCACCAGTGGAACAGGCAGGACACGAGGGGCCTGAGGTCCTGGTGTGCCCCGAACTCAGCAATGCTGCCTCGCACGAGAGACGAGCTGAGCCGCAGACACATCGGTGGATTCGGGCTAAGCGCTACGCGAGCGCCCCATTTTGCGTCGGCCTTCGTTGCCCGGATGCCTGCATGATCACTGCGCTTCGATGCCGGGAACTCGCGGGAAGCTACCCGAATAGGCCTGACCTCGCCGGAAGTGCAATTCGGAGCGATTGAGTCCGAACGCCTCGACTCGGATGAGCACCTGCCCTCGCTCCGGCACCGGGATGGGCACCTCCCGCAGTTCGAGGACTTCCGGCTCGCCGGGGTGGTCGACGATTACGGCTCGCATCATCTCAGGCATACAGGGCCTCCTTGATCGTCGTTCGCAATGCGTCATCTACCCGTCGCAGCCGATCGGTGAGATCGACGAGTTCCGGAGCCGTCGCACCGCCGAGCAGCTTGCCGAGCCCCTCGTCGAAGGCCCGCCGGGTCGTTTCGGCACGGTCGGCTCCGGCTGTGGTCAGTTCCAGCACTGAGCCGCGCCGATCCGTGGGATTCGGCGACCGACTCGCCAAACCATCGCTCTCGAGGCGATCGACGAGGCGACTGGCCGCGCCCACCGTGATCCCCATTTCCGCCGCGACGTCCTGCACGCGCGCGCGCCCCTCGCCTGAGTCGATCACCCGCAGTACCCCGAATCGGCCGAGCGTCACGCTCCCGGGGACCGTTCGCAGATAACGATCGAGCGCGTTCCACAGCGACGTCTCATGCTCGACGAGTGTGGCGAAATAGTCCGAGTGCGCGGCATCCATAGATATACATTACATGGAATCTAGTTCTATGGAATCAAAACTCCCGTGCCGGCTCCAGTTTCCGACTCTTTGGTCCAGACGCCATCGTTCGTGTTGCCGCGGGACCGGATGTGTGTCGGCAAAGGGAGGGACCGTTGCGCGGAAGTGAGAACGGCGGTGTCGTCAAGACGAGAGGGCTGCGTGTCCGGCGGCACGTCGCGTCATTGCCGTCGAGTGCTTGCAGAGCGCTCACGCGTGAACATGAACGGATGACGCTCGGCGCCTACGCCGTGGCGTGCACGTTCTCAATGACTACGGCCAGTCCCTGACCGACGCCGATGCAGATGGCAGCGACACCCCAGCGGACGTTGGAGGCCTGGAGCCGTTTCGCCAGGGTGCCAAGGATCCGAGTACCGGACGCTCCGAGCGGGTGTCCGAGCGCGATCGCACCACCCCAAGCGTTGACGATCTCCGGGTCCACTCCCCAGGCGTCGATGCAGGCGAGGGACTGCGCCGCGAACGCCTCGTTGAGCTCCACCGCGCTGACATCCGACCAATGGATGCCCGCACGCTCGAGCGCGCGATTCGCGGCCTCGACGGGTGCGAAGCCGAAGTACTGCGGTTCGTTGGCCGCGGCGCCGCGGCCGGCGATACGGGCTACGGGATCAGTGCCCAGGATCTCCCGCGCAGCCTCGCTGCCGAGCCACGCCGCGGAGGCACCGTCGGTGAGCGGCGAGGCGTTGCCCGCGGTGACGGTCCCGCCGCCGGGGGAGGCGTCGGCGAGGCGGAACGATGTGCGCAGCCCCGCGAGGACCTCGACTGTCGTGCCCGAGCGGATCGATTCGTCGCGCGCCAAGGTGGTGCCCCCGACAGGAATGACATGGTCGTCGTACCGACCTGCCTCCCAGGCGTCGTGCGCGTTGCGGTGGGATCGCGCGGCGAACTCGTCCTGACGCTCGCGGCTGATTCCGTGCCGTTCGCGGAGCTGCTCGGTCGCCTCACCCAGCGACACCGACCATTCGCTCGGCATCCTCGGGTTGACGAGGCGCCATCCGAGGGTGGTCGAGGCCATCTGCGTGTCCCCGGCGGCGTATGCGCGGGACGGCTTGGGCACTACCCACGGAGCGCGACTCATGGACTCGACCCCGCCGACCAGGATCAGATCGGCTTCGCCGGAGGCGATCTGCCGGGACGCGATGATCGCGGCGTCGAGCGAAGAGCCGCAGAGCCGGTTGACGGTGCTGCCGGGGATCGAGGTGGGCAGGCCCGCCAGGAGCGTCGCCATTCGCGCGACGTTGCGATTCTCTTCGCCTGCACCGTTCGCGTTCCCGAAGACGACCTCGTCGATGCGAGCCGGGTCGAGCGCGGGCGCTCGCCTGATGGACTGGGTGATCACGTGGGCCGCGAGATCGTCCGGACGCACCTCCGCGAGGCCCCCCGCGAGGCGCCCGAACGGCGTCCGAATCGAGTCGTAGAGGTATGCGTCCATGGTTGAATCCGTTCTGTGCCGTCGGCCGCGTGCGAGATCAGGAGAACGCGGCGATTCCGGTGATCTCACGACCGATGATGAGCGACTGGATGAAGTCGGTGCCCTCGTAGGTGTGCACGACCTCCATGTCGGTGAGGTGGCGGGCGACGTGGTTCTCCAGCAGGAGGCCGTTGCCGCCGAGCAGGTCACGGGCATCGCGGCAGAGGGCTCGCGAGTGCTGGCCGGTGTACATCTTCGCCAGGGAGGCCTGCTCGTTCGTGAGCCGGCCTTCGTCTTGCAAGGTGGCCGTGCGGAAGCACATCAGCTGCATGGAGGTGAGGTCGGCGAGCATGTTCGCGAGCTTGTTCTGCACGAGTTGGTAGCTCGCGATCGGACGTCCGAACTGGACCCGCTCGTGCACGTAGCGGGCAGCCGCCTCGTAGGCGGCGACGGCGTGCCCGAGGGCCTCCCAGGCAACGGTGCTGCGGGTGCGGTTCAGGATGGCCGAGACGTCGCGGAACGAGCTCGAGAGCGCGAGCTTGTTCTCGGCGGGGACGCGAAGGCCCGAGATCTCGATGTGGGCCTGTTGGATGGCGCGCTTGGCGATCTTGCCCGTGATGGCCTCGGCGCTGTAGCCCTCAGGGTAGGTGCCGTCGGCGCACTTCTCGAGCACGAACGCCTTCACCCTGGAGTCGGCGGTGTCGCGCGCCCAGAGGATCACCACGTCGGCGACGTGGCCGAGCCCGATCCATCGCTTCGCGCCGTCGATCACGTAGTGGTCGCCGTCGCGTCGTGCGGTCGTCTCGAGCGCGACGGAGTCCGACCCGTGGTCGGGCTCGGTGAGGGCGAAGGCCCCGAGTTTGCGGAGTGCGGCCATGTCGGGGAGCCAGCGCTGTTTCTGCTCCTCGTCGCCGAGGAGTGCGATGCTTCCCATCGCGAGGCCGGACTGCACGGCGTTCAGCGTGTTGACGCTGCCGTCGCCCCGGGAGAGCTCCATGGCCACGAGCCCCGTCTGAAGTCGGGTCAGGCCGGGGCATCCGTAGCCCTCGATTGCGGTGCCGACGATGCCGAGCTCGCCGAGTCTCGGCAGGATCTGGTACGGGAAGTCCGCGGCTTCCCAGTAGTCGTTGATGACGGGGAGTACCTCCCCGTCGACGAAGCCGCGCACGCGGGCCACGAGCGCGCGGTCCTCGTCGTCGAGGAAGTCATCGACCGCGTAGAAGTCGGAGTTCACGGCTCGGGTCGCTGTCTCATCCACCGTCATGGTCATCGTCATTCGCCTCTCGTCATCGACGCCGGCATCGCGTGCGGCGCCTGGTCGGTCTCCGGGTCGACGTGGCCCGGCGCGTCGTCTGCCAGCCAGCGCCGGATGGCGTCGCCATCCTGGTCGAGCGCCGGTGCCCCGTTGCGGTAGCTCGCGGGTGTGCGCGAGAACCGGATCGGGTTGCGGATGGTGGGCATCGCGCGATCGCCCTCTCCGGCGACGACGACCGGATCCAGCCCGACGCTCTCGGCGAAGTCGATTCCGCCGCCGACGTCGAGGATCGGTGCACAGGGGATGTGGACCGCGGTCAGTAGGTCGAACCACTCGTGCGCGCTCCGCGCAGCGAGACGCTCAGTCAGGATCGGTCGGAGTTCGTCGCGGTGGGCGCTGCGGTCGGCGTTCCTCGCGAATCGCGGGTCATCCGCCAGCTCGGCGAGCCCGATGGCGTCGCACAGGTTCCGGAACTGCGCGTCGTTGCCGATCGCGAGCACCAGGTCGCCGTCGGCGGTGGGGAACGGTGCGTAGGGGTAGATGCTGGGGTGGTCGTTGCCCATCCGCGTCGGGACGCTGCCACTGAGGAGGTAGCCGCCGGTCTGGTTCACCATCCCCGAGAGCGCGGAGGACATGAGGTTCAACTCGACGTGCTGGCCGACCCCGGTGCGCTGGCGGTGGAAGAGCGCGGAGGCGATGGCGATCGCCGTGTGCAGGCCGGTGATGACGTCGAACACGGCGACGCCGGCGCGGAAGCCGTCGGTGGCCGGGGCTCCGGTGAGGCTCATGAGCCCCGAGAGGGCCTGGACGAGAAGGTCGTAACCCGGCAGGTCGGCGCCGCCCTCGGTGCCGAACCCGGTGATCGACGCGTAGACGACATCGGGGTTCGTGCGTGCGACGGAGTCGAGCCCGAATCGCTCAAGGCGCCCCGGCTTGAAGTTCTCCGTGACGACATCGGCGCGTTCGGCGAGCCGCTGTGCGAGCCGGAGGTCCTCGGGCTTGCGTAAATCGAGCGTCACGGACTGCTTGTTCCGATTCACCGAGAGGAAGTATGTCGCCTCGTCCCGGTACTGCGGAGGCGTCCAACTGCGGGTCTCGTCGCCGAGCGGGCTCTCGACCTTGATGACTGTGGCGCCGAGGTCGGCGAGCAGCATCGTGCAGTACGGTCCGGCGAGGACCCGGCCGAAGTCGGCGACGAGCACGCCGGCGAACGGGCCGGTTTCGCTCCGGGGGAGGGGCTCTCGGTTGAGCGCAGTCGGCGTCGTCATCGGTGCAACCTTCGGTAAGGGGTCCATTTCAGGGTGGCACCTCGGGTTCATACCGTCCAATACCTGATGAGCACTCGATTGATACTCAACGTGTGGGTGGCGAGCGTCGGACTGTTCCATTTCGGAACACCGGTCTGCTTGCCGCGCCTCGAAGGATGGGCTTCGGCCAGGATGTCGCGCGCAGATGCGCCGCTCGGGCCTCGATCATCCGCCGATGCAATGGAGCTGAAGGAGAACAACATGGGAGACCGTCTCGCTGGAAAGGTGGCCATCGTCACCGGGGCAGCCAAGGGAATGGGCCGGGCGCACGCGCTGCGCCTCGCCGAAGAGGGCGCCAAAGTGGTCGCCACCGACGTCGACGTCGCGGCGCTCGAAGATGTGGTCGCCGAAGCCGTCGCGGCCGGCGGGGCAGCGGTCGCGCTCGAGCACGACGTGACGAGCGCGGATCGCTGGACCGCGATTGTCGACGAGGCCGAGGCGAGCTACGGTCGGCTGGACATCCTGGTGAACAACGCCGGCATCCTCATCCTCAAGCCGCTCGATGAGACGACGCAGGATGAGTGGGACCTGACGTTTCGGGTCAACGCAACGTCGGTCTTCCTCGGCTCGAAGGCCGTCGTGCCGGCGCTCGCGCGCGCGGGAGGCGGTTCGATCGTGAACATCTCGTCGATCTACGGCCTCGTCGGTGCGCCGAGTGCCGCCGCGTACGAGGCGTCGAAGGGCGCGGTGCGGCTGCTCACCAAGGCGAGCGCGGTCGATCTCGCGAAGTACGGGATCCGAGTGAACTCGGTGCACCCCGGCGTGATCGCGACGCCGATGACCACCGGCCTGCTCGCCACCGACGAGTCGACGAAGGCGGTGCTCTCGACCACGATCCTCGACCGCCCCGGGCGCCCCGAGGAGGTCTCCAACGTGGTGCTGTTCCTCGCGTCCGACGATGCCTCGTTCGTCACGGGTGCCGAGTACGTCGTGGACGGCGGCTACACCGCCCAGTGACGTCGGAGCACGGGCCCCCTCGCGGTGAGGGGGCCCCGGCTGCTCGTTCCAAATCTCAATCCACAGTTGATCTGTGCGCCAAGTGGAATAATCGGCGCATGAATCTCCAGCAGGTGCGTGCGTTCCTGGCCGTCGCCGACGAGTTGCATTTCGGTCGTGCGGCCGAACGACTGCACATGGCCCAGCCCCCCGTGAGCCGCAGCATCCAACAATTCGAGCGGGAGCTGGGTGCACGGCTGTTCGAGCGCAGCACCCGCAGGGTGACGCTGACCTCGGTCGGGGAGGCGATCGTCGCGCCGGCCAGAGAGGTGTTGGACGCACTCGAGCGGGTGAAGACCGTGGCTCGTGCCGCCGGGGTCGGCGAGATCGGGCGCGTGCGGGTCCCATATGCCGGCGCGTCGTCGAACGTGATGGTCGGCCGCCTCGCGCGGGCGGTGAAGCAGGATCATCCGGGGGTCATGTTGGAGCTGTTGAGCGGTCACTTCGCCCAGGAGGCGATGCAGCGGCTCACGCGCGGTGACGTCGACATCGCGCTCGGCCGTTGGGACCACATCCCCGCCGCCGTGCACACCCGCGTGGTCGCGGTCGAGCAACTCGTGATCGCCGTGCCCGAGACGCACCGGCTCGCACGTCGCAAGCGCGTCTCGATCCGCGATTTCGAGGGCGAGCCGTTCGTCTCCCTCCCGGCGCAGAGTGGCAGCGTGCTCAAGAACGCCTACGCCAGATGACGCGCGACGCGGGCTTCACGGTCGACCTGGTCCAAGATGCATCGGACTCCTGGACGGTGATGTCGCTGGTGTCCGCCGAGGTTGGATGCTCGCTCACGCTCTCGTCGGTCGTCGACGGTATCGCGGACCCTGGGCTGCGCTTCTTGCCGCTGTCCGACCCGGTGGCGCCGGTCGAGCTTCGCATGGCGTGGCGCGGTGACAGCGATGACCGCGCACTGCACGCGGTGCTCCGGCTCTCCGAGTCGGTGCTCCCCACTCCCGCAGGCGAGTAGCGCACCGTCGGTATCAATCGGCCCTCGATTCGGTATTGGAGTGAATCACCGCTGGGTGCGAGTGTGGAAGCAGGTACACATCAACGGCGAGGACCACCATGCACGCGTTCGCGATCTTCGAAGACGATCACACCGTCACCGACATCGAACTTCCCACCCCGGAGCCGCGGGGCGCGGAGGTGCTGCTGCGAGTCCTTCGGTCGGGCGTCTGCCACACCGACACGCACCTTCGCGAGGGCTACTACGACCTCGGCAGCCGCGGCCAATTGAACCTGGTCGACCGGGGCGTGACGTACCCGATCGTGCTCGGCCACGAGGTCGTCGGCGTTGTCGAGGCAGTCGGGCCCCAGGCGACCGGTGTCGACGTGGGAGAACGCCGCCTCGTCTATCCCTGGATCGGCGACGGCACGTGCGACGCCTGCCTCGCCGGCCAGGAGAATCTCTGCCCCGCGCCGCGGAACCTCGGCGTCGCGAAGCACGGCGGGTACGCCGACCACATCCTCGTGCCGCACCCTCGGTACCTCGTCGATGTGACGGGGCTCGACGAGGGCTGGGCCGCGACGCTCGCGTGCTCGGGCCTGACCGCCTACAGCGCGGCACGCAAGGCGCTCCCCACCGATCCGGCGCTCCCGGTTGTAGTCATCGGAGCGGGAGGGGTCGGCCTCACGGCCATCGCCACGCTGTCGGCGCTCGGCCACAGGGCGATCGTGGCGGTCGACCTCCAGGAGCGCAACCTGCAGCTCGCGCGCGAGATGGGCGCGACCGCCACGGTCTCCGCGGCGGGTGAAGATCTCGTGGCGGACATCCTCGCCACCACCGGGGGACCGGTCGGCGCCGTGATCGACTTCGTCAACAACTCAGCGACCGCCCCGGCGGCCTTCGGCGTGCTCCGCAAAGGCGGGACGATGATCCAGGTCGGCCTGTTCGGCGGAGAGTTCGTGATCCCAACGGCGCTCCTGACGCTGAAAATCATCACCATCCGGGGCAGCTTCGTCGGGTCGCTCGACGAGTTGGTCGAACTCGTCACCCTCGCCAAGCGTGGCGGCCTTCCGCAGGTCCCGACCATCGACGCCGAGCTCTCGGCCGAATCCGTGCAGGAATCGCTCGATCGCCTCGCGGCCGGCGGCGTGCCCGGACGGATCGTGCTCAGCGCCTGAGGCATCCGCGCCATCGGCCTTCGTCGCGGGACTTTCTACCGCCCGTCGGGATAGTCGAAGAACCCGCGACCCGTCTTGCGTCCGAGCTCGCCCGCGGCGACCTTGTCCCGCAGGATCTGCGGGGGATCGAAGCGTTCGCCGAGGGTCTCGTGAAGGTATTCGGCGATCCCGAGCCGCACGTCCAGCCCCACGAGATCGGAGGTGTGCAGCGGTCCGGTCGCGTGCCGGTAGCCGAGCACCATAGCGGCGTCGATGTCGTGGGCGGTCGCGACGCCCTCCTCGAGCATGCGCATGGCCTCGAGCGCGATCGCCAACCCGAGGCGGGAGCTCGCGAAGCCGGGCGCGTCGTTCACGACGATGGCGGTCTTGTCGATCCCCGCGATCCAGTCCTGCGCCAGGTCTCGCAGCTCGGGCGCCGTGCGGCTCGTCAGCACGAGCTCGACGAGGGCCGAGGGAGGCACCGGATTGAAGAAGTGCAACCCGCAGAAGCGCTCCGGGCGCTGCAGCCGATCTGCCAGGCCCGTGACCGACAGCGACGAGGTGTTGGTGGCGAGCCAGGCGTCGGCGCCCATCGACGCCTCGGCCCGGACCAGAGTTTCGACCTTCAGGGTGAACGACTCGGGGACGGCCTCGACGACGAGTCCGGCGGCGGTGAGCGCCCCGTAGTCGGTGCTGACCTGCAGTCGGCCGAGCATGGCGCCGGCATCCAGGTCGGCATCCCGTGCGGCGGCTTTCGACACGCCGTCTTCGAGGCGGGCGCGTGCCTGAGTCGCGGCATCATCATCGCGCTCGATCACGATCGCGGATGCGCCGGACCGGGCGAAGACATGGGCGATGCCGGCGCCCATACGCCCACCGCCGATCACGCCGACCAATGGGGGAAGGCTCGTCATGCTGACTCCTTGGAACGAGTGAGGAAGCGGGACATCCGTTGCGCCTTCGCATCGGATTCGAACAGGATCGCCTGCGCCAGGTCGTCGACCAGCGGGTGGGCCGAGCGCGGTGCCGACAGCACTCGCTTGGTGAGTCGCACGGCGAGTGGGTCCTGCTCGGAGATGCGGTCCGCGACCGCGTCGGCCGCCGCGGCGAGATCGTCGGGCTCGTGCACCGAGGCGACGAGACCGTAGTCCAGCGCCTCCTCCGCCGAGAGCCGGCGACCCGTGAACAGGATCTGCTTCGCGAGAGGTTCGCCCACGAGTTCGAGCAGGCGCCACGTGGCGCCCGCGGCGGCCATGATGCCGAGCCCGGTCTCGGGGTTGCCGAACACCGCGCGGGTCGAGGCGAGGCGGATGTCGGCGGCATACGCGAGCTCGCTGCCGCCGCCGATCGCGGGGCCGTCCACGGCGGCGATCACGGGCATCGGAAGCCGCGCGATGCGCGCGAACAGGCCCGAATTGATGCCGTCCAGGGCTTGGTCGCGCCCGCGCTCGAGCAGTCGGCGGATGTCGGCGCCTCCGGCGAACACGCCCCGCTCCGGCTCGGTCGTTCCGGTGAGGATCAGCACTCGGGGTGTCCGCTCGAGTGCGTCGCAGACGGCGTGCAGGTCGGCGACCATCTCATCGTCTATGGCGTTGCGGACATCCGGCCGATGGAGCTCGACGTGGAGTCGATCGGCCTGTTCCCGGATTCTCAAGGTGCTCACCCCCTCAGGCTCGCATCGCGTATCGATGCGCGTCCAATACCCGATCGACCCCCGTTCGATGCATCCAGAGTATGGATGCGGGGTGGGATCGGTATTGGACGCCCAAGGTGGCACGATGCAGGCTGGAACTGCAGCGTCGGCTCGACGAGGACCATCACGCCCGTTGGATCGACACCCCGCACGCAGACAGCAAGGAGAGCGCGATGGGCGCCTACACGACGATCAATCCGGCCACCGGCGAGACGCTCGCCGAGTTTCCGATCATCGACGACGCCGTGGCCGCGGATCTCGTCGTGCGATCGTCCGCGTCCTACTCCTCGTTCCGGCAGCTGCCGCTCGAGGAGCGCACAAGGATGCTCCGACGCGCCGCCGACCTCCACCTCGAACGGATCGACGAGCTTGCGCGAATTCTCACCCTCGAGGTCGGCAAGCCGATCACGCAGGCGCGCGGCGAGGTCGAACTGGTCGCCTCGATCTACCGCTACTACGCCGACCACGCCGCACGCTTCATGGCCGACGAGACACTCGAGATTGCGGGGGGCGGAACGGCGGTGGTGCGCACCGAGCCGATCGGGCCTCTGCTCGGCATCATGCCGTGGAACTACCCGTACTATCAGGTCGCGAGGTTCGTCGCACCGAACCTCGCCCTTGGCAACACCATCGTGCTCAAGCACGCGCGCAACTGCCCGCAGTCGGCACTGGCGATCGAGACGGTCCTCCGCGATGCGGGTGTTTCCGACGGCGCGTACCTGAACGCCTTCATCGACAGCCGCCAGGTGGCCGACCTGATCGCCGACCCCAGGATCCAGGGCGTGTCGCTCACCGGATCGGAGACGGCGGGTTCGGCAGTCGGCGAGGTGGCGGGTCGGCACATGAAGCGCGTCGTGCTCGAGCTCGGCGGGTCCGACCCGTTCATCGTGCTCGACGACGCCGACATCGACGCGGCCGTCGCGGCGGGCGTGCGCGGACGCATCGCCAACGGCGGACAGGCGTGCACTGCCTCGAAGCGGTTCATCGTCGTCGACGCGGTCTACGACGAGTTCACCGAGAAGTTCATCGATGCGGTGACCAAGGTCGCGCCCGGCGACCCCACCGATCCCGACACGTTCCTCGGCCCGCTCTCGTCAGCGGGAGCCGGCGACGAGCTCGACGCCCTTGTGCAGGACGCGGTCGCCAAGGGGGCGACATTGCACGCCGCGCCGGCCGCACGCCGGGTCGGCGCGTATTACCCGCCGAACGTGCTCACCGGCGTGACGCCCGGCATGCGTGCCTACGAGGAGGAGCTCTTCGGACCGACGGCCGTTGTCTACCGGGTGCCGTCGCCGCAGGCGGCGGTGGCACTGGCGAACGAATCGCCGTTCGGGCTCGCCAGCACCGTCTTCACGCAGAGTCCCGAGCTCGCCGAGGACATCGCCAGACAGCTGGAGGTGGGCATGGTCTGGATCAACAGTACCAGCCGGAGCGCTCCCGACCTGCCCTTCGGCGGCGTGAAGCGATCAGGTGTCGGTCGCGAGCTGGCCAAGTACGGCATCGACGAGTTCGCCAACAAGAAGCTCGTCCGCACGCCTGCGTGACGCGTTTCTCGCTCGACGCTGTGAGGCCCTGCCCCGGTCGCGGCTGCATATGTCCGCGTCGTGTCATGCGGTGAAATATGCGTTCCTGTCGAGATCCTAGGCCCACGTCGTGCGGACGGGCCCCACGGCGAGCAGGCGGTGGTACGACGCCGAGCCGTCGGCGAAGGCGCCGTGTCCGTGGAGGCGATGGGGCGCAGCGTAGTTGGTTGTGAGGAAATCCCCGTCGATCTCCGGACGAGTTCGACCATACCCATTAATCGATTCCGCTTAATCGATTCCGCGACATCGATCGCGTCACCCGTCGGCAGCGGGCGTTCACTCCCGGGGAGTCGTCGACGTCGCCAGTGCGACCTGAGCCGATCGCGCCGGCAATTCGGCGGCACGACACTGTTTCAGATCGGCACACACGGCTTCGTGGCAACGGTCCTAAAGTTAATGCACACGGGATCGGCCGGGTCCCGCCCGCCCCTGGGGAGCGGTACTGGACAGGTCCGCTCTGCAATCACTCGTATGGAGGAGCAATTATGAACGCCCCAACTGACGCTGACGTCATCGTGATCGGGGCTGGTCCCTCTGGATCATATGCGGCGAAGTTGCTGAATGACCAAGGGGTGAAGGTCAAGCTTGTAGAGGCCAAGGACCGAGTCGGTGGCCGAACCTGGTCGACCAAGACCGAAGCTTTGGGTGGACCGATCGACTTCGGAGGCCAATGGATTGGCGAGACGCATGTCCTGTTGCCGCAGTTGGGCTCCGAACTCGGCCTCGAGACCGTCTCCTCGATCAAGCCGGGCAACGACCTCTTTGTATTCAACGGCGAGGTGGTGGTCGCTGATGAAGATCGGGCACCATCCGGTGCCAGCTGGGCTGGGGAACTGACAAAGTCCTTCGAAATGCTTGACGAGGTCGGCGCTCGCCTGGGCTGGGCCGCACCGTGGGCTTCGGAACATGTTGGCGAGCTGGACAGCATGACGGTGGCGCAGTGGCTGGAGCACAACGTGCAGAGTCCCGAGGTGCGCCTGATCCATGAAGTCATGGTCAACATACTCAACGGCGCCAGCACGACTGAGGTCTCAATGGCCTACTGGGCGTACTTCGTACACCAAGGCGAAGGAATCGAGTCGCTCATCGGGACCCGCAGTGGTGCCCAGGTCGCATGGTACATCGGGGGAATGGGACAAGTGACTGAGCGCATTGCAGATCAGCTCGGCGACGACGTTCATCTCAACTGGGCAGTGACCAAGATTGAACAGGACCAAACGGGCGTCACGGTCTTCTCGGGCGAACAGAAGCTCACGGCGAAGTATGCGATCGTCGCGACCCCGCCGAGCGCGGCCTCCCGCGTGATCTTTGAGCCAGCCCTTCCCGCCAAACGCGCGCAGCTACAGGCGAGAGCGCCGATGGGACGGCTGGCCAAGATTCAGGTCCGGTACAGCGAGGCGTTCTGGCAGGAGCGCGGACTGTCTGGCGCGGTCTTCGAGTGCGGAAACCTTGCGTTCTGGTTGTTTGATGGGAGCAAGCCCACCGACAC
This sequence comes from Leucobacter sp., assembly GCA_041655455.1. Classification (GTDB taxonomy): domain Bacteria; phylum Actinomycetota; class Actinomycetes; order Actinomycetales; family Microbacteriaceae; genus Leucobacter. The sequence continues at coordinate 1,110 of JBBAFK010000074.1, read as the reverse complement.
ATTGGCGACGATCGTAGGGTTCATCGGCGGTAAGCATCTCGATGCATGGCAGTCCTTCTCTCCGGAAGAACGCGAGAAGCGCTTCATCGAGATTCTGGTGAACAACTTCGGCGAGAAGTCGCGGGATGTCCTCTACATGCACGAAACAGATTGGACCATCCAGCCCTGGACTGGAGGGGCCCCCGTCACCTTCATGCCCACCGGGTTGCTGAGCAGTGCGGGCTCGGCCCTGCGCGAACCCGCCGGCCGTATCCACTTTGCCGGGACTGAAGCAGCGCCAATGTGGTCCGGCTATATCGAGGGGGCATTGCGAGCGGGCAGGATTGCTGCCCTTGAGGTACAGGGCCGTTTGGCTGATGGATCGGTCGAGGCAGCAGACTAGGAGTGAAGATGTCCACGTCAGGTGATACCAGGCGCTCGATCGTTCCCGAATCGATGCGCGAAGATTACACAAATTACCACTTCTCGCCGGGCTTCGAAGCCAATGGGTTCCTCTTCATTTCGGGCCAGATCGGTCTCGACGAGAACGGACTTGCCCCGGAAGCTCCCGCCGAGCAGGCACGACTTGCCTTCGCGGGTATGGGCGAGGTCCTCCGTGAGGCCGGTCTCGACTTCACCGCCGTTGTCTCCCTGACCAGTCACCATGTCGGCGATATCGAATCCATTCTCGAGTGGTTTCCGAAAGTGAAGGACGAGTTCATCGTTGAGCCGTATCCCGCTTGGACGGCAATTGGAGTGACCGGGTTGGCGATTCCGGGGCTCGTGGTGGAAATCACTGCTATCGCTAGGTGCAGTTCCGCGTGAGGATCGAAACGTAGCTCCCCGTCCGATGCCGGTACGGCGTCGATTGGTGACGGAGCAAGGTGTCGTAGGGTGCTTCCCCTGGCTTCATCGCTGCGACAGGTCGCCGCCTCGGCTAGTTCGGCGGCCGGAGTGGTTCAAACCTTTGGGCTGTGTCAAGTTTTGTAGACACTCTCTTTGTTGATCAGGCCGCGACCGCGTCCTGAAGATCATCGCCCTGCTCGTAAGCACGGCGCACATCGGCCGGGGTACGATATCCAAGCGTCGAGTGGAGCCTGCCTCGGTTGTAGAACACCTCGATGTACTCCA
>JBBAFK010000073.1:0-14068 GCA_041655455.1 Leucobacter sp. | reverse complement strand
GCCGAGCTTCGGCATCCTCGAGCACGTGGGCCGCAAGTCGGGCAAGCCGTACCGTATTGGTAATACGCGGTATCAGAACTATCCGAATAGCGTCCGTTGGGTGCGCTCGGACACGCCTTGGAAGGGGTGGAGGCCATGCAACTTCCGCAATGGTTAGCTCGGTTCAACCGCCACGTGACCAATCCCATCCAGCGCATGTGGGCGGGTTGGGCCCCGACTTTCGGGATTCTGGAGCATGTCGGCCGTCGATCCGGGCGGGTCTATCGGACTCCCCTCACCGTCTTTTCCACCGATACCGGTGTGGCGATTTTGCTGACGTATGGACCAGATCGTGACTGGTTGAAAAATCTCAAAGCTGCTGACGGAGGCATGCTCAAGCGCCATGGCCGGACGCTCCCGGTGAAAGATCCGCGGGTGGTGAGCAAAGCCGAGGCGTCCGGTCACGTAACTGGCATGGGCCGCTTGGTCTTTGGGCGACTCCCATTCGACTACGCAGTGCTGTTGCGTCGGGAACAGTTGAGCTGACCTGTATCTCGCCGTTCGAGTTACCGGGCACATTGTGCGGCGGAAGCCGGTGGTTCCACTCCCGAGTGTTGGCGAGGTCTAGGTACAGCAATTCGGATCGAGCACCACGCACAGGGCTTGGAGCGCCTCGGGGCGTATCCGGTGGAAGACATTCATTCCGCGCCGTTCGGAGTTGACGAGACCGGCTCGGCGTAGTTGGCCAATGTGGTGGCTGATGGTGGATTCGTTGAGGCCCAATTTGGCGGCCAGTTCGCCGCTGGTTTTCTCACCGGCGTTGGCGCCGAACAGGAACGACACGATCTTGACCCGGGCCGGGTCGGCGATCGCCTTGAGCCGCATCGCGATCTGCAGTGCGTCATCGTCACTGACAGGCCCGGCGGCGACCGGCGCACAGCACACCGGGGCGGTCATGTCGATCACAGGTAACGCTTTGGGCATAACATCCATCCTGCCAGGTTCTTGACATATATCAAAAAGGAGCGGATTCTGAACTCGGCGCCACTTCGATATATGTCACAACACTAGAGGAGGACGGCATGTCCCGAGCCCAATTGGCCCTCAACGTCGATGACCTCGACGAGGCCATCACGTTCTACACCAAGCTGTTCAACACCGCGCCGGCCAAGGTGAAACCCGGCTATGCCAACTTCGCGGTCACCGAGCCGCCGTTGAAGCTGGTGCTGCTGGAGAACCCCGGTAAGGGCGGCACCCTCAACCACCTGGGCGTGGAGGTCGAGTCCAGCGAGCAGGTGCACGCCGAGATCACCCGGCTGAGCGAGGCTGGGTTGTTCACCGACGAGGAAATCAACACCACCTGCTGCTTTGCCACCCAGGACAAGGTCTGGGTGACCGGACCGGCCGGGGAAAAATGGGAGGTCTACACCGTGCTGGCCGATTCGGACACCTTCGGCACCAGCCCGCAACACCTCAACACCGAGGCCGAAGGCGGCCCGTGCTGCGGCAGTGCAGCCAACCCCGATGCAGACCAGCCAGCCGACACCGCAGCCTGCTACTGACAACCGCCCCAGGCCGGGTGGTCACCACATCGCGGTGGTCCACCTGGTCTGCGGTGGCGCACCCTGCGCCCCAGTGGGCGGCGGGAGCACCCTTTCAGCGTTCGGGCACCCACAGCCCACCGCGGCTCGTGGCCCGCCAGCTTGCGGATAGTTTCGATACCTGTCAATATCGATATGTGTCGAACTCATCGCCAGACCTGCTGGGCAGCCGGAACACCTGCCCACCGGGGGCACTACTGCGCGAGCCGCTGTCGGCCATGGAGGCCGCGGATATTGCGGTAAAACTCAAGGCGCTGGCCGATCCTGTACGCCTGCAGCTGTTTTCCGCGATCGCCAGCCGCACCGGCAGCGAGGCGTGTGTCTGCGACATCTCCACCGACGTCGATGTCTCGCAGCCGACGGTGTCACATCACCTCAAAGTGCTGCGTGAAGCCGGCCTGCTGACGTCGCAGCGCCGCGCCTCGTGGGTCTACTACGCGGTGGTCCCCGAAGCGCTGGCCAGCCTGTCGGTGGTGCTCGACGCCGCCGGCGCCGAGCCGGTCGGGGCCTCCCAGTGACCGCCCCCGCGCCGGCGACCGGGCCGGCGGTAGTGCGCAAGATGTCGATTCTCGACCGGTATCTGACGGTGTGGATCGGTGCGGCCATGATCGCCGGCCTGCTACTGGGGCGCGGGGTCCCCGGCCTGAACACCATGCTGGAAAGTGTTCAGATTGATGGGATTTCGCTACCCATCGCACTCGGATTGCTGATCATGATGTATCCGGTGCTGGCCAAGGTCCGCTACGACCGCCTCGACACCGTCACCAGTGACCGCAAACTGTTGCTGTCGTCTTTGGTGCTCAACTGGGTGCTCGGCCCGGCACTGATGTTCGCGCTGGCCTGGCTGCTGCTTCCTGATTTGCCCGAGTACCGCACCGGGCTGATCATCGTCGGCCTGGCCCGCTGCATCGCCATGGTGATCATCTGGAACGACCTGGCGTGCGGTGACCGCGAGGCCGCTGCCGTCCTAGTGGCGCTCAACTCGATCTTCCAGGTCCTGATGTTCGCCGTCCTGGGCTGGTTCTACCTTTCGGCGCTGCCCGGCTGGCTCGGCCTCGAACAGACCACGATCGACACATCGCCTTGGCAGATCGCCAAGTCCGTACTCATCTTCCTCGGCATTCCGCTGATCGGCGGATACCTGTCACGGCGCATCGGCGAACGCACCAAAGGCCGCGACTGGTACGAAACGAAGTTTTTGCCGCGGATCGGGCCGTGGGCGCTGTACGGCTTGCTCTTCACCGTGGTGATTCTCTTCGCACTGCAAGGTGAGCAGATCACCAGCCGCCCACTGGATGTGGCCCGCATCGCGCTGCCGCTGTTGGCCTACTTCGCCATCATGTGGGGCAGTGGCTTCCTACTGGGCGCCGCGATCGGTCTGGGCTACGAGCGCACCACCACCTTGGCGTTCACCGCCGCGGGCAATAACTTCGAACTGGCGATCGCGGTGGCCATCGCCACCTACGGTGCCACCTCCGGACAGGCGCTGGCCACCGTCGTCGGCCCGCTCATCGAAGTCCCGATTCTGGTCGCGTTGATCTATGTTTCGCTGACCCTGCGCAGCCGCTTCACCAACAGCACCATGTCTTCGGATTCATCACCGCCCCCTGATCAGCCGGCCACCAGCGAAAAAGGAAGCACGCCATGACCGACAGTCCTGTCACTCACCCCGGCCCCGATCTGTCCGTCGACCAGCAGTTGGCGTTGCGCACTGCAGCTACCCGGCTACAGGCCGAATTCGCCGACGCCTTCGGAGTGGAGACCATCCAACGATTCCTGGAATCCTCCTACGACCAATTCGCCGGCCGCGCCACCATCCCAAACTTTCTGCCGCTGCTGGCCGAACGCTTTGCCCGCCAACGGCTATCTGCCCTGGCCCGCGTCGAGGGCACGGCCAGTGACGGCAAACCCACCGTGCTGTTTCTGTGCACACACAACGCCGGGCGCTCCCAGATGGCCCTCGGCTTCTTCGCGCACCACGCCGGCGACAATGCCGTCGCCTGGTCGGGTGGGTCCGAGCCCGGTGACGAAGTCAACCCCGCCGCCATCGCCGCCATGCGTGAGGTCGGCATCGACATCACCGGCGAATTCCCGAAACCCTGGACCGACGAGATCCTGGCAGCGGCCGATGTTGTGATCACCATGGGCTGCGGCGACGCCTGCCCCGTCTACCCCGGAAAACGCTACGAGAACTGGGACCTGCCCGATCCGGCCGGACAAGACGTCGACGCGGTGCGTCCCATCCGCGACATGATCGACACCAAGGTGAGGGCACTGCTCACCGAACTCGACGTTCCCATCACCCGATGACCATCCCGACAAGGCCCACCGTGCTGTTCGTCCGCGGCAGCAGCCTTGGCTTTATCGATCGTGACGCCGAGGACAACGCGCGTCGTCGCACCGGCGTTCATCTGTCTTGCTATTCGGGCGCCTTATCGGTGGTCCTAATTGAGTTGGCCGAGGAGTGCACGGCATCAACGATGAGCACCGGGACGGCGGAATGCTCAAGTAGATAGCTGGAGACGCTGCCGAGCAGCCGGCGGGTCAAGCCTCGACCGCGGCGGCCGACGACGACGACGTCAACGTCGAGCCGTTGGGCAAACTGGGCTAACGCTTCGGCGGGGGCGCCGACGAGCACTTCGAGCCGTGGCGGGGTCTCTGCCGGATCGGCGTTGGCGGCGATAGCGGCCAACCCTGCATCGGCCGAGGTGACTGATGCTTGCTGGGGATCCTCGGCGGCCTCGTACGAAATGACCTCAGCCAGGACGAGTTCACCGGTCCCACCGAACAGGCGCTTCGCAGCGTCGAGCGCGGCCGCCGCTTGCGCTGATCCGTCCCAGCCCACTAGGACTCGTGGCGCCCCAGGCGCCGACCTCGACGATCGAGAGTCGTTGCGGGGGCTCACTGGCGCCCGGCGTGGACCACCTCGATCGGCGCGTTCCAACGCGATCGGGACAAAGATTGGGCCTAGCACCAAGGCGATCGGAATCCAGCGAATATCGTGGCCGCGCCGCACCAGCCAAAGTCCAGCGACCGTTCCGGTAACGAACCAAACCAGAAGGAACGCAACCGTGAGACTGAGAGTGTCCATAGCCATTGCGCCCCAGCGCAGCCTTCCGGTCGAAGGAAACCCACTGCAACCCCACAGTGGTGTCACAGCACTGATGATGCCGACCAGACTTCCCGGCGCGCCACAGCAGAGCCTACCGGACGGGGTAGGCGAAGACTGAGGCGATCAGAAGGCTGCGCCAACTGCACCGGGTCGTTGACGCGGGCCAGCTATCCGCCCTGGGCGCTGGCGGCAATCGACGGCGGACCGCATGACGGTGTGCTGCAGCCGAGGTCTATGCTGGCTTGCGGTGCGCCGGGAAGCCTGGTCGGCAAGTTTCATCATTGATCGCCGACCGAAAAGGTATTCATCATGGCGCGTACCAGCGCGAGCGGAGCGCAGCGCCGCAAGACCCCGCGAGGCGCTACTTCGAAGATGGTGCGGGTTGGCGCGTTTTTGCGCACCGAGGCAGCTGGCGGGGCGTTGCTGCTCGTCGCTGCCGCTGTGGCATTGATATGGGCGAACTCACCGTGGGCCGACAGCTATTCGGCCATGCAGCAGACCCGAGTCGGCGGCGAGCCACTGGGATTACACCTCGATCTGACTCTGAGTGCCTGGGCCGCTGACGGTCTGCTCGCGATCTTCTTCTTCGTGGTGGGGTTGGAACTCAAGCGTGAGTTCGTCATCGGCGAACTCCGGGATCCACGCCGAGCCGCGCTGCCGATCGCGGCTGCCGTTGGCGGAATGGTCGTTCCCGCAATCATCTTCATCGCGTTCACCGCGGGGATGGCAGACGGTGCTAGCCGCGGGTGGGCGATTCCCACCGCAACCGACATCGCCTTCGCAGTCGCTGTGCTCGCCGTCGTGTCCAAGCATCTCCCGCCCGCTCTGCGCATGTTTCTGCTCGCGCTGGCAGTCGTCGATGATCTTTTCGCCATCACCATCATCGCGGTGTTCTATACCGACACGATCAGCGTGTGGGCCCTCGCGGCAGCCGTAGTTCCCTTGGCGTTGTTTGCGCTGTGCATGAGCAAAGGTATCCGCTCATGGTGGATCTTGATTCCCCTGGCCGCTGCCACCTGGGTTTTCATTCACGAATCCGGTGTCCACGCGACGGTGGCTGGCGTACTTCTCGGGTTCGCAGTGCCAGTTCGCAACCGAGACGGGACCGACAAATCAACGCAACGAGGTCCCGCAGAGCACCTCGAACATCGATTTCAACCGCTATCTGCGGGAATCGCTATACCGTTGTTCGCATTCTTCGCCGCGGGGGTGTCGATCGGCGGCCTCACAGGATTCTCGGCCGCGCTCGGCGATCCGGTCGTGCTGGGGATCATCTGCGGGTTGGTCGTGGGCAAGCCCATCGGTGTTCTCGGCGCAACCTGGATCGTCACTCGTATGACCAAGGCAGATCGGGATGATGCACTCCATCGCATCGACCTTCTCGGGGTTGCGCTGCTGGCCGGCATCGGATTCACCGTCTCCTTGCTCATCGGTGAGTTGGCCTACGCCCCTGACGCTAGCCGCGCCGATCACGTCAAGATCGGAGTTCTCACCGCCTCGCTGCTTGCCGCGGCATTGGCCACGACAGTCCTGGGCCTGCGGAATCGGCACTACCGCCGAACCCGGCAGTATGCCGCCGGAGCAGACCCGACCCGACAAGGCCGTCATGGACACTGAGCCACGTACCAGCAGCCGCTCGGGCGCATTCGTCTCGTCGTTGATGCCGCAACTCACAGCGGCGTTCGGGCCCCGCGGGACTGCACCTAGCGCGGCCGTGGTGCTGCGTTCGGCGTTGTGGCCGATCGCCATCCTGTCGGTACTGCACCGGGCTTTCGCTTTGGCGACCAACGGCTACATCACCGACGATTTCGCGCCTGTCTACGCCGCGGTGGTGAAATTCAAACTCGGTGAACCGATATACGACGCCAACTTCGACCATGTCGACCCGCACTACCTGTACCCACCGGGTGGCACGCTGATCATGGCGCCCTTCGGCTACCTACCGCCCGACGTCTCGCGCTACTGGTTCATCTTCTTCAACGCGCTGGCGATCGTGCTGGCCGCCTACTTTCTGCTACGGCTGTTCAAGTTCACGCTGGCCTCGGTGGCCGCCCCGGCACTGCTGCTGGCCATGTTCTGCACCGAGAGCGTCACCAACACACTGGTATTCGGCAACTTCAACGGGCCGCTGCTGCTGGCCGCGGTGCTGTTCTTCCGGTGGCTGCTGGACGGCAACAAGAATCACGAATGGCTGGCCGGTATCGCGATCGGGCTGACGCTGGTGGTCAAACCGCTATTGGGACCGCTGCTGTTGCTGCCACTGCTCAACCGGCAGTGGCGGGCTTTGATCGCCGCCATTGCTGTTCCGGTGGTGTTCAATGCGGCTGCGTGGCCGCTGATCGCCGACCCGATGAGCTTCGTCACCCGCACGGTGCCCTACATCCTGAGCACCCGCGACTACTTCAACAGCTCGATTGTAGGCAACGGGATCTACTACGGCCTGCCGATGTGGCTGATCATCTTACTGCGCATAGGCTTTGGTGCGCTCGCCATCGTGTCGCTTTGGCTGCTATACCGCTACTACCGCACCCGCGATCCGCTGTTCTGGATGCTCACGTCCTCCGGTGTGGTGCTGATCGCGTTCTGGCTGGTGTCATCGTTGGGCCAGGGCTACTACTCACTGACGCTGTTCCCGTTCCTGATGACCGTCGTGCTGCCCAACTCAGTGATCCGCAACTGGGTGGCATGGCTGGCGGTGTACGGCTTTATGACCATGGACCGCTGGCTGCTGTGGCACTGGCCAACCACCGGACGTTTCCTGGAATACATGAAGATCACCTACGGCTGGTCGCTGATGCTGGTGGTGGTCTTCGCGGTGCTCTACTTCCGCTACCTCGACGCCAAGGGCGACGGGCGCCTCGATGAAGGTATCGACCCATCCTGGACGATCCACAAACCGACCCCGCCTGACATTATCGCGCCGCGCACGGCCAGAGCCCAGCCCACCGACTGATCGCAACGATGTCGTTGGCGAGTGTGTACGCCGACTTGCGCGACGTTGCAGGCGTGGTGTCGTTGTTGCTGGGAGGCGACCCATCGGATTACGGCGCAGATAGGAAGTTGGCGATCGCTGCGGTGATGCCGGTGTGTTCGTGGCCGATCCAGTGGAGGTGGGTCGGGCTGGTCGTCTCGTAGAACGTCGCGCACCGGATCGTGGCCGCGAAGTTCTGCGCGTGTCGAAGTGACACCGCGCCGTCGGAGCGGGATGCGGTAACCAATGTTGGGGCTCCTACCAGAGAATGGATGTGGGCGCGGTAGCCGCTCAGCTGACGGGTCGCTTGGCGAATGTCGTTGACGAAACCATGATTCGAGCCCATTGCATTGAAGATGGCACGCGCGCTCGCGCGGTCAGTCGACGACATCTGCGACCACCACTGGTCGTCGGGCAACCGCGTCAACGACTTCATCATCAGCCTCAGGCCAGCATCGCTGGCCACCAGCCGGCGGATCGTGGCCCACGTCATCTTCTGGGTCGCCGCACCGAAGACATACCGGGCTGCCGCACGCTCGAGCGAGGTATCCGGGTAGGGCAGCACTGACGGTGCACAACTATGCAGTATGAGTTTCGGCGCGAGTTCGGGCGCCAGTGCGGCGGTATGGATTGCCTGTAGACCGCCGAAAGAGACTCCGACGGCACCGGTCGACCGCTCAATACCCAGCCGCCGGCACGTTTCGACGACCAGCGATACGTACTCCGCTGCGGTCAGGGGGCCAACATCGGTGCCGCCGTAACCGGGACGGGAGAAGCACAGCACCCCATAGCCGAGGGCTGTGTAGAGGTGCTCGCCGGTTGGTGTGGCGGCACTGCTATGCCCGCCGGGGAACAACAGTATCGGCGGCTTGGCACAGGGCAGGTAACGGACCTCGACCGGTCCTGCGTCCGTAGCCACGATCTGGATGCCGTCCACCAGTCCATGGTGGACTACGACGGCCGTAAGGGTTCGGGCGGTTCATGGACGGCGGACGACCGGACCACGAGCTGGTGGGTGTCAGAAGCGGTAGCGCAGGACCCACACCCCACGACGCGCCTGGGCGCGCCACCGGGCGAAGACTTTCGCGATCATCTTTGTGGGCCACGGGAACCGGGCAGTCTCGCGTGCTTGCGCGCCGAGCTGTTCTTCGACGAATATCAGCCGCGGGTTGAGCTGCTCCACCACGTGTGGATCGTCGAATCCGAAGCCGCGGTAGTGTTTGGGGATACCCACTGACCGCAACACGCCGAGCGACCCCATCATCCGGGCGGCGATGCGAGTGTAGGCGTTGAAGACCAGTTCACCTCCGGCGGTGAAGTGTTCGGTCAGGGCGCCGAGGATCTGCCGGTTGTCGGCTTCGGTCAGAAAGCCGAGCACGCCGTCGGCGACGATGACCGCTGGACGATCCCGCGCGATTGCGTCCAGGCAACCCGGTCGGGTCAAGGATGCGGCGACGAGGTGCGAGCGCAATTCAGGAAGCACCTGGCGGCGCAGCGTGATGACCTCATCGAGGTCGATGTCATACCAGTCGACTGTTGCCGGTGGCGCGATTCGATGCATGCGGGTTTCCAGTCCGCAGCCCAACTCCACCACCACGGCGTCAGGGTGGGCGGTGATGAAACTGCCGACGAGCCTGTCGAGCATTGCGCTGCGCACGGCCACGGCGATCGCGACGGTGTCCGACACGTTGAGGGTGTCATGAGCGAGACGGCCACTGACGGTGTCGGCCAAGCGATCTCCGAGCAGCGGACGGCGTTTTCGGGCGTCCAGTGCGCGTCCGGTGAGCGTGACCAGAAGCGTCTTCTCGACTGGCGTGAGGTGGTCAACGGTCACGGTCATGGTTCATTGCCTTCCGTGGTCGCGGTATTCGGTGACGGCATCGGTTATCTGCCGTCCGGCGCCGGAGGCCATGTATTGCCCCATCGCCGCGTAAAGGTCAGCCATGGCCAGGCCGATCCGAGTGGTGCCGGCGCCGTCGAGATCGGTGCCCATCTGGCGGGCCAGGTGGTCATGCAGCATGATGACCCCGGTGTGCATTGCGCACATCACTGCGGCGGCATCGCGAGCCCGCGGTGAGCCGGACGGAAAGCGCTCGGGCCAGGTGGCGCTCAGGAACTCTTCGGCTCCTGCTGTGAACTCGTCGAGGATTGCAGCCGCTGGGGGTCCGCCCTCGACCGCGGCCCGAGCCAGGTAGCTGGTCAACGGCGGGGTGGCCTCGTACAGGGCGGCGATGAACTCCGGTGTGGCGATGTCGCCGGTGGCGACACCTTGCGTGGTCCGTCGCAGGAAGACCTCGATGACCCTGTCATCGCACGCCTTTCGCAGGTTGTCCTTGGTGCCGAAGTGGTGCTGCACCAGCCCCGGGGAAACGCCAGCCTGTTCGGCGATGCTCTTGATGGTCGCGGCTTTGACCCCGCGCTCAGCGAACTGGATCAGCGCGGCGTCGCGAATCCGCGCCCGTGCCGTCAGGTCCTCCGAGAATCGGCCCTCGGTCCCGTATAGCGATGCCACACACCCAGACTATACCGGGATACTGTTTCCGATATAGAAATATTGCCCATCGGCCGCCCGAGGCGGCCTGTCCTGGTCGCGCCGCATCCACCCCAGCCAGGCCTTGCGGCGGGGTCGGTGCAGAATATGAAAAGGTGTTGCGTTGGGCCTTGGTGCCAGTATGTCCCGGTCAGTTTGCGGCGCCGTGCGATCGGCGGTGGGCACACAACCCGGGCAGCGAACAGGCTTTTCAGGACGTATCCGCGCCACTACCGTGAGGTGCTGTGGTCGACACCGATGTGCTTGTGGTGGGCGCAGGGCCGACTGGGCTGATTTTGGGGTGCGCACTACGACTACATGGCTTGTCTGTGCGAGTGATCGACCGCGCGGAAAGCGCTGCGACGACATCGCGCGCGAATTTTCTGCATGCCCGAGGCTCGGAGGTGTTGGACCGGTTGGGCGCATTGGGAACCTTGCCAGATGAGTCGGTGCGTGCCATGCGGGTCACCAATTACTTGGGCGACCGTCCGGTGGCCACACTCGAGTTCGGCGATCCGGGCATGCAGACCGCGGCGTCACCCATGGTGGTGTCGCAGGCGAAGGTGGAGGCGGCGCTGCGCGCCCGGCTGAACGACCTGGGCGCGGTCCCGGAATGGGGTTGCGGGCTGACCGGATTACAACAGAATGTCGATACTGTCGTCGCAGAACTCACCGACGGGACCACTATTCGGGCACGGTGGCTGGTGGCGTGCGATGGCACATCCAGCACCACTCGAACGTTGGTCGGAATTGGCTTTCCTGGGACCAAGCTCACGGAACGTTTTCTGCTGGGTGATCTGCACCTGGACTGGGACCTTGATCGAAGGGGTACCACCGGCTGGATCCATCCCCGCGGGGTGGTGGGTGCAATGCCGATGCCAGATGACGAGGGGCGAAACGATCTGTGGCGACTCTTCGCCTACGACCCCGGCTATGACGGAAAGCCCAGTGACAGAGGAATTTTGGACAGGTTTCGGCAGATCGTCCCAGAGCGTACGGGGCGCAATGTGCACTTCGGCGACGCGGAATGGCTGTCGGTGTTCACGGTGCACCGCAGGCTCGCCGACACCTACCGGCGCGGTCGGGTCTTGATCGCCGGTGATGCCGCGCACGCTCATTCACCATTCGGCGGGCAAGGCATGCTCACCGGTATTGGAGATGCTGAGAATCTGGCCTTCAAGCTCGCACTGGTAGTGCGCAACCTCGCCACCGACGCCCTGATCGACACCTATGAAGCCGAACGCCGGCCCTTGGCCACCGGAGTACTGCGCGGAACCAGCGCCGTGACACGGATCAATATTGCCAGCAACCCGATCGCCCGTTTTCTGCGCGACCACGTCGCCCCGCGCCTCTTCAACCTCGCCGCGGTGCAGCGCTGGGCGACCTATACGGCGTCACAATTGTGGGTGAGCTATCGCAAGGGCCCACTTGGCGCTGCGGGGCGCAGTAGACCGAGGCCGGGAGATCGGATCGCCGACATTTCCTGCGGTCGAGCCGATGGCGCACGATTGCGACTGCACCGCGAACTGGGCGGGCAGTGGGCCCTCTTGATACCGGAGAATAAGTCGCTGGACATCGATCTCGGAGCGGTCCGGCAGCGTCTCGGCGGGCACCTCCGCGCCCTAACCTACGACGGTCATCAAATGATGCTGGTCCGCCCCGATGCCCACCTGGCCTGGAAGGGCGGCGCCGACGACGTTTCAGGGTTGATGGGCTGGCTGACCGCGGCTCTGTATGCCGGTCGGACTCGGTGACACGGCCCTGGACGCAATATCGCGCGGTTGGGAAGGAAACAGTGACCGACAAGGTCGATTTCAGCAGTGTGGCGTGGGGTTCGGTGGGGTGGACTGCGCTGTGCACGCTGTACCTGCGGGCCTGCGAAAGCCGTTTGTCGCAGCCAATTCTAGCCGATCACGATGCGGCCGCGGCGGTCGCTCGTATCGACTACGACTTCGCTCGTCTACACCGCGCGGTACGCCCGCGGCCTGGGACTTGCGCCATTTGTAAAACCCCGACCGCGACACGTCCAGCAGCTCGCACATCCGGGTGATCGCGTAATTGGCCTTCTCCGCCTCGATCAGACCGTAGGCCTCTACTGGTTCTGTTCGGAGGCAAAGAAGGCCGCGGCTGAAGTGTGAATCCCCGGTAACGCAGCCCTTGCTGGGCGGCCGGCTGCGAGCGGGATGTGGCACGTTCAGGCGGCGGGCATGGTGATCTCCACGGCGGCGCCGAGCTTCTCGATCTGTTGGGCCAGCCTGGCGATCTGGTATTCACGGCTGTGTCGTCGGACAACCCAGTCAGCACCGAGATCGCGATACTCAACTTCACCATCGACGATGTGCCAGTAGGCGATCAGAATATCGTGGCGGATCGCACCGACTGCTTTAAAGGTGCCCCGCCGGCCCCGGATCGCGTGATATCGCGCACCCAGATAGGTGTTCTTGGTGCGCGCGGCTGCCTGCGCTGCTTCAGTAAGCACCGTCTTGAGTGCAACCGGGCCGTGCCGGGTCCGCCCCGAACGGGCTTTGCCTCCCGAGGCGTTGTTGCCTGGACAGATCCCGGCCCACGACGCCAAGTGCGCTGGCGTGGGGAACACGCGCATATCGACACCGATCTCAGAGATCATGCCGATCGCGCATTTACGGGCCACGCCCGGAATCGTCTGCAAGCGTTCAATGATCGGCTCGAAGGTCGCCACCCGAATGGTGATCTGTTCATCGAGGTCGGCAAGCTGCCCGTCCAAGAAGTCGACGTGGGCCAAGATCTGACGAACGAGCACCCCGTGATGACAGACCCGGAAACTACCGCGCAGCGCGTCGGTCAGTGCTGGGATCTTCGAACGCATCCTGCCCTTGGCCAACTCGGCCAGCACCGCAGGGTCGGATTCACCGGCAAGCATCGCCTCCAACATCGCCCGCGCAGATTTCGACAGCACCGTGGAGGCCACCGACGTCAATTTAATCCCGGCATCCTGAAGTACCTTCTCCAGTCGCTGCACCATCCGGGTTCGTTCTTCGCTGAGCACCCGGCGGTGCCGAGTGAAATCCCGCAGCTCCCGGATCGGGGGCGGCGGCACGAATGAGGGCCGCACCAGTCCGTGCTCCACCAGCTGCGCGATCCAAGCTGAATCGACCACATCAGTTTTGCGGCCCGGCACGTTCTTCAAATGCTGAGCGTTAAGCAGCCACAGCTGATCGACTCGATCCTCGAGGAGATAGAACACCGGTTTCCAATACACACCGGTCGATTCCAACCCGACCCGGCTCACCTGATGCGAAACCAGCCAGTCGCCCAATGCCACCAGTTCGGCGGTATCAGTGCCGAACGTCTTTGTCTCACTGCCGCGTCGACGGCCCTGCGGGAACCGCACGGTGGCGACCACCGTGTCTCGATGCACATCCAGACCCGCGCAAAACTCGACCACCTCATCCACGATCAACCTCCCGACTCGCACCAACAGGACAGGGCGACTGCCGGAGGAAGGTCGTCGATCAAAGGAGTCTGAAGTTCGCGCTCACCGGCAGCACAACCGGGTGCCCACAACCCTCCACGCCATACTTTTTCCGGGCTCACGGGCACCAAGCGGCGTCGGCGTCAGCCCAGCAGCCACCACTACCAGCATCAACCCATGCCCGCACCAACGCAACACCGGCAAACGCCCGCGAACGCCGGATTCTCATTTCATCGGGTGCGCCCGCAGCGGGCCCATTAGTACTTTTTTCAAAAACTGCCGGTCCAAACGCAATTCGGCGTTCTCCTTGCGCAGCCGCTCCAACTCGGCACGCTCATCAGAATCAAGCACCGCACCATTATCGCCTGCGCCAGCGGCCTCGCGGGCCACCCGCACCCAGCGCCCCAGCAACTGCTCACCCACA
>JBBAFK010000072.1:0-14408 GCA_041655455.1 Leucobacter sp. | reverse complement strand
GATACTGTGTCGATTCCCGAACGAAGATTCACGACCGGAGGGAGTGGATCTGAGGGGCACAGAATCTTCCAGGTGCAAAGCACCGCTTTGCACAGATACTGTGTCGATTCCCGAACGAGGATTCACGACCGGAGGGAGTGGATCTGAGGGGAATCGAACCCCTGACCTTCTCATTGCGAACGAGACGCGCTACCAACTGCGCCACAGACCCTAACAGCGATCCATCTTATCAGTTCGGTGGATCGCGAGTGAAATTGAGTCAGCTTGCGTTTCGGCGGCGGCGCAGCACTTCGTCGAGGTCGGGCATGCCGTCGCTCGTGTCTCCGATGACGCCCATGTTGCGCAGTCGCGCGGTCTGTTCTGTGGATGCCGTCCGCTTCGCGACTGATGCTTCGATCGCGGCGTCGATCGCGGCGTCGGCGCGACGCTGGGTTGCGGCCTGACTGTCGACGGGGGCCGCCTGTTCTGTCGCGTTCTCAGCTGCGCGCGAATGTGCCGCCTGCTCCCGTGCTTGTGCCTCCTGCTCCCGCGCCTGTACGACCTGCTCACGTGCTTCGCGCAGCAGGATCGAGTCGGGCTGGTTTTCTTTCGGCGCGGGTCGGTCCGCGCGGGCGCGGGCGAGCGCCTGTGCTCTGGCGATCCGGGCCGCTGCGGCCTGTTGGGCTGCGGCATGGGCCGCGGTGGCGGCGTCGACGTCCTGCGACTCCGCCTCGGGTTCGTCAGTGGCTGCGGTCTCCTCGACGCCGATGCTCACGGCAATCTCTTCCGCCTCGATGGTTTGCGCGCGCACGCGACCGGGCGCGAGCAGCACGAGCGTTCCGGTTCCGATGGAGGCGAGAAGCGCTGCTCCCGCCAGCACCATGACCCCGTTCCCGCCGAGTGCAAGGCCGGCTCCGACGAGCAGCCCGACCAGCCCGAGCAGCGCCGCGAGTGCGGCTGTCGCTCGAATGCGTCGCACGATGGGCCGCCGCAGTTTCGCCGCTCGCTGCATGGCTGCCTGTTTGCGCCGTATCTGCTGGGCACGGATTTCGGCTCGCACCTGCTCTGCACGCTCCGCGGCGAGCTTCGCCTCGCGCTCGGCTTCTTGCCGACGCTGTGCGGTGCGCAGCAGCTTCTCTTGCGCAAGCGCTTCCCGCGCGGTCGCTTCGACCCGAACCTCGGTGGGCACCTCGGAGGTCTCGGCGAGTACCCGGAGTGTGCGCTGGAGTCGGATCGCGTTCCGCTCAGCCGCCCGGAATTCGCGGCGCCGCAACCACGTCGGCACCAGTACGGCAGCCCACAGCAGGGCTGCCACTACGAAGATCACGCCACCGCCCAGTACCCCGCCACTCATGTCGTAAACTGTACGGCCCGCTCCCCCATCCCACACCTCGGCGCGCCGTCCAGCCCCCGACCCGCACCGCCCAGAGCACCAAAAAACCAAAGCACCCACGCCACCCGCGGTGCGCGAAGGCACGGTCGACCGCGATGGAGCGGTCAGTGAGAGGCGGCTGGTGGGAGTCGGTTGATGAGGGATCCCTGTGCCTCCTCGGCCGTGATCGCGAAGCAGTCGTGGTCACGCCAGGCGCCGTCGATGTTGATGTAGGCGTGCCGCCGCCCCTCGTAGCGCAGCCCGAGTTTTTCGACGACCCGGAGTGAGGCCGCGTTCTCGGGCCGGATGCAGATCTCGACGCGGTGCAGCTGCAGCGCCCCGAACAGGTAGTCAATGGCGAGCGCGACCGCGACGGGGGTCACCCCGCGGCCGGCGACGTGCTCCGACACCCAGTAGCCGATCTGCGCGGAGCACAGGGCACCGCCACTGATTTCCGAGGCGCTGAGTTGCCCAACGACCTCGCCGCCGTATTCGATGACGAACGGGGCGCCCGTGCCGCTGCGGAACTGGCGGCGGAGGAGCCGGATTGTCGGCCGCATCGACACCGACCCCGGTTCGGGGCCGCGCCCCGACGGGTGGGTCGCTTCCCAGCGCACCAGCCAGTGCCGGTTGTCTTGGAGCAACTGTTCGAGGCGTGATGCGTCAGCGACGCGGATCGGCCGAATGGTCACGGCCCCGGCACGCAGTGGTGGCGGCACCTCGATCGGTCGACCGAGCGGCGCCATATCGGCTCGCTAGTCCTCGCCGCGGCGGGCACGCAGCCGGTCGGCGAATTCGAGAAGCCAGCCCTCGATCTCTTCGCCGAGCTCCGGGTGGTCGACGCCGAGCAGCACGTTGGCTTTGATCCAGTCGGCACGGTCGCCGGTGTCGTATCGGCGACCGCGGAAGACGACGCCGTATACGGGCCCCTCCCCCTCACCACGGGCCAGCTGGTTGAGCGCGTCGGTCAGCTGGATCTCGTTGCCACGGCCCGGCTCGAGCTCGTCGAGAATGTCGAAGATTTCCGGCCGCAGCACGTACCGGCCGATCACCGCGAGGTTGGAGGGCGCCTCGGCCGCGGCCGGCTTTTCAACGAGCCCGGTGACCCGCACCACGTCGGGGTCGTCGGTCGCTTCGACGGCAGCGCACCCGTAGAGGTGGATGGATTCTTCGGGCACCTCCATGAGCGCGATCACCGTTGCTTCGCGGGCGTCGTGTTCGGCGACCATGCGTTCGAGCAGCGGATCCCTCGCATCGATCAGGTCGTCACCCAGCAGCACCGCGAACGACTCGTTGCCAACGTGGCGGCGCGCGCAGGCGACCGCGTGGCCGAGTCCGAGCGGTTGCCCCTGGCGCAGCAGGTGCACCTCGGCGAGTTCGCTCGCCTCGTGTACCTTGCTCAGCTTGCTCGTGTCGCCCTTGCGTTCGAGCGCGTATTCGAGTTCGGGCACGCTGTCGAAGTGGTTCGAAATGTTCGTCTTGTTGCGGCCCGTGATGATGAGCACGTCGTCGAGCCCGGCGCCGGCGGCCTCCTCAACGACGTACTGGATCGCCGGCTTGTCGACGATCGGCAGCATCTCCTTCGGCATGGCCTTCGTTGCCGGCAGGAAGCGGGTCCCGAGACCCGCGGCCGGAACCACGGCCTTCGTGACGGAGCGCTTTCCGGCGCCGACCTGGGATACCTGAGAGTGTCGAGTGTCCTGGGTTTCGCTCATAGGATCACCTTATCCTGAGAGTTATGGACACCGTCGACACTTCGCCGGCCGAGTCGCGCGCCGAAGCACAGGCCATTCCGCCCGCGGAGCGCAAGCACCGCATCCGCGCCGAGGTGCGCGAGCGCCGGAGATCCCTCAGCGACGCCCGCCGAGCCGCAGACCGCGACGCACTCACGGCTCGCCTGGTGGATCTCGTCGAGCGCCGCGGCGCCCGCTCAGTCTCCTGCTACCTGCCGCTCCCCTCTGAGCCTGACACGTCAGGGTTTCTCGACTGGGCGACCGCGCACGGGGTCGAGGTGCTGCTGCCCTCCTCGCTCGAGGGCCACCGCTTGGGCTGGATCAGCCCCGACGGCACCGGCACCGTGACGGGCGCGCACGGTATCAGCGAACCGCGGGGCGAGCTCCTGCCGTCGGCCGCGGTCGGGGACGTCGACCTCATGCTCATTCCCGCGTGCGCCGTGGACGAGCACGGCATGCGCCTCGGCTGGGGCCTCGGCTACTATGACCGCTGCCTCGCGGAGCTCAAACGGCGCCCGCCGGTCTTCGCGATCGTGCACGACGAGGAGCTCCTCGCGGAGGTCCCGGCCGAACCGCACGATTCCCCCGTCACCGGGGTGGTCACGCCGGTTCGAACCGTGGTGTTCGCGCCGGTAGACTAGGGATCCGTGCCCACTTATGCCTACCGCTGCGCGGACTGCGATCACGCCTTCGACATCTATCAGTCCTTCTCGGACGATTCGCTGACCGAGTGCCCCGAGTGCGGCGGTCAGCTGCGCAAGGTGTTCGGATCCCTCGGCGTCACCTTCAGCGGGTCCGGTTTCTACCGCACCGACTCCCGCGCGGCATCGAGCGAGGGATCCGGTTCGGGGCAGGGATCGAGCGGATCCGGCGGCGAGGGATCGGGCAGCTCGTCGAGCGCCGCGTCTTCCTCTTCGTCAGGCTCTTCGGGCGCCTCAGGTTCGAGTGCGTCGAGCGGGTCTGCAGCTTCAAACTAGCGCCGATGTAACACCCCAGTGCTGCGCTACCCCCAGTGCGGGGGGCGATCCTGACACAACCGGTCGTCGTTGCCGTCGTTGCCATTCCCGCCGGTTCGCCGCCCGCCGTTCGGCCGCGCGCCGTCACCCCAGCCCTCGGGCCGGTCTTCGGCCGCGCGGGTGTCGAGGGGGTGTTCTGAGGGGCGCGGATCAACTCCGTCTGGGGCCGGGCGGGTGACGCGCCGCGGACGGCGACGCTTGCCCGATCCCTCGGTCACAGCGGTTCCGCCGTGCCCGCTCCGGTCTGTGCGCCGGCAGCGGGACCACCCTGCGTGTCGCCCTCGATGCCCGCTTCGGTGCCCGCTTGGATGCCGGCCTGGATACCGATGACGCGGCAGATGCGCTGCGCCACTTCGTCGGGGTCGGAGAAGAGGTCGAAGCTGTGGACACGATGGTAGTGCCACCCCAGGCGACGCAGCACGGCTGGCCTGAGGCGCAGCGCATCGCGCAGGCCGTCGCCATCCCCCAGGTCGAGGTCGACCGCGATCGCGCGGTCGCCGTACGAGGCGGCGAGCGGGATGATCCCGCGGTAATCAAGTTCGACGCGGAGGCCCAGCGCTTCGAGCCGGTCGGCGAGTTCGCCGATCATCGGGTCGCGCTCCGCGGGCAAGGAGGCCTGAGCCGGCTCGGGGTGCTCGAATGCGAGCAACTCCGCGAGCTCGACGACGCCGTGCTTCATGCGCGCCGGGTCGAGGTCTTCGGGTCGGAAGCAGCTGACGATCGTCATGGTGCGGCGGGCCCTGGTGATCGCGACCGCGAGCAGTCGTTCGCCGCCGGGCCTGCCGAGCGCACCGAAGTTCGAGAGCACGCGGCCGTGAGGGGTCCGGCCGTAGCCGATCGAGAAGATGACGCGATCTCGGCTCTGCGCGGTGGCCTGTTCGAGGGTGAGCACCGCGAAGGGCTCCGCCCGCTCATCGAGCAGGAACTCGCGGTACTGCGGGAACTTCGAGAACGCCTGCAGCACCGCCTGGTAGACGCGCACCGCGTGCCGCTCGCTCGCAGTGATCACCATCAGTGACTCGTTCGGCCGCTCGCTCGCGTGCTCAAGCACGAGCTGCACGACGCGTTCCACCTCGGCGTCGGTGCTCTCGACCGCGCCGGTCTGCTGGTCCGGCAGCCCTTGACCGCCGCGCACGAACTCGTAGGTGAGGCTCGAGTGGCCGAGGAAGCTGCCCGCCCAGGGCAGCGACTGGATGGCGCCGTCGTAGAAGCGATGGTTGACGAGCTGTGTGAGGTCTTCGCCACCGGCCCGGTAGCTGCGGGTGAGCTGCAGCATCGGCAGCACCTCGGCGAGCTGCGCGAAGGTTGAGGCCGCGTGCAGTTCTTCGCTGTCGCCCTCGTCTTCAGCGGGCGAGCCGACGGCGATCTCGAACCGTGATGGGCTCTGCGTCACGGTATCGCCGAACGCGACGATCTGGTCTGCGCGGCGCAGGGCGCCGAGGTTTTCAACGAGCGTGGTCGCGCCGGCGTCGACGATGAGTGCGGTGTCGAAGCGCAGCGCGTCGGGCAGTTGGGCGACCTCGTACGGCGACATCACCCACACCGGCGCGAGCGCGCCGAGCAGGTTCGGTGCGTGCTGCACGAGCGCGGAGACCGAGGTGTAGCCGGCGCGCAGCACCTCGCGCAGCGCGAGGGCCTCCTGCCGGTGGTCGAGCACGGCGACGCGCCAGGTGTCGGCGAGCGACGCGGCGAGCACCGTGCCGTTCGCGCCCGCGTGGGCGTCGTCGACGAGGCGGAAGTCGGCTTCGAGACGTTCGACGACGCTCGTGTTCGCGCTCAGCAGCGCCTGGTTCGACTGCAGCATCCGCTCGAGCACGGACTGCCACCAGGCGAGTTCGAGTTCCGCGGCGACGCTCTCGGCGGGCACGTGGCGTGCCGAGAGGTCGTCGAGCAGGGGCTCGAGGTGGGCGGCGCGCAGCCGTTCGACGATGGCGGTGCGTTCCTGGATGTTTTGCAGCACCTCGGATTCGCGGGCGAGATCCGCGATGCGGCTCGCGAGGGATCCGAGTGAGAGGTTCTTCATCCGGTCGGCGTCGCCAACGGTGCCGAGTGTCTTGTCGAGCTCGTCGAGGTCTTGGTACGCGGACTGGTATGCCACGACCACGTCCGAGATACCGAGCGGCACCTCGGGCCGGGCGCCGGCGACCGACGAGTAGCGCTGCCACAGCACCCGCTGCTGCTGGATCTGCACGAGCCGGGAGTACATGTCGCTCACGTTCACACCGGGGCGCACGTATTCGCGCGCGAGCTTCTTCAGCCTGCGCTTGTTGCCCGAGGTCATCTCCTCGCTACCGCGGGGCGCGTGGGCGGCGATCACCTCGGAGAGGGATCGATCGTAGACCTCCGGGGTGAAGCGGTCGAGCGTCTCGCGCACCCCCATGAGCAGGCGCAGGTAGATCCCGAGTTCCGCGATCGTCTCGTAGGGGCGCATCGGGGTCTGCCCGATGACCTCGTTGGCCATGGAGATGAGTCGCGGCAGCTGCGACTCGGCGAGGTCGACGGCCTTGCTGTACGCGGTGCGGGCCTCCTCGGTGGTCGCAAAATCGACGCCGTACCAGGGCGAGTCTTCGGGCCCGTACTGGAACTGGCCGAGCCGGGCGACCTCGGTGAGCGCCTCGGCGACGGAGGTGCGGTCGAGGGTGAGCTGGCCGAGGGCATGCTCGTCGAGTCGCACCGTGGTCGCCGGCGGGCGCTCGTCGAGCGCGAGCGTGGTGAGCCGACGCAGCGCGTCGAGCGGGGAGACGCCGTAGCGGCTGTCATTCGCGTGCAGTGCGGCGCCGTAGTCGAGCAGCACCCCGCGCAGCCTCACGAGCGCCTCATCGATTTCGCGCATCTGCTCGGGACGGGCGTTCTCGTTACGGCTGATCGCTTCGACGAGGTTGCGACGCAGTCGGCGCGGGGTCACGGCGAGCCCCGACAGGCTCGCTCGCGTGAGTCGGTGGGTGATGCCGTCGAGGGTCGCGCGTCGCGGCGAGACGACGAGCACCCGCTTGCCGGCGCGCACGAGGTTCCCGATCGCGTTCACGACGGTCTGCGTGCCGCCCGTACCGGGGAGCGTGCGCACCACGACCGAGTATCCGGCGTCGATCTGGGCGAGCACGTCGTCCTGTTCGGCGTCGGCGTCGTAGAGGCACCGGTCGGTTTCGGGTGCGCGCTCGTCGGTCGGCGTCGGGTCGACGGGGCGGTACGATTCCGCGAGCTGCCGCTTGGCTGGCTCGCTGCCGCAGATGGCCTCGAGGATGGGCCGGTCGAGATCCCTCGCATCGGCGGTCATGCGCTGCGACACGTTGTGGAATGAGGAGACCACGAGCCGCGGCTGCACCACGAATCCTGAGACGCCCGCGACCATCTGCCGCAGCCGGTCGATCACCGGTTGCGGTTTGAACACGCCCTCGGACTGGGAGAGTTCGATCAGGGATCGCGCGTCGAGCGTGATCCCGTACTGGGCGCGCAGCGCGCGGATGAGCTCGGAGTTGACCACCGGGAACTGTTTGAGTTTCAGTTCGAAGTCGCGGCCGTAGCGGCGGATCGCGAGGGGGCGCAGCAGGACGGGGGCGCAGAAGTCTTCACCCTCGAACGACCACTTCGCAATGCCGACGCCGAGGTTGACGGTCTCGAGCCCGCGCACGGTGCGCATCTCGATCGCCTTGTCGGTGACGCGGCCGGCCGCGGCGCGCGCGTGACGCAGGGCGAGGTCGTCGCGGATGAGCGCCGACAGCAGGATCTTGTTTCCCGTGATGAACTGGGGCAGCCCGCCCGGATGCGTGGTCGAGAGCTCGATCCGATTGGCGGGGCGGTCGTCGAAGTGGAGCAGCGGGTTGCTGCCGCCGAGCTCCGCGGTTTCGCGGCGCCACTCGGCGTGTTCGTCAGCGTGGGAGTCGACGAGGGTGACGGGGCCGGCGAGACCCGCGGTCAGATCCTCAGCGGCCGGTGCGGAGCCGGATCCCGGGTCCGGCGAGGGATCCGGGGCCTTAGCGAGCGCACCCTCGCTCTGCGGGGGCACCCCCTCGCTGGCCGGCTCCTGCGGCTGTCCCTGTTCGCGGCCCGAGGCACTGCTCTTCGCACTGCTCTGCCGTCGCCGATCTACGCTCCACACAGGGCCACCATAAGCGGATTCCGCGAGATTTCGCGCAGCCGCTTCGGAGTTTCGTCGTGCTGCCACTACGACTTGTTCAGCACGCGGGTCAGCCGCGGGTCGGGATCCGCTCGGCGTCCTCCTCCGCACCACCGGTCACCACGGGGTCGGCGACCTGCATCTCGCCCCCGCGCAGGTGACCGACGATTCGCATGAGGTGGTAGACTCCAATCGCGCTGAGCGTGCCGAGGGCGATCCCGTTGAAGATCACCGGCTGCCCTTCGGAGCCCAGCTGGAGCGTGAAATCCGCGATGCCAACGATGAGCGGGATCGCGGCCGATAACTGGTTGATCGGCTTCGAGAAGTCGACTCGGTTGTCGATCCAGATCTTCACACCGATCAGGCCGATCAGGCCGTACAGCGCGACGGTGATACCGGCGAGCACACCCGCCGGCACGGAGAAAATGATCGCGCCAACCTTCGGGGAGAAACCAAGCAGGATCGCGACGATGCCCGCCACCCAGTAGGCCGCCGTCGAGTACACGCGCGTCGCGGCCATGACGCCGATGTTCTCCCCGTAGGTCGTCGTGCCGGATCCGCCGCCGAAGCCGGCGAGAATCGTGGACACGCCGTCGGCGAGGAGTGCCCGGCCGGTGACGGGGTCGAGATCCCTTTCGATCATGAGACCCACACTCTTCACGTGGCCGACGTTCTCGGCGACGAGCACCAGCACGACCGGCAGGAACGCCGGCAGCAGACCCCACAGCGAGGGATCGGCGAACGGGTTGCCGACGGCGTGGAACTCGGGGAGCCCGATCCAGTCGGCCTCGGCGACCGCGGTGAAGTCGACCTCGCCCATGGCGACCGCCGCGACGTAACCGACCACCATGCCGAGCACGATCGAGAGCCGCCCGACGAGCCCCCGGAAGAGCATCGTGATGAGCAGCACGGCGACGATCGTGATGAGCGCGACCCAACCGGAGTTCTCGGTCGCCTCCCAGTTGTTCTTCACCGCCGGCGCGAGGTTGAAGCCGATGAGTGCGACGATCGCGCCCATGACGACGGGCGGCATGAGCGCGTTGATCCATCCGGTGCCGAACCGGTGCACGATGATCCCGACGATCGCCATGAGCACGCCGATCGCGAGAATACCGAAGGAGGCGCGACCGAGGTCGGGGTTCTCGGGGTCCCCGCCCGCGAGCGCCGCGGTGATGGGCGCGATGAACGCAAAGGAAGATCCGAGGTAACTGGGGAGCCTGTTGCCCGTGATGAGCAGAAAGAGCAGGGTGCCGAGTCCGGAGAAGAAGAGTGTCGCGGTCGGCGGAAAACCGGTGAGGAGCGGCACGAGGAATGTCGCACCGAACATCGCGACAACGTGCTGCGCACCGAACCCGATCGTCTTCGGCCAGCTGAGCCGTTCCTCGGGCAGGACGATCGCGTCGGGCGCGACGCCCTCCCCGTTACCGTGCAGCTTCCAGGGCATCGCCATTCTGGCTCCTTCGCGATCTCCGTCGTGCGTCTCGGGCGCTGACCTCCGACGGTCGCGCCCTCGGGGAAGTCTAATACGTCGCGCAACGCGGGTGGCATCGTCCATCCACGAAATGACTCTTGTGCATTCACCATGCATATGCTGTGATAGTCCTATCAACTGCGGCGGAGCGGGGGCTCGCCACGGATGACCACCCAAGATCGAATCAAAGGAGCCCCCGTGACGAACATCAGAGTCAGCTACGCGGAAATCGAGGCGGCAGCAGCGCAACTCGGCGCCGGCCGCGAAGAGATCACCGCAAAACTTCAGAGCATGCACCGGCAGATCGAGGACCTCGTCTCGTCGGGGTTTGTCACCGATCAAGCTTCGGGCCGGTTCAATAGCGCGTACACGCAATACACGACGAGTGCGAACAGCGTGATCGCCCAGCTCGACGAGATCCAGACGTTCCTCACCGGTGCGGCGAGCGCGATCCGCGATCTCGACCAGCAGATCGCGGCGCGAATCGGCTAATCCGGTGAGCCTTTTCATCGAGCGCACTCATCATGCACCTCGATTATCGTGCCCTGAGCGATGCGGCCGCGGCGCTCGAATCCGCCGCCGCGCTCGTGCTGTCGGAGCCGCACACTCCGGCTGAACTGGGGTCGGGCTCCCCCGGCCCCGAGCTCCTGTACTCGGAACTTCGGGCGGAACGCTCTGCGACCCTGACCGCCATCGGCGAGCTGCTGCGCGCTCAGGGCCGCTCATGCGCGGAGACCGTCGCCCTGTTTGAGGCACTGGACGCGCAGATCGCGGCGCAGCTGCAGTGACCGCGAAATCACGCACCATTCCCTCGACGATTCCCCCAATCAACCGCTCCCTTAATGCAACTCACACGACCCGATTAATACGCCCCGATAAGAACGGACCCTCATGGAAGCAGGAGACCTCGCCCGGCTGGGCGACGCCGACGCCGTCGGCGCGCGAAGCACCTGGTTCGCCGCACGCACCATCGGCACCTCCGTTCACGGTGCCCTGGTGGACGCGGCGCTCGGCCTGGGTGCGCAATCGGGTGCCCCCGTGTCAGTCACCCGGATACTCACGTCGATCCAGTCGGGGGCGGTGCCGGCGCAGCTCCTCCAGCTGGCCGATACGGCGGTGGGTGAGGACCTGGGCCGCTACGCGGGCCGCATTTCCGACAGCTCGCTACGGGCGAGGAGTGCGGCTGACCCCGCGCTTGCCGCAGCACTCGACGGGGAGCGGCGCGCCGCCGACCACGCCGCCGCAAGCGCACTCGCCGAGCGCCGCGGAGACCTCGCGCGCGTGCGGCGAGCGCTGCCACCGCCGCCCGGTGTCTCCGCCGGCGTTGCCGTGCCGGCCGCGTTGCCGAACGGCCGCTCGGGCTCCCTCTCGGCGTTCGGTCTCGCGAAACTGCAGCGCCCCGCCGATATCCGTCGAGCCTGGAACTCGATGTCCGAACCGGACCGTCGGAGGCTGATCGAGGATGCCCCGATCGTGATCGGCAATCTTGGCGGCATTCCCCTGCGAGACCGCCACACCGCGAACGTAGTGAACGCGTTGGCGTATCGCGCCGATCTGGAAAGCCAGATCGCGCTGCTCGGTGCCGCTGCGCAACGGACGGGCTCGTCGCGCGACTTCGCGGCGACGATCGATCAGCTCGAAACCGAGGTTCGGACGATCAGTGCGATGCTCGGCGACCGCAACGCCCGCTACTCCGAGCCGGGTTTCGGCCGATTCACGACGTACGATGCGCAGGGCCGCCGAAGGGAGGACGAGGGGACGACGATCGTCGCGTTCCATCCGCTGCGGGACAGTTTCGTCACCTATCAGGGCCCGGTCGATCCCGGCACGGGAGAGGTTGCTGCGTGGGTCGGCGGGGTTGGTCTTGTCGTGCCGGGCACGAGGTCGAAGCTCGCGCGGTTCACGGAGAGTCTCGACCGTACGAAGGATTTGGTTCGCGCCTCGGATCGGTCGACCGCGTATTTCACGTGGCACGGGTCGCCGATGCCTGATTTCGCGCCACCCCAGCACGTCATCGATCCGGCGCGTCGCGGCTTCGCTGAAGTTGGAGGTCCGCGCCTCGCCGCGTTCGCGAACAGCCTGGAGCTCCCCGCTGAAGCGGATCTCGTTCCGGTGGCCCACAGCTACGGGGCGGCCGTACTCGGCCGAGCCGAATTGCTCGGCATGCACGCGGATCGGGTCGTCTACGTCGCACCCGCGGGCATCGGGCACGACGCGACTTCGACGGCAGATTTCCCGAACACGCGGCACTCTCCCCATTTCGTGCTGCAGGCCCGCAACGACATCGTCGTCGGCTGGAATCAAGGCAGCCGTATCGCGGATGTTCTGGGGATCGGTCACGGGGCTGCGCACCCGCTCAGGTCTCCCGACATCGTGCGCTTGGAGACCGGCCACCTCGAACACGGCAATCCCGCCTCCGGCACGATCGAAAGCACCGGCGGGGCCGAGGCGCACGCTTCGGTCTTCGCACCGAAGAGCACCTCCGTGCGCAACATCACCGCGGTCGTTCAGGGCGACCCGGTCTCGCTGTATCAAGAAAACGACGTCGAACGGGTGCGCACACGCGGGCGGGTACCGCGAAGCTTCACCGTCGACCGCGCCGACACCGGGGCTGAAAAACCAGAAGCCCTCGTCCCGTCTCGCGCACCGTTCGGAGGTCAGCCGTGATGCCCGCGAGCGGGTCGCGAGCGCTGCGTCGTCCGCTCGGGCGGCTTGCGATCCTTCGGCTGCTCGGGATGTTTGTCCTGCTTGTCCTCGCGGCCACACTGACAGTGCTCACCGGCTGCACCGACACTGACCTTCAGGAGGCTGAATTGCTCCAGCAACGAGAAACGCAACTCTCCGGGTTCGCGGCTCAGGCCGAGAGCTGGGGTGAAGACATCGTCGGGCAGATCTCCAACGCAGAAATCGACCGGGATACGGGCAACCTCGGTGGAGTTAGGCCCGTGGGTGGCGACTTCGATGGCTGGCCGAGGCTCTGCTTCTGGGACAGGAGCGTGGAACTCCGCCTCGATGGGCCGCGCACCCCGACCGAGGTCGCGGATGCCCTCGAGCCGTGGCTCCGTGATCAAGGCTGGATGCGGCGCCTCGATCTCGAGTTTCCGCCGACGTCGACGCGCTTCGAACGCGATTACGTTCGGGACGGCTTTCACCTCGCCGTCGAGGTGTACACGGAACCGCCCCCGATGGCCCAGACCATCGCCTTCACGATCGTCAGCCCGAGTACATCATGAGCTCGCGCGCATCATGACCCCGAGCGCATCATGACCCCGAAGGCATCAAGAGCCCGAACGCATTAAGACGTGCGCCGCAGCTCACGAATCGAAGCCGAGCCCCACCGCGTCGAGCGTCTTGAGCAGCAGATTGCGTCGACCCCGGTGGTGATCCGCACGATCGAGCGCCCAACGGGTCAGGTTGATGCCGATCGACGCGGCGGGCTCGGGCGGGAAGGGCAGGGGCACCTGCCGCACCATCTCGAGCTCAGTACGCTCGGTGACGCGACCGTCGAGACGATCGGCGATCACGTCGGCGGCGAAGTGCGTGGAGCCGACACCGAGGCCGGTAAAACCGGAGACGAGCTGCACGCGACCGCCGTGCGCTTGCCCGAAGAACACGCAGAACCGAGTCGAAGTGTCGATCACGCCCGCCCAGCGGTGACTGAACTTCACTCCCTCCAGCTGGGGGAAGGTGGTGAAGAAGTGGCTCGCAAGCTTTCGGTGGCTTTCCCACCGGTCCTCGTACTCGCGTTTGATGCGCCCACCCGTGAAGTAGACCGCATCGTAGCCGCCCCACAAGATGCGGTTGTCCTTCGTCAAGCGCGAATAGTGGAACTGATTCGCCATGTCCGAGAGGCCTTCTCGGCCCTCCCAGCCGATCGAGGCGAGCTGCTCGTTCGTGAGCGGCTCGGTCATGAGCACGTAGTCGTACACCGGCACCGTGTGGAACCGGTACCGCTTGAGCAGCGACGGGAAGACGTTCGTGCACAGCGCGACCCGACCGGCGACGACCCGGCCTCGCTCGGTGGTCAGTACGATCGGTCCGTCAGCGCTGCCCTGCAGGTCGGACACCGGGGTGCGCTCGTGAATCTCCACCCCGATCTCCGAGGCGTGCCGAGCGAGTTCGACCGCCAGCTTCGCGGGGTGAAGGTTCGCGTTCTCGTGCGGCGAATATTCGGCGCCGAGAAAGGTCGGAGAGTTGATGCGGGCCCGCGCGTCATCGGCGTCGAGGGTCACGATATCCGGGTCGTCGCTCTGCCCCAGCCATTCGAGTTGATAGTGCTCGTTCGCCACTTCGAGCGCGCCGTTGCGTTCGAAGTCGACGTCGAGACCGTTCTCTTGAATGAACTGCTCCATCGCGTCAAGGTTCTCGTTGCCGATGCGTCGCAGTTTGTCGGTCTCGTTCGGCCAGCGGGATTCCGCGTTCGGCTCGCCGTGCGTGATGCTCGCCTCGCAGAAGCCGCCGTTTCGTCCGGACGCCGCCCACCCGACACGGACCGCTTCAAGCAGCAGAACCCGCAGCTCGGGGTGCCGGGTCTTGACCTTGATGGCCGTCCACAGCCCCGCATACCCGCCGCCGACCACGGCGACGTCGACCTCCCGAGCACCGGGAAGTTCCGGATATCGCGTCGCCGTCTCGGCGACGTCTTCGAGCCAGAAGCAGCCCAGTTTCGTCTCCGCGAGCGACTCGTCTACGACGCGCGCCGGAGGTGGATACGTTTCAAAGA
>JBBAFK010000071.1:0-14872 GCA_041655455.1 Leucobacter sp. | reverse complement strand
ACCCACAGGAACAACCCGATACCGAGATCGGGCGAACACACACGCCCACATCACACCACACCCCAGATTCAACGCACACAACGGAATACCACCTCAGAACGACAGCTCATCGGTGGATCCAGGCTTAACAGGACGGTGCACTGCCGATTGTGCTACCGGGCAAAGGTGTTGGGCCGCTGGCAATGCCGGACAGCTTCATTCGCTGCGAATGAAGCGGTTTCCTTTATCAGCCCACTCCAGTACCCCTCCCCGGAGTCGAACCAGGAACCTTCGGAACCTAAACCCGACGCCTCTGCCAGTTGGGCCAGAGGGGCATGGTGCGGATGGCGGGGATCGAACCCGCGGCCTTCTCGTTGGCAACGAGACGCGCTACCGGCTGCGCCACATCCACGAAGACGCACGACTTGCGGCCAGCTGCAGACTGGCTTGCCTGAGCGCGGAGCATCTGTCCGCCGACGGTCCCCGCGCGGGCAGGACGACGCCGGGTCTGACGGTTCCGCCTCCCGCTCGCGCAGCGGGGTGGTCACCGACAACCGTGGAGCCTTCACCGGGGATCGAACCCGGGACCTCTTCCTTACCAAGGAAGTGCTCTGCCACTGAGCCATGAAGGCGGAGCCCCGAGCCGGATTCGAACCGGCGGCCGACCGCTTACAAGGCGGTTGCTCTATGTCCGGGCTGAGCTATCGGGGCTGGTGTGTGGGGCTGGCCTAGCCGGTGCTGGCATCGACACGAACCCGCAATCCATGGGCGGATTCCAGTTTCGGCTGCCAGGTCGCGGCCAGGTGGCTCAGATCCGAGGCGTGGGGGCTGAACGCCGAGTAAGTCAGCTCAAGGCACATCGACGGCCAACTCAACGTGTCGGTCGGGTCCAGACCCACCATCCATGCGTCGTCGCCCATGTCCGCGGCGATGCGCCTGCACAGATCAGCGAGCTTCTGGTGATCGGCGTCAGTCGGGCTGCCCTGGCTTCCGCGGTGGGTGCCGTAGCGGAGATTCACTTTCAATGCAGGTCCGGCGGCCACGAGGTCCCTCTCTGTCCCCGCTGGGCGGTCCAACCGGGGCGGACAGCAGTGTGGTGTCCGTGCCGGCGGCGTCGAGGCCGAGGCGCGGTTGAGCCGGTGCTGCGTCGGTCGTCGAGGCCGTGTTCGTTGCTGCCCAGAGAGGATTCGAACCTCTACCGCCCTGATCCAGAATCAGGTGTCCTGCCGTTAGACCACCGGGCATGGTGTGGTTCTCAGTTCTACGGACCGGCTGCCTCGCCAGGGTTCGAACCTGAACCAGGCGAACCAAAGTCGCCGGTGCTGCCAGTTACACCACGAGGCATCGCACATCTGGGCCGCGCCAGATCGAGGACCGCCGACCCACCGGGCCACAGCTTCGAAAAGGCGTCGGGGCGGGCAACCGCCGCCTGCGGAGCTGCTCTACTGTCCACCCATGACCAGCCGCATCCTCGCTGCCGCCGCCGCTGCCGTGACGCTACTGCTCACGGCTTCCGGATGCGCGCACAGCGAGAGCCCGACCAGCGCACCGACACCAGATGCCGCCTCAACCCCAGATGGAGCGCGGCCACAGTCCATCGCCACCCGCCCCGGCCAGTACACCGCCGGCGTCGACATCGAGCCGGGGTCCTGGATCGGAACGGCCCGCGGCCACCTGTGCACCTACAGAAAGACCCACCGAAAGGTCGCGTCCTCCGGTCAGGATCAACTCCTCCGCCCCTGGCAGTACCCGCGGCTGCTCCAGGAGAGCGGGATCCCCGTCTCCGGAACGGTTCGCTTCGGGTTAGACCCCGGCGACACCCTCGAGCTTTCCCACAGGTCACCCGCCGAACCGGCCACCTGCAACTTCTGGAAGACCGGGCCGGAGCACTCTGCCCCGGCGGGATCCGACACCCCCTGGAACAACACCAAACGGGCCATGGCGCCCGAGCCCTGGGACGCCGGTCTGCCCGAGTTTCTCAGCGGGGCACAATCCCTCGTCCCAGGCGCCGACGAAGCCGAGCTCACGGACATGGGCTTGTGGGTCTGCCTGCTCAACGGCGGCCCCGCTCACAACTACGACGATGTTGCTCGCGACGCTCTCGTCCGCTTTGCTCACATCGCGACAGAGCATGCCGACCAGCTTGTTGCAGCAGCGCACAACACCCTCTGCCTCAAGCAGTGACCAGCCTGGCGCAGCACGCCGCTGCGGTGCGGCTCTCGACCCGGGTCACTCAAACTGTGCGATCAAGTTGCTGAATCCCTCGTTCGGGTCGCCGTCGACGGTGCGAACAGCGCTGACGAACCGCAAGCTGCACGATTCGTCGAACCACTTCGACAGCACGTCGAAGTCCGGGGCCATCACGGCGTACCCGAGCTCCGCCATGTGGGCCACCTGGTGGTCATCCATGAGCACGTAGATTTTGTGGCACTCGTCCCAGCTCATTCCCTTGGCGCTGGAGAGGGCCTGTTGCACTGCGCCAGCGTGGTGCGCTTTCACGATTCGGGTGCTCCTTTGGGTGACGGTTCTGGTTCGCGTCCAGCCCTACCGAAATCGACCACCTGCAGCAGCGCGTGGCGCGTGTGGAGCGGACGACGGGCATCGAACCCGCGACATTCACCTTGGAAGGGTGACGCTCTGCCAGCTGAGCTACGTCCGCAGACGCCCCGGATTGTTGCACCCGACGGGGCCACTCGGTACCTCGTGTGTGGCGGAGCCGAGACGCCGCTCCTCCGGCCGCTTTTCGTCTGGCCTTCCCGACGGCGCGTCGCTCCGCGCGGTCCCACCATGCCCGGTGGCGCTCCCTGTCCGGCCCGCCCGCAGGCGTCTTTTCCCGCACCGTGCCGCCCAGGTCCAGATGCCTCCGGTTGCCGAGCGGGTTGCCGTTTGGCAGCGGGATGCTGCCCACCGGACACCTTGCGGGTGCCGGTCGTAGTCGGTGCAATCGAGGTGCGCCGCGAGGGGTTCGAACCCCCGACCCGCTGATTAAAAGTCAGCTGCTCTGCCAGCTGAGCTAGCGGCGCATATCCGTATCCGCCACAGTGACTTTCACGCCACTGTGGCGGATACGGAGAGCCGCACAGCCCACCTCATCGGCGAACTGTGCGGGTGCTGGGCGCATGGCGGCGCCCAGCTACCGTCCACGCCATCGGGAACGACGGTGAACGAACACACCTGGCTGGCCGGTCACTGCTCCCGCAGGAGCCCGGACGCCGAGGCGGTAGTTCACCCGATCCCGATGGGGGACGGTGCATCACACACTGTGGAGTTCTCAAGTTGCTGAGCGGTTGCGCGTCGCCGCGGTCCGCGTGCCGAAGCCGTTCCCGCCGAGCGGTTCCGTATCCGACAGGTTGAATGGTGCACCGAAAACAAGGCGATGTCCAGGGCAATTGTGAGCGAAAAGCCGTGTAGCGCTTAGTGATTCGGGTCGTCAAACAGCAGAGACGTCAGGCGACGTTTCTGCCAGGGACAACGCGAAAACTGAGAGATTTATGTGAATGTTCTTCTGGCCCTTGCTTCCGGCTGGGGCACACGCCCAGTGGTTGGGCGGAAGGGTGGCGTAGCTGCCGGAAGCGACTGGGCTGATTGATCCCGGCGGTGGCCTCGACCGTCCAGAACGCACCGATGACGACATCAAGGTCGCTTGCGCACGACAAAGCCACCGGGGTCGCTATGCGCATCCCGGCTGTCGGCCGATAGTCGTAACGCTGCGTGGACATAACTTGCCACGGTAGCACCGAACACCGACAACGCAGAGCGGATGAACCCGCCACGCCGTTCTCTAAAACGTGATTCCCCAGTTCGCCATGACTGGCGACACCAGCGAGGCGTGGATGATGCGTCCCTGCGCATCATCGCTGTGTCCGAACAGGATCCCCACCGCCGCGACGGTGCCGTCATCCTGGCGGACATACACCGGTGCTCCGGAGTCGCCGAGATCGTCCCAAGCACGGAAAGACACCTGGGTGTCGGTGACCTGGGTGAGCTGGCCGCAGGACAGCCCGGTGCGTGCCCCTGACTTGCACAGCTGGGGCTGCTCGCGGCGGACGTCGTCGGCGGTCAGGACCCGTGAGACCCGCATTCCATCCAGGTCGCTCAGCAGCGGAACCGAGCTGCCGGCGAGGTCGACGAGCCCGACGTCGTGAACACCGGGGATCACTTCCCAGCGCACGTAATGCCCAATGGCCCGGTCACCGTGCGGGGTTCGCTGCAGCACGGTGTCGTTGTTCGGGTCTCGGCGACAATGCCCGGCGGTCAGCATGGCCGGAGCCCCGTTCGGGGTTTTGACCAGGAAGCCGGCGGTGCATTGGTAGGGCATCCCGTTGCCCGCGGTGGCCGTGCTCACCAGGAACGCACCGGGAGTGGCGACGGGGTATTCGCCCCAGGCTCCGGCGGTCGTCGAGTTCGCGAGCAGCAGTGCGACCAGCGCGGAGGCAACGCCCGTTGCGGCGCGGAGTCGGTATCGCATCGGAGTCTCTTTCGTGTAGGTGCTCGTCTCGCTGTGTCTCGGGTTCTGAGCGCCGAAGCGGGACCACCTGTCCAGGCTCTTGGACAGCGCGCACTGCGTGAAGGGCGGTGCCGGGACACGCCGGCAGGGCGTCACCGCTGCGGCTTTGTCACGTCCCTGGCGCGGCTCAGCTGCTGATTGCGCTGCGGTGGCGGGATATTCGGAGCAGAACCGCCGGCGCGTCGAGGGCTGCTTACGCGAGCGGCGGCAGGCCCAGATCGGCCGGCGTGACGTGGGTGGATTCGCGGGTCTCCTCACAGCGCACGTAGAGCATGTCGAGCCCGTCGACGCCGTTCCAGTTCTTGAACACGGAAAGCACTTCGACGTGGTGGCCGTTTCCGAGAATCAGCACGCCGGAATCAGAGTCGGCGGCGGGGTCATACGGCGGCTGGTCGGCGCGGAAGGTGTGGCGGGTCCCGACCAGCGGGTGGCCTTCGATGCGTTGGTTCGACACGGGTGCTCCTCGAGGGGTCGCGGCTGAATCGTCTGTTGCACAGGCTCGCCCCGCCGCGGCAGGAGCGTGTTACGCGGCGCGGATGTGCGCTGCCTCTCGCTCCGCGGCCGGCCACGACGAAGGCCCGCAACCGATCTGGTTGCGGGCCTTGCCGAAAGTGGAGCTGTCCAGAATTGAACTGGAGTCCAGTCAGCGTCCTCAGCTGTGTTCTACGTGCGTAGTTCCCGTTCACCCTCCGGAGCGCTAGGGCGGGAACTCCCTTGCGCTAGGTCCGGCTTCCCGCTTGTTGTCTCACGCAGCGTTGGGGCAGGAAACCCGTTCTGCGCCATCCGATCTTTGGTTTGAAGGGGCGGGGGAGCGTCGGAGGTCTCCCTGGTCCGTCCCGGTGTCCTTGCCGCTCAGGCGGAGATGAGGGCTTCGCGGTTGGCGAAGGCCTCGATCTCGGCGAGATCGGCGTCGGACACGAGCGACTCGTTATCGTTCGCATTTGTGTTTCGGCTCCGACGCTTGCAGTGGTCGAGAGCCATTCACTGGCACGCTGTTCAGTTGTTTCTGCTGGCTGTCGAAACCTTTCAGCCCCTTGGGAGTTGGGGAGCGCGCCCATTCCGCGCATCCCTCAAGGCTGTCCACCGGATACCTGCTCACCGCTGTGTGTCGCGGCACTGAGGCCCTGGTGGCCGTGTAGGGCGCCAGTGATCGAAGGTACCTGGTGCCACCGACAAGTCCAGCGCGGCGGCGCGACACGCCGGTGGTCAAGTGCGTTTGACCCATAGCATCTCGTCGCGCACAGCGGCCTTCTCCACCTTGGGCGCCCGCACCGTGATTCTCGGCAAGAGTCCACTTCGTGCCGGGGCACCGGAGCAGCGCGGGCCGCTGGCTCAGCGCGGCGGATGCAGACATGCTGCGGACTCTGGGGCGGAAACGCCGCGCGGGCAGTGCTCGGCAATCAGCCAGGAAAGATACGGGCGGATACGCCCGTATCTCTGCTACGCTGCGGTCATGAGCCTGAGTTTCCACACTTTCGACGCTCGCACCGGACGTCTCGACCCGGCGATGGGCTCTGTCACGAGCTATCCAGGCGGCGACACCTCCGTGCGCCACCTCGAGCCGGTGACCGCTGAGAAGCAACATCCCGTGGCCTGGAACCTCGGCGGGACACTCGACTACGCGGCGCTGGGCCAGTGGGTGGCCTTCCACACCGCGGAGTCGACGCTGCCGCCGGTCCTGGTGATGCCCTACCTGCCGTCGGCCCGCGGTGACCGCGACAGCACCCGGGATGCCCAGGTGGCCGCCCGGCTGACGGCCGCCACAGGTATCCGCCTCCTCATCACCGCTGACCCACATTCTCCGGCCTGGGCCGCGGCTGCGGGACCGACATGGATCTATGCGGTCGGGGCCGACGACCTGGTGGGAGGCTCGACTCTGGCGGCGCCGCACTGGGATTGGACGGCGGTGATCGCCCCGGACAAGGGCGCCGTCAATCGAGCCGGCGATGTCGCCCGCATTCTCGGGGTTCCGCTGCTGACCGCGGGCAAGGTGCGCGACGCAGCGACCGGGAAGCTGTCCGGGTTCGCCGCACCCGCAGAGATCGGCGCCGGACGTTTTCTGGTCATCGACGACATCTGCGATGGTGGCGGAACTTTCGCCGGACTGGCCGTCGCGATCGCCGAGGTGGCCCCGGAAGCCGAACTGCATCTGTGGGTGACCCATGGACTGTTCACCGGCCACTGGCGGGAGAACGTTCTGCAGAACTATGTCTCGGTCTCCGCTGCTGACACCGCGGCGGGGTCGGAGAACTCTCCACTGCCCTACGGCGTCCGGGCAGTGCGGCTGCTGCCACACGTCCTTGAACAGCTGAACCACATCCACCGCCTCACCACCGAGGCCGCCTGATCCACCCCTTTGACGAGAACGGAGCTGACGATGACTTTCAACGCTGAGGACTACACCCCTGAAACCCTTGCGGCCCTGGCGGTCCTGATGGACACAGACGCCTACAAGCTGGATCACAGACGGCAATATCCCGCAGGAACTGAGTACGTGTACTCCAACCTCACCGCGCGCGGCAGCCGGATCGCTGAGCTCGACTGGACAGTGTTCTTCGGCCTGCAGGCCTACCTGCGCGACCTCGTCGAGCGGTGGGACCGATTCTTTGCCGCTGACGTCGGCGAGGTGTGCCGCGCCTACGAGGAGCGGGTCACCGACATCCTCGGTCCAAACGGTGTTGGCTCCGGACACATCCGCGAACTACACACCTACGGCCGCCTGCCGCTGCGGTTCCGGGCACTGCCTGAGGGGACCGTCACGCCGCTGGGCATCCCGTACCTGACCGTGGAGAACACCGACTCCCGATTCTTCTGGCTGACCAACTACATCGAGACCGACATGAGCGCTGCGCTGTGGCAGCCAATCACCTCAGCGAGCACCGCGTGGCGCAACCGGCAACTGCTCGACGAGCGAGCCGAGGCCAGCGGCGTGGGTCCGGCCGCCGTCGCCTGGCAAGGCCACGACTTCTCGGCTCGCGGGATGGCCGGGATGGCCGCCGCGGCGGCATCGGGAGCTGCGCATCTGCTGAGTTTCACCGGCACCGACTCACTGTCGGCACTGGGCTGGATCGACCGCTTCTACCCGGGCTCACCGGAGGGGACCGTCATCGGGGGATCGGTGCCGGCCACCGAACACTCGGTGATGACTGCTTCGGGGCCGGAGGGGGAGTTCGATACCTTCGCCCGGCTGCTGGAGCTGTACCCGAGCGGCATCGTCTCGGTGGTCGCCGACAGCTGGGACCTGTGGCAGGTGCTGACCGAGTTCCTGCCCGTGCTCAAGGAACAGATCATGGCCCGCGACGGGAAGCTGGTCATCCGCCCCGACTCAGGTGACCCGGAACTGATCTTGTGCGGCGACCCGGAAGCTGCGGAGAACAGCCCGCAGAGGGCCGGGGTGGTGAACCTGCTGGCTGAGACGTTCGGCACGACCACCAACGCGGCGGGTTTCAAGGAGCTCGACCCACACATCGGTGTCATCTACGGCGATTCGATCAGCCATGAGCGGGCCGATTCGATCACCGCGAACCTGATGCGTCAGGGATATGCCTCGACGGTCCCCGTATTTGGTTTCGGCTCCTTCACATACCAATTCGTGACTCGTGACAACTTCTCGCTGGCGATGAAGGCGACCTGGGTGCAGGTGCAGGGCCAGGGCCGCGACATCTTCAAAGATCCGATCACCGGCTCCGGCAAGCGGTCGGCTATGGGACGTCTGGCTGTGCTCGGCGGGATGGATGGGTCGATGGAGCTCGTGCAGCAGGCCCGCCCCGACCAGGAGGCCAGCTCCAGGATGCGCGTGGTGTTCGACGACGGTGTGTTCGTTGACAATCCCGCGACGTTCGCCGCTGTTCGCGCTCAGCTGCGCGCGAGCTGGACCCGCTTCGCCGCCGCACAGGCCCGCGCGAGGGAAGCGGCATGACTGCCGGCCGGATGCTCTCGCGCCGCGACGCGCCGGGTCGTGAGTACGGTTGGTACGTGCCAGATCCCAAACAGCCTGCCGTTGAGGACCGCCGCACATGGTTGTCGGTGGACCTCGTGGCCATTACTGACGAGGCGGACGACCCGGCGCTGGTGCTCTATCGCCGCGAGCGCGAACCATATGCGGGGGCACTGTCGCTGCCGGGCGCGGTGATGGATCCGGCGAAGGGTCAGACGGTGGCGCAGACCGCGGCGTGGATCGCAGCCGAGCGCGCACATGCGCCGGTGGTGGCGGGCACCGAGCCGTTCCCGATCACCGTCGTCTCCGACCCGCAGCGCGACGAGCGCGGACACACCGTGTCGCTGGTGTGCCTGACTCGAGTGCACGCGCCGGACAGCGGATCGGGTGCGGTGCTGGTGCGCCACGGGGACTGGGTTCCGGAAACGATGCCGTTCGGCCACCCCGCGATGTTGGCCACCGCCGCGGGCAGGGCATTGGAGAGCCTGTGGACTGATGCTGCGGTGGCACGCGCCCTGGTCAGCAGCGAGGTGGAGCACGGGTGCACAGCGACCGGCCTGTGGTCGACGCTGCGGCTGCTGCACCACCTCAGCGGCGCTGATCCCGAGCACAGTCCGACTCCGGACGCGGTCCGGCGTCGGCGCTCTCGAAGCTCAGTGCTTGTGCCCGCCGGCAAAGCAGCGGCGGTGACCCGCCCGGAGTCGGTGTTCGTTTCCGTGTGACTCCGAGAGAAGTCGCAACGGCTCTCCGGGGGAGAGCCCCAGAGTCCCTGCCGGCGGGGTGGGGGGACGTGACACTACCTCGCAGGCTCGAGCTCCACGTCCAACTTGAGCCGAGCGCGCACCTTTTCGTCACCGGTGATGGCGCGCAACATCCGCTCAGCGGGGAAGCTGTAGGCCTCGGCGAGTGCCACCAGTTCGGTGACCCGGCAAGGTCGTTCGCCGCGCTCGATGCGCGACAGCACGCGCCAGTCGATGCCGGCAGTCTCCGCGGCGACGCGTAGATCGAGTTTTGCCCACAGACGCGCAGCTCGCACCACCTCGCCGACCGCGGTATCGGCCAGGTCGAAGGTGCGCTGCGGATGGATCGGCATGGGAAGTTCCTTTCGGAAGGGTGAGCGACGCCTCCGCCGGCGGCGGGGGCGTGCTCGTGGGGCTCGGGGAGACGCCGGGTGCGGGTGTCTCCAATGTAGAGAATAAGGCACCGGAGCTGGTTGTTTGAAGTCCCGCGGCGGTGCGGGACGTGACACGGCGGCGTTCTCGGGCGGTCTGCGGCGGTGAACGGGCGGTTCTCCACGCTCTGTCCGGTGCTCTGCTGATGGCCGGAGGGCATAGCCAGGCTTCGGCATTGACGTCGCGGTCCGCCCCCCAGTCCCGTGTGGCTGTACAAGGCCTGAACAGGGAATGTGCGGAAACACGCCGGTGGTTGAGTTATTTAGCTGTCCTCAATATAGAGAATAGAAGCTTTGCTCGCGCCGCGTTCGACTCGCCGCTGTCAACTGTTCCACGGTGCAGGCATGACTCCAGAAGCGTTGACTGCAATCCTGGTTCTGATCTCCCGCGTGTCAGGCACCCCCTACATCGCCGGCGGAAACAGCCCCTCCGGCACCGATTGCTCGGGTCTGGCCTCCTGGGTCGCCAACGTCGCAGTGGGCCGCGACGCCTTCTCGGGCCGGTTCAGTACCGCCAACCAGGGGCAGGAACTGGCCTCGCGCGGGTTCGTCGAGGGGGCAGCTCCCAACGCGTTGGTGATCGGCTGGAATGCGTCGCACACCGCGGTGACGCTGCCGGACGGGACAGCGGTGTCCTCCGGTGAGGGTGGCGGGATCCGCATCGGCGGCGGCGGCGCCTATCAGTCGCAGTTCACGCACCGGATGTACATCCCGCTGAACGTCGATCACGGGTAACTGCGCGAGGAATTGACCGGGTCCGGCCGGGCTTGGTATTCTCTAAAATAGAGAATATGAAAGGGGCGGGCATGCTCAGCACCACACCCACCGAGGGCGACTCGAGCGAAGAAGCTCACAGCTGGGAGATTCCCGCCTACAACCTCGACGCGTTCAAGTCCAAGGTCGACCAGGCCAACTTGAAGCTCGCCCGCGCTGGCCTCGATGCCCGCTTCGAGGTCGCCTACGAGGAGTTCGGCAAGGAGGTACGCAAGGGCGGCCTGGTCACCGACGACGGCATCGTCGTCATCGAGGGCACCGTGGCCACCGAGCCCTGGGTGCGTGCGTCGATGGTCGGCCCGCTGCGCCTGGCCCATGGCCACTTCACCTTCGTGGCCAAGCTGGTGCCGGAGGAGGCCGGCATCACCGTGCACAGCGCTCCCGGGCAGGAGCTGGGCGGCTACGCCCCCGCGGGCACCACCCACTGCGATCACTGCGGCGTCGATCGCGACCGCTCGCGGCTGTACCTGATCCGCGACGAACGCGACGGTTCCATTCTGCAGCTGGGTCACTCCTGCATCGAGCTGTACACCGGCGTCGCCCCCAAGGGGCTGTGGGCGCTGACCTTCGACCAGGATCTGAGCCGGTTGTCTGAGCCCCGCGAGGGCGGGTTCTCCCCGCGTGTTCTGGGCTCGCGCATTGACGCGGTGCTGGCCTACAGCTTCGCGCACTCCGATCGGGGCCGGTCCTATGTTCCGGCGTCCAGCTATGACCCCTCCACAGCGGGCATGGTCCGCACCAGCCTCTTCGGCGACATCAGCAAGATGACGGATCCCG
This sequence comes from Leucobacter sp., assembly GCA_041655455.1. Classification (GTDB taxonomy): domain Bacteria; phylum Actinomycetota; class Actinomycetes; order Actinomycetales; family Microbacteriaceae; genus Leucobacter. The sequence goes on along the minus strand of JBBAFK010000071.1, from coordinate 3,727 downwards.
ACCGGCAATACTTCACCGCCAAGGGCAGGGAGGCCGCGCTCTATCTGGAGGACACCGCGCTGCTGGCCGCAATCAAAGCCTCAGTCAGTGAGACGGCCGAGGACAGCGACTACGGGCGCAACCTCCGCGTCATCCTGTCCGGTGAGACGGTCTCCGGGCGCAATGTCGGCATCCTGGCCAGTCTGGTCAAGGTGTACGCCCGCCAGCAGCAGCTCGAGGTCGAGCGTGAAGCCAACCCGGTGACCGACGGGTTCATCGGCAAGATCGGTGAACGGGTCAAGAACGTCCGCGCCACCGCCAAGACCGTCCGCTACTGGGACGGCGACTACGGCACCACCACGTTCCTGGTGGCCATCGCCGACGACGGCCACGTCATCGTCTGGAAGGCCAGCAAGCGGCTCGAGATCGCCGCAGGCGACAAGTTCACCATCGCCGCGGCCACGGTCAAGGCCCAGGAGCAGTACCAGGGCACCGATCAGTCGGTGATCACCCGCCCGAGCAAGTTCGAGGTCCTCGGCGTTTAAGCCCCGCCCCCGCGGGTGTGGCGGTCCTGCCGCGGCGGCCGCTGCTTGAGCGAATCCGGCCTGGCCGCTACCTCGGCGGCGCCCTGCGCCCTGCTGGAGCTCCATCGGTCGAATCCCTCTGTTCCGCCTCAACACCACTAGAACACATGTGCGATTTCCCCAAGCCTGCGTTTCTGGTCGCTGCTTTCGCGCTTTTTGGGACAGGACTCCCAGCGGATTACCGCAGAAATCCAACGGGACCTGCGGTTATTGCCACAAACTCCGCTCTCATCACCGCTGAACTGCAGGTATGCGTACCTGTCGTCGGAAGGGGGGGTGCCTCTGCGCGAGAACGTTCTCTATAACAGAGACGTAGCAGGTAGATATAGGTATATAAACAGACTAACTAATCAGCTTTACGTATAGGTACCTTTTTCGGGGTCCGCCAGAGGCACCCCCCCTTCCGACGACCGCTGTGCGAAACGCCAGCTCACCGTGAACGCTGAGGGAAAACGTGACCATAACCGCAGGTCCCGTTGGTTTCGTGAGGTAATCCGCTGGGAGGTCTGTCCCATGTCGGCAGTGGCCGGAAAATTCGAGGTCACGAAACGGTAACGCCTCGAACGGGTGTGCGAATTAAAGGGGGGGCTGGCCGCCGTGGCACTGCCAGGGGCGAAACCCCCGCTGCCTGCGGCACCCGCTGGCGTCGAACTCGCCCCCGGCGCGGTCCTGTGGGCCGGCGTCGGCAGCGTCCGGCTACCGCTGACGCCGCGCCCCCGCATCCTGCTTCCGGGGCCAGTGGTGAAGGTTGCGATGTGTTCACATGTCACGAGTGCTCCTGCCACATTGCCCCGCCGTGCAACCGGTGCGTCACCTGCCCGGTGTGTAACCCGTGCCGGGCCTGCGACACCGCGCATGACGGCCCACGCGACGATGCATGTGCGTCCGCTGCCGCCACGCCGGGCCGGGTGAGCCGATGAGTCGGGACTTCTGGTTCGGGATGTTCGCCATACCGGCAGCAGCAGTGGCTGTGGCGGTTGTCGCCGGGGCCGCTGTGGCGTTCATCTGGTACTCCGAGCGCTTCGACCTGTCGAGCTGGAAGCTCTGGCCGAGGCGGCCCAAGCCGTACAACAACGCGGTGCTGCCCGCGGTGGTGGCCTGCGCGAAATGGGTCCGGTATCTGTGGGTTCCGGGCTGGCACATCGTCATCTGCCGAACGCGGTTGTTCGACGCTGGCGACACCGCTGCGTGCGATCGCCAGCGCCGGGTCCAGCAGGCTGTGCGGGAGGCGCTGTCTGACGCCGCGAGCCCGCAGCCGGATGGGGAGCTGTGACCGTGGTCGGCGTGCAAGGCATCAAGAGGCGCCGCCGCGGCCGGCTGAGGCTGTCCCGGGCTCGCGGCTATGCGTATGACGCGTGGAGCCACGACGAATGGTGGCGTGCGCAGAACCCCGGCAGCAGCCTCTTTCGGGGCCTGCTGTGGGCGCTCGCCCTGTCCGCACCGCTGTGGGCCGGCCTGCTCGCAGCGTTATGGATCGCCCTGAGCTGAGCGCCCCGCCTCAGCAAGCTGCGAGCGCGAGCCCCAGGTTCAGCAGGTAGAGGCCGTGGCCGTCGGGGGCGATGTCGAACTCACCCAGCGGTGTGCGGGAGTCGCCGCCGCGCTCGTACTCGCGCACCGTGGCGACTCCCGCCGCGTCGAAGCTCAGTTCGACATTGCGCTCGTCGTCGATCATTTTGAGCCGGTCGAGGACGTCGCCGAGGACCTGGCGGGACACGATCGGGCACAACCACCCGTTCCAGGGTGTGCCGGCGCCGTGAGCGGAGAATTCCGCGGCGTCGCCATCGAAGCCGAACCGGATCACGTCCCTGCGTCCCCGAATGCCCGGTGGCGCTCCTGTGCTCGCGCCAGCAGCTCTTCGGAGGTGACTCCAAGACCGGTGGAGATGGCGGACAGCTCCGAGACCCGACACGACCGTTCGCCGCGCTCGATGCGCGAGAACACCCGTGGGTCGATCCCGGACGCGGCGGCAAGCCCGTCCTGGTGCAGGTTCTGCCGGCGGCGCTCGGCGCGGATAACGGCACCGAGTCCGGCGTCGGTCAGTGTCGCGGGCCGTGGCTCGGTTGGTCGGCGCCGGACCGGTCGGCTGATGGTCTTCATGCTGGCTCTCCCGTGTCGGTGTAGTCTCTAAAATAGAGAATATCAGTTCGATGGTATTGCGCCGGGCCCAGCGCTGCAAGGTGCCTCGGGTTGCCGCTCGAGCTGCACAAGTCGCGCCCCGGCGGTCCCCGGCCACCGTCATTGACCACCCTCAGTCCCCGAACACGTCTGCTGCTTGCGGCAGACCCCAGCGAGCGAGGAGGCCGCAGGTGCCCTGGTATCTGACAACCCCCCGACAGATCAAGGGATTCAAAAGGGAACTCAACCGGGTCGATGAGGCCCTGTCTCGCCAAGATGTGCGGGGACTGGGTTCGCCGTTGAAGCGGCTGCGTGGATCACTGATGGTGAGCGCGGTCGGCGGAGTGCTGATCTTGGCTGCAGCTTTCGTGGTGGGCCTGATCAGTCCGAAGCCCGACGGCAGTGTCGCTGAGATCGTGACCACCCGCAGCGGCGGAATGTTCGTTCAGTTCAACGGCCGACTGCATCCGGTCACCAACCTGGCATCGGCTCGGTTGATCGTCGGGAAAGCCAGTGAAGCGAAAGTGGTGACCGAGACCGCGCTGCGCTCGATGCCCACCGGCCCACTCATGGGTATCCCCAGTGCACCCAATCTGCTGGAGCCGCGCAGCGAGTCGACCACCACGTGGACGGTCTGCGACTGGCGCGACACCGCTGTGCCGCTGTCACTGCTGCGGGCCGGCGACATCACCACCGCGGTGATCGCGGGCGAGGACATGCTCGAAGGTGGCGAGGATCTCGGCCAGACCCGCGCGGTCCTGGTGCGGCCCAGCAGCGATCCGTCACAGCTGTGGCTCCTCTACCGAGACACCCGTGCCCAGGTCGGCGCCCAGGACTATGCCGCTCACGCTGCGCTCGGCCTGACTCCTTCGGTCGTCGACGCCGCACTCACCGTCTCGCCCTCGTTGCTCGGAGCAATCACTGCCTCCCCGGCGTTGACCGCACCCCGCCTCGGAGACCAGGGCCAGCCGAGCGCCGCCGTCCAGGGCTCCTCGATCGGCGATGTGCTCACCGTGACCACCACCTCCGGCAGCCGCGCGTTCTACCTG
>JBBAFK010000070.1:0-14975 GCA_041655455.1 Leucobacter sp. | reverse complement strand
TCTTCGAGTCGTGCGATCGCTCGGGTCACCTGGGCCGAGGCGACGTCGCCGCCCGCATGGCCGCCCATGCCGTCGGCGACGAGAAACAATCGATCGCCCGCGTAGCCGGAGTCTTGATTGTTCGACCGCACCATGCCGACGTGGCTGCCGATCGCGCTCGCATAGCCGACGCCCACGCCTAGGGCCTCAGCTCGAACGTTGTGGTGCCGATGGTGACCGGCGCGAAGTTCGGCACGAGCACCGTGCCGGTCACGCGGCTGCCGTTGAGCTTTGTTCCGTTGGTCGAGTCGAGGTCGGTGAGCAACCACTCGTTGCCCTTGCGGGCGAGCCTTGCGTGATAGGTCGAGGTGTATTCGTCGAGAATCGCGAGCGTCGAATCGGTGCTGCGACCGATCGTGATGATGTCGTCATCGAGAGGCAGTGTGGTGCCGGCAGAGGCACCAGAGGTGATCACCAGCGTTCGCGGGCCGTCGCCGCCGGCCGATGGCAGCGTGCCGCCGCTCGGGGTGATCACGGGTGGTGACGGTGGGTGGGTGAGCCCTGTCGGCTCGCTCGCTGCGGGTGGTGCTATCGGTGCGGCTGCGGGGGGCGAGGATCGCTGCGCCTGTGCCTCGCCCTGCAGTTTGCGCACGGGGGCCCCGAAGAGGTCGCTGCGCAGCGCATAGACGATTGCGAAGATGAAGAACCAGAGCAGCAGCAAGAAACCGATGCGCATGACAAGAAGCAGGAGTTCGCTCACAGCCCCCTCCAGAAGTCCTGCTCGATCCCGGCCTGCCCGCCGCGAGCGGCTTCTGGGCTTTGCGCAGGGGCGTGCGTGGTCATGGGAACGCCGGCTGAGGTTCGCGATGACCGCGCTGGCACGAGCTGAAAGCGAAGCGAAGTCTGCCCGATCGTGAACACGGTGTCTGGGCTGAGCGCCGCCTCACGAAATCGTTGACCGTTGATCTTCGTGCCGTTTGTTGAGCCGAGATCCCTGGCGATGCCGGTCTTCCCATCCCAGATCAGCTGCAGATGCTGGCGCGAGGCAGCGCTATCGGCGAGACGAATATCGGCTTCGCTGCCGCGACCGACGACGGTCGCGCCGTTTCGAAGCGGGTGCTGCACGCCGTCGATGACGAGCACCGGCTGCCAAGTGACGGCCCCCTCGACCTGCGCGGCGTCGATCTGCAGCACCCCCGTTGTGAGCGACGGGTCGCGCTGAATCTCGACATCGGCTTCGCCGAGCAACTGATAGCCCTGACGTTTCGCGTGCTTTGTGACGACACCGATGAGTTCACGTTCGAGGGTGCCAGCCATTCGGGTGAGCCGATCGGCGTCGGTGTTCGCGACGCGAACGATGAACCGGTTCGGTGCGAGCACCCGGTCGCGGTCGACCACCACTGAGCCGATCTCGAGCTCTCGCTTCAGACCGGCCGCGATCTCGACGGGCTGCACGCCCGAGCGAAAGGTGCGTGCGAAGGCGCCGTTCACGGCGCGCTCGAGCCCACGCTCAACGCTGTCGAGAATGCCCATGCCCGTTGCCCTCCTTCGCGAACATGCTACCGGCAGAGCCTGCACCGCCGCCGAGCCATGCCCATTCGAGACCTTTTTGTGCCCTGCGTTGTTGCTTGCTAAGCTGATTGGGTTGCGCAGTGTTCAGGTGCTGTGCGGCGAGTGCGCGCGAGTGGCGGAATTGGCAGACGCGCTGGCTTCAGGTGCCAGTGCCCGCAAGGGCGTGGGGGTTCAAGTCCCCCCTCGCGCACGAATGGAAAATGGCCTCTGACCTGGGGTTTTAGTTACCGGGTTGGGGGTCATTTTCGTGCCATGTGCTGAGATATGTGCTAAGCGTTGCCGAGGTGAGCCGCGAAGCGGTCTGCTGCGGCTTTCTGCATCGTCGGGGTGACATGGCTGTAGATGTTCATCGTGGTGGTGATGGTGGAGTGCCCCAGGCGCTCCTGCACCACCTTGGGATGCTCGCCCAGTTCCAGCAGGAGCGTGGCGTGCGTGTGGCGCAGCCCCTTGATCGTCACGCGGGGCAGCGTCTTGTGAACCTTGACGATCCACTTCATGCGGCGATCCCATCGGCTCGTCATCGCATCGGGCGAGCGCAGCTTGCCCTCGTCGTCGCCGAAGACGTAGGCGTCGGCTTTCGCCAGCTCGAACGACACCTCGGCACGCGCGACCTTGTACGACGCGAGCACTTTGAGGGTGTCAGCGTCCACGTCGATCACGCGGGCGTTGCCCGTCTTCGTCGTCTTCGTAGTCGTCCAGTCCTCAGTGTCCACCGCGCGCCGGATGCTGACCCTGCCAGTCTTCGCGTTGATATCGTTCCATCTGAGCGCGAGAGCTTCGCTGCGCCGCATCCCGGTGTAGGCGATCAGCCGCCACAGCGGGAACAGTTCGTCTTTCAGCTCGTCACGGTTCCAGGTGAGGAACGTCTGCAACTGCTCGCCCGTCCACGTCACGATTTCCGGTTTCTGCGCCCGCACCTGCGAGGACTTCGGCGCGTTCACCGTGCGCCGCTTCTTCGCCGGGTTCACCACGATCAGCCCGTCGTCTATCGCGGCGTCAAGGATCGCACCGAGCACGACATGCACCTTGTGGATGCTGTTGGCCGACAGAGGCTTGCCCTTGCCGTACTCGTCCTTGCGCCCGTGCTTCTCCAACTCCCGGTAGTGCGAGCCGATGCGGGTCGCGGTGAGCTTGTCGATCCTGATCTTCCCGAGGTCGGGGGTGATGTGGTTGCGAATGATCTTCCGATACCCCTTGATGGTCGATGCCGCCAGGCGCAGGCTCGACGCCCAATGCTCGGCGTACACGCCCAGGGTCGGGGTCTTACCCTGGAACTTCTCGTTCCTCGCTCGCTTCCTGATCGCTTCGGTGAGCGCGGCCTGTGCTTCTTCGAGGTCGGTGAACCCGCCACGAGTCAGCCGCTTCTCGCCAAGCTCAGGCTTCTCGGGGTCGATGAGCACATAGATTTGGAACTTCCACCGTCGCCCTTTGCGGGTCTGGTAGTCACCCAGCGATCCCGCGTGCCGTGACCTGGATCGGCGCTGCTTGTGTGTCACCCCCTCGGGTGCATCAGCCGCCACGGTGGGCGGCGGGTCGGTGTTCTGTGCCATAGCCCGGTTCCTTTCTCTCGTGATGGATGGTGCGGGTCTAGCTTTCGCCGAACGGTCTCGCGTCGGGATCGAGTTGCAGCAGGCGCACGTTGATGTGTTGGAGGCGTTCGCGGTAGCGCTCGATGCGCTCCTGATAGTGCGGGCCGAATACTGCTGTCGCGGTGTCGCTGTCCTTGTAAGATTCGAGTTTGAGTTTCGCAGTCTCGACCTCGTACAGCGCTTCCTGCGCCTGCCGCTGCCAGTAGGCCACGAGCGCGGCGTGTGTGAGCGCGGTCGCCCCTGCCAGCCACGCCTGTACCTCCTCCGGGGTGTGCCCGGCCGGTACGCCGGTGAACGCGGACTCGCCCTCGGGCGGGGCCAGGAGCGCGGCCGGGGTGGTGCCGAGGGCGTAGGCGATGGCGGTGAGGTCGTCCACGTCCACGCGCCGGTCGCCCAGCTCCACCTTGCTCACCCCGGAGACCGAGAGCTTCCGGCCCGCTTCGGTGAGTCTCTGGGAGAGGGTGCGCAAGTCCATGCCGATGGACTGCCGTGCTCTCCTGATGTTCTGCGCGACGTAGTTGTTCGTGAGCCCGGCTGGGTTGCCTCGTAGTCGTTCGTTCTCCATATAGGAAAACTACACCGCACTGCTTGACAATGCAATCCCTGTGTCAGATGATAGTGGAATCTCGATCTTCGGCCGTTGGATGGTGACCTCATGCGTCAGAGCACTCTCGATATGGAAGACCTGCGCGCGCGGCGCAGCCTGGTCATCACCCGCAAGGAAGCCGCCGAAGCGCTCGGCGTCGATCCCCGGACGATCACCACGAGCATCAACGAGGGCACGATCCCCTCGGTCAAGCTCGGTCGGCGCGTGGTGATCCCGCGTGAGAAGTTCCTGCGCCTTTTCGACGCCGACACCACCAGCGACGAGTCCTGACGGCCCGCTGCCCGTAGTGCCGAATCGGCACCCCCGCGCCGAGTTTCCCGGAGGAATGTCGGCGGAGCGACGTAGACTGAACCCGTAAGGCCGACCACAAGGAGGCACCCCGCATGGCTACGAAGACTCGCGTATCCGAGGCGCACGTTCAGCGCGTCCTCGCGGAAGTACAGGCCGGGCAGCAGACCGCGGGCGAGGAAATGACACCCGAGGGCCTGGAACTTCTGGCCCGCCAGGTGCGCGGCGAAATCACCGTAGACGAAGCCGTCGAAGTGATCGCCGCTCGCACCCGCGCACGCGTGGCCGCTCGCACGGCCTGAACCGCACGTCGTCGCGATGCCTGATCGGTACACCTATCCGGGCAGCGACGTTCTCGTCAACAAGTACGGCGTCACCGACTACGACGACTGGAAAGACGCCGAGGCCGACTTCATCGGTGCCCGCATGGGTGCCTTGCGCGAGCATCCCATCGTCGGTGCCTACGATCTTGCACACCTCCAAGCGATCCACGCCTACCTGACGCAAGACATGTACTCGTGGGGCGGTGAGATTCGCGATACTGACACCCATCCCGGCGGCACGGGCATCGCGCACTGCCGCCCGCCGTTCATCGTGCCAGAGGCCGAGCGCGTATTCGGTGAACTCGCCGCCCGCGACTATCTGCGCGGCCTCGATGCGGATGCGTTCTCGGACGGGCTGGCGTGGGTGTGGGGCGAGATAACCGCGATCCATCCGTTCCGCGACGTGAACACGCGCAGTCAGCATGTCTTCTTCACCCAGCTCGTCCGCGATGCCGGATGGGTGATCGACTGGTCGCAGATTCCCGGCGATGTGTTCGCCCACGCCCGCACCCTCGCGATCGTGGAAGACCATTCGGGCCTTGACGCGCTGATCCGCCCGAGCCTCGTCACCGTCGAGGATGCCGAACAGCCCGACCGTCTGATGGGGCTGCTGCGCGAGCACACCCAGGGCTTCGCGACACGGAAAACCGTCCGCGATCCTGCTGTGCTCGACCGCGAGTTGGACGCCGCACGCGAGCACCGTCGCACCCTGCCTCCGCTGGATGCGTTCGGACACGACGCCCCGCCTGGTAGCGGGCGTAGCGGCCCGAGCCTCGGACGGTAGCCGAGGGCAAGGGCGCGATGCGCCCGCGGCAGCCCGACCGCGCTGGCTCATAGGCCGCGAGCCGGGCCGTCGTGCCGGGGTGCGCTCCGGTGGTGCTGCTCATAGTCGTGCGACAGGGCGCGCTCTCGCTCGACTCGCTGGGCGTCTCGTGCCACCTGTGCCGCGCGGGTCTGCTCGATCCGCGCCACGGCCTCGGCGGGGGTGAGCGACCGCAACAGTTTGGCTTCCTCCCGCGCCTGCTTCGCGGTCTTCGCTGCTCGTGCGGCCTGTTGCACGGGGTTGGTGGTGAGGTACGCCTGCTGGTTGCGGATCACGGTTTCCGCGCCGAACGCTCGTGCATATGCCGAGAGTCGGGCAGTCTGTGCTCGCTCTGGCCGGTGCAGCAGCGCGTCGCGTGCCGCCCGGTGCTCCTGCTCGGCGTCGATCACGCGCGGGTCGCCGTCGATCCGAGGCCCAGTGACTCGCTCTACCCACGCATCGGTGCGCTCGTTCCACCTCGGCGGCTCACCCCACTCGCTCACCAACTGCTGGTGCGTTTCGCGGGTTCGGGCTTGGGCGTTCTCGTGCTCGTCGCGGGCGCGGCGCTTCCCGAACGACGATGCCGCCCGCACCTGCTCGCCTGCTGCGTTCTCGGCGGCGTCGGCCTGCTGCCACTCGGCGAGCGCCGTTCGTGCGGCCGAGACGATAGGGGCGGTCACTTCGATGCGCACCTGCTCGGCCCGCTGCCGTGCGGCATGCTCGACGGCGCGTGCGGTCGCACGCACCGCGTCCTCTCGGGTGGTCAGCTCGGTCAGGGCGTCGCTGACTTGCTGCCAGCGTGCCGCCTGCACCTCGGCCGTCTCCGCACGCTTTACGAGGGCTGCTATCTCATCGTTCACGAGTTGTACCGGGCCGTGCTCGATGAGCCCTGCGACTTCCTCGACGGCGCGTTGGGTGGCGTCGGCAAGTCCTCGATCGGCGCGGTCGCGTTGCATCGCGTCGATGAACTGTGCTCGTGCCTCGGCTTGGCTGTCGGCGACGATGTGCAGCAGGTTTTCGTTCCGGCCTCGCGTCATGCCGACGTAGACGCTCGCGGCGCTGGTCGCGTCGGTGAGGATCGTGTGCGACCTGTTCATGGTCGCGCCCTGCACCCCGTAGGCGGTCGCCGCGTACGACAGGTGCGCATGCTCGGTCACATAGTCGGCAGGGAGGCGCACGGTGCGCGGGAGCTTCCGCCCGCTCGATGCCTCCCGTGCGGTGACCGTGCCATCTGCGGTGATGTGCTGCACGATCCACTGCTGACGATTCGCCACCCCCAGGCCGGTGTCGTTCTTGCGGGTCTGGATCAGGTCACCGAGTCCGATGCTGAGACCGTCGCTCCCGGTGGCTGTGGTCGTGTCGTCGACGAGGCCCCGCCTCGTCCGTTCGTCTCGGATGCGGTCGTTGATCCGTGCTGCTTCGTCGTTCGAGGTGACCGTGACGGCGTCGCCGTCGTTCCGTTGCTGGGCGATGTGCTCGCGCACTTTGTCGCTGCTCGCGTGGAGACGGATCAGACCTTGGGCGGTGAGCTGGTCGAACACCGCTCCGGGGTTCCTGCCGTCGCGCATTCGCACCGTGATTTCGGCGTAGGCGGGGTCGGTGAAGCGGTGCACCTCGGCCATGTCGAAGGTGCGACCTCGAATGTGCGCGGCCATGTCGAGCACCCCGCCGCGCCCGACCGCCGCGAGCTGCGCACGATCCCCGACGAGGGCGACCGTCGCGCCCGCCTCGGCGGTGACAGTCAGGAGCGCGATTGCGGTGTCTTGGTCGAGCATTCCGGCCTCGTCCACGATCAACCGCTCACCCCTTGCGAGCCGCGACGCCTCTGGCACTCCGGTGTAGGTGCGCCCGGTTTCCGGGTCGGTGTCGCCGGGTGCGAGGCGTGACCATACGCCGTCAGTGTTCCAGCGCCACCCGTGCGCGTGCACGAGCGCCGCTGCCGAGGTTGCGGGCACCCCGAGTTCTTGCTGTGCGACCTGGGCGGCGCGCAACGTCGGCGCAATCACTCGCGATGCCCACCCGTGCTGCGCTGCGACCTCGATTGCGACGCCGAGCATGGTGGTCTTGCCTGCGCCCGCTGCGCCCTCCACGATCACGAGCGGATCGGTCGAGGCGACCGCTGCGGCGGCGCGTTCCTGTCCGGCGTCGAGGTTGCGCACCTGCGCCGCGTCCTGCACGTTCGGGCGCGTCGGTTCGCGGTCGGGGATGCGGGCGGTGAGGAGGTCGCGCAGTTCCGTCTCGGCCTGCACGACGCGCAGGCTGGTGAGGTGCGCCACATGCTCCGGGGTCGCCGCATCCGGCGGGAGTACGGAGAAGCAGTCCTCGAGCGCGAGCCGCGTGGCAACCGCGATCAGCTCGCGCAACTCTGCACCTGTGGCGCGCACCCCGGCCTCGGTGATGATCCGCGTCGCGTGCTCCTGCACCGTGTGCCGCGTCCACGCCGACCCGTCCGCCGCACACCGATCCAGTGCACGCGACGCGATCCGCTGCACCGACAACTCATCAAGCGACGCCGGCGCGCACGGCGCAGGACGGCGCAACGTCGCAGAGTCGTACCCGGCCTCTCGCAGCTCGGTCAGCCACGCGGCTTCTTCCCGCAACGTCGTGGGCTTCTTCGCGGGCCGCTCATACGCCCACGCTTTTGCTGTGAGCCGGGAGGAGACGACCGGCCCCATCGTCTCGCCAGGATGCGCCGCCTCCCACTCCGCTTCGAGACGTTCGAGGTTCCGGCCTACTTGCTCGCCCCGCTTGCTCATCAGCGCGTTGTAGGACTGAAACTCGATGACTTCGCCCGTCGCGGGCTCGAGGGTGAGGCCGTGCCGATCCAGCACCGCCGCAAGCTCCGGGTGCGCCGCGATCACCGCCGTGCCGAGGGCACGGATCGCGCCCTGCTGCTTGATGAGCGCCCCCGTATCGAGGCCGCGCCACTTCCCCGCAGCCCACACCCGCGTGCCGATCTGCATATGGATATGACGGTGCGGATCACCCGCCCGCGAGGTGCGATGCGTGATCCCGACCACCTGCATATGCTCGACCGGCACGGCCTCCTGCTTCCCGCGCGGGCCGACACGAGTCACCGAGTGCTGCGCAAGCCACCGCTGAATCTCCGCCAGCGCGTCCTGCTGCGCACGATCCAGCGCCTCCGATACGTCGGGATGCAGGGCGGCAGCGATCGAGAGCGACTTCGGGCCGTTGATCGTCATTTCCGCGAACCGCGCCGAACCCTGACGATCAGGGCCAGCCACGCGCGGCCTCCCCATCCGCTCCCCGGTATCGGGATTGATCCAGTCCACCCAGCCCGCGTACTCCTCAGCGCCCAGCTCCCGAACGCCCCGAGCCTCGCCCGTCGCATCGAGCACCGTGTAGCTGATGCCTGTGCTGTCACTCAGGTAGTAGTCATCCGCGCGGGAACGGTCGGCCTCGACATAGCGCAGCGCATCCGCCCCGGCACCCCGGAAAAAGATCACGCCGCCGTGCACGAGGATCACCACCAACCTGATTCTCTAAACTAGAGAATGAACTATCTACTATAGTAGTGTACGTCCATTCGGGAGAGAAGTGAAGTGGTGACGTTGATAGTCGGGGACGTCTGGTGGACATGACTGGGTTAGTTTGCGGCGTGTGAAGAAGTTGGGGGATTTGAAGCGCGAGGAGGGCGCGGCTCAGAGGGCGTGAAGTCGGTTGGCCGGGGTTGGGCGGTGCGATGCTATCGGAACTGCGATAATGGGTGCATGCAGTCCCCGTCGCGTCTCCCGCACCTCGTGCGTGGGTCGAGCGCGGCCGGGATTGCAACGTTCGCGGCGTTGTTCTCGCATGTCGTCGGTGGTGGCGCGATGCCTGGGCCTCTGGGTATCGCTGTGCCGTTGCTGCTGTCGTTGATGGTGTGTATCCTGCTCGCTGGCCGGAAGCTGTCGCTCGCTCGGCTGTCGGTGTCGGTGGTCGCGAGCCAGACCTTGTTCCACACCCTGTTCGTGCTCGGCACCCCAACCGCGGGCGCGCAGATGAATATGCCCGCCGGTCATCATCACGGTCAGGCGATGATGCAGATGCCTACGGTGTCGGAGCAGACGATCACGCTGGTGCATGGCGATGCCACGATGTGGGTGTCGCACTTCATCGGTGCCGCGATCACGGTCTTCTTCCTGTACCGGGGCGAGCAGGCAGTCCACCGCCTCCGCGCCTTGGCGGAGCAGTTCGTCGCCTGGGTGCGGCATCGTCTTGTGGTGCCGCTGCGTCTCCCGGTCGCGACGGCCCGGGCGCGGGTGCCGGTCACCGTGGAGACGAGCGGTTGGACGGTGCTGTCGCAGCTTCACGCCTCGACGCTGAGCAGGCGCGGGCCGCCTCGTGTCTTTCGGATCGCTCACTAACTCTTCCTGCGTCGCCGCTTCCGGGCTGGCGATTCGTGTGCTGTAGCCGGTTGTCGCCGCCCACGCACGCATATCCTGCGTGCGCTGTCGCTTGCGTGAACCCTGCGGCCGCGTAGCACAGAGCGTTCGAGCGTTTCCATACGGCAGTTCGTATCGATCTGACCGCATCCCCGTACAGGCGGGTGCGGTGCCGACCCCGCGCACGAGTGCGCCTGGTGGTCGGGAGTATGCATGTTTGAAAGGCACAAGAGACCAATGATGAAGATTCGCAATCGCGCCGCGCGCGCCGGGGTCGTGTTCGGGGTGACGCTGCTCGCGCTGACCGGATGCGCGACCGGGGAGACCGGCGGCACGAACACGCAGCAGGAGGAGCCTGCCGCGCAGGTGACCCAGGCGGACTCGGTCACGATCGAGGACGCGTGGGTGAAGACCGCGACGCCGGGCGAGATGACGGCCGCGTTCGGCACCCTCGAGAACGCTTCCGATCAGGACGTGACGGTGGTGTCGGTGGAGTCGTCGGCGTCGCCGATGATGGAACTCCACGAGACCGTCGAGAACGATTCCGGGCAGATGGTGATGCGGGAGGTCGAGGGCGGCTTCACGATCCCCGCGAACGACCACCTGCACCTGGAGCCGGGCGGGAACCACCTCATGCTGATGGAACTCCCCGAGGCGATCCAGGCCGGTCAGGAGGTGACGTTCACGCTCACGTTCTCCGACGGCTCCACGTTGGAGTTCACGGCCGTCGCGAAGGACTACGCGGGCGCGAACGAGACGTATGAGGGCGATATGGATCATGGCGACATGAACCATGACGACGCCGAGCACAGCGAGCACTGATGAGCGCCCCTGACCGGGGCGAGCGCAGGGCGGCGTCGACTCGGCGACAGTTCCTCCTCGGAGGAGCCGCCGCCGGGGTCGGCGCGGCCGCCGCGCTCGGCATCGACTACGCCCTCACTCCACGCGGTGCTGCGCCTGCGTCGGTGCCGCTGAACGGCGGCGAGACCGTGCCGTTCTACGGCGTCCACCAGGCGGGGGTCGATACCGATGCGCAGGCGCACGCCATGTTCATCGGCCTCGATCTACACCCAGAGGCCGACCGGGATGGGCTGCGACGCATGATGGGGATCCTCACCGATGACGCGGCGCGACTCACGCAGGGTGTGCCGCCGCTCGCCGATTCCGAACCGGAACTCGCCGTCGCACCCGCGAGGTTGACCGTGACGTTCGGGTTCGGGCCGGGCCTCGTCGCCCGCGCGAACGGCACCAGCCCTGAGTGGCTTCAGCCGTTGCCCGCGTTCGGCATCGACCAGCTCCAACCGGAGTACGGCGACGGGGATCTACTGATCCAGGTCGCCTCGGACGACCCGGTCACAGTCGCGCACGCGACCCGGATGCTCCTCAAGGACACCCGCAGTTTCGCGGCTATCCGTTGGGTGCAGCCGGGGTTCCGGCGGGCGCACGGCTCGGTGAAGTCGGGCACGACGATGCGGAACCTGTTCGGGCAGGTCGACGGCACCACCAACCCCACCCCCGGCACCAGCGACTTCGACGAGGTCGTATGGGCCACGGGCGGCTGGCTGGCCGGTGGCACGGGGGCAGTGATCCGCCGGATCCGCATGGATCTGGACAAGTGGGATCGCCTCGACCGTTCAGGCCGCGACCAATCCATCGGTCGGTTCCAATCCAACGGCGCACCACTCACGAGCAGCCCGCACGGGGCAGCGGCCGAGTTCGATGAACCCGACTTCGAGGCGAAGACCCCGATCGGGTTCACCGTGATCCCGGAGTTCTCCCACATGGCGAGAGCCCGCCCAGTGCAGGCGCACGAGCGGATCTTCCGCCGCGCCTACAACTACCAGGGGCCACCCGTCGGGAATGAGCTGTCGGACTCGGGGCTGATCTTCGTCTCCTACCAGGCCGACGTCGAGCGGCAGTTCGTGCCGATCCAGCGCCGTCTGGACGAGCTCGATCTGCTCAACGAGTGGACGACCCCGATCGGCTCGGCCGTGTTCGCGATCCCTCCCGGATGCGCGGAGGGCGGCTTCATCGGCGACACCCTCCTCACCTGAGTCAGCGCGCCCTGCGCTCGACTCGATGAACCCATACAGCAACCAACATCAACTGTTGACTGAACGAAAGACACACACCATGCGAAAGAACCATGACTCGAACAAGCGCCCCCTCCTCGTGACCGGGGCTGCGGCACTGGGCGCGCTCGCGCTCACCCTGGGCGGCGCGGCCGCAGCGCAGGCGCACGTCACCGTGAACGCGGATACCGCCGAGGCGGGCGCCTACTCGGTGCTCACCGTGAGCGTGCCCCACGGCTGCGACGGATCGGCTACCACCAAGGTCGCAATCCAGATCCCGGACGGCATCAATGCGGTCACCCCGACCCGCAACAGCTTCTACACGGTCGAGAAGACCATGGAGCAGCTGGAGACGCCGATCACGGACAGCCACGGCAACGAGGTCACCGAACGCGTTGCCGAGGTCGTCTACACCGCCTCGACGCCGCTGCCTGCGGATCAGCGCGATGTGTTCGAGCTGTCGCTGCAGCTCCCCGAGGATGCCGCAGGCGAGACCCTGTATTTCCCGACCGTGCAGACCTGCGAGCAGGGCGAGTCGGCGTGGGTGCAGATCCCCGCAGACGGGCAGGATCCTCACGAGCTTGAACTGCCCTCACCCGCCGTCGAGGTTATCGCGGCGAGCGAGACCGGGCACGGTGACGAGGCCGCCGAGGAGACCAGTGCAACTGAGGAGAGCGCGCAGGGCGGAACCGATCAGACGCCGCTCGTGGTGACCTCGCTGGTCGTCGGCGGGCTGGGCCTGATCGCGGGCGTGATCGCACTTATCCGGGGGCGCAAGCAGGCATGACCCTCACCGTCGCCGGGGAGCACTCACCGCACGCAGGCCACACCGTCCTGCGTGCGGTGGGCGCGCTGCTGCTCGGACTGCTGTTCGTGCTCGGGGCCGGGGTCGCGCCCGCCCAGGCGCACGCCGAACTGCTGAGCACGAATCCCGAGGACGGTGCCGTGCTCGATACGGCACCCGCCACGGTGGAACTGCGGTTCAACGAGCCCGTGCAGCTCATCGAGGACGCGATGCGTCTGTTCCCCGGCGACGGTGACCCCGTAGTGCTCACTGCTCGCACGGTCGACACGACCGTCACCATCACCCTGCCCGACGATCTAGGCGAGGGCGCGTACGGACTCGCCTACCGGGTCGTGTCCGCCGACGGGCACCCCATCGGCGGCGCGCTGACGTTCCAGATCGGCGACGGCGACTACGCCGCCCCCGACACGAGCACGGCACCCGCCGATCCGGTCGTAACCGACACCATCGTGTCGATCCTCACCGCCGCCCAATACCTCGGGCTGCTCCTCCTGGCAGGGCTGCTGTGCTTCGAGCGCATCGTGCTTCGCCGCGCCGAGACCCCAGACCCTGGTACTCGCCGGATCCTGCGCTATGCCACCGGCACGGCGGTGGCCGCGTCGCTGCTGCTGATCCCAGCGTCCGGGTCACGGGTCACCGGCCACGAGTTCATCACCTACTTGCCCGAGAGCGGCGACCTCGTCCTCCTCCCCGCGAGCATCTGGATGCCCGGCGTCTCCTGGCAACTCCTCACCGCCGCCCTCGTCACCGTGCTCGGCATCGCCGCCACGATCCTGGGATCCCGCACGCGAGGCGTCGCGGGCAGGGCCTCGGCGCTCGGGTGCGCGGCCCTGGCACTTGCCGCACCGCTGCTGGTCGGGCACACCCAGACCGTGCAACCCGTCTGGGCGATGCTCGCCGCCGACTACGGCCACCTGGTCACTGGTGCGTTCTGGCTCGGCGGCGTCACCGGACTCCTGCTGTATCTTCGCGTCGCGCGCCCAGCAGTGCGCGGCGGACGCCCCCGCATCCCGCCCCGTGACGCGGCCGGGGTGGTCGCCCGGTTCTCCAGGTTCGCACTGTACAGCGTGATCCTGCTCGCGGTCAGCGGCACCCTCATGGCCGTGCTCATCGTCGGCTCCTGGCAGACCCTCGTCAGCACCGGGTACGGCCTGCTCCTCACGATCAAGCTCATCATCATCGCAGCGGTCATCGCGGTCGCCGCGTGGAACCGCACCAGCCTCCTGCCCCGCATCGCCCGGCACCCGAGCGCCGAGCGGCAGTGGGTGAGCCTGCGCCGCACCCTCACCGCCGAGGCCATACTGCTGGTTGGCGTGCTCGCGGTCACCGGGTTCCTCACCAACACCAGCCCCACCACGACCCCCGAGCATTCGCACGGCACCGAGGCCACCGCACCCACGGCGCAAGAGACGCCCGTGCACGCCGAGTCGCAAGGGCTGACCGTCGACGGCACGATCACACCGGCCACCACCGGCAAGAACACGGTCACGTTCCGCCTGGAATACGAGGGCGAACCGATCACGGCCGAAGATGTGACGGTCGAGGCGCGCCTGCCCGAACAGGAACTCGGCCCGTTCACTGCAACCCCGCAGCTCGACGCGGCGACGGGCGAGTACGAGGCGGCGCTCACGATGCCCGTGGCGGGCGAGTGGCAGATCCAGGTGTCGGCACGCATCGACACCTACACCCAACCCATCGCGATTGTTCAGGTCGCGATCGACTGAGTCGCTGCAAGCAACCGTACCGACGTTGACGGGCGGCTCGGAGTGTTTCATGTGCTAAGTCATGTGCTACCGACCGCGTAGGGGCCTGTATCGTGATGGAGTTATCCACAGGCGCACTTCGATCCAGCCGCGAAATCATGCGGCAAAACGCGGATTCTTGATTTCGTGTGCGAGGGGGAACGGATCAGTTCAAGTCCCCCCTCGCGCACCACGATGCTCTTACTTAAACCATAGGCATAAGAAAGAGCATTGGAAGAGTGAGAAATATCAGCAAAGGGCCTGTCGGAAACGGCAGGCCCTTTGCGTTGGAGTGCGAATTCTCTGGCAGCAAGGCGAATTTCCTGTTCTCCCAGGAACGCGAAGGTGTCGGCTAATTCGCCCTCTGCGCTTGATTCAAATGTCCCGGGGTCAAAGAACACCTTGATGCGCTTGAAGATCAGTTGGTTGAGCATGCGCCGGATATGAGGTGGCGCTGCTCGGTAGCTCTCCCCGAGATTCTCGGCGATATCGAGCACCAGCGTGATGAGCCGGTCAAGTTCATTGAGATCTTGAATCTGTGTTTCAAGGCTTCGTAATACAGCCGCGAGGTCTACTTCCAGCTGTTTCTGTTCGGTGCGGAGCAGGTCTACGGGGATTGCGTCGTTGTAATGCGCCTCGAGCAGCTTCTTCTGTTTACGTTCAATCCGAAGCTTGTCCGTCTCAAGCCGCCGTCGCTCCTCGTCGGTATCTACGTTCATGGTCTTGAGGGCGTCACGCACCATCGCTTCCAGGTTCTGGCGCAGGTCAGTGTCAATGGAGATCCGGTCATACACTGCTTGAATCTTGGCTT
>JBBAFK010000069.1:0-15119 GCA_041655455.1 Leucobacter sp. | reverse complement strand
TGCACTCCCCATTCGTCTCGGATCCGGACGCCGAGCTGCAGCGTTCGTTCCGTTCGATCCCCGCTTCGAAAGTCCCCATTCGAAGCATGCTTGCCTTTGGGCAGCCAGAGGCTACGCCCGCGTCAATGCTAGGAACTTCTCATTCTGGGCGCTCGCTGAAAAGGGTCGTTCCCAGGGTGATCTTTCAGATGAGGCCGCGCCGCTCTGCTTCGAGTACCGCGCGAGCGCGCGAATTCACCCCGAGTTTGCGGTAGATGGAACGCAGGTGCCCCTTGAGCGTGTTCACCGAGATGTACTGCGCACTGGCGATCTGCTCTCGCGAGAGCCCGCGAGACAGCTCACCCAGTACCTCGATCTCGCGCGGAGTCAGTGCCGAGCCAGGGGCCGGGAAAATATCGAAGTAGGAGGGCTGCTTGTCGTCAGATACCGGCCAGTCGGCCACCTCCTCCTTCGCGAATGCACAGACTTCGTCGGAGAAGTACGAGAGCTCTACCGGGGTGAGGCTCCCGCTCGTCTCGAGCGCGAACTTGAGAACGTCATAGCAGTCTTCGCGCCCGCCAAGCGTGAGATGGGAAGAGGCGGCAATTGAGTATCGCCACAGCTCCAGTTGCCGTAGGCCACCAGTCTGATCATGAATGCCCGAAACTGCTTCGAGTGCCTCGGCCGGTCGACCGGCCAACGTCTCCAGAAGGCCAGCGATGATTCGTGTGAGGGCGAGGGATCCGTCGGCCTTCGCGATCTCACGACGTGCGGCGGAAAGATCACCCCTGCTCAGCGCCCGTGTCACGGCCGTCAGCGGGAAGATACTACCCGCGAACCCCTGCCCATCGACGTGCGGTAGACCGAACGCGCTGAATGCTTCCGCACGCTGCTCGGCTTCGTGCAGCAGGCCCGCCGCGAGCAGGGAGCGGTGAAGAGCCGCAAAGTAGAACGGCCACATCTCCCCGATCGCTTGCATCTGCACTGCGTCGAGCATCTGGATTGATTTCTCGGGCGACACTCCCGGCAGCTGCGAAGCCGCAATCGCGACGCCCACGTCGATGTGCTCCTCGGCCCACACCTCGGTGCGTGAGAATCTCTCTGCGTCGCGAAGCAGCGCACGGGCGCGCTCGGCATCGCCGTATAGCGCGTGCAGCATCGCCATCTTCACGTAGGCGTCGCGTGACAGGAAGACGAGAGTCGGCACAACGACATGCATTTGCGCACGGGTGAGTGCGGAGAGTGCCGCGGTGAAATCCCCCGCAAGCATGGCGGTCACGCCATACTGAAGTGCTTCGAACAGCCCCCACCCGGCGTGAGCATCGAAGAGCGGTTGGAGCACCCTTCGCACCTCGGCTCCTCGGGCAGCGGCCTCCATCGCTTCAACGTGCCGACCCTGCATCCTCAGCTGGAACGATCGTGCGACGGCTGTCAACGGGTCGCTCTCTGAAGTCTCGCTTGGCGGCTCTAGTTCATCCGTCGGCGTCATCACTTGCAGCATGACCGGTAAAACGGCAGAATCACCAACACCTTCGCGCTGAAAGGTCGCAACCATCTCTCCGAAGCGTTCAGTACTGAGACCAAACCAGGCCGCGAGCACATTCCGTTCGACGAGGCTGGCAGCGGTCGCGAAATCGCCCGCCGAGAATGCCGTTTCGATGCGGCGCACGATCACCCTGAGAGGTGTCGCCTCATCGGCGTGCGTCACTGAGTCGCCGAGAACCTGCGCGACCGCGTCGCCTGATTCCTGCTCGTTGACTGCCGACTGCTGCACCGAGTCCATCCTTTCGAAGTTTGGCGTCAGTATATCGCCGGATGTGTACTCGCGCGCCGGTCCGAGACCTGAGTTCGCGGGGTTAGAGCGTGTCTTCCTCGGGCCTGCCGAGCGAGTGATCGACGCCGCAGGCGATCCACGAGGCCGTGAGCAGCAGCATGCGGCAGATGAGGTTGAACCAAATGAGCAGACCGATGAGTACTGCGAACGAGGCGAGCAGCGGGTTGCTCGATGCGCCACCGAGCAACGCCGTGCCGAGCACCTTGAGCCCGAAGAGACCGAGTCCACCGAGCGCACACCCGCCCCACAGCCGCCACTTCTGCACGCGCACCTCGGCGAGCCAGTAGTGGATCGCGATGAGCACCAGCACATCGAAGATGTACATTGCGAGGTAGCGGATCGTCGAGCCAAGTCCGCTCACGAGCCAGTTGTTCGGATCCCAGTCGAGCCACGCGACGACGCTGTCCAGCAGATTCGAGCTCACGAGGGTGAGTGCCGCTGAAACCACGATCGCGAGGAAGAAGCCGATCGCGAGGGCGAAGTCGCGAAGCTTCAACAGCACCGCGTTCTTATACTGCTTCACCTCGAGACCGAAGATGATGCGAATCGCGCGCCGCGTACCGGTGAACCAGGTGATCGCAAGCCACAGCAGCGACACACCCGCGACGAGGCTCGTCCAGTCCAGCGCGCGAGCCGCAAGCAGCTGGTTGAGCGAGACCGCGCCGTTCGTGCCGAGCAGCCCGGGAACGAACATGTTGATCTGATCGACGATTTGCGACACGAGCTCGGGTCGGTGGCGCAACCAGATTGCGCTCACCCCGAAGCCGACGTAGAGCCCCGCGAAGACAGCGAAAAGCGCCTGGTAGCTCATCCCGGCAGAGAGCACACTGCCGCCGACGTCGACGAAACGGGACCAGGTCCGCCACGGACGCAACCCCTGCGCCCACACCCAGCGCCGTTTTACGGGCGCGACGAGCTCGGAGACGCGAGAAGCCCCGCGATCCTCACCACCGGTGGTGGGCGAGTGATCGCGGGGCTTCGTCATACGCACAGCGTAGCCGGGCCGGTGCGGTGGCTCAGCTGGTCTTGCCGCTGCGGATCGCGGCCTTGACCTCGGCGATCGCCTTGGTGACCTGAATACCGCGCGGGCACGCGTCGGTGCAGTTGAAGGTAGTGCGGCAGCGCCACACGCCCTCCGTGTCGTTCAGGATGTCGAGACGCACCTGGGCGTTGTCGTCTCGCGAGTCGAAGATGAAACGGTGCGCGTTCACGATCGCGGCGGGCCCGAAGTATTGGCCGTCGGTCCAGAACACCGGGCAGCTCGTGGTGCACGCGGCGCACAGGATGCACTTGGTCGTGTCGTCGAAGACCTCGCGGTCGGCGATCGACTGGACTCGCTCCTTGCCCGCCTCGGGCGCGCTGCTCGACACGAGGAACGGCTGCACTTCACGGTAGGCCGCGAAGAAGGGCTCCATGTCGACGATGAGATCCTTCTCCAGCGGCAGGCCCTTGATCGCCTCGACGTAGATCGGCTTCGTAATGTCAAGATCCTTGATCAGGGTCTTGCATGCGAGCCGGTTGCGGCCGTTGATCCGCATCGCGTCCGAGCCGCAGATGCCGTGCGCGCAGGAGCGGCGGAACGCGAGAGTACCGTCCTGATCCCACTTGATGCGGTGGAGCGCGTCAAGGATGCGGTCGGTCGGGTACATCTCGACGTCGAAGTCCTCCCAGTAGGCCTCGCGGCCGTCCTCGGGAAGATAGCGGCGAACGAGAAGGGTGACCGTGAACGGCTTCGGAGCCTCTTCGACAGTGGCCGATGCGTCGGCGGTAGCGGTGCTCATGCCTAGTACTTCCTCTCCAGCGGCGGGTACCTCAACTCGCCCTGCTCGTCCTTGATTACGACGACGGGCTTCCAATCCAGGCGGATGTGGTCCTCGGGATCCGGCGAGTGCGGGTCTCCGGTCAGGTAGGCCATCGTGTGCTGCATGTAGTTCTCGTCGTCGCGATTCGGGTAGTCGTCTCGCATGTGACCGCCACGGCTCTCCTTACGGTTGCGCGCCGTGTACGCGAGCACCTCCGCGAGGTCGAGGAGGAACCCGAGCTCGATCGCCTCGAGCAGGTCGGTGTTGTAGCGCTTGCCGCGATCCTGCACGCCCACGTTCTTGTAGCGGACGCGGAGGTCGTGAATCACACCGAGAACTTCAGTGAGCGACTCTTCGGTGCGGAACACCTGCGCCCCGCGGTCCATCGCCTCCTGCAGCTCGCGGCGGATGTCGGCGACGCGCTCGGTGCCGGTTCCGGTGCGGAAGCGGTCGACGAGCTCGCGAATCTCCTTCGAGGGATCGTCGGGCAGCGAGACGAAGTCCGCCGTTTTCGCGTAGTCCGCCGCGTTGTTGCCCGAGCGCTTGCCGAACACGTTGATGTCGAGCAGCGAGTTCGTGCCGAGACGGTTCGAGCCGTGCACCGACACGCAGGCGCACTCGCCGGCAGCGTACAGTCCGGGAACGACGGTCGTGTTGTCGCTGAGTACCTCGGCGTCGTTGTTCGTGGGGATGCCGCCCATCGCGTAGTGCGCCGTCGGGAACACCGGCACCGGCTCGACGACGGGGTCCACCCCGAGGTAGGTGCGGGCGAACTCGGTGATATCCGGCAGCTTCGTCTCGAGCACCTCGGCACCCAGGTGGGTGCAGTCGAGGTAGACGTAATCCTTGTGAGGCCCGGCGCCGCGGCCGTCGAGCACCTCCTGCACCATCGAGCGCGCGACGATGTCGCGCGGCGCGAGATCCTTAATCGTCGGAGCATAGCGCTCCATGAACCGCTCGCCCGACGCGTTTCGCAGGATGGCGCCCTCGCCGCGGGCACCCTCGGTGAGGAGGATGCCGAGACCGGCGAGGCCCGTCGGGTGGAACTGGTAGAACTCCATGTCCTCCAGCGGCAGGCCCTTGCGCCAGACGATCCCGACGCCGTCACCGGTGAGGGTGTGCGCGTTCGAAGTCGTCTTGAAGATCTTGCCGAAGCCGCCCGTCGCGAACACGATCGACTTCGCCTGGAAGACGTGCAGGTCGCCGGTCGCGAGCTCGTAGGCGACGACACCGGAGGGGCGCTTCACGCCGTCGACCTCGGTCATCACCAGGTCGAGCGCGTAGAACTCGTTGTAGAAGTTCACGCCCAGCTTCACGCAGTTCTGGAACAGCGTCTGCAGAATCATGTGGCCTGTGCGGTCCGCAGCGTAGCAGGCGCGGCGCACCGCGGCCTTGCCGTGATCGCGGGTGTGCCCGCCGAAGCGACGCTGGTCGATCTTGCCCTCAGGCGTGCGGTTGAACGGGAGACCCATGTTCTCGAGGTCGATGACCGCGTCGATCGCTTCCTTCGCGAGAATCTCCGCCGCGTCCTGGTCGACGAGGTAGTCGCCACCCTTCACGGTGTCGAACGTGTGCCACTCCCAGTTGTCTTCCTCCACATTGGCGAGCGCCGCGGCCATGCCGCCCTGCGCCGCACCGGTGTGCGAGCGCGTGGGGTACAGCTTCGTGATGACCGCGGTCTTGGCCTTTGGGGCCGACTCGATCGCAGCGCGCATGCCGGCGCCGCCGGCGCCGATGATGACGACGTCAAACTGGTGGTAGGTGACGCCGTCCTTGACGGTGACGTCTTCGCCCTGATGGGTATCTGTAGCCACGTGTTTCCTATTCTTCGAAACTGGGGAGTCTGTGTGTTCGCGTCGCGCCGGTCAGTTCGCCGAGCAGAACGAGGCCACGAGCGACGGATCAGCGCCGGCGGGGCAGGGGTCGAGCGTGAAGACGACGAGCGTGCCGAGCAGGATCAGCAGTGCGGCCGACAGGAAGAGCAGCACCTTCAGGGTCTTCGCCACCGCGGGCCGGGTCACGTAGTCGTTCACGATGGTGCGCATGCCGTTCGCGCCGTGAATGAGCGCGAGCCATAGCAGCAGCACATCCCACACCTGCCAGAACGGGTTCGCGAGCTTGCCGCCGACGAAGCCGAAGTCGATCGCGTGTACGCCACCCGGCGTGGCGATCAGGTTCGAGAAGAGGTGGCCGAAGACGAGCACCAGGAGCAGCACTCCCGATACGCGCATGTAGATCCAGCCCCACTTCTCCCAGTTAGTGCGCTTCTTCGCGGGGGTCTTCGAGCGAGGGGATTCAATCGTCATCGTCATGTCAGTCTCTCCTGCCCCTTAGTGCCCGAACACGTTCATCAGGTGACGCGGCAGGAAGCCCGCCATCGTCACAACCCAGAGCGCGATCACGATCCAGAACATCGCGCGCTGGTACTGGGCACCCTTGCGCCAGTAGTCGACCAGGATGATGCGGATGCCGTTGTACGCGTGGAAGACGATCGCCGCGACGAGCACGGCTTCGCCGAGCCCCATGATGGGGGTTTTGTAGGTGGCCATCACCGCGTTGTAGGCTTCAGGGCTCACGCGAATGAGTGCGGTGTCCAGCACGTGGACCAGAAGGAAGAAGAAGATGGCGACACCGGTGATGCGGTGCAGCACCCAGGACCACATCCCCTCGTTGCCGCGGTAGAGCGTGCCCCCCGGGCGGCTCTTCTTCGGCGCGGCTGAGACCTCTGCCGTTTGGGCTGACACGTGCGTCCTCCTTGGTCCTGCGTGGCCGAACAACGTCGGCACCTGGCTTCGCGGATCCCGGAAAACTCCGCGCACGGACAGGCGCGTATCAGAGCATCCGCTGCGACCTATTATGGCACTCTTTCGCGCCGGACCTGCCCACCCTCCGTAGCATCGAATCCTGAACAAACGTCTGATGTTGGCGAGGGATCCCTCACCTACCCGGATCAGTTGGCCCCCGACAGTCGCTCGTACCCTGCACATCGAACCGCCGAGAGGATTAGGCTGAGTCGTATGCCCGAAGCGAATCGCGAACACATCCTCGAGCGTCTCACCTGCGTCATTCCCGCCGGCGGCGTCGGCTCTCGGCTCTGGCCGCTCTCCCGCGCCAAGGCGCCCAAGTTCCTGCTCGACCTCACGGGTTCCGGCGACTCACTGCTCCGGGCGACCTGGGATCGCCTCGCCGCGATCGCACCGCCCGAGCGGGTACTCGTCGTCACCGGCAACGCGCACCGCGACTCCGTCGTCGAGCAGCTCCCCGAGCTTCTCCCCGAGAACCTCGTCACCGAGAGCGAACCCAAAGACTCCTCCGCTGCGATCGGACTCGCCGCAGCGCTTCTCGAATTGCGCGACCCCGACGCGATCCTCGGATCCTTCGCAGCAGACCACGTGATTCGCGGCGACGTGCTCTTCCAGCGCGCGGTCGCCACCGCGACCCGCGCTGCCGACCAGGGGTATATCGCCACGATCGGCATCCACCCGTCGCACCCTGCGACCGGCTTCGGCTATATCGCCTGCGGCGAGGCGCGCGGCGACATCGCACCCTTCGACCTCTACGACGTGACCGAGTTCGTGGAGAAGCCCGACGCCGACGTGGCGCAGGGCTACCTGGCCGATGGCGGCTACCTCTGGAACGCCGGCATGTTCATCGCCCGGGCCCGCGTGCTCCTCGACCAGATGGCGCAGGCCGAACCCGAGATGGTCGCCGCGCTGCGCGAGATCGCGGCCGCCTGGGGCACGGATCGGGGCGCCGAGGTGCGCGAGCGCCTGTGGCCGACGCTGCCAAAAATCGCCATCGACTACACGGTTGCCGAGCCCGCGGCGGCGGCGGGCAACATGGTGTGCGTCGCGGCCCACTTCGACTGGGACGACGTGGGTGATTTCGCTTCGGTCGCGAACCTGCTCACGCGCGGGCGGGGAAGTGACCTCGCGGTGCTCGGCGACGGTGCGCAGGTGCTCTCCGACGCGTCGAGCGGCATCGTCGTCTCCGACAGCGACCGGCTCGTCGCCCTCGTAGGCATGGAGGATGTGGTCGTGGTCGACACTCCCGACGTGCTCCTCGTCACTTCGAAGGCCCGGGCACAAGACGTGAAGAACCTCGTCTCGCGGATGCGGGGCTCGGGCGGCCGACACCTGCTCTGACATTTCGACTCAGTCCGATCGATCCGTTCAATCCTCTCGGCGAGCGCCTAGGGCTGACAGAATAAGGAACGTGGGGGGCGCACATCGCTGCCCTCGATTACGCCACGCGAACGCACAGGAGCTCCCATGACGAACGACACTCATGACGCGGCCAAGCCGGCCGTCAGCGGCAAGATGATTTGGGCGATCATTATCGCGGTCGCGGCCCTCGTGTTCGTGTTCTCGAATGTCGGAACCCTGACGCTCCGATTCTTGGTCATCGAGTTCGCGATGCCGGCGTGGGCCTGGTTCCTCGTGGTGCTGTTGGCGGGCGTCGTGATCGGATCCCTCTTCCCCTGGTTCCGGCCTAAAAAGAAGAAGTAGCCGCGTTCTCCGGCACATCACACCCATCGTGACGGCTCCAGCCCGCTTCCGTCTGCCGCTCATCATCGGCGCAGCGCTCCTCACCGTTGCGCCGATGCTCGCCCTGAGCGCCTCACCCCTGAGCGCGAGCGGAAGCCTCTGGTATCTCGGCATGCTGCCGGCCCTCATGGGGCTCTTCACGAGTCGTCGACTCGCATTCACGGCATCTCTCATCACGCCCCTGCTTATCGGTCTCGCGCTCACGCTGCGCACCGAACCGCTGCTCGGCGCGCTGCTCATGACGGCGATCGGGGTCGGAACGGGGCTCTCCGCAGCGCGCGGCTGGCATCTCGTCGGCGCGTTCGCGGGGCCGCTCGCCGCGTACGCCTTGATCGGTGATCTGCACGTCGCGCTGCCCTCGGCGACGGTGGCCGCCAACGCCTCCGTCGCGGCGGGGCTCGCGACCATGGCCTATGTGGCGGGCGGCGGGCTCTGGACCGCGCTCGTCGGCGCGTTCGTCGTCAACGCCATGAAGGTGAAGGCGCCCGTCGCGATTCCGCGCCACACCGCGGGCACCTTCGCCGCTGCCCTCGGCGTACTCGTCGGCGTCACCGCCTACGTGTCGATGCGCTGGCTCGAGCCCTCGTCGTGGTGGATCATTCTCACGTTCTTCGTTGTTGTACAGCCGTATTACGCTGACGCGACGCACCGCATGCTCGAGCGGATCGCGGGCACACTCGCCGGCGCCCTCGTCGCGGTGATCGTCGTCGCCGCGCTGCACGACTGGCCTGCGGTGATTTCGATCCTCGCGTTTCTCCTCACCCTCGGCGCAGCGTACGCGAACCTCAAACTGCCGTACTGGGTGTTCGCCACCCTGCTCACCCCCGCAGTCGTACTGCAGACGACGGGCACCACCCACGATCTGCTGCTCGCGATCGGCAAGCGCGCCCTGTATACCCTCGTCGGGGCGGCCGCGGCGCTTCTCGTGCTCACGCTCGGGCACCTCGTCATCGTCGCGAGACGCCGCAGGGTGGCGGCCGGCGCGCCAGGCGATGCGCCTCGCACAACGTCAGACGCGCCAGGTAAGTGAGTTCGGCTTCGCCCGGTTCGCGAACGGTAATCAGACGAGCAGGTCTGCGGCGCCGGTGCCGATGAGTTTTACACCCAGAATCAGGAACAGCAGGGTCATGATCACGGCGTGATTCGCGATGAGCCACCGCCGCATTCCGCTCAGCAGCTGTTCCGCTCGGGTCGGCGTGAAAACGCTCACGAACCACGGAATCGCGACCGCGACAGCGGTGAGCGCCGTGAAGATCGCGATGACCACGACGGTTTCTTCCGGCGTGATGTCCGCCTGGGAGATGCGACCGGCGGCGGAAATGAGCAGGGGCAGATCTTTCGGAGAGAGCGGCCCCGCGAGAAGAAACCCGAGCCCGAACGCCTGCCAAAGTTTCACGCCGTCGAGCTTGCCGAGCCACTTCGGTTCGTGCTCGCTGGTACGCCGCAGCCACTGACCCACGGCCATTACGAGCAGCAGCGCTCCGAGCAGAATCTGCACAACGTCGATCGTGACGTTCGTCTCGGATCCCTCGACCTCTGCGCCCGCTTCCCGGCCCCAAAGCACGATGGCCCCAACGAGGAGCACCTCGAGCAAGATGTAGCCGAGCAGGAACGCGGTGCCCTTCGTACGCCCGCTGCCCTTCGTCGCGAACAGGATGACGGTGACGATGGCGAGCGGGCTGATCGCGATCGCGACAGCCGTGGTGAGCAGGCCCGCCAGCAGCGCCCACATTACGGTGCGCTCTTCTGCGCCTCGACCTGGAGTTCATACGCGTCGCTCGGTGCCTCTCCCTCGCCCTCAACAGGACCGTCGGGGCCGGAGGCGCCAGGCTTGCCGGCAGGCTCAGGCCGCCTGACGAGTTCGAGCACGACAAGGAGCACCAGCACCACCGCGACGGTGACAAACACGCTCATCGCCGTGATGGGTCGAATCATCAGCAGGATCACGATCGCGACGAGCACGATGGCGGCCATCAGCGGGCGATGCCAGCGCTCGACGAAGCGACCGGTCGCCCCGGTGTGCAGGCCGTGCCGGTCGAGGGATCGGCGTGCGGCCCCGAAACCACTATCGAGGGCATTGCGGATTCCCCGAGCAGCCTTCGACCCGCCCGCGAACCAGGCTCCGATCATGATCACCACGCTGAGCAGCACGAGCGCGGTGACGACCGACGAGATGGACATGGTGACCTGATCGAACATCACCCCGGCGGTGCGCGACGGCATGATCGAGGGGCTCATCGAGTTCATGAAATACCAGCGGCCGATGCCAACCCCGGCCGCCAGCGTGAGGAAGGAGATTGCAAGACCCGCTCCGGTCCACGCGAGCGCCCGCATGCGTCGCTTCGCGAGCGCCACGCCAGCGATGAGTGTCACGAGCAGCACCCACGGGAGCAGGTAGCCCGTCGTCACCGCCGCCTGATAGCCGGCGCGAACCCCGGCCAGCTCGTCCGCCTGCACGATCGGGATCGAGCGCTCGATCTCGGGGATGTTTGAAGCGAAACCGAAGCCCTGCTCGACGAGCACCCCCTTCACCTCGGCGATCACCGTTTCGAGCCGGATCGACAGCGTGCCGTCGTCATCGAGTTCGAGGATCGCGTCGGGGTCTTCCTGCAGCACGGCGATCGCCTGCGAGTGGCTCTGTCGCAGCACCGTCTCCCACAGCTGCGCGAACTGCGGGGACGCGAGCACGCGATCCACACCGGTGCGCATAATCGACCGCACTCCCTCAGCTGCCGGGCCCTGCAGCAGCGGCAGTGCCGCGGTGGCCTCTGAGGGAAGGTCGAGTTCGCCGAGTCCGTCGAAGACGCCCTCGATGAGGCCGTCGATGTCGACGTTCTCCTCGACAGCGCCCATCACCTGGTCCGAAAGGAAGCCCTGCACCGACTCTTCCTGCGCGAGCGGTGCGAAGGTCGCGGTGAAGCGGTCGGTATCGACGAGCTGGGCCCGTGCCCACGTGCCGAGCACCGCGATCGGCGCCACGACGATGGTCACAATGATGAGCACCGCCGACAGCGCGCTGAGCCAGCGACGACGACGACGGAGCACCGCGTCACCCGTGCGGGTCGTTTTTTTCAGGTCGGCGTTCTCAGATTCGAGTTGCGCGATGCGACCACGAAGTTTCGCGAGTTCTTGTTCGTCTTCCATGATCGAGATCCCTCATCCGAGCCAGCACGACAGATGATGCGGGTGTGCGGCGTGGCCACCCACGGCCGCACCGCACACCCGTTCTTGAACTACTTGGCGACCGAGTGCTTCAGCTCGTTCACCCGGCGCTCGACATCCTGCTCGATCGCCTTGAACTCGTCCTGCTTCGCAGCGATGAGTTCAAGCCCCTCGACCCCGGCCGCGAGAATGCGCTTCGTGAGATCATCGACGGACTTGAACTGGTGGCTTACGTCACCGGCGATGCCGCCCTCGAGCGCGAGGCGGCTCAGCAGGTCGAGCTTCAGCTCCTTCGTGCCCTCGTTGAAGCTGAGCTTGTCGAAATCGACCCACACAATGTTCGGGCGAGTGGTCGAGGCGAACGCGTAGCGCTTGTTCGTCAGGTCGGCCACGACCTGCCAGATCGTCTGCGACGCATCTGGCTTGCCCGGCTCCGGGGTGCGGAACGGCTGCGCGGCGTTGCGGATGATGCTGAACATCGCTGCCATCCCCTGCAGCTGCGTCTTCGGCTGCACCTGGTGCTTCACGTAGAAGGAGGCGCGGGCGAAACGATCACTCGCGAGCGTCGATCCGGGCAGCGGCTTCTCGCCGCCGAGGCCGTCGATCTCCTTGACCAGCTCGAGCTGCTGATCGTAGGTCGGCGAGTTCGTCATCACCTGGTAGTCGCGGCTGTGGTAGACGGTCGGCTTGCCGTCGGTGTACTCGATGATTGCGGAGTCACCGGTCGCGTCGTTAATTGCGAGGTGCAGGGTCGGCACCATGTGTCCGGTCGGATCGACGAGCTGCGAGATCTTGACCTGCGTTTCCTCGGTCCACTTGACCGCCTCAGCGACGGTTGCGAAGTTGTCGAGGTAGTACTGCAGCCAGATCGCCTGGCTGAGCTGCGTCTCGCTCTCGGCCGGCTTGCCGTAGTCGGATTCGGCGAGCCAGAGGATGTGGCCGGCGAAGCCTTCCTCGTTCATGCCGTCGGTGGCGATGAGGTCGAAGGCGGTCGCGATGACGCTGCCGTACTTCGCCTTCCAGCTGAGCTTGCCCTCAACGCCGTCGTTCCGCTCGATGCCGCGGGGGAGCTTCCACAGGTTGGTCAGCAGATCCATGTGGAAGTCCATGTTCCGTCCGACGAGGACCGAACCGTTTGCGTCAGGCCACACTACTCGAGTACACATTGTCGTTTGCCTTTCTCTCGAACCGGAGCAGGGGCGCTGCCGCGGTTCAGTTCTCCGGGCGCGCTGCTGCGCGACCGGTCTTCGGTGCCGCGTTGTTCGCGGCGGTCGGTGGAAATTCGATCTGGTGGGTGGGTGCGCTCATCGCGTCACCTGTGCGCTCTGCAGTGCTGCGGCACGGTTCCAGGGCAGCCCCGGGAGCGCAATCCACGAGGCGAGGAAGAAGCAGATCGCGCCGATGAACGTACCCCAGGTGGCGAGGTCTGCATCGGCCGTCGAACCGTCGGGGCGGATGAATGCGCCCACGGCCGACACACCGAACGCGATACAGCCGATCATGTTGATGTGTGTGGACCACCAGCCGGGCTGCGAGGGATCCCACCACAGCGACCGTCCGCCGCGCGCATACGCCATGTAGATGAACGTGGCGCTCACGAGGAACGCGACGGAGCCGCCCGCATCCGGGCTCCACACGAGGTGCTTCTGCGCGGCCACCGTTGTCGCGGTGAGCGCGCTCGTCGTACTGACATTGAACAGCACGGTGCCGACGCTCTGCGTCGCGGCACCGAGCCACTCCGCACGGAACATCTTTCCGGGGGCGTAGTCGACGGGAGCGGTGGCGTCGCCGCTCAGGATCCACTGCTGCAGGCCTGCCGCAGTGAAGAACCAGGCGCCCACGAAGCACAGCAGGTTCATGATCTGCGTGTTGGCGTTCGCCGAGAGCCAGGGAATCGCGCTCAGCGCGAACAGGCTCGAGCCGATCATGAAGAGCCAGCTCTGTTTCCTGATCGTGGGAACGAGGATCACCGTCCACCGGGGGTGTTGAGTGTTCATTGCTGTGAACCGGTCCTCTGAGGAATGTCGAAATACGGGGAGCCGTGGTGCGTCGAGGGATCGTGACTGATCCCTCGACGCACCCGGATCACTCAGTGTGCGAAGCTCGTGCTTGCTGCCTCACGCGGCAGCGGCGCCTTCAGCGCCTCGAGGAACGCAACTTCTTCCTGGATCGCGGTAAGGAGGTAGCCGGCGAGGTCGCGGCTCAGCCCGACCTTGACGACGATGCGCTGCACGACGAGGTCGCTGATGTCGTCGGGCATCGGGTAGGCCGGAACCAGCCAGCCACGCATCCGGAGCCGGTCGGCGAGGTCGTAGAGATCCCAGTTCTTCGTGTAGCCCTCCTTGAGGCGCCAGGCGAACACGGGAATCGTGTCGCCCTTGCTGATGAGCTCGAAGGGAGCCATCTTCGCGATCTCGCCCGAGAGGTACTGCGCCACGTCGAGCGAGTCCTGCTGTACGCGACGGTAGCCCTCGCGGCCAAGGCGGAGGAACTGGTAGTACTGCAGCAGCACCTGCGCGCCCGGGCGTGAGAAGTTCAGCGCGAGGGTCGGCATGTCGCCGCCGAGGTAGCTGACGTGGAAGATGAGGCTCTCAGGGCAGACCGCCTTGTTGCGCCACACGACCCAGCCAACGCCAGGGTAGACGAGACCGTACTTGTGGCCCGAGGTGCTGATCGAGTTGACGCGGTCGATCTGGAAATCCCACTCGAGGTCGGGCTGACAGAACGGGGCGATCATCGCACCGGACGCGCCGTCGACGTGGATCTTCACGTCGAGACCGGTCTGCTCCTGAATCTCGTCGAGCTTCGCCGCGATCTCCTTCACCGGCTCGTAGAGGCCGGTGTAGGTCTGGCCGAGGATGGCGACGACACCGATGGTGTTCTCGTCGACGTACTTCTCGAGCTCGTATCCGTCGAGCACGAGGTGATCCATCGTCACCGGCACGTAGCGCGCCTCGACATCCCAGTAGTTGCAGAACTTCTCCCACACGACCTGCACGCCGGCGGAGAGCACGAGGTTCGGCTTCTCCGTCGACTTGCCCTCGGCCTTGCGCTTCTCCTGCCACAGCCGCTTGAGCGCCAACCCACCGAGCATGCACGCCTCGGACGAGCCGATGGTGGAGGTGCCGATCGTATCGTTCTTGTCCGGCACGTTCCACAGGTCAGCCAGCATCCGCCAGCAGCGGTCCTCGAGCTCGGCGGTCGCCGGGTACTCGTCCTTGTCGATCATGTTCTTGTCGGCGGCTTCCGCGTACAGCTTCTGCGCGTTCTCGTCCATCCAGGTCGAGACGAAAGTCGCAAGATTGAGGCGCGAGTTGCCATCGAGCATCGAAGCGTCATGAACGATCTGGTATGCCGTATCCGGGTCCATCAGGTCATCGGGGAAGGCGAACTTCGGAAGTTGCGTAGCCTCACCCGGGCGGGTGAAGACCGGGCTGATCTCGAGCTGCGCGTCGGCATCCTGATGGGCTGCCCGGTGGAAAATGTGGGACATGGTGTGCCTCTCTTGTGATTGGTCAGGGACTCGGTGGCTGAAGGCTGCGGGTGCCGCGGCTGAGTGGGTCGGGTACTTCCACTTCGGCAATCGCGTGAAACCGTGATTCTGCTGGTCCGACGGCTGTTGCGCGGATAAACTCTGTCGGGGTTCGGCCGTTCCGCGGCATCTTGAACTGGATCATGCGCACCAATGGCCCTGGCCTCGGCTGCGGCACGCACGCGTTTCGTGTAATTTCACGATTCACCACGCTTCCCGTAGCTTCCTGAGGTTGACCTCATTCGTTTACCCCGCTTGAGGTC
>JBBAFK010000068.1:0-15165 GCA_041655455.1 Leucobacter sp. | reverse complement strand
TCGCGGGCTCTCGCGAGAGCAGATCGCCAGTGCGCAGTACATCTCGGTGAACACGCTCAAGGGGCACCTGCGTTCCATCTACCGCAAACTCGGGGTGAATTCGCGCGCTCGCGCGGTACTCGAAGCCGAGCGGCGCGGCCTGATCTGAAAGATAACCCTGAGAACGACCCTTTTCATCGATCGCCCAGATTGAGAAGTTCCTAGCATTGACGCGGGCGTAGCCTCTGGCTGCCCGCGAACAAGCATGCTTCGAATGGGGACTTTCGAAGCGGGGATCGAACGGAACGAACGCTGCAGCTCGGCGTCCGGATCCGAGACGAATGGGGAGTGCATGTCATTGCGACTGTTCACGCGCGGAACAAGTTCGAATGCGGTGGAGGCGACGCCGAAACGGCGGCCATTCCGGCGCTGGATCGCAGGAACTGCCGCGGGAGCGATGATCGCGAGCGCGCTCGTCACCGTCGGTGTCGGCGCGAACATTGCGGCTGCTGCAGGCACAGCGCCAACCGTGTCGGCTGGTAGCAGCGACACCTATCTCGCCGGCGAAGACCTCACCCTCGACCTTGCCTTTACGGGCACCGCAGGCGCGAGTTCACAGTACAACCTGAGCGCCGGGATCGTGCTTGATGCAGACGTCACGTTCGTCAGCAGCGGTGACCTTCTGGGAACGCCGACGCAGTATCCCGCGGGGAGCGTGCTCCGATCAGGGATCGCCACAGCTACCACCCCCGACAGCTGTGCCGCTCTTGGCCTTGAGGACGCTCCGACGCCTGCTGGCGCTTGCCGCGTCCCCACCGGCATGCAGTACTGGGTATTTGAGAACATCTCCGACCTCCCCGAGGGCGCCACCGTCTCCGACGCGCTCACGGTTCGCCCCAAGGCTGGCACCTTCCCCGCTGGTGATGACTTCCCATTCCAGGTGAACGCCTACACGAACTCCGTTCCGCAGTTCCTGCCCGTATTCCCGGGGAGCTCTGGCGTGAGCACGGGCGCCGCGGCGACTGGCACCTCGAACGCCGGCGTCGTGACTGACCAGGTCCCGGTGAATGCACTCCGGATCGAGAAGACCGAGCCGAGCCCCGAGAGCGAGCTGCTTCGAGGCGTACACGACCACACCACCACCTATACCCTGAGCGTCTATCACACGGGCGAGGGCGACATCGCGAATGCTCGGGTCGTCGACTTCATTCCTGCGGGGCTCGAGTACCTCGGCCTTGGCGAAGTTGATAACACGAGGAATGCCAACGGAACGCGGGGCGGCGGTCTCGGAAATTCATTTGAGTACCCGGGCGCTCTCTCGCTAGAGGAGACTGACCCACCCGCAGAACTTGCGGCCTGGCAGACGTCAGCGGGAGAGACCATCGAGACGGTCATCCCGACAGCGGCCGAGGTTGCCGACTACGGACTGGTCGAGGGTGCGGTCTACACCAAGGTGACATGGGATCTGTCGACGTTGCTTGGCGTGGGGGATTCGCGTGATACCACCCCGGGCGTGCAGCAGGTGTACAGCGGCACAGAAGGTACCCCGGGCCTCCTCGAGATCCGCTACCGCGCCGCGGTGCCGCTCTTCGAGAA
The DNA here is from genome assembly GCA_041655455.1 of Leucobacter sp. Taxonomy (GTDB): domain Bacteria; phylum Actinomycetota; class Actinomycetes; order Actinomycetales; family Microbacteriaceae; genus Leucobacter. Next base: position 13,590 of record JBBAFK010000068.1, on the reverse strand, counting down.
CACCATGGATTTTGGATATACGGCCGCGACCGATGGTCAGCAGATCGCGAACCTCGACAATAACCGTGGCGCATCGACGCGTCACGGCTCAGCCAACCTGAATGATCGCGCCGCCGCTGCCAATTCTTACACCAATGTCGCCGTCGCGCGGGGTGAGTACAACGGTGAGGACGTTGAAGACCACGGCAGCGAGGTCATAGACGCCGTGGATGTGCGCGTGCTCAAGACTGTGAACGGCGGGGAGCCCGGAGCGGCCGGGAGCTTCGAGCAGGGCGCTTATGCTCGCTACGGACTGCAACTCGCTACCAGTGAGTATGTGAGCGCCGAACTCGGGAATCCGAACGATACAGCAGACCCTGCAAACGATGTGCTTCGTCTCGTCGACGACATGGCCGATGGCCTGTGCCCGGTATTCCCTAGCGGTACGAAAGTCTGGGAAGAGGACCCAGAGAATCCTACAGGATACCCCAACCGCGTGATCGGCAACTACAACACGACGCCGCCGGTCATCGTAGACACCAACCTGACCCCCGGAACTTGGAACGAATACCTCAAGGATGCGGGCATCGACAGCGTCTGTCAGTGGGAGAGCGACGAAGCTGACGGCCTCGCGGACAGCGAAGCGCCGAGCGGCGCCTTCATCTCGGGCATTGCCTTCGACCCGAACACCGGCAATTTCATGCTCGAGTTCGCTCTTGACCCGACCAACGCGCTCGCCTCAGCGAACGCGACGCACACCGTCGAGTACTCAGTGCACCAGAACACTCGCTACGTCGACTCGGATGGTTCGTCCGACGGTGCCACGGGTGCCCGCGATACTTTCGTGAATGAGGCGGAGATCAATGCACGGACCACTCCGATCTCCGCGCTTGAAGGGGTGACCTCGGCGGAAGGGGCAGAAGCCGACTCGGGCCCTTGGAACGCCTGGGATGATTCGGAGGCCTCGGTAGAGGCCGGCGGAACCAGCCTCACAAAGAGGGTTCTCAAGCGCTCCGAAGGTGCTCCGGACCGCGAAGTCATCGCGGACGAGCCCGGTGACTCTTGGGTGCAGACCACTGAACAAAACATGCCGTTCCAGGTGGGCGACCAGACCTGGTACAAGATCGTCATCTCTCCGCCCACTGGAGCTGACGTCAGGAACTCGGTGTTCACTGACTTCCTTCCCGCGGGAGTCTCCTTCGATCTCGACACGATTGACGATGAGACCGACCGCCCAGAAGACATGTGGATCGTGCCCGGCGGCTATGACTCAGAGGAAGGGTTGCCTTGGCTTGGTGACTGCCAGCCGACCACAACCGGTGACGCCGAGCGGCTGGAGTGGCTGAACAAGTTTGTGCCGCTGGATGGAATGGCCCTCAGCGGGAGGTCGCTGAGCTTCGATCTTGGAGCGAGCGACTGCTTTGAAGGCAGCAATGATCGGTTCCTGCCGTTCGAGGCGGACCTTGAAATCTACCTCAAGGTAACCGTCACGGACCCTAGCGCCTTCCAGCAGGTCGACCTCGCTCAGAACCTCGCGAAGTTCCAGTACTGGAACAATGCGGGTGAAGTATTTGCACTTCGGGACCAGGCCGAGATCGAGCTCGATCGCACGCCGCGCCTCGTCAAGGGCATTAAGTCAAATAACAACCCCGAAGGAACGACCAACAACACGTTCGGCAGCAACGTTGACGGCGAAGTGGTTGTGCAGGGCGACGAGGTCACCTTCCGACTGGATGTGACCGCCCCCTTCAGCTCGACGAACGAATATGTCATCTACGATTTGCTCCCCGAGGGAATTTCTGCTGGAGACGTCGGAAGTTACACGGCCGCGACCGTTGCGGATGTGCTCGATTCAGCTGAATCGGAACTGAGCACGCCCGCCGACTACACCGTGACCGCTGTCGATTATGGGGACCCTTCCTACCCCAATAACATCAAGGACGCGGCGACGCATCAGCGCTCCGTCATCGTGTGGACGATTGACTCGACGATCGCCCCCTCCACGAAGGCGGTGATTGATGATGGCGTAGAGACGACGCCGGCAATCGATCGCGGGTTCACGCTTGGCTACACTCTTACTGTGCCGGACGGCGCCGATGCTGCGGGTGCGCTCATTAACCAGCGATATGTGAATGACGCCTCCATCGTGCAGTTCGATGCAGACAACAATGTCGGCGGCGAGTCCACGTTCTTCATCGAGGGATCGGAGAACGTTGCGAACCCGCCGGCCCCTGAAGACCTCGACCCGGGCCAGTTCATCTTCCCGGACAGCGCCAACGACACGAGCGACCCATCGAATATTCGAGTTGCCGATGCGAAAATGTCAAAAACGCTCATCGCGACCGAAATCGGTGAGGATACCTCCGAAACTCCGGTTGGTCTGAACGATCTCGACCCGAATAATGAGAACGATGAGATCGTGCAGGGCGAGCTCGCCACCTACCTGCTTGAGGTGACGGTGCCCGCAAACACCACCGTGCGGAACGGGGTACTCGCGGATGACGAGGTGCTCCGCTGGGGCGGCAACCCGAACGTCACACCGCCAGAGGGGGCGCAGCGTGCGCTGCCGTACCACCTCGCGAGTGCGCGGGTTTGGAATGCGCCCGGCGTCGTGAATGGCGTGGACACTCCAGGCCTGGCAGCCGATTGGAGCTTCGACCCTGATAGCGGCGCGCTGACGTTCCCCGAGTACTTCCAAAACGACAGTGCTGACGACGTCACGATTCAGGTCGAGTTGACGCTGTGGATCGACGCACGTGATGCGAGCCACCCGAGCGACGCAGGGTATCCGAACTTTGCGAACGGTAAAACGCTGCAAAACACCGCACGGTTTAACTCGCAGACGGAAACTGGTGGGCAGAACCCGGAGAAGACCGCAACGGCAGATGTCGATTACATCACTCCGAACCCGACACTCGCGAAGGCCGTGACCGACCCGGCCGACGGCATCGTCAAGCCGAGCGGTGAGGTGAAGTACACGCTCACCGTGAGTAACACCGCTGACCGTCCCGCTCTCTTCGACGCGGTCGTGTACGACTGCCTGCCGCCGGAGCTCACAAGCCCGACCGGCTTCGACTCGGCGAACGGAACGGCCGAGGTGGTCTCAGGTGTCAACTGCGCCCTGACTGAGAGCGGCGAGATCGCGCTCGACGGTCATGGCGAACCGGAAGACACCGGGGATGGAACACTCATCAAGTGGACCCTCGCCGAGCCGGTGCTGGGCGGTACCTCCTCAACCCTGACCTACACAGCAACGGTCCACTCGAACGTTGGCGGAGGCCAGGTGTTCACCAACGGTGCGCACCTTGAGGGCTACACTCTGCCAGCCGAGATTGACGGCAACGACACGACTGAGCGTCGCGGCGATCGAATTGGCGACGCCGAGGCGGACGTCAAGCTGACGTCGGCGACGATCGAAAAGTCGGTGACCCCGACTTCAGCGCCTGTGGGCGACACGGTCAAGTACACGCTCGTGACGACGCTTCCGGCCGACGCCAACTACTACGACGTCGAGCTCGTCGATGTACTCCCGGCCGGCATGGCCTATGTCACGAACAGCTCCGACGTATCGATCGAATGGGCCGGTGCAACATCTGGCGCACCCACGATCGGACAGCCGGAGGTCGATGGTCAGACCCTGACCTGGATCGCGAAGACCGACAATGTCGACGTCGCGACCTGGAATGCTGATCGTACGATCACGATCACCTTCGATGTGAAGATCACCGATGACGTCGAATCGGCGACCCCGAGGAACACTGCGGTGTTCTCCTGGAACGCCGTTGACGGCAACGAGGGCACTCGTGACGATGATGAGGATGACGCCATCGTGACGATCCTTAACCCGGTGCTGCAGATCGAGAAGCTGGTCGACGGCCAAGATTCGATCGAGCGCGACCCCAATGCGACGTTCGACTACACGCTGACCGTCAGCCAGACGGACGAGGGCAACACTGCAGCGCACAATATCACCGTGGTAGACACCGTGCCCGCGGGCGTGAAGGTGACGGACATCACCCCGACAGCGGCATCCGTGGACGCGGGTGTTGCCGACGGTGAGGGTGGAAAGATCACCTGGGAGCTCGACGGACCCCTGTACCCGGAGTCAGGGACGGATACGCCGAAGTCCATCGAGCTTGGTTACAAGGGATCGTTCATCGACTCCACCGAGCTCAGCGCGACGGCCTACATCAACGAGGTGGAAATCACCGAGTACGAGTCCTTCGATAGTGACGGCCGCACCTACGTGCCCGGCGAGAACGGTGTGCCGCCAGCCGAGGATGACGCCAGCGTCACCCCGCTCTTCCCGTACGTCGTTCCGACGAAGACCGTGACCGTGCCCGCCGACGGTGAGGACTACGGCATCGCGATCGCTGGTGAACCGTTCAACTGGACGCTCACCATCGAGAACGAAGGTGATGGCACCGCTGAGGACATCTCCGTCACCGACCTGCTGCCCACGAACTGGGAGTACGTCGGAAACGCGCAGATCAGCGTGAACGGTGGAGCACCGGTCGCACTGACCGGTGAGCCAACGCTCACTCCCGCCACGGTCACCGATGGCGACCAGCAGGAAATCGTCTGGAGCCCGGAAACCATCCGTGAAGCAGGCGCCACCCCGCTCGACGCAGACGGCGTCTTTGTGATCACCTTCGACGCGACACCCACCGAGTGGGCACTCGGCGAGGCCGGCACCGGCATCGGCATCAACGTGCACACCAACATGGTGAGTGTCACCGCGACCGACACGCAGGGCAACCCTGAAAACGCCGACAACGAATACGTCGGTGAGGACGACGAAGCCGACGCGTACATCGCCGAGGCCGATCTCCTGCTCGTCAAGGACGCACTCGGCGGGGTCATCGACTCCGGGGACACCGAGACGAACCTGTACGGCCTCGAGACCGGCACCTGGGTGCCGGGCCAGAGTGCAAACGCCGACTACGCGCAGCCGCAGTGGCAGCTGACGGTCACCAACCAGGGACCGGACGCGTCGGTCGGACCGTACGTGTACGAAGACACGCAGACCCTGCCCGAGGGCGTCACGGTGGGGACGTGGAGCGCGCTCTACTACCCGGCCGACGGGAGCGGAGCTCAGACTCCGAGCCTGACCGTCACGGGCGAGGGCACCGCGGATGCTCCGTACATCTTCACCGTGGGTGACGAGCACACCGTGCTCGATGCCGATGGCGACGCGAGCATCGTGCTCACCGCAGACGTGACGATCGCCGCTGGCGCGACGGCCTCCGGGTCCGAGCTCAGCAACATCGCCGACGTGCGCGGTGAAACCTACGAGAACCCCGACAACTTCGGAGACAACAAAGACGAGGCCGAGAAGCAGCTCACCGCGGTCGCGGATCTCGCGATCGTGAAGGAGTTCGCACCCGTGACGGGCGACCGCAACGCGGGCGACCCCATCTCGTGGAGCCTCGTCGTCTCGAACGACGGACCCTCCGACTCCGTGAGTTCCGCCGCCGAACCGATCACGGTCACCGACGCGGTGCCCGCAGAGATCGTGAACGTGGGGCAGCTGGAGGGCACCGACCTTCCCGCTGGTTGGGCGCTCGACATCACCGGGAACGACATCACGCTGACGCTCACCCCGGATGCGGTCTTCCCCGCGACCGGTGTCGGCAGCACGGTGGAGTTCAACTTCAGTGGCAGCATCGGCGCCTCTGTCGAGGCAGGAACCGAGATCCTTAACGAGGCAACCGTGCACCCGGGGGAGACCCCGGACCCGGATCCCTCGAACAATGAGGACGAGGATGAAACGGAGCCCATCACCTCGATCACCAGCGTCGGAGCGAACAAGTACCGCGTCGAACTGGTGGACGGCGAATGGGTACCGGTGGCAGCTCCGGCTGACGTCACCGCGGGCACCGAGATCAGCTACCGTCTCGCGATCACGAACACCGGCACCGCCGACGCTCGTGGCGTGACCCTCACCGACGAACTGCCGAGCGAGCTCGACTACGTCTCGTGGGTTGCGCAGGCACCCGCCGACGGATGGACGTTTGGTCAGACCGACCAGACGCTCACCTTCTCGAACGATCAGAACCTGGCGCCCGGGGCCACCGCCTCGGTCATCGTCACCGTGATGATCAACGAGTCCGCGACGGACGACATCGAGAACACGGTTTGCGTTGCAGCCGACGACGTGGTCCGTGACGGTGACGACTGCGCCACCGACACCACCGGCACCGGCAAGATGGTCGACTGGGCACTCGAGAAGTCGCACACCGTACCCGCCACGGGCGCGGTGAACGCGGGCGAGACCGTACGCTACCTGCTGCAGGTGCACAACAATGGTCCCTCCGCATCGGCAGGCCCCATCACGGTCACCGACGTGCTGCCCGTGGGCTTCACCTACGGCGACAACGTTGCAGCCACCGGGCTCGGAACCATCACCAACACGGTGGTGGACACGACGCCCGAGGGTCTCGATCGAGTCACCTGGACCATCGAAGCGAGCGGTGCGGAGTTCCCGACCGGACAGGATGTCGTGACGATCGCATTCGACGCGCTCGTCGGAGACGACGTCGCACCCGGCATTTACACCAACGACGCCCGCGTCGACGGTGTCAACGGCGAGCCCGGCGATGATCCCTCGAACAACGATGACGACGACGAAATCCCCGTCGTCCGTGCGGCGACGATGAGCATCGAGAAGGAGGTGCTCACCACGTCGGGCGAATGGGTCGAGGTGGCCGAGCACGCCGCAGGCACCGAGGTGACCTGGCGCGTACTCATCACGAACCACGGGCCTTCGGCAGCGCCGGTGACCTTCACCGACACGCCGCCCACGGGCGTCACCATCACCTCCATGGCCGGCGACGGCTGGGAGTGCGAGGTCGCAGACCTGAGCTGCGAGTACACGGCGAACGGCGCGCTGCACCCGGTCGGCCAGAGCGAGATCGTTATGACCTCGGACCTGGCACCCGGCGTCCAGCCGACCGACCTGCCCGGACTCGTCAACTGGGGCGAGATCGCGTGGGTGGATGACACCACCGAGGATCCGAGCGATCGGGACGACGCGGCAATCACCACGGTCCGCTCCGCGGATCTCGGGATCGCGAAGACCGCGCTCGACAGCGAGGGCAACGAGACCACGACCGTCATCGCGGGTGGCTCGCTCTGGTACCAGCTCGACCTGTGGAACGAGGGCCCGAGTGACGCAGTCGCGCCGCTCATCGTGAACGACACGCTCCCCGAGGGCATCTCGTTCGTGGGCTTGAGCGGAGACAGTGCCGCCAGCTGGACCGCAGAGGTCGATCCGGCTGACTCGCAGACGGTCACGTTCACTCGCACACCCGCCTCGGGCATCGCGGTGGGAGGCGAGGCACCCTCGATCGTCTTTGAGGTGCGCGTCTCCGAAACCGTCGCCGCCGGCGCGGAACTCGACAACGTCGCATCGATCGACGAGGAGACCCTCGAGATCAACGGCGACCCCGTCGACAATCCTGAGGAAGCGCCAGACTCCGACAACGCGGTTGTCACGGCGGAACGCCAGATCGACCTCGGAATCGTGAAGAGCCACGACGCTGAGGCGGTCCGCGTGGGTGACGAGCTGCCATTCACGCTGCTCGTCACGAACTACGGGCCGTCGGAGGCGACCGGCATCACCGTCACCGATACGGTGCCTGCGGGCCTCGAGGTCGTCAGCGAGACCGGCCCCGTGCTGGATGAGGCTGGAGACCCGACGGGCTGGACGATCGACGAGATCGTGCTGAACGACGAGACCGACCCGGCAGGCGGCGCCAACGTCACCGCGTCGTACGAGTCGCCACTCCTCACCGGGGAGCAGGCCGCGCCACTCGTGATCACCACCCTGGTCACCCCGGCCGCGTACGACGGCGTCGTGAACGTTGCCAGTGTCACCGGCAACGAGCCCGAGCCCGATCCGGACCCGAACCCCAACGAGGACGAGGATCCAGTGATCGTGCCGCCGCTCGTCACGCTCGTGGTCGAGAAGACCGCGGTCGAGAACGAGTTCCAGGTCGGCAAGACCGGCACGTTCAAGATCGAGGTGTCGAACCTCGGCCCGACCGCCGATCCCGGCCCGATCACCGTCACCGACACGTTGCCCGCGGGCCTCACGTTCCAGTCCTCACCGGACACGGGCGTGAGCACGAGCGGCAGCACCGTCACCTGGGTGATCGAGGAAGGCCTCGACGTCGGCGAGAGCGTCACGCTCACCCTCGTGGTGAACGTCGCTCAGGGTGCCTACCCTGAGGTCACGAACACCGTGGTCATCGACTCGCCATCCGAGAAGACACCGGAATCGGTGCTCGAGGATGACGAAACGGTGCCCGTGAAGGCGGCCGACCCGCTCGTGGTCACCGGTGGCGATGCCGCAGCCATGTGGCTGCTCCTCGCCCTGCTCCTCGGCCTCGGCGGCGGCGCCCTGCTGCTGCGCAAGCGCCGAGACACGCAGCCGATGATCGACGCGTAGTCTGATCCCTCGAGAAGCGGCGCCGGACCCCACTGCGGGCCCGGCGCCGCTTCTCATTTGCGGTCAAGGATCATCCGACACACCCTGGTGGCAGGCGCAGCAACTGTACCGGCAGCAGCGACAGTGCAGACAGCAACGACTGTGCAGGCCTCACACGTAGCCAAGTTTCAGCGCGCGTGGCGGGCTCAGCGGGTTCGCAGGGCCGCTACCGCGGCGGGCAGGGCGTCGGCGACATCCATCGCCGTGATCGGCCGCTCCGGATTCCCCACCGCGATGCGGGCCGCAGCATCGTGCAGGTGCGCGGCCGCGGCACCCAGCGCGGAAAGCAGCGAGGGATCCCGCCGCACCCGCTCCGCGTGCGCCGCGACGAGCGCGCCGAGCACGCCGCCCAGCACATCCCCCGTCCCCGCCGTCGCGAGCCACGGCGTTGCGGGTCCCACCGTGAACACGGGTGCTTGCTCGCCTCCAGGTACACGCGGGCCGGCCACGACCGTGGTCGATCCCTTCAGGAGCACCGTCGCGCCGAGGCGCGTCGCGAGCCTTGCGGCGGCCTTGGCGCGGCCGGACACCCCCGTGAGTGTCGGGGCACTTTCGAGTCCTGAATCGTGCCACAGCTGGCCGAACTCACCCTCGTGCGGTGTGAAAATCACCGGAACCGGGCTCGGCGGCCGTGACATCAGGGTCTCGACGGCGACGTCGAGCGCACCCGCATCGGCCACCACTGGCGCGTCGCCCATCAGCAGCGAGCGGATCGCCTCCGTCTCCGCGTCCGGCCTCGCTTCGGAGTCTGTGCCCGAGCCGATGAGCCACGCATCGCACGGGCGTCCGGTCGGCTCGCCGAACACCGTCTCGGGCCGTGCCGCGAGCACCGCGGCTGCTGCGCTCGGCAAACCGAACTCAGCTGATTCGCCGATGGGTGGCACATACCGAACCATGCCGAGGCCGGTGCGCCACGCCCCAGACACCCCGAGCACGGCCGCACCCGGATACGCGGCCGCACCCGTGCGAACCCCGAGCACCCCGCGCCGATACTTGTGATCATCGGGCCGTGGCGCACGGAGCAGCTCGCCGGTGCGCGAGGGATCCCACGCCACCGCACCCGGGCCGGGCTCGCCGTGCGTTCCCACTAAGCCCTGCGTACCCACCCCGTCGCGCGACACCATTCAACCCTCGGCTTGCAAGAGGTCGAAGTACTCGCGCACCGAAGCCTCGATGCGGGTGAGCAGCGCAGACGCGGTGGCGCGGCGCTCGGCCGCGGATCCCTCGTCACCAAACGTGTCGAGATACACCTTGAGTTTCGGTTCCGTGCCGCTCGGCCGAATCATCACCCGCGAGCCGTCGACCAGGTCGTAACGGAGCACGTCGGCGGGCGCCTCGGCAAGGCCCGGCTCGAGGAGGTCGCGCGCGTCGGCGACGGCGATTCCCGCGAACTCCTGCGGCGGCTGCCGACGGACCCGAGCCGCGAGGGTGCTTGCCGCGGCCATCGACTCGAGCCGGAGCGTCACTTGCCGGCTCGCGAAGTGCCCGAACCGTTCGCTCGCCTCGTCGAGCAAATCCCAGAGGGATCGCCCCTCCGCGGCGCACTCGCGCGCCATCGCGATCGCGTCGGCGCCCGCCGAGATCCCGTCCTTGTCGTGCACGACCGCGGGGTGCGTGAGGTAGCCGAGCGCCTCCTCGAAACCGAACAGCAGCCCGGGCACGCGCGACACCCACTTGAATCCCGAAAGCGTCTCGGCATACTCCAGCCCGTACTCGCGAGCCACCGCCCCGAGCGCGGGGGAGGAAACGATGGTGCAGGCGAGCGCACCGTGGGGCTCCTCACCTGCGAGGGCCGCGCGTCGGTGCTCGCGTTCCGCCGCGCGCCAGCCGAGCAGCAGCCCCACCTCATTGCCCGTGAGCATGCGGAACCCCTCCGGTGCGGCAGGGTCCGGTGCAGCGAGCCCAAGACGGTCGGCGTCGGGATCGTGCGCAACCACGAGATCCGCGCCGATCGCGCGCGCGTCACGGAACGCGAGATCAAGCGCGCCCGGCTCCTCGGGGTTCGGAAATTCGACGGTCGGGAAGGCGCCGTCGGGCGCATCCTGCTCCGCGACCGAGTGCACGGGCGGCAGACCGGCCGCGACGAACACGCGCCGCGCAAGATCCGACCCCACCCCGTGCATCGCCGTGTAGACGACGGTGAGATCGACGCCTGATCCGTGCGCGACCCGCGAACCGTCTGCGGCTTCCGGGAGCCCCCGAACCACCGCGGCAGCGGTCGTCGCCACGTAATCGTTCGCAAGCTCAGCGCCCGCGGTGCGGTAGGCGAGGGATCGCGGCAGCTCGTGCACCGGCAGCGTCGCGGCCCGTTCAATGTGCGCGGCGATCACGGCGTCGACCGGCGGGGCGATCTGGGCGCCGCCGTCCGCATCGCCGAGGTACACCTTGTACCCGTTGTCGCGCGGCGGATTGTGGCTCGCGGTGATCATCACACCGGCGGAGACGCCGAGCCTGCGGACCGCGAACGCCGTGAGCGGCGTGGGCCCCGCATCCGGCAGGAGCGTGACGTCGATGCCGGCGCCCGTCATCACCTCGGCCGCGTCACGCGCGAATACGTCGGAGTTCACGCGGCCGTCGTATCCGATCACGACTGAGGGCGGCGAATGGGTCTCCCCGGCCTCGGCCCGCTCGAGCAGGTACCTGGCGAACCCCGCGCTTGTCTGCGATACGACCACGCGGTTCATTCGCCGAGGGCCCGCACCCAGCGCCCCGCGAAGCCCCGCCGTACCGAACACGAGCCGGCCTGTGAACGCGTCTCGCAGCTGTGCGAGAGCCGCGGTGCGCTCCGCTGTGCGGGCGTCCGAGGTTTCGGGGGCCGCGGCAGGGTTGCCGTCGATCCCGTCTATCCCGTCGATCCCGTCTGCGGGCTCGGTGATCCCTGTATCGAGGCCGCTCGGGTATCTCGCGAGTTCCAGCAGACGCAGTGCCTCCGCGCGCGACTCGGGGTCGGGGTCGGCCTCGGCCCACGCAGCGACCGCGGTGAAGAGCGCCGCGTCGTCGGGAGGCGGGGGCGCGGCGGATCCCTCGCGATCCTGGTGCGCTTCGGGTGCTGCCATGACGGTCTCCCTCCCCGGTACCGACGGTCGCCACTCAAACTTCAAACTATCACTCGGTGGCGGTTTGCCCCCTGAGCCCTGAAGCCAGCAGCCGCATGACCCGCGTTCAGCCTGCCGCGAGCTTCGTGTCGGCTGCGAGGCGCCGCTGCAGCTCACCGATGAGAGACGCGAAATGCGTGTTGCACTCCGCGATCTCGGCAAGCAGCCGTTTCCGACCCGGCACGCTCGGCTGCTGCTCAATCTCGAGCGCGGTATCCCGAACCTGGTCGAGCTGCAGCGCAATGTCGGCGACGTGTCGCAGCGTCAACTCGTTGTCCCCGCTCGTTGTGAGAAACTCGGCCCAGCGACTCAGCGCGCCAGAGAGCTCGCTCCGTTCACGGGCCACCGCTTCCCGCAGCGCATGCAGTGACGCGGAGAACGCATCGCGATCCTCAACACCCGCAATGTCGGGCAGGGATCGCGCCACGATCACGCCGTGCGCAACCTCGCTCTTCTCATCGTCCGCAATCGCGTGCAAGAACTCTGTTACCGCGAGCCGGTTCACGGGAGCCCACCGTTTCTCCGCCTGCCGCGCGATGATGCGATTGAGCACGAGGGCCGACAACAAGAACGTGACGAGACCGGCCGCGAGACCCGCGGCGATCACCAGATCTTGCCAGATACCCGTCGAGATATCGATCCAGAGGATCCCGATGACGAGCACCGCGGCACCTGCGATCGCGAGACCCCGGTTCAACCGCTCCCGTCGCTCATACTGATCACGCATGCGCACTTGTCTCCCTCATCAGAACCGCAGATACAGCTCACCATATCCAAGAACATGGCGGTCGGCGCAGAGCTGGGTGGGACGCTCGACAGGCGTACGCCTGCGCGCGTTTGCGAGTGCGCTTTCGCGGCCGCTCGCTCGCCACCGAGCACCTGAGTGTGCGATCAGCAGCCCGAATTATGCTCGGGGCATGAGCGATACGGAGACCGACCGGGAGACCGCCCGCACCAGCGCTCCATTCCCGAACCTCGGCAACGCCTTCGCGCGAGAACTTCCGGAGCTCTCGCTCCCGTGGCAGGCGGCAGAGTTCGCGGATCCCTCGCTGCTCGTATTGAACGAGCCGCTTGCCGTTGACCTCGGGTTCGACCCCGACTGGTTGCGGAGCGAGCACGGCATCGCGTTTCTCCTCGGCGCTGAGCTCGCCCCCGGCAGCACGCCGGTCGTGCAAGCCTACGCGGGCCACCAGTTCGGAGCCTACGTGCCGCGTCTCGGTGACGGGCGCGCGCTCCTCCTCGGAGAAGTGAGGGATCGCGCCGGCACGCTCCACGACCTGCACCTCAAAGGCTCAGGCCGCACCCCGTTCTCGCGAGGAGCCGATGGCTACGCCGCCATCGGGCCGATGCTCCGCGAACTCCTCATGGGCGAGGCTATGCACGCCCTCGGCATTCCGACGACGCGAGCGCTCGCCGTCCTCGCGACCGGCCGACATGTTTTCCGTGAAGACGCGCTGGACCCGCTCCCCGGCGCAGTGCTCGTGCGGGTCGCCGCGAGCCACCTGCGGGTCGGAAGTTTCCAGTACGCGCGATCCCTCGAGGATCCGGGCGTGCTCGAACGGCTCACCCGGTTCGCGGTGGCGCGACACGTGGACCTGCCGGACGGAGAGAGGGGGCCCGTTGAGGTTCGGCCAGCGGGTGGTGCATCGGACCGTGCGGGTGACGCCCCTATGCTTCGCGACGGCGCCAGTTCGCTCCGCAATAACGCCAGTTCGCTCCGCGACGACGCACTGAGACTCCTCGCACACGCCGTCGACGTGCAGGCGCGCACCGTCGCCGCGTGGATGCACGTCGGCTTCGTGCATGGCGTCATGAACACCGACAACACCACCATCTCGGGCGAGACGATCGACTACGGTCCGTGCGCCTTCCTCGATGCCTACGACGCCGGCGCCGTCTTCAGCTCGATCGACCACCAGGGTAGGTACGCCTACGGCAACCAGCCCGGAATCGTGCTGTGGAACCTCACCCGCCTCGCCGAGACCCTGCTTCCGCTCCTCGCAGGAGCCGGTGCCGGGGTCGACG
>JBBAFK010000067.1:0-16085 GCA_041655455.1 Leucobacter sp. | reverse complement strand
CGGCGCGGCACTCGGAACGCTTTCGGGGCCGGCCCTGGTGGCGCCCCTGGTGCTCTCGCATGCGACGCCGCGGGATTGGCAGATCGTTGCATGCGACGTCGGTCAGGGTGATGCCGTGCTGCTGCGTGCGGCGACGACGCCTGAACAGGTTCTCGTCGTCGATACGGGCGACGACGACGCACGCCTCATCGCCTGTCTCGACCGGTTCGGAGTGCGTCGTGTTGAACTGCTCGTGCTCACTCACGATGACCGTGATCATATCGGTGCGCTCGGTGCAGTGATCGACCGGACCGAGCTTGCGATCATCGCACCCGCGAACCGCCGCGATGGTGAGGACCGCCCGCTGGTCGACCGGCTCCGCAGCGCCGAAGTGCCGTTTCGCGTCGGCGCACGCGGAGATCGGGGGAGCGTTGGGGCGTTGGAGTGGGAAGTTCTCGCACCCCAGGACGGAACGCAACCGTTGGATTCGAACGCCGCGAGTCTGGTGTTGCGCGTCGACAGCGGCGAGGTCACCACATTGCTCCTCGCCGATACCGGGAGCGAAGAACAGCAACTGCTTCGGGCCCTTGGTGACGAGCAGCTCCGCGCCGAGGTCGTGAAAGTCGCGCACCACGGTTCCCGGGATCAGGATCCTGCGCTGCCCGCCGTCGTCGGGGCCCGGCACGCGATCTTCTCGGTTGGCGCGGGGAATGGCTATGGTCATCCAACCGCCGAGACTCTGCGGTTGTACGAACGCGCTGGTGCGCGACCCCTGCGAACCGATGTGCACGGAACCATCGCGTTGAGCGCCGACGGTGACGAGCTGCGCGTGTGGGCTGAACGGATGTCGAGCAGTGGTGCCGCTGGTGCCGAGTAGGGTTGAGGGGTGGCAGTAGCGCGAGGTTCGAAGCATAAGATCCCTCAGGTTGCGTGGTCCGAAGCGGCTGCGGCGCCGGTCGTTCTCGTGAGCGGTCCGGAGGGGTTCCTCGCGGACCGGGCGATCCAACGAGTCCGCGAGATCCTCCGAGAGGCTCAAGACGGGCTCGAGGTGCACGATATTGATGCCGCCTCGTACGCCGCGGGGGAGTTATTCACGCTCGCGAGTCCGTCGCTGTTCGCCGAGCCCCGTCTGATTCGAGTTGAAGCGGTGGAGAAATGCTCGGACGCCTTTCTCGAGGACGCGAAGCGCTACGTGCAGCAGCCCGCTGAGGACGCGGTGCTCGTGCTTCGGCACGCGGGAGGCCAGCGCGGCAAGGCGCTGCTCGATCTTGTGCGCGGCGGCGCCGGCGACGGCATTGAGGTCGTGTGTGCTGAGGTGAAGCGGGATCAGGATCGACTCGCGTTCGTACAGTCGGAGGTCCGCAGGCTGGGGGCGCAGATCACACCCGGGGCTGCGCGAATGCTTACGGCAGCGTACTCTGGGGGACTCGGCGAGCTCGCCGGCGCATGCGCACAGCTCGTTTCTGACGCAGGGCCACGAGTCACCGAGGAAGAGGTCGGGCGCGCCACGGAAGGCCGGGTGGAAACCACGGGCTTCAAGGTTGCCGACGCGGCCACCGCAGGGCGTGCCGCCGATGCGCTCGTTCTGCTGCGCCAGGCCTTCTCCACCGGGACCGACCCGATTCCGATTCTTGCGGCGCTCAACATGAAGGTGCGCGCAATGGCTCGGGTATACGGTGCCTCAGGTTCGAGTGGTCAGCTGGCGAAGCAGTTCGGGATGGCGCCCTGGCAGGTGGAACGGGCGCTCCGCGAAGCTCGCGGCTGGCGTGAGGAGGATCTCGCGCGGTGCATCGATCTTGCAGCCGAGACGGAGTTGCGGTTGAAAGGCGGCAGCCGCGACCCCGAGTATGCGTTGGAACGGTACCTCATGTTTGTTGCGGCTCGCGGCCGTCGTTGACCGGCCGTCACGAACCGGACGCTCAGGCGCGGAAAAACGAAGCGAGGGATCTCACCGACATCGGCGGGATCCCTCGCTTCGAACCGCTACAGGTGCTTAGATTGCTGCGACCTGTGATGCAAGCTTCGACTTGCGGTTCGCGGCCTGATTCTTGTGGATGACACCCTTGGAAGCAGCCTTGTCCAGCTTGCGGTTCGCTGCCTTGAGGCTGCTCTCAGCAGCGGCCTTATCGCCGGCTGCGATGGCTTCGCGTGTACGGCGCACGAAGGTGCGGAGCTCGCTCTTGACGGCACGATTGCGCTCGGTCGCCTTGCGGTTGGTCTTGATGCGCTTCAGCTGCGACTTGATATTTGCCACGTTGGGTTGGTTCCTTCAGTTGGAGATCAATAACTGGGTCTTCCGTTCGGTGAGAGAGGGCACCTCGCGGAGGGTGTGGATCGTATCCACACGCAAGCCAATCAACAACTCTAGCAGAACTCAGACGCGGTTTACTCGCCGATCGCCACGCCGATTGTCCGGTCGCCCTGCAGAAGTGCGATAATGGCACGCAATGTCTCCTCGCAGTGTGAACCCTCCCGTGCCGGCGTCGACCGACCCCGCACAGATCCGCAACTTCTGCATCATCGCGCACATCGACCACGGTAAGTCAACCCTCGCTGATCGCATGCTGCAGATCACCGGCACCGTGTCCGATCGCGATATGCGTGCCCAGTACCTCGACAACATGGACATCGAACGTGAGCGCGGCATCACGATCAAATCGCAGGCGGTGCGTATGCACTGGGACCTCGACGGTGCCTCGTATGCGCTCAACATGATCGACACGCCGGGGCACGTCGACTTCAGCTACGAGGTGAGCCGCTCATTGGCTGCCTGCGAGGGCGCGATCCTGCTCGTCGATGCCGCACAGGGTATGGAGGCGCAAACTCTCGCGAATCTCTATCTGGCGATGGAGCACGATCTCGAGATCATTCCCGTGCTCAACAAGATCGATCTCCCCGCAGCTGACCCCGAGCGCGTCTCCCGCGAGATCGCCGACCTCATCGGCGGCGACCCCGCGGAGATCCTGAAAGTCTCAGGGAAGACCGGGATGGGTGTCGAAGAACTGCTCGATCTTGTGATCGAGCGAGTTCCCGCTCCCGTGGGCTCGGCCGACTCGCCGGCGCGTGCAATGATCTTCGACTCGGTGTACGACCCCTACCGTGGGGTCGTCACCTACGTGCGCATGGTCGACGGCAAGCTGACACCGCGCGAGAAGATCCAGATGATGTCGACCGGCAGCGACCTCGAAGCCCTCGAGATCGGCGTTTCCTCGCCCGGCCCCACCCCGACTCAGGGGCTTGCCGCGGGTGAAGTCGGCTACCTCATCACTGGTGTAAAGGATGTGCGCCAGTCGAAGGTCGGCGATACGGTGACCGCAAAGCTCAAGCCCGCTGCGGAGCCGCTGCCGGGCTACACGGACCCAAAACCGATGGTCTTCTCCGGTCTGTACCCGATCGACGGTAGCGATTACCCCGTGCTCCGCGAGGCGCTCGACAAGCTCAAACTCGAGGATGCTGCCCTGCAGTACGAGCCGGAGACCTCGGTGGCGCTCGGATTCGGATTCCGATGCGGCTTTCTCGGGCTTCTCCACCTTGAAATCATCAGCGAGCGTCTGCGTCGCGAGTTCGATCTCGACCTCATTGCGACGGCGCCCAGCGTGGTCTACCAGGTAACGAGCGAGGACGGCCAGGAGGTCACCGTCACGAACCCGTCGGAGTACCCGGAGGGGAAGATCGCGAGCGTGCGCGAACCGATGGTGCGGGTCGCGATTCTCGCGCCGAAGGACTACGTCGGCACCATTATGGAACTGTGCCAGAGCCGTCGGGGCAGCCTCCTCGGCATGGAGTATCTTGGCGAGCGGGTCGAGCTACGGTACGCGATGCCACTCGGCGAGATCGTTTTCGACTTCTTCGATCACCTCAAGAGTCGCACGCAAGGCTACGCGAGCCTCGACTACGAGCCGATGGGTGAGCAGGAAGCGGAACTCGTGAAGGTCGACATTCTGCTGCAGGGCGATAAAGTCGACGCGTTCAGCGCGATCGTGCACAAGGACAATGCCTACCACTACGGCACGATGATGACCGAGCGGCTTCGAAAGCTCATACCGCGCCAACAGTTCGAGGTGCCGATTCAAGCCGCGGTCGGTTCGCGCATCATTGCACGCGAGAACATCCGTGCGATCCGTAAGGATGTGCTCGCCAAGTGCTACGGCGGCGACATCAGCCGGAAGCGCAAGCTGCTCGAAAAGCAGAAGGAGGGCAAGAAGCGTATGAAGATGGTCGGCCGGGTCGAGGTTCCGCAGGAGGCCTTCATCGCCGCGCTCTCAGGAGACGTCGAGGGCAAAGAAGGCGGCAAGAAGTGAGTGGCGGCAAGGACGCGGCTGGGGGCCGTCGCCAGACTCACGTCGACATGCCCGTCAGCTATGCCGCGGTCGGCGCATCAAGATCCGTCGACCTCCTGCGATTTCCCCCGGAGGGGAGCACTCCATACGAGGAATCGCTCCGCTTGGGAAGCGGGGAGGAGCGGTTCCTCTTGGCTTCTAGCCTGCTGATGACCTGGGGCGCGCAACGAGGCGCGGGCATCGGTGTCGAAGACGTGGTGCCTGGGCCAGACGATGGATACGAGGGCGTGGAGTTCGACGCGTCAGGCCAGGCCAATACTGCGGGCCCGCGGGAGCACACCTACGGGCCTGACGGTGAGCCCTACCTCAACGCGGGGACCTCCGCGAGCCTCACCGCCAAAGGACAGGCCACACGTGCAGTGCTGATTGTTTACACCGTCGATGAGGATCACCGCGTGGGGTTTGCGTGGGGAACCTGCGATGAAAACGGCGCAATCGGAGAGCAGAGTTTTACTGTCGAACATCGCGACGATGATACGGTCTGGGCGGTGGCTCGTGGGTTCCTGACGGCGCCGAAGAATGGCCTCCTCGGACGACGAGGGCGCGCCGACCTGCGGACGGCGATCGAGGCCGTAAAACTGCAGCTGGAAGCACTCGCGCCCGCGGCTACAGCGGGAGCCGCGCCGGTGTCGGGCTCACCCGACCCTGGTCACTGAGATGGCGGGCCCACTCCCCGAGGGGCAGCCGGCCCCGGCCGACGGTGCGCTGCCGAGCTCGGCACGCATCGGTGCCGAGGGCCGCGCTTTTGGGGTGTACGTCCACGTTCCCTACTGTCGAGTCCGCTGCGGCTACTGCGACTTCAACACGTACACTGCGAGCGAACTCGGCGGCACGAGCCAGCGGGACTACGCGGCGCAGGTTCGTGAGGAGATTACGTTCGGCGCGGAGGTGATGCGCCGGGCAGGTCTCCCTCAGCGCCCGGTTTCCACCGTGTTCTTCGGCGGTGGCACGCCCACGCTGCTTCCACCCTCGGACCTTGCCGACATGCTCGCGGCGATCGACTCGCATTGGGGGCTCGCCCCCAATGCCGAGGTGACGACCGAGGCGAACCCCGACTCCGTTGATGCCGCGGCTCTCGAGCAACTCGCCGCCGCAGGATTCACGCGAGTGAGTTTCGGCATGCAGTCGGCGGTACCGCACGTTCTCGCGACACTCGATCGAACCCACACACCGGAGCGCATCCCGCTGGTGACGCGCTGGGCGCGAGAGGCGGGACTGCAGGTCAGCGTCGATCTCATCTACGGCACGCCCGGGGAG
The DNA here is from genome assembly GCA_041655455.1 of Leucobacter sp. GTDB lineage: Bacteria > Actinomycetota > Actinomycetes > Actinomycetales > Microbacteriaceae > Leucobacter. Next base: position 10,509 of record JBBAFK010000067.1, on the reverse strand, counting down.
TCCCTCTCGGACTGGGAACGCTCCATTGACGCCGCACTTGCCACCGAGCCCGATCATATTTCCGCGTATGCACTCATCGTCGAACGCGGCACGAAGCTCGCCACGCGCATCAGACGCGGAGAGATCGCGGAGCCCGACGAAGACCTGCACGCCGATATGTACGAACTCGCCGACGCTCGCTTCACCGAGGCGGGGTTCGGATGGTACGAGATTAGCAATTGGGCGCGCACCCCGGAGACGAGATCGCGCCACAACCTCGCCTACTGGACGGGGGAGGACTGGTGGGCCGCGGGCCCGGGAGCGCACAGCCACATTGGAGGAACCCGGTGGTGGAACGTGAAGCATCCGGGCGCGTACGCACAGCGGATCGCCGCCGGTGAGTCGCCCGCACACTCGAGAGAGGTGCTCTCGCCGGAATCGCAACGTGATGAACGCGTGCTCCTCGAGACCCGGATCGCAGATGGGTTGCCGCTCGACGTGTTGACCGGGGAGGAACGGCGCTCGATCCCCGGTCTCATCGCCGACGAGCTCCTTGATGGACGAGCGGCGATTGCCGGCCGAGCCGTGCCGACCCTCCGCGGTCGACTGCTCGCCGATACTGTAGTTCACCGTCTGCTTGCGAGTTCCTCGAACACCGTGCGGTAGACTGGCACTCTGTATCAACGAGTGCCAGAAGCGAAGGGGCATGCCGGTGGAGCGTCCGATCACGGAGCGAGGGCTCGCGGTGCTCCACGCCATCGTGAGTGACTACGTGGCGTCGAACGAGCCGGTCGGCTCCAAGGCCATTGTTGATCGGCATAGCTTCGGTGTCTCTGCGGCGACGATCCGCAACGACATGGCGATCCTGGAGGAGGACGAGCTCATCGCGCAGCCGCACACCTCCTCGGGGCGGATCCCAACCGACAAGGGGTACCGTCTCTACGTTGACACGCTCGCCCGCATTCGCCCGCTGTCCGCCGCACAGCGAACCGCGATCGAGCGATTCCTGGGGGAGTCGGACGATCTTGACGATGTCATGGCACGTACGGTGCGTCTGCTCGCTCAGCTCACGAACCAGGTCGCGATGGCGCAGTACCCCTCGATGCGGCGTACCGTGGTCAAACACATCGAATTGGTCGCCGTCGGCGAGGACCGCGTTCTGTGCATCCTCGTCCTGGGCAGCGGCGTAGTCGAACAACAGATGGCCTGGCTTCCGGCATCTCAGGTGACGGACGCGTGGGTGCACGGCCTGCGTCAGCGCATCGCTGAGTCGGTTGTCGGGATCGACGTAGAGTCTGCCGTGGGCGCCGTGGACCAGCTCTCCGAGCGTATCGCCGACTGGACCCAGCCGGGCGAGGCCACCGTCGTGGCACGCGTGCTCGATGTGCTCCGAGCTCAACTCGACGCGAACCGCAGTGAACGGATCGCCGTCGCCGGAGCCGCGAACCTCATGCGCGGCGGCGGCTTCGCGGGGTCCCTCCCGGTCGTCCTCGACGCCATCGAAGAGCAGGTCGCCCTGCTCCGGCTCTTCGACGAGCTCGTCCAGGACGGAAGCGGGGTGACCGCGTCGATCGGTCGCGAGAACGAACCGTACGGACTCGCCACGACCTCGATCATCGCTTCCGGCTACGAAGAGGAAGGCAGTTCGGGCTCGCGCGTCGGCGTGCTCGGCCCGCTCCGCATGGATTATGCGAGCAATATCGCGTCCGTGCGCGCTGTCGCCCGTTACCTGAACCGGGTGCTCGGCGAGAGCGGGTAGGCTCGCTCACCGTCGCCCCACCCGACCGAAGTTTTGAAGTTCAACAATCACGAGGAGTTGCCCAGTGGCCGACCACTACGAGACCCTCGGCGTGTCGCGCGAAGCGTCAGCCGAAGAGATCAAAAAGGCCTATCGTAAACTCGCGCGCCAATTGCACCCCGATGTGAATCCGAGCGAGGAGGCTGCCGAGAAGTTCAAGAGTGTCACACACGCCTACGACGTGCTGAGCGACCCCGAGCAGCGACAGCGCTACGACATGGGGGGCGACGGCGCTGGCGGGATGGGCGGGTTCGGGGACATCTTCGAGACGTTCTTCGGCGGTGGCTTCGGAGGGGGACAGCGCGGGCCACGATCCCGATCGCAGCGGGGTGAGGATGCGATGATTCGCCTCGACGTTTCGCTCGAGGACGTTATTTTTGGTGCACAGCGCGAAGTCACAATCAACACGGCGGTGCTCTGCGAGACGTGTCAGGGCAGCTGCTGCCAGCCGGGCACCCACCCCGTGACCTGCGATGTGTGCGGTGGGCAGGGACAGGTGCAGCGTCAGGTGCGTTCGCTGTTTGGCAACGTCGTCACGATGCATCCGTGTGGGAGCTGCCAGGGCTTCGGCACCGTCATCGAGAGCCCCTGCATCAGCTGCGCGGGCAAAGGGAGGGTGCGCGAACGGCGGACCATCCCGATCGATATTCCTTCGGGCATCGATACCGGCACTCGCTTGCAGATGCGCGGCGGTGGCGAGGTTGGGCCGGGTGGCGGACCGAACGGCGACCTGTTCATCGAGTTCCGAGTGACCCATCACGACATCTTCAGTCGCGACGGCAATGACCTCCTCTGCACCATGCAGCTCTCGATGACGGATGCAATTCTCGGCGCCGAGTCCACGCTCGAAGGCCTCGACGGTGAAGTTACGGTCACGATCGAACCGGGAACCCAGTCTGGCGACCTGATTAACATTCGCGGGCGAGGGATCCAGGCGCTTCGCACGAACGTTCGTGGCGATCTGAAAATCGCCGTTCAAGTTGCGACGCCAACCAAGCTGTCGAAGCGGGAACAGGACCTTGTGCGCCAGTTCGCTGCGCTGCGCAAGGACGAAGCCCCGCACCTCGGCGAGTTCCAACAGAGCTTCTTCGGAAAGATCAGGGACCGCTTCTTCAGGCAGGGTTGAGCGGTGGCAAACCTGTATTTCGCCGAGGAACTCGACGAGGGCGAATTCATTGCAGGGGCGACGCTTGAGGTCGTCGGCGATGAGGCGCGGCACGCCGTGAAAGTCTCACGACTACGACTCGGGGAGCGGATCTCGGTGGGCAACGGTTCGGGAGCGATCGGCTCGGGCGAGGTCGTGTCGCTGGATCGCGATCGGTTCTCGGTGCGTCTTGATGAGGCCCGCGTCGAGCCGTTGCCCGCACGGCCAATTGTCCTCGTGCAGGCGCTCGCGAAGGGTGATCGCGACGAGCGAGCGGTGGAGCAGGCCACTGAGTTTGGGGTGGACCTGGTCATGCCGTGGCAGGCGGCGCGCTCCGTCTCGCGATGGGATGGTGAGGACGGCGAGAAGAGCAGGAAGGGGCTCGCCAAATGGCGGCGCATCGCGCGCGAGGCCTCGAAGCAGTCGCTGCGGCCGCGGATTCCAATGGTCGCAGGCCCCGTGACCATTCAAGACATCTGCGCATGGGCGGGAGCCGGCGCCGTCGTGATTGCCCTGCACCCCGAGGGCGACCATGCGTTGAGCGCCTTCGCACGCGAAGAGCTGGCGGCCCGATTCGCGGTGGACCCGGCGCCGGACGATAGCGCGTGGGGCGACCCCGTGAGGGGCGTCTTCGTCGTGGTCGGCCCCGAGGGCGGCTTCGCGGAGGAAGAGCTCGAAGCGCTTCGGGCTGCTGGCGGGCACGTGCTCGTGCTAGGTGATACGGTGCTGCGCACCTCATCCGCCGGCCCTGCAGCACTCGCGGTGCTCGCAACCGCGCTCGGCCGATGGTGAATTCGTCCCGTTCCGCACTCCTTGCGCCGGGTAGAATGACACGCATGGCAGCTAAGACCGTATTCGGCAAGATCGTGTCGGGTGAGATCCCGGTGCAGCTTCTCGCAGAAACCGAGCGAGTGATCGCATTTCCAGATATCGCTCCGCAGGCACCGTTCCATGCGCTCGTCATCCCGAAGTCGACGGACTATGCGAACGTGACAGAGCTCGCAGAGGGAGACCCCGAGACGCTCGCCGAAATGATCGCCGTCGCGAAGCAGCTTGCCGACGAGCACGCCTCGGGGGAGTTCAGGCTTATCTTTAATAATGGGGCAGGCGTAGGTCAGACAGTCTTCCACGTGCACGCCCACGTGCTCGCCGGCGATCTCGCGGAGAGCACCCTCGTTGGATCCTGAGCTTCACCGCACGGTCCACCTGACAGGCGTCGATCTTCCGACGTTTCTCGGATATCGAGATCGGCTCATCTCAGACCTGGAGGAGCAGCATCCGCGGGTGGAATTTCACGCTCGTGATCAAGTTCTCTCGTTGCGCGGGCCAGCGGCGGAGGTCCGCGCCGCTGAAGAGGTCGTGCGTGAGGTGCTCGAGGTCGCGAGACGTGCCGGGGCGGTCTCCGGCCTCGACGTGCAGGAGGTGACACGCATGGTGCAGCGTGGTGACGGGCCCACCGCGGCTCAGGTCCTCAGCGAGCCGATTCTCACGGTCCGGGGAAATGCTGTGCGACCGCAAACCGCCGGCCAGCGTGCGTATGTCGACGCAATCGATGCGAACACGATCGTGTTCGGCATCGGACCCGCCGGCACCGGGAAGACGTATCTCGCGATGGCGAAGGCCGTTCAGGCCCTGCAGCGCCGGGAGGTCGCGAAGATCGTCCTCACCCGGCCCGCGGTCGAAGCCGGTGAACGACTCGGCTATCTGCCAGGAAGCCTCGAAGACAAGATCGACCCGTACCTCCGACCGCTCTTCGACGCTGTGGGATCGATGATGGACCCGGAACTCGTTCCGCGTCTGCTCGCAAGCGGCACGATCGAGGTTGCCCCGCTCGCCTACATGCGCGGACGCACTCTCAACGAATCATTCGTCGTTCTTGACGAAGCTCAGAACACCACGCCGGAGCAGATGAAGATGTTCCTCACCCGACTGGGCTACGGGTCGAAGATGGTGGTCACTGGTGACATTACTCAGATCGATCTGCCCGGGGGAACCAGTGGTCTTCGCGTCGTGAGCCAGATTCTCCGCGACGTGGAGGACATCCACTTCGCCGAACTCTCGGCCGACGACATCGTGCGGCACAGCCTCGTCGGACGGATCGTCGACGCCTACGCGACATACGAGGACGCCGGGCAGCAGCGGAAGGACTCCAAGTGAGCATCGAGATCAATAATGAGTCGGGAATCGCGGTCGAAGAATCGAAGCTCATGCGCCTCGCAGCGTTCGTGCTCGAGTCCCTCCACGTGCATCCGGACACGGAACTCGGGGTGATGCTCGTCGACGAGGGAGCGATCGAGCGGTTGCATGTTCAGTGGATGGACGAGCCCGGCCCCACCGACGTGCTGAGCTTCCCGATGGACGAACTCAGGCCGGGTCGCGCCGACGCCAGAACCCCGGCTGGCCTTCTCGGTGATGTGGTGATCTGTCCCCAGGTTGCGGAGGTTCAGTCGGAAGCCGCCGGCCACGGCCTCGAACAGGAGCTCGGGGTGCTCCTCGCGCACGGGATGCTGCATCTGCTCGGATTCGATCATGCGACACCAGATGAAGAAGCGGAGATGTTCGGGCTGCAGCGGGATCTCCTCCTCTCGTTTGCCATGCGCGAGCGAGCGCGATGACACCGGGGCTCGCGGCGCTCCTCCTCGGCGCAGCGGTCGCACTCCTCGGAATTGGCGGCCTGTTGACGGCCGCAGATGCGGCCCTCGGAGTCCGGTCCCGAGCCGAGATCCTCGCGCTTGCGGATGAGTCGCCACGCGCGGCGACATCCATCCGCAAGATCGCCGAGGACGAGCGCGGGCACATGAACGCCGTGAGCTTCGCGCGCGTATTCACGGAAACGTTCGCGGCGGTACTGATCACGCTCGTACTCGCATACTCGCTTTCCGAGATGTGGTTAACGCTGATCATCGCGGGCCTCGTGATGACCGCGGTGACCTTTGTGCTGGTGGGCTCGAGCCCGCGAACGGTCGGCGCGCACCACCCCGAGCGGATCATCCGGCTCACCGCACGTCTGGTGCACGCGCTTCGTGTGATTCTGGGTCCGCTCGCCACCGCGCTGATCCGGCTCGGTGATCGCGTGACGCCGCGGCGGGGAACGGGCGTCGCGCGGATCCGCGATGAACAGCAGCTACTCTCGATGGTGGACCAAGCGGCTGAGCAGGAAGTATTGGAGGACGGCGACCGAGACTACATCCACTCGATCGTCGAGTTCGGCGAAACACTCGTGCGCGAGGTGATGGTACCGCGCATCGACATGGTGACGGTGTCAGACGACCTGTCAGTCCGAGAAGTTCTCGAGCAGCTGCTCAGCGCACGGCACTCCCGCGTGCCGGTTTTCTCGGGCGAAGTCGATGACGTTGCGGGGATCGCCCATCTGCGCGACGCGAGCGGCTTCGTGCTCCGCAGGCCCGAGGAAGCTCAAACGGCCCCGGTCACCCGCATCATGAAGCCCGCACTGTTCGTTCCCGAACTCCAACGCGCCGATCGACTCCTACGCCACATGCAGGCCGAGGCGACGCATATTGCACTCGTTGTTGACGAATACGGGGGGATCTCCGGGCTCGTGACTCTTGAGGATTTGATCGAGGAACTTCTCGGCGAGATTGCGGATGAGCACGATCGCGAAGTTCCGGAGGTCGAGCCCCGAGATGATGGCAGCTTCCTCGTCAGCGCACGACTCGGGGTCGAGCAACTCGGAGAACTGTTCGGCATCGAGCTCGACGACGAGGAGGTCGACACTGTCGGCGGGCTCGTCGCCAAATACCTGGGAAGGCTGCCCGGGGCAGGGGACCGTGTAATCGTTGAAGGCATCCAACTCACGGCCGTTGAGATGCTGCGACGACGCCAGAGACTCGTGACGGTCGAGGCTCGACTGATCACTCAGGAGGGGAACGCAAGATGACCGAGAATGATGCGTTGAATCAGCAGTTTCGAGCAGGGTTTGTCTCGTTTGTCGGAAGACCGAACGTCGGAAAGTCCACGCTAACGAATGCGCTCGTTGGCGAGAAGATTGCGATCACCAGTCCGAAGCCGCAGACCACCAGACGCGCGATTCGTGGCATCGTGCATCGTGAGGACGGCCAGCTCATCATCGTGGACACGCCCGGCATTCATCGCCCCCGCACTCTGCTCGGTGAACGCCTCAACGCACTCGTTGAGGCGACGCTCGGAGACGTTGACGTGATCGGTTTCTGCGTTCCCGCTGATGAGAAGCTCGGCCCCGGAGACCGGTTCATCAACGAGCGTCTCGATGATTTCCCGCGGGCGAAGAAGGTTGCGATCCTCACGAAGGTTGACCGCGCCTCCTCAAACGAGATCGTGGATCAGCTCGCGAGAATCGGAGAACTGCGGGAGTGGGATGCGGTGGTGCCCATCTCATCGAGCACTCTGGATCAGCTCGATGTCCTCGCGGATGTCTTGCTCGGCCTCATGCCTGTTTCCCCTCCTCTGTATGCGCCAGAGCAACGCACAGATGAGAGGGAGGATGATCGAATCGCAGAGCTCATCCGCGAAGCAGCGCTCGAGGGAGCGCGCGAGGAGTTGCCGCACTCCCTGGCCGCAGTCGTTGACGATCGTGAGGAGCGCGACGGCGACGGCGACGAGCCCGGCTTGATAGAGATCTACGCTTCGATCTACGTGGAGCGCGACAGTCAGAAGGGCATTGTGATCGGTCGGGGCGGGTCGCGACTGCGTGACGTCGGCGAGCGCGCCCGGAAGGAGATTGAGGCGCTGCTCGATCGACGCGTGTACCTCTCCCTCCGCGTGAAAGTTCTCAAGGAGTGGCAGCGCGACCCGAAGGCACTCGGTAAACTCGGGTTCTAGAGGCCGTTCGAGCGAACGGCGGGGGAGGACGTCGTGGGCGACATCACTGATCGGACAGACCTGGTGGCGCTCAGCGGCACCTACGGCATCTTCGGACTCATCTGGTACGTGCTCCTCGCGATCGCGCTGTGGCGAGTTTTCTCCAAGGCCGGATATCCAGGAATTCTCGCGATCATTCCGATCGTGAACGTCTTCATCCTCGTCAAGGTTGCGGGTTATTCCGCGTGGATGACGCTGCTCTACCTCATTCCAATCGTGAATATCGTCTTCTCGATCTTTGTCGCGATCCGCACCGGCGACCGTTTTGGCAAGGGCGGGGCTTTCTCCTTCTTCCTGCTGTGGCTGTTCGCCGTCATCGGGTACATGATTCTCGGGTACGGAGGATCCCAGTACACGAGGCGAAGCTGACAGGATCGCGGCTGAGGGGATCCGCCCCGGCAGGCAGCTCACCGGTGATATACTTCCCCTATGCTGTTCGGCTCGCTTCTCCTTAGCTGCCGCGACGAGACCTAAATCTTCAGGCCTCCCTCGTCGCGGTGTTCGTGTTTGGCTGAGCGAGAGAATGTAGACGAGAAAGTACGAGCCCATGAAGAACACGCAGCAGCCCTCCGGGATGCCGATCCATCGCTACCGCCCATACCATGAGACGATCAAGGTCGATCTGCCCGATCGCACCTGGCCCTCAAACCGCATCACGAAAGCGCCGCGCTGGTGCGCCGTCGATCTTCGTGATGGAAACCAGGCACTTATCGACCCGATGAGTCCGGAGCGCAAGCGGATCATGTTCGATCTCCTCGTCAAAATGGGGTACAAGGAGATCGAGGTGGGGTTCCCGTCTGCGAGCCAGACGGACTTCGATTTCGTCCGCCAGCTCATCGAAGAGAACGCGATTCCCGATGACGTGACGATCCAGGTGCTGACGCAGGCTCGCGATCACCTGATCACCCGCACCTACGAGTCGCTGATCGGCGCGAAGCAGGCGATAGTTCACCTCTACAACTCGACGAGTGTGCTGCAGCGCGACGTGGTCTTCGGCCAAGACCGCGAAGGCATCAAGCAGCTGGCCATCGATGGCGCGAACCTGTGCCGCGCCGCGGAATCGATCTGCCCTGACACCCAGATCTATTACGAATACTCGCCGGAGTCGTACACGGGTACGGAGTTGGAGTACGCTCTCGAGGTCTGCAACGCGGTACTGGAAGTCTTCGAGCCGACGCCAGATCGCAAGGTGATCATCAACCTGCCCGCGACGGTGGAGATGTCGACCCCCAACGTGTACGCGGATTCGATCGAGTGGATGAGCCGCAATCTCGACCATCGTGAGAACGTCATCCTCTCACTGCACCCGCACAATGATCGCGGCACCGCGGTCGCAGCGGCTGAGCTCGGATACATGGCTGGCGCGGACCGTATCGAAGGCTGCCTATTCGGTAACGGCGAGCGGACGGGAAATGTGGATCTCGTCGCTCTGGGCATCAACATGTTTACGCAGGGGATCGATCCCGAGATCGACTTCTCGCGCCTCGATGAGGTGCGCCGTACGGCTGAGTACTGCAACCAGTTGCGGGTGCACGAGCGTAGCCCGTGGGCCGGCGACCTTGTGTACACGGCCTTCTCCGGCTCCCATCAGGACGCCATCAAGAAGGGCCTGGAACGGATGCAGGCGAACGCTGATGCTGCAGGGAAGCCCATCGAGGAGATGGAGTGGGCAGTGCCGTATCTGCCCGTCGACCCGAAGGATCTCGGCCGTTCATACGAGGCCGTCATACGCGTCAACTCGCAATCGGGCAAGGGTGGCGTCGCCTACCTCCTGAAGACCGATCACCATCTGGATCTGCCGCGTCGGCTGCAGATCGAATTCAGTGCGGTCGTGCAGGGCGTAACGGACACCGAGGGGGGAGAGGTCTCGAGCGACGAGATCTGGCGGATCTTCCAGGACGAGTACCTGCCGTCCACTGATGACGCGCGCTGGGGTAAGTACGAGATCTTCCGGACGGTCGCGACGAGCGCCGGGGATGGTGAGACAGAACTCACCGTCGATTACCGCTCGGGAGAAGAGTCGCGCCAGTCGACCTCGCGTGGCAATGGCCCCGTGGATGCCTTCCTCAACGCGCTGAACGCTGGCGGCCATGAGGTGAGTCTTTTCGACTACGTCGAGCACGCGATGAGTTCGGGCGGCGACGCCGTTGCGGCGGCCTATGTCGATCTCGAGGTCGACGGGCAGCGGCTGTGGGGTGTCGGGATCGACCCCGACACGAGCCGGGCGACGCTGAAGGCGATTGTCTCTTCGGTGAACCGAGCCGTGCGCAACGCGGATCGACAGCGCGAGACGGTCAGGGCCTAGCATTCGAACAAAGTTCCGAATGCCCGGTGTGGCGTCGAGCGCTCGGCCACGAGTCCCTCTAAGGTGATCGTGTGATTGCTTCGATTCGTGGGCGAGTGCTCGGCGCAGGCGCGGGCTGGGTCGTGATCGACATCGGCGGGGTAGGTCTGCGCGTCGAGATCCCGAGCGGACGGATGTCGCCGTTTCATGCTGGGGACGAAGCGTCCCTCCACACCTGGCTCGTCGTTCGTGAGGATTCACTCACGCTGTACGGCTTCTCGACGCAGGAAGAGATCGATGTGTTCGGTCACCTGATAAGTGTCTCGGGAGTCGGGCCCCGGAGCGCGCTCGGTGTGCTCGCCGCGTTGACGCCGCTGGAGATTGCCCGCGCCGTGACGGACCAGGACGAGAAGCCCTTCCGGAAGGTCTCCGGTATCGGCCCGAAAA
>JBBAFK010000066.1:0-16239 GCA_041655455.1 Leucobacter sp. | reverse complement strand
ACGTGCACCACAGCCATTACGGACGCATCTGCCCAATCGAGACACCGGAAGGGCCGAACATTGGCCTCATCGGTTCGCTCGCAACCTATGGTCGCCTCAACGACTTCGGCTTCATCCAGACGCCCTATCGCCGCGTCCACCGGGAGCTTCCCGCCGACGATCCGCGGCTCATTGGCCAGGCCGTCCGCGAGGACCTGATCGATGAGGACGGCAACGTCCTGCTCGAAGCCGGTACGGTGGTCGACGAGGCCGCTGTTGCGCGCATCCCGGGCCGCCGCGTCGCCATTCGCCCCTTCGTCTCCGACGAGATTGTCTACCTCACCGCCGACGAAGAAGACAAGTTCATTGTCGGCCAGGCGAACACGCCGATCGACGACAACGGTCACTTCCTGCACGACCGCGTCGAGATTCGCCTCTACGAACAGTTCAAGATGGTCCGCCCGGAAGAGGTGGACTACCTCGACGTCTCGCCGAAGCAGATGGTCTCCGTCGCGACGGCGCTGATCCCGTTCCTGGAGCACGACGACGCGAACCGCGCCCTCATGGGTGCGAACATGCAGCGCCAGGCGGTGCCGCTCGTGCGGCCCGAGGTGCCGCTTGTGTCGACGGGCCTCGAACGCCGCACGGCAGTTGACAGTGGCCACGTTGTCGTCGCTGAAGGCGATGGCGAAGTCGTGGAAGCGAACGGACAGCGGATCATCGTCCGCTACGACGATTCAGACCTCGGCCAGAAGGAATACCACCTGGTGAAGTTCACGCGCTCGAACCAGGGCACGTGCCTCAACCAGCGGCCGCTCGTCTTCCGCGGCGAACGGATCACGAAGGAGCAGCCCCTCATCGATAGCTCCAGCACGCAGGGCGGCGACCTGGCACTCGGCCAGAACGTCCTCTGCGCGTTCATGAGCTGGGAGGGCTACAACTTCGAAGACGCCATCATCATCAGCCAGAATATGGTGCGCGAAGACAAGTTCACCTCGATTCACATCGAGAAGCACGAAGTCGAGGCTCGCGACACCAAGCTTGGCCCGGAAGAGATCACCCGCGACATCCCGAACGTCGGTGAGGAGAGCCTGAGCGACCTCGATGAAGAGGGCATCATCCGCATCGGCGCCGAGGTCCGTGAGGGCGACATCCTCGTCGGCAAGATCACGCCCAAGGGCGAGACCGAGCTGACGGCAGAGGAAAAGCTTCTCCGCGCGATCTTTGGCGAAAAGGCGCGCGAGGTGAAGGACACCAGCCTGCGCGTGCCCCACGGCGAGCGCGGCAAAGTCATCGACGTGAAGGTCTTCACGCGCGACACGAACGAGGGGCTGCCTGCGGGCGTCAACAAGCTCGTGCGCGTGAGCATCGCCCAGCGCCGCAAGATCTCCGAAGGCGACAAGATGGCCGGCCGCCACGGCAACAAGGGCGTCATCAGCCGGATCCTTCCGCGCGAAGATATGCCATATCTGCCCGATGGCTCGCCGATCGACATCATCCTCAACCCCATCGGCGTTCCCAGCCGGATGAACATCGGCCAGGTGCTCGAAACGCACCTCGGCTGGGCAGCGAACACGCTCGGCTTCCGTGCCATCAGCCCGGTCTTCGACGGGGCGAGCGACGCGGACATCGATGATGCGCTCGCCCGGGCCTGGATTGCGACTGAGTCCGGCGCCTTCTACTTTGTCGACCCCCGCGACCGGGCATTCGACATCGATCGTGCGATGTCCTGGCTCGAAGAGAAGGGCTACGACTCGCAGCCAGTCTTCGGAAACCCCGAGTCGGGTGCGGCGAAGCGCGCCTGCCTGGAAATCTGGCTCAACGAGTTCCGTGCCGCACAGGGTGACAAGCCACTCAAGGCGGGCCACTCCATCGAGGAACTCGAGGCAGAGGCCCAGCGGATCTATTCGGAACATAACGTGCCGCCGCCGCTCTTCGGCAAGATGCTGCTCTACGACGGGCGCACCGGTGAGCCGTTCGATCAGCCGGTGACCGTGGGCTACATCTACATGCTGAAGCTCATCCACCTGGTCGAAGACAAGATCCACGCCCGGTCGACCGGCCCCTACTCGCTCATCACCCAGCAGCCGCTCGGTGGTAAGGCGCAGTTCGGTGGCCAGCGCTTCGGTGAGATGGAAGTGTGGGCGCTCGAAGCCTACGGCGCGGCCCACATCCTCCAGGAGCTGCTGACGGTCAAGTCCGACGACGTCGTCGGGCGTGTCAAGACATACGAAGCGATCGTGAAGGGCGAGGACGTGCTCGAGCCCGGTGTGCCCGAGTCGTTCAAGGTGCTCGTGAAAGAACTACAGAGCCTCGGGCTCTCGGTGGAGGTTTCGAATGACTACGGTGGCAGCGTTTCGCTCATCGAAGACACCTCGAACGACCTGCCCGAGCTCGGCCTGAACCTCACCGGTTACGAGCACGACGATATCTTCTCGAACACGCGGAGCGAGTGACCCGCTAACGGTCACGTGGGAGACAGCTTCACATGCTGGAAGTGAACGACTTTAACCAGGTCCGTATTTCGCTGGCGAGCCCCGAGCAGATCCGCTCGTGGTCCTACGGCGAAGTAACCAAGCCTGAAACCATCAACTACCGTACGCTCAAGCCGGAAAAGGACGGGCTCTTCTGCGAGAAGATCTTCGGCCCCACGAAGGACTTCGAGTGCTACTGCGGGAAGTACAAGCGCGTCCGCTACAAGGGCATCATCTGCGACAAGTGTGGCGTGGAGGTGGCCCGCGAAAAGGTCCGCCGCGAGCGCATGGGCCACATCGAGCTCGCCAGCGCGGTGAGCCACATCTGGTTCGTGAAGGGCACGCCGAGCAAGCTCGGCCTCCTGCTCGATATCTCGCCGCGCAACCTGGAGCGCGTCCTCTACTTCGCCCAGTACATGATCACCGAGGTCGATGAGGACGCGAAGCAGATGGAGATCGCGCGCCTCAAGGAAGAGATCGCCCGCGTCATCGACGAGCGCCTCGGGGCCGATGCGGCCCGCCGCCAGGCACTTGAACTCGAACTCGATGCCGCCGCCGAGGAGCTCGAAAAGACCATCCTCCAGCGGCAGGAGACGATCGAGGCCGAACGCAAGCTCTCCCGCGACGCCCTCGAAGCAGCCATCCAGCGCAGCGTGGAGAAGGCCGAGGCATCGGCCGGAGAGGTCCTCGACGAGGAGATTTCCTTCGCCGACGTCGTCGTGGTTGAACCCGGCGTCAAGGTCACCAAGACGGTGATCGGCCGTGTCCAGCGCGAGGGAAACAAGAAGCTCGTTGCCTTCGATAAGGAGACGGAGAAGCTCAAGGCGGAAGTCGAAATCGACGTCCGCAACGCCGAGGAAGAAGCACGCGCGAATGTGCGCTCCGAATACGGCGAGCTGCTCGACCGCGAGAAGCAGATCCGGAACGAAGTCGAAGAGCAGTACGGCGAGCGCATCAACGACCTGGAGGACCTGGTCGATCCGATCCGCGACGACCGCGTCGTGCTCCTGACCGAGACGCGCCATCGCGAACTCTCAGACCTGTTTGGAGTCGTCTTCAAGGCCGGCATGGGCGCGGAAGCGGTGCTTCGCGTGCTCGAGCGCATCGACCTGGATGCGCTCCGCCAAAAGCTGAAGGGCGAAATCCTGACGGCGAGCGGCCAGCGCCGCAAGAAGGCCACCAAGCGCCTCAACGTCGTCGAGTCCCTTAAGGATTCGGGGAACAAGCCGGAGTGGATGATCCTCCAGGTGCTGCCCGTGCTCCCACCGAGCCTGCGCCCCATGGTGCAGCTCGATGGCGGCCGCTTCGCAACCAGCGACCTGAACGACCTCTACCGGCGCGTCATCAACCGCAACAACCGCCTCAAGCGGCTCCTCGACCTCGGTGCACCCGAGATCATTATTCGCAACGAAAAGCGGATGCTGCAGGAGGCCGTCGACAGCCTGATCGATAACGGCCGCCGTGGCCGAGCCGTGAGCGGCAGTGGCAACCACAAGCTCAAGAGCCTGAGCGACATGCTCAAGGGGAAGCAGGGGCGCTTCCGCCAGAACCTCCTCGGCAAGCGCGTCGACTACTCTGGCCGCTCTGTGATTGTCGTCGGCCCCGAACTTCAGCTCGACCAGTGCGGTCTCCCGAAGCGAATGGCGCTGGAACTCTTCAAGCCGTTCGTGATGCATTCGCTCGTGGCGAAGGGCCTGGCCCACAACATCAAGAGCGCCAAGCGCATCGTGGAGCGCGCCCGCCCCGAGGTCTGGGACGTCCTCGACGAGGTCATCAAGGATCGCCCGGTTCTGTTGAACCGCGCCCCCACGCTCCACCGCCTCGGCATCCAGGCGTTCCAGCCAGTGCTGATCGAGGGCTCGGCCATCCAGCTCCATCCGCTCGTCTGTGCCGCCTTCAACGCGGACTTCGACGGTGACCAGATGGCTGTGCACGTGCCCCTGTCGCGCGAGGCAGTCGCAGAAGCGAAGCAGATCCTGCTTTCGACTCGCAACCTGCTCTCCCCCGCGAGCGGCAACCCGATCGTCGCGCCGTCGCTCGATATGGTGCTTGGCTGCTACTACATGACCGACATCGATGAGCACGCTCGCGGGGCCTATCGCGCCGCGAATGGCCGCCCCACCGAGGGCGTCTACGGCTCGTTCGAAGAAGCAAAGCTCGCCTATGAGCTCGGTGTGGTCGACCTCCGCGCGCCAATCCGCGTGCGCACCGACCGTGAGGTTCACGGCGAGGTGCTGCCCGAGGAGACCATCAGCGAGAACGGCCTGCAGAAGCCGCGGCTCATTGAGACCTCCGTCGGGCGCATCATCTTCAACGATGTGCTGCCGCCGGAGCTGCCGTTCTGGAACGACGTCATGAACCGCCCCAACCTTCGCGAAGTCGTCGCAGACTGCTACCGCGAACTGGGCGGCGAGATGACTGCCGAGGTCGTGGACCGCATCAAGAATGTGGGCTTCCACTACGCGACGAAGAGCGGCATCACCATCGCCATCCACGAGATCCAGGTCCCCCGCAATAAGGGCGAACTGCTGAGCGAAGCCGACGAGAAGGTCGACGAACTCTTCGAACAGTTCGAGATGGGGCTCATCACTGATGATGAGCGCTACCAGGGCACCGTGGACATCTGGAGCGAAACCACCCGGCGCATCGAAAACGCGATCCGCGACCGGATGCCCGAGTACGGCTCGCTCAACTACATGGCCAGCTCCGGGACGAAGGGGAACATCACCCAGATCCGCCAGATGGCCGGTATGCGCGGCCTCATGGCCGACCCGAACGGACGCGTCATCGAACTGCCCATCCGCGGTTCCTTCCGCGAGGGCCTCACCGTGCTCGAGTACTTCATCTCGACGCACGGAGCTCGCAAGGGTCTCGCCGACACCGCGCTCCGTACGGCCGACTCCGGCTACCTCACCCGCCGTCTCATCGACGTTGCCCAGGATGTCATCATCCTGGAGCACGACTGCGGAACGACGGGTGGAATGTGGATCGAGAGCGAGGACGATCCCGACGCGCTCGAGTCACTGAGTGAACGTGTTATCGGACGCTACGCCGCTGCGCCCATCGCCGACGAAGACACCGGCGAGATCATCTGCGACCGCAACGAGGAGATCTCGGAGAGTGTGGTCGGGGAGATCGAAGCACGGAACGTCCAGCGGGTAATGGTGCGGACGCCCATGTCGTGCGAGGCGGAGCGCGGCCTCTGTGGGCTCTGCTACGGTCGCGACCTGGCCCGCGGCAAGCTCGTCCGCGAGCGCACGGCAGTCGGCATCATTGCCGCGCAGTCCATCGGTGAACCCGGGACGCAGCTCACAATGCGGACCTTCCACACCGGTGGTGTCGCCAGCCAAACCGACATTACCAGCGGTCTGCCCCGCGTCGAGGAGCTCTTCGAAGCACGGGCGCCGAAGGGCGAGGCCATCATCTCCGAGATCGATGGCGTCGTAGAGGTCGCGCAGGAGAACGAACGGCGCGTCGTTCGCGTGAGCAACGTCGATACGCTCGTCGAGGAGTACCCGCTCCCGGCGAAGTCCGAAGTGCTCGTGAAGGACGGTGACCACATCTCCTCGGGAACCGTGCTTGCGCAGCCCGCAGCCAAGGGCGAAGCCGAAGTGGCGGTGGCCGACCAGGTCATCAGCCGCATCCCCGGCGTTGTCCGTGTTGGCAAGAAAGTGCTACAGGTCGTCTACGAAGAGCGTGAAGAGCGCGAGTACGCCATCCCGGCGGCCTCCCGTCTCACCGTCGACTCAGGCGACTTCGTCAACGCCGGCGACCAGATCACCGAGGGTGCTCGCAATCCGCAGCACATCCTCAGCATCCAGGGCCGTGACGCCGTGCGGAAGTACATGGTCGATGAGGTCCAGAAGGTCTACAAGTCGCAGGGTGTGAACATCAACGACAAGCACATCGAAGTGATTGTTCGCCAGATGCTTCGCCGCGTGAAGGTGGACCACCCGGGCGATACCGGCTTCCTGCCGGGCGACCTGGTTGACCGCCGCGAGTTCGAAGAAAAGAACAACGCCATCATCGCCGAAGGGGGCGAGCCGGCAACGGCCACGCCAGTCCTGCTCGGCGTCACGAAGGCGTCGCTCAACACCGACTCATGGCTCGCTGCCGCGTCGTTCCAGGAGACCACGCGCGTTCTCACCAATGCCGCGGTGGAAGGCAAGACCGACCACCTGCTCGGCCTGAAGGAGAACGTCATCATCGGCAAGCTCATCCCGGCACGAGCGGAGATTACCGTTCCCAAGCGCCAGCACATCTCCGAACTGGACCTCCCCGAGGCACTCCTCCTCGAAGAGGGCCCAGAGATTGAGCGCCTGCTCGCGGAAGGGCATTCGACGGGCGAGGATTACGAGACGGCCACCGTGCGTCGCGCCATCCTCGACGAGGACGAGGAGTTCATCGGCGGCTCTCGCCCCGACACCGAGCTCGACGACTTCCAAATCGGTGGCGACGAAGCCTAGCTCGTCGTCGCCACACGTCACATCAAACAGGCCACCCGGAAGGGTGGCCTGTTCCTCTTTCGGCTGGTTCGGCTGGCGCTGCGCTGCTCGTGTCAGCCCCGGTGCTGGACGAGCACCACCGCCGTGGCCGCCATCGCTTCCCCGCGGCCCACCGCGTCGAGACCCTCGCTCGTCTTCGCCTTCACACTCACCGCACCAATGTCGGTCCCTGCAATTTCGGCGATGCGCTCTCGAATGTGCGTGATGTATGGCGCCAGCTTCGGCTGCTCAGTGCGAACGGTCGCGTCGACGTTCACGAGATCCCAGCCCGCCTCCCGCGCGAGTTCAAGCGCCTTCCGTAGGAAATCGGCACTATCGGCGTGTGCATAGCGCGGGTCGCTGGGCGGGAAGTACTGCCCGATGTCGCCGAGGGCCGCGGCGCCGAGGACGGCGTCGGTGATCGCGTGCAGGAGCACGTCTGCATCGCTGTGGCCAGCGAGCCCTGGACCCTCTTCGATGATCACGCCGCCAAGCACCAGCGTGCGGCTGTCGTCAACCCGGTGCAGGTCTTCGCCCTGCCCCACTCGTATCATGCCCTTCTGCTCCGAAGTATCGCCGCGGCCACCTCAAGGTCGAGGGGCCGCGTGATTTTCAGGTTCTCGACGCTTGCTTCGACTACCGCGCACTCGAGGCCCAGGCGCGCGAGCATCGCCGCATCGTCGGTCTCGTCGTTATCGCTCGCTGCCGCCGCATGCAGCCAGGCGCCCCGCAGCACGACCTGCGGCGTCTGTGCCGCCCAGAGCTGCGATCGTTCCGGGTGGCCTACGATGAGACCGTCGGCTACCTCCTTGATGCTGTCCGTCACGGGTATCGCCGCGATCGCCCCCGGGCGACCCTCGGCCCCGGCACTGACGCGCTCGATGAGGTCGACGGTCACCAGCGGCCGGGCGCCATCGTGGATCGCTACATAACGCTCGGTCGAGGCTCGGAGCCCCGCTTCCACACTGTCGCGGCGGCGCTCACCTCCCTCGGTGGTCGCAGTGAACTTCGTCGGCGCCCACTGTCGGCCCAGCTTCGTCAACTTCGGGATGCGCTCGAGAGTCCCGACGATGATGACGCTGGCCACGCTCGGCGCCGCCTCGAAGGCCGCCAATGACCAGGCGATGACCGGGCGCCCGGCTAACTCGGCCAGGAGCTTGTCGCCACCAAACCGCGTGGAACTGCCTCCCGCCACGATGACCGCATCGACCTTCATACGCGCAGCGTACCCCGGCGCCTCCGCACGGACATCTCCGCCCCTGGCCACCGGATGCAAGCCAGTCGCTCCTATGAGCTGACTCGGCGAAGCAGCCTTCTAGACGAACACCTGCTCCTTGTACTCGCCGTACACCCGGCGCCACAGGTTGCAGACTTCGCCGACCGTCGCACCGGCGTTCACCGCGTCGATGATGAACGGCATCGTGTTCGTTCTCTCCTCGCGGCTCGCCGCTTCGAGCTTCGCCATCGCCTCGGCCCACGCTTCCTGGTCGCGCTCCGCCTTCCACTGCTTCAGCCGCGCAAGGTGCCGCTTCTCACCCTCGGGGTCGAACTTCAGGATCGGGATCTCCAGCGGCTCCTCGAGCTGGTACTCGTTCACGCCCACGATGATCCGGTCGCGCGTCTCGACCTCCTGCTGGAAGCGGGCCGACGACTCCACAGTCTCCCGGTGGAAGTAACCGTGCGCGATCGCCGGGATGACGCCCCCGAGGGCCTCGATGTCCCGGAAAATCTTCATCACATCCGCTTCCATGTCGCTGGTCAGTTTCTCTACGAAGTAGCTGCCGCCCAGCGGGTCGACCGTGTTCACTACTCCCGACTCGTGGAGGATGACCTGCTGCGTGCGCACCGCGAGGCGTGCCGCCTTCTCGCTCGGCAGGGCGATCGCTTCATCCATCGCGTCCGTGTGGAGCGATTGCGTGCCGCCGAGCACGCCCGCGAGCGCCTGGATGGCGACGCGCACGAGGTTCACCTCGGGCTGCTGCTCCGTGAGCGAGACGCCGGCGGTCTGCGTGTGGAAGCGCATCAGCCAGGAGCGCTCCTTCTTGGCGCCATACTTCTCGCGCATCAGCCGCGCCCAGATGCGCCGCCCCGCGCGGAACTTGGCGATCTCCTCGAAGAAGTCGTTGTGGCTGTTGAAGAAGAAGCTGATGCGGCCCGCGAACTCGTCGATGTCCAGCCCCCGCTCCAGCGCCCACTTCACGTACTCCTCGCCGTTCGCAAGGGTGAAGGCGAGCTCCTGGGCGGCGGTCGTCCCCGCTTCGCGGATGTGATAGCCGCTCACGGAGATCGGGTTCCAGAGCGGCATCTCCTGCGACGCGAACTCAATCGTGTCGGTCACCAGCCGCATCGAGTGGTCAGGCGGGTAGATGTACTCGTTCTGGGCGATGAACTCCTTGAGGATGTCGTTCTGGAGCGTGCCCGCGAGTTTCGCCCGGGAGATGCCGCGCTTCTCCGCGGCGGCGATGAAGAGCGCCCAGACCACGGGCGCGGGCGAGTTGATCGTCATCGAGGTGGTGATCTTGTCGAGCGGCAGGTCGCTCAGCAGGATCTCCATGTCGGCGAGCGAGTCGACAGCCACGCCGCAGCTCCCGAACTCACCCTCGGCCCACGGCTCATCGTGGTCGTAGCCGAGCAGCGTCGGCATGTCGAACGCGATCGAGAGGCCGTTATTGCCGGTGGCCAGCAGATCCTTGTAGCGCTGGTTCGTCTCTTCGGCCGAGCCGAACCCGCTAAACATGCGGATCGTCCACGGCTTGCCGCGATAGCCGGTCTTGTGAATGCCCCGCGTATAGGGGTAGGAGCCGGGCAGGTTGATGTCGCGCTCGTAATCGAGGTCCGCGATATCGGTGGGGTCATAGACCCGCTCGATCGGCCGGCTCGATACCGTCATGAACGGCCCAGCGAGTTCGCGGCCCTCCTGCACCACCGCTTCGTCGTATTCGCGACGTAGTTCGCGCGCACGCTCGAGCTTGTCGTTATCGAACACTGTGCCCTCCTGCCGGTCCCGTTCCTGCAGCCGGCGCGCTCTGGTCGCTGGCCGCCCGTTCAGTATACGGGCGGCCGGCAGGGCAGGCACCGCGCGTTGTGGCTACCCCTCCTGCGCCAGCTGGGCGGCCGGTGTCGTGTCCTCGCCACCCTCTGGCAGGAACAGAGTCAGGAGGAACGCGCTATCGCCGGTCGCGGAGACGTCGTGCTGCAATTCCGCTTCGATGGCGATCAAGCTACCTACGGGGACCGTGCTCACGTCATCACCAGCCTTGATGCGCAATGTCCCACGGAGCGTCTGGATGGTAATCGGCCCCGGCGCAGTATGTGCATGGATGGATGTCCCGTCCTTCAGGCCAACCAGCGTGAGGCGCACCGGGCCATCCTTCATCAGCGTCTGTGCCGCGCGACCCGCGGATGCCATCCCCGCCTTCCGAGCGAGGTCCTCGGCGTCGCGGTCGAGTGAAAATGCAAGCACGGGCGCCGCCAGCCGCCGCGTTCGCTGATACGTCGATCTATCCATAGCGATTTGCTCCTCTGCTTGATTTCTCGGCCTACGATACATCGCAGCCGGGAAGTTGGCAGGACCGACGGCCCGGTTTCCGCCTACCGTTCGGCCTCAGTCTCAACTACCGCCCCTTCGACAATACACGCTTCGGCCTCCGCTGTGGTGAGGCCCAGTTCCGCCAGGAGCGCGCGCGTCTCACTGCCGAATGGGGCAGTGGGCTGGCATGTTCGGAAGCCCTCGCCATCGAGTTCCACCGGCGTGGCCAGGACGCGTACTGGCCCGAGTACCGGGTGTGATACGTCGTGAACAATGCCGTTTGCGACAGTTTGTTCGTCTTCGAGCAGCTCGAACGGAAGGTACACCGGTGACGCTGGCACCCCGTGGGCATCGAACGCCTGTTTCCACTCTGCCGTCGTCCGTTGGGCAATCCGGGCTTCCATCGCATGCTTGAGCGACTCGTAGTGTTCGGCGGGCGCATCCGGGGATACCTGGCCGTCCGCCAACGCGAGGTCGTCCATCCCCGTGGCGGCAAGGAATCGCCGCCGCAGACCATTGCTGACACACGCCACGGCGATCGCGGCGTCTTTGGTCGCGTAGGTGCGGTAGTAGACGGCGGTCATGGCACTCGTTCGTGGCACCGGTCCGCGCATGGCCTGGTCCGCGAAGGACACCCCATCCGCTCGCGCCTCCGCGAGCCACTCCCGCAGCTCGCGGTGTGTGCCCCCGTCGATCGACTCCACACGCACCATCAGGTTGTTCTGAAGCGCCATCGCTGCGGCGAGCAGCGACACATCGACTTCGCCCCCACGCCCGGTAGCCGATCGCCGGAAAAGCGCGGAGGCCACTCCGAACGCAAGCAGAACCGCGGCCATGTAATCCGCCACCGGGGTGTCTCCGGCGGCAGGCAGCCCGTCCGCGGTCTTGCCGAGCGCCGCCATGAGCCCGCTGCGCGCCTGCACCACGAGGTCCATACCGGCGAGCAGTGCGTCGGGGCCACGCGTGCCGAAGGCGGTCACGTTGCCCAAGACGAGCCGCGGGTACTTCGCCGACAACGTTCCGTAGTCCAGCCCGAGCTGCTTCGCAAGGCCGGGCCGCAGGTTCATGAGCACCACGTCGGCACGCGCGAGCAGCGCATGGATGATCCGCCCCGCACGCGGGTGACGCAGGTCAAGCGGGAGCGAGCGCTTCCCGCGGTTCCGCGCAACGAAGTAGCGCGTCTCGAACGGTGCGATGGGCCCGTTGTGGCGCGTGGGGTCGCCATCCTTCGGTTCGACCTTGATCACGGTCGCCCCGCCCTCCGCAAGGAGCTGCGCGCAATACGGCACCGCAACGAACTGCCCGAGTTCGACTACCGTGATACCCGCGAACGGTTGTTCCGCCATGGTCCCTCCCCGGCGAATCCTACGCGGTTCCCTGGCGGCCTGCGCGGCGCTCCTCGGCGCGTTACGCTAGGCACTATGGGACGACGCCGTTCGCGAAAGCAGGAGCGCCGCCAGGCCGTCCGCAGAGACCGCGACCTCGACCTGCTCGCCGAACCAACGTTCGAGGAGCTCCTGGCGCTCGAATTGGAGCAGACCGAGGATTGGGACCTGCCCGTCGATCATCCGTTTCGCGAGGCTGCGGCCCTGGCCCCCGCACAGGTCTGTGGCCGCTGCCGCGAATTCGTCGAGGATGGAGATGCCGGCCGCGGGACCTGTCTACATCCGGGGAGCGGCATCCTCGCCCCCTGGACCGATACGCCGGCCTGCGATTTCTTCGAGTCCCAGCGGCGACGCTGATAGCGTTGCGATGAAGCTGTAATTTCAGCGCCTCAAGAGTCGCCGCCGAGTCTACATGTGACGTAAGTAAGCACTACCACATCTGGTAGCTGGCCCAGCGCGCCCTACAACATGTTGCGTCTTGTGCCTTTCCTCGATTACGCTCTCGGAGCGTCAATTGCTAAGGCGCTCAAACTCTTATCGGATTATGCAAACTTGCGCTGCCCCTACTGTGCATTCCGCGACTCCAAGGTGACCGATAGCCGCGCAACCGATGACGGCATCCGCCGCCGACGGCAGTGCATCTCCTGCGGCGAGCGCTTCACCACCTTCGAGACAGTCCAGCTCTCGGTGGTGCAGGTCGTGAAGAAGGACGGCCGCCGCGAGGACTTCAACCGCGAGAAACTGCTCGCAGGCATTCGCAAGGCGTGCAGCAAGCGTGCCGTTTCGGTGGCCCAGCTTGAGCTGATGGTCGCCGAGATCGAGTCGCGGGTGATGGCCGATGGCCGTGCGGAAGTGCCGTCGGCGTTCGTCGGCGAGATCGCGATGGAGGTCCTGCGCAAGACCGACCATATCGCCTATATCCGCTTCGCCTCCGTCTACCGCCCCTTCACCGACCTGGAGTCGCTAAAGGAAGCAGTAGAAGCGCTCGAGGAGGGACGGGTGGCATCGCTCAGCGAACGTTCGCTGCAGCTCCCCTTCCCGGAGCCGGAGGAGCAACGGCCGCGGCCGCGCCTGCTCGATGACATCGAGAGCGTGCACTACGAGTTCGAACGGACGGGAGCATCGCGATGAGGCTTCGGATCTGGGAACTCCATAGCCAGCGGCTCAGTGGCGGCATCGTGACCACCCCGGAGGGTGATGCTGACGTCGGTGGCCTCGTGCTCTCCGAAAAGGCGTACCTGCTGGTTGTGCGCGATGTCCGTCCACAGCAGCTGATCGATATGGTCCGGCGCGATGGCCCGGGCGCCATCGCCCACCAGCTCATCGCCCACTTCAGTACCGCGGATGCCGTGGCCGCGAGCGGCGGCCGCACGCTGGTCGCGGCCCGCGGGATGTCGGGCGGACCCTGTATACGACGAAGCGACGAAGTTGCCGAACCGGCAACGCCGCACTTGTAATTTGAGACATTTGTTCTAAACTGATCGCTTGCGATCGTGGAGGGAAGGCATGGTCACCACGATTCCTGAGGGACTCGATATGGGGCAGGACGGGTTCGAACCGGCGAAGCTCTCGGACAACGCCATCGTCGTGATGGAGCGCCGCATCATGCAGCGCGACGACGGAGGCGACTCCATCGAAACGCCCGACGAGTGCTTCCGCCGCGTCGCTCGTAACGTGGCCGAGGCCGAACTGCGCTTCGGCGGGACCGAGGGTGACCGCGCAGCCGCCGAAGAGAGCTTCTACCGGCTCATGGCCTCGCTCGACTTCCTCCCGAACTCGCCGACGCTGGTCAACGCCGGGCGCGACCTCCAGCAGCTCTCGGCCTGCTTTGTGCTCCCCGTGCCGGACTCCATCGAGGGCATCTTCGAGGCGATCAAGCACACCGCCATGATCCATAAGTCTGGTGGTGGCACCGGCTTCGCCTTCTCGCGTCTGCGCCCCCAGAGCGACCGGGTTCAGTCGACGAAGGGCGTCGCGAGCGGTCCCGTGTCCTTCATGAAGGTGTTCGACTCGGCCACCGAGGCAATCAAGCAGGGAGGCACCCGTCGCGGCGCGAACATGGGCATCCTCCGCGTTGACCACCCGGATATCGACGAGTTCATCGCCATGAAGGCGGACATGACGACGCTGCAGAACTTCAACATCAGCGTCGCCGTGACCGATGCCTTCATGAAGGCCGTCGAAGAGGGTGGCGAGTATGAACTTCTGAACCCGAACACGGGCGATGTGGTTGCGAAGCGCGATGCCCGCCAGGTGTGGGAAACGATGTTCGAAAACGCCTGGAAGAATGGCGACCCGGGCGTCATCTTCATTGACCGCATCAACGACAGCCGCGCGAACCCGGTGCCGAAGCGCGGACCCGTCGAGTCGACGAACCCCTGTGGCGAGCAGCCGCTCTATCCGTACGACAGCTGCAACCTCGGCTCCATCAACCTCGGGCACTTCACCAAGGGCGCGCCCGGCGCGAAGGAAGTCGATTACGAGCGCCTCGGGCGGGTCGTGCGCCGTTGCGTCCACATGCTCGACAACGTCATCGAGATGAACCAGTACCCGATCCCTGAGATCGCCGAGACCTCGCACGCTATCCGCCGCATCGGCCTCGGCGTGATGGGCTGGTCCGACATGCTCATCGACCTGCGCGTGCCCTACAACTCCGAGCAGGCGCTGCAGCTCGCCCGCGACGTGATGGGCTTCATCCAGCGCGAGGCCGACTCCGCTTCGCAGCAGCTCGCGCTCGTTCGCGGCAACTTCCCCGACTGGGCCGATTCGATCTACGGCCCGCGCGGCCCGGAAGGCCCGCGCCCGATGCGCAACTCGACGCGCACCACGATCGCGCCCACCGGCACCCTCAGCATCATTGCCGACTGCTCAGGCGGCATCGAGCCGGTCTTCGCCCTCGCGTTCATCCGCTCGCACTACCTGGACAAGGACGACCCCACCAAGCGCACCGAGCTTGCCGAGGCGAACGAGCAGTTCGAGCGCGTCGCACGCGAGGAAGGGTTCTATAGCGAGGAGCTGATGCGCTTCCTCGCCGAAGGCGGCAGTCTCGCCGATCGGCCCGAAGTGCCACAGTGGGTGAAGGACGTGTTCGTGACCGCGCACGACATCGAGCCGGAGTGGCACGTGCGCATGCAGGCCGCCTTCCAGGAGCACACCGACAACGCCGTCTCGAAGACCATCAACTTCCCGAACTCGGCCACGGTCGACGACGTGCGCGTCGCCTACGAGCTCGCCTATCGCAAAGGGTGCAAGGGCATCACCATCTACCGCGACGGCTCGCGCGACCTGCAGGTACTCAAGCACGCGACGAAGAGCGACGAACAGCAGGCCATCGAAGCCGCACAGGAGCTCATCGCGCAGCATGGTGGGCCCGTCCGCCGGCGCCTGCCCGACGAGCGCCAGAGCATCACGCACAAGTTCCGCGTGGGCGAGCAGGAAGGCTACATGACCGTCGGCCTGTTCGATGATGGCACCCCCGGCGAAGTGTTCATCAACGTCTCGAAGCAGGGTTCGACCGTCTCAGGGCTGATGGACACAGTGGCAATGCTCACGAGCTACGCCCTGCAGTACGGCGTGCCGCTGCCCGAGCTGAGCTCGAAGCTGCGCAACACCCGCTTCGAACCAAGCGGCCCCACGAACAACAAGCAGATCCCGCTTGCCACGAGCATCGTCGACTATGTCTTCCGCTGGCTCGAGCAGAAGTTCGACGCCGCCGCGGCCGCCATCCAGCCGACACTCATCCCCGCCGAAGAGGTCGCCAACAGCACCCCTGCCGACACGTATGTGCCCAAGGCCCAGGACGCCGCTGTCGTCAGCGGTGTCGGCTGCCCGGACTGCGGCTCGGTCCTCTTCTACGGCGAAGGCTGCCTCGTCTGCCGCAACTGCGGCTACAACAAGTGCGGGTAGGCCGATACGGCGAGAGGCGGGCCCCGAAGGGACCGCCTCCGCGGTTCTTGGAGCGGTGATCGTGTGAGTGAGTTACGCGACTTTCGCTTGCGCGATGCCCCGGAGGGTGCTTTGGTACTCCTCGGTCGTGATATCTCCCTCGGCGAAGTCAGTGGCGAGCGCCTCCAGGACGCCCAGGAGCTCACGAACATCGACGCGCGCGTTGCGATACCCGCTCCAATCGACGGACGCGAGAAACGCAGCAAGGATGTCTGGCATAAGTGTCTCGCCGAGCGTACGGCGCGCCGCTGCCTGCAGGTCCGTGAGCTTCAGTTCATCAACGCGGAGTAGACCCGTAGCCACCGTTCCAGTGCCCCAGGAAGAATTGGACGCCCTTTGGCGGGCTAACGATGTGGATCGCAAGCGTGCCGCGGGAGTACTGAGTGACCTTATCGTAAGTGACAACCCCGCGCGCAACCCACGTTACCCGCGTGGCCGCTCCA
>JBBAFK010000065.1:0-16393 GCA_041655455.1 Leucobacter sp. | reverse complement strand
AGACGATCAGCGGCTTATCGACGCCGCGCTGAAAGAGGTCGACGGGACGGACAATAAGGAGCGCGTCGGCGCGAACGCCATTCTCGGTGTGAGCCTCGCCGTCGCCCACGCGGCAGCCGAGTCGGCAGGGCTTCCGCTCTACCGCTACCTGGGCGGACCGAACGCTGCGACGCTTCCTGTGCCGCTCATGAACATCATCAACGGCGGTGCGCACGCGGACACCGGCGTCGACATCCAGGAGTTCATGGCGGTGCCGCTCGGCGCCGAGTCGTTCTCAGAGGGGCTGCGTTGGGGCGTAGAGGTCTACCACGCGCTCAAGGCGCTGCTGAAGGAACAGGGCTACGCGACGGCGCTCGGCGACGAGGGTGGCTTTGCGCCCGATCTGCCGCACAACTCCGCGGCGCTCGACCTCATCGTTGAAGCGATCAAGCGTGCCGGGCTGGAGCCGGGCAAGGACGTTGCGGTAGCACTCGATGTCGCCTCGACTGAGTTCTTCGAGGACGGGGTCTACGCGTTCGAGGGTGAGAAGCGCTCGGCTGCCGACATGATCGCCTACTACGCAGATCTGCTCGACCGTTACCCGCTCGTCTCGATCGAGGACCCGCTCGCGGAAGACGACTGGGAAGGGTGGGAGCAGCTCACGAAGGAGCTTGGAGCCCGCGTGCAGCTCGTCGGTGATGACCTGTTCGTGACGAATCCGGCTCGCCTCGCGGATGGGATCGCCCGGGGGACCGCGAATTCTCTGCTCGTGAAGGTCAACCAGATCGGAACGCTGACCGAAACTCTCGATGCGGTGCAGTTGGCACAGCGCTCGGGGTACACGGCGATCCTGTCGCACCGTTCCGGCGAGACGGAAGATGTGACGATCGCCGACCTGGCGGTGGCGACCGATTGCGGTCAGATCAAGACCGGCGCACCTGCTCGGTCCGAGCGGGTAGCGAAGTACAATCAGCTGCTCCGGATTGAGGAAGAACTCGCTGAGGCCGCGATCTACGCGGGTCGCTCGGCCTTCCCCCGCTTCACAGCCTGACCGCTGAGTAGACGCGCACGATGGGTACGGTGAAGCGCCGCGCCGAGGATCTCGGGGCGTGGGCCCAGAGCCTCCGGTTCAGCGGCTTCACCGTGCTCATCGTCGCGCTCGTGGCCGCCGGCGGCATCATCCTGAGCCCGAGCCTCTCCACGTATGTGCAGCAGCGCCGCGAGATCGCGGAGCTTCGCGAGAGCGTCGAGCAGCGCCGCGAGGCGGTCGAGGAGATCGATGCGGAGCGGGCGAAGTGGCGGGATCCGGCCTATGTTCGTGCGCAGGCGAGGGATCGCCTCTTCTACGTGATGCCCGGCGAGATCCAACTCAACGTCATCGACGACATCACGATGCCACTCGAATTGACGGATGTGCCCAACAGTGAGCTCGAGCCGCTGGGGGAGAGCTGGGCGAGCGCGTTGACCGCATCGCTGCTCGGTGCGGGCCTGGCAGACGCGCCTCCCGAGTCGGTGGCGTCCGAAACCGAATCCAACTGAGGAGACACGTTCATGACACGACCCCCATACGATCCGCCGAGTGACGCCGATATTGAGGCGGTCAGTGCTCAGCTCGGGCGGGAGGCCCGCGGCGTCGTAGGGATCGCGGCCCGTGCCGCAGATGGGAGCCCCGCGGTCGTCGCGACCGCACCGCGCCTGCCTGATGGGACGCCGTTTCCAACGTTCTACTACCTGTGTCATCCGGAGGCCGTGGCTGCCGCGTCGCGGCTCGAAGCTGCAGGGGTGATGAACGAGTACAACGCCTTGCTTGCGGAAGATGAGGAGCTGCGGGAACAGTATGCTCGCGCCCACAGAGAATATATCGCCGACCGTGACGAGGTGGGACTCGTTCCGGAGGTCGCGGGTGTGAGCGCCGGCGGCATGCCGAATCGTGTGAAGTGCCTCCACGCACTCATCGGACACGCGCTCAGCGTTGGGCCTGGAGTCAACCCGATCGGGGACCTCGCCCTCGAACGCAGCGGCTGGCGCGGCTAACACGTTCCCGGCGCTCGGGGATGTTCGATTCGCAGCTCGAATACACCAGGGACGACGTTGATCGCGCGTCTACTTCATGAGCTTCGCGAAGAAAATACGGTGATTTGCCACTTTTCCGCCGAAGTGGAGGGATCGGGCCGGATTTCAGGGTAGGCTAACGGGGTGGGCGCGAGCCGCCCAGTTTTTTGTGCCTGCATCTTGATGTGCTTGCGCCTGACCTCATACTCACTGCGTCATTCAAGGAGACCGCTTCGTGGCGAAGAAGATTCTGATCGTCGGCGGTGGCTACGCTGGCTTCTACACTGCGTGGAAGCTCGAGAAGCTGCTTCGTACCGGTGAAGCTGAAGTAACGATCGTCGACCCCCTGCCGTACATGGCCTACCTGCCCTTCCTGCCGGAGGTCGCTGCGGGTTCGATCGAGCCGCGCCACGCGATCGTCGCTCGCCGACGCCACCTCAAGCGGACCGCGAACATCGCCGGAAAGGTGACCGGCATCTCGCACGCCACGAAGACCGCCACCGTCACCCCGAACGACGGCGAGCCCTTCGACCTCTCGTATGACCACATCGTCATCACGACCGGGTCGGTATCCCGGACCTTCCCGATTCCGGGTGTCGCGGATCAAGCGATCGGCATGAAGACGATCGAAGAGGCCGTGGCGGTTCGTGACCGCCTCGTTGGAAACTTCGAGCGGGCCGCGTCGCTGCCCGCCGGTTCACCCGAGCGCGAGCGACTGCTCACGGTTACCGTGGTTGGCGGCGGTTTCGCCGGGATCGAGACGGTCGCCGAACTCCGATCCTTCGCCACCGCCCTGCTCCGCCGATACCCGGAGATCACCTTCGACGAGACGAAATTCCATCTCGTCGAGGCGATGGGGCGCATTATGCCCGAGGTGACGGAGAAGCTTGCGGACTGGGTGGTTGCTGACCAGACCCGTCGCGGCGTGAATATTCACCTCAACACTCAGCTGTCGTCGGCGCTCGATGGCAAGATGGAGCTGTCGACGGGGGAGACCTACGAGTCCGACCTCATCGTCTGGACGGCGGGCGTCATGCCCCGCCCGTTCCTGCGCGGCACCGACCTTCCCATCGGGCCACGCGGTCACGTGATCGGAAGCCCCGAACTGCGCATCACGACGGAAGAGGGCGAAGCGCTCGACGGCGCCTGGACCGCGGGCGACACCTCGCAGACGCCAGACATTTCTTCGACCCCCGGACCCGGTGGATTCTGCGTGCCGAATGCGCAGCACGCGGTACGGCAGGGTCGCCTGCTCGCAAAGAACATCGTCGCGGATCTGCGCGGCGAGGGCGTGCAGCAGTACGTGCACAAGAACATGGGCGCGGTTGCCGGTCTCGGGCTGAACACGGGCGTGTTCCGTTCCGGCGGCAGCTTCGCAATGAAGGGGTACTTCGCCTGGCTCGCGCACCGGTTCTACCACGGTCTCGCGATTCCCACGTGGGAACGCAAGTGGCGCGTATTCGGTGGTTGGGTCGGGCACTTCTTCCTGGGCCGCGATATCGTCAACATCGAGGCGGTTCAGGAGCCGCGAGCGATCTTCGAGGAGTTCGCGTCGCGCCCGAAGCCCGCGGCGGAGTGATCCGCGGCGGTCTCACCCAATAACGACGGCGCCCCGGCGAGCCACAAGCTCGCGGGGCGCCGTTTCCGTTTCCCGAATCGATCCCTCACGTCTCGTCGGCGTGGCGAGACAGGAAGCGGTACATTTCGCTGTCGTCGACGCCGGGGAACGTGCCGGTGGGAAGCGGTGCCAGAACGTGCGCGTGCATCCTTGCGCTCGGCCAGGCCTTCCCCTCCCAGCGTGTGAGCTGCTCGGGGCTCGGTGTTCGGCAACAACTCGGATCCGGGCAGGTCGAGGCGCTGCGCACCTGCGTGTCGCGCCCGCGAAACCAGCGGGCATCGTCGAAGGGCACGCCGAACGAGATCGCGAAGGTGCCCTCCTCCGCCTCACCGGTCTGCACGCTCGACCAGAAGGTGCCGGTCGGGGTGTCCGTGTACTGGTAGAACTCGCTGGTTCGGTTCCTGCGGTTGAATGCGGTGCGCCCGCCCCACTTCTGACAGATGATCTCGCCCTCGATCGATCCCTGATCATCTGCGGGATACGGATAGCCGTCGTTCTCATATCCGCGCACAAGGACCCCCTCGCCGTCCGCACGATAGTGGTGCACGTGCAGGTCGAGGTGCCGGGTGGCGAGGTTCGTGAAGCGGTGGGCTGCGGCCTCGTGGGTGACGCCGAACGCGTCGCGCAGATCCTCGATTGCGAGGTTCCGGTTCCGCTTGGCCTGCTGCAGGAACTCGACCGCGCGCGCCTCCGGGATGAGCGAGGCCGCGGCGAAATAGTTGATCTGCATGCGCTGCTCGAGAAACTCGGCGTAGCTTGAGGGTTCCTTGTGGCCGAGCACTCGGTGGGCCATGGCCTGCAGGGCGAGGGATCGCAGGCCGTGACCACCGGGGATCGAAGCGGGCGGCAGGTAGATGCGACCGTTCTCGAGGTCGGTGATGCTGCGCGTATTGGAGGGCAGGTCGTCGACGAAGATCAGCGTGAACCCGAGGAGCTCCGCGAGCACCGCCACCTCGCGGTGCGTCACGGCGCCGGTGGTGTGGCCGATCCGGCGCATGAGGTCGGAGGCGACGAGTTCGATCTCCTGAATGTAGTTGTCGCGCTCACGCATCTGCATGCGGATCGCGGTGTTGGCCCGACGTGCCTCCTCCGAGGTCGATGCGGCCGCTCGTGATCGGCGCGCCAGTTCGCGGTGTAGGCCGACGATCACCTCGAGGGCTTCGTCGCTCAAGGATCGTGGCGACCGTACGTAGGGGAGCTGGAGGCGGCCGTAGCCCGGAGTGCTCTGCGCCCGCTCGAGTTCGATCTCCAACGCACTTCTACGGTCGGGCGCATCGTGCTTGAGAAACTCCGCAGGGTCGACGCCCAGTTCCCGCCCGAGCGCCTGCAGCAGCCCAAGCTTGGGTTCGCGGCGGCCGTTCTCGATGTGCGACAGTTGGCTTGCGACCACGCCCACGCGCTCGCCGAGTTCTCCGAGCGTTAATTCTGCCCGCCGACGGAAGTGTCGGAGACGTTTGCCGAGCACGAGACGATCGAGTTCGGCTTCCGTGATGGAAGGGGTCGATTCGGGAACCATTTCTTGACTATATGTCAAGAACATCAAAAGTTTACAAGTGAATTGGTGAATCCGGGGTGAACGGCCCGCGCAAAATTGAAGGGAGCCGATGCTCACTCACTGTGTACCACCTGAGGAGAATCTCCAGTCATGAGTCCCGCAGAGCTTGCCGAAACCACGATCGCGGACCTGGTCCGCGAGGATGCCCCGACCAGCAACACCGAGGTGCTGCAGTGGGTGGTCGAGGTCGCAGAGCTGACGAAGCCAGATGCCGTCGTTTGGTGTGATGGTTCGCAGGATGAGTGGAACCGCATCACCAGCGAAATGGTGGAGGCCGGATCCCTGATCGCACTAAATAAGGATCTGCGGCCGGGCAGCTTCTTGGCGCGCTCACACCCCGGTGATGTCGCGCGCGTCGAGGACCGCACCTTCATCTGCTCCGAAAAGCAGGAGGACGCGGGCCCGACGAACAACTGGGTCGCCCCCGACGAGATGAAGGCCGAGCTCATGCCGCTCTTCGACGGATCGATGCGCGGCCGCACAATGTACGTCGTGCCGTTCTCTATGGGCCCGGTCGGCGGAGCGATCACGCAGCTCGGCATTGAAATCACCGATTCCCCCTACGCCGTACTCAACATGCGCATCATGACCCGCATGGGCAAGCAGGCACTCGACGGCATCGTTCCGGGCCGCGAGTGGGTGCGCACCGTGCACTCGGTCGGCGCCCCGCTCGCAGCTGGCGAGGAAGATGTTGCGTGGCCGTGCAACGACCAGAAATACATCACCCACTTCCCCGAGACGCTCGAGGTGTGGTCGTACGGCTCCGGCTATGGCGGCAACGCGCTCCTCTCGAAGAAGTGCTTCGCGCTGCGGATCGCCTCGGTCATGGGCCGTAACGAGGGGTGGATGGCGGAGCACATGCTGCTGCTCAAGCTCACGAACACCGAGACTGGCAAGGCCTACCACATCTCTGCAGCCTTCCCATCGGCGACGGGCAAGACGAACCTCGCTATGCTGCAGCCCACGGTTCCGGGCTGGAAGGTGGAGACGATCGGCGACGACATTGCCTGGCTCCGCCCCGGCCCAGACGGCCGCCTCTACGCGATCAACCCCGAAGCGGGATTCTTCGGCGTCGCCCCTGGAACCGGTGAATCGACGAACCCGGTCGCCATGGAGACGATGTGGGGCAACACGATCTTCACGAACGTCGCCCTCACCGATGACGGTGATGTCTGGTGGGAAGGGAAGACCGACAAGGTACCCGACCACCTCATCGACTGGCTCGGTGAAGACTGGACGCCGGACTCGGACCGCCTCGCCGCGCACCCGAACTCGCGGTTCACTGTTCCGATCCAGCAGACGCCGACACTCGCGAAGGACTGGTACGAGCAAGACGGGGTGCCGCTCGACGCCATCCTCTTCGGTGGTCGACGCGCCACCAACGTGCCGCTTGTCGCGCAGTCACTGTCCTGGGAGCACGGCGTGTTCATGGGCGCGACGATCTCGAGCGAGCGGACCGCCGCCGCCGAAGGGACCGTCGGCGAACTGCGACGGGATCCCTTCGCGATGCTGCCGTTCTGCGGATACAACATGGCCGACTACTGGGGGCACTGGCTCTCGATCGGCGAGCAACTCGGCGAGCACGCACCAAAGATCTTCCAGGTGAACTGGTTCCGCAAGGGGTCAGACGGGCGATTCCTGTGGCCGGGCTTCGGCGACAACTCTCGAGTGCTCGACTGGATCATCCGCCGCGTTGAGGGCGATGTCGAGGGGCGCGAGTTGAAGATCGGCACCGTACCCGCCGACGGTGAGCTCAACCTCGATGGCCTCGAGATACCGGCCGACGACCTCGAAGAGCTGTTCACGGTGGACTCGCAGTCCTGGCTCGCCGAGGCAGACCTGACTGAGGAATACTTCGCCCAGTTCGGCGACCGCCTGCCAGAAGCCATGCGCAACGAGCTTGCCGGACTCCGGAAGCGCCTGTCCGCCTAACGCGGACCCTGTACCGTAGACCCCCGCTGTTCTGCCCGACTGCGGGGGTCTACTCTTTCCATGGTGCTTCGGTCGCTCGCGCCATGGCAGGATGGAGTATTGCCCCCCCCCATAGCCCAACCGGCAGAGGCAGTCGACTTAAAATCGATCCAGTCTGGGTTCGAATCCCAGTGGGGGGACCAAACGCATACAGATAAGGCCCCTACTCCCGCATGATTACGCGGAAGTAGGGGCCTTTCGTCATTCACGGAGAATCGGAGCCTGGAGTGCCAGACAGCACGCAGACAGCACGGCGCAGCAATCCAACTGCGTCCGGGCGCCTATTCCGGCTGTCGACGGCGCCGCCAAATCGGCTGCCGTGAGGCTGTAGACCCGTGCCATCCCACCGACTACGATCTGCTGCATGGCTGCTCACTGGGTCTGCACCGCCTGCCACGGGCCCGCACACCGCCGCGACAACAAGGTCGTGTGCGAGGACCCATACTGTGGCGTGGTGCGTATCCTCCCGGCGCTCCCGGAGCGTCTTCCCTGGGAATCCGAGGGCTGACTGTCCGAGGCCCCCGGTAGTCTCCACGGTGCAGCAGCCAGGACGGAGGACACATGCCAAACCCCGCACCCATCCGCATCGACACCGACACATGGGCGATCATGCGCGAACCAAAAGACCACCCCGTCGCGCTCGTGCAACGCTTCACCGACACCACAGGCGAAGCACGCTTCCTCGTCCTCAAATGGCATCCAGAGCCCGCCAAGCGCCGCATGACCGGTATCTACGTCACCCTCCAGGACGCGGACCGTTCCGTGCTCTGGGACCTCGCACCAGTGCGCGCAGCAATGGCGAAGAACGCTGGCCCACCGAACGGGCTCAAAGTACCGCGCCCAGCAATGCCAACGTGATGGCAGCAGCGTCACGCCGACTTCGTTGCACTCGAGCATGATCTCGCCGACTATGGTCGAGGCATGATCAATCGCGCCACACTTGCAGCCGCAGCAGCACTGCTGCCTGTGCTCACGCTCACTGGATGCGTCTCCGAAGCGGAAGAGCGACCCAGCCGCCCTACAGAAGCAACGCGCAGCCCCAGCCCAACACAGGCACCCCAGGCGCCGACGCCGACGCTAGAAGCCCCCCAGTCGACTGCCAGTGCCTTGCCGAGCTCGTGCGACGATCTCATCGCACCCGAGCAGATCGCAGGCATTGAACCTCAACTGCGCTCGTGGACTGAAGTCGAAGTAAACGCCCAGGAGCAATTACAGGAGCTCCTCGGGCCGAAAGCATACGCGACGCTGCAAGCCGGCAGTAACCAGATGTACTGCTCATGGGGGATCCCACAATCTGACGGTTTCTCCTACGTCGGAGTGGCAGTCATCGACGAAGTGGCGAGGAGCGAGTTGATCGCTGCGCTGAGCGATTCCCTCTACACGGAAGTGAGCGTGGCTGGTGCTGCGGTTGCATTCCAGCGAGGGCAAGCGGTAGACCATCGTTACACGGCTGACATTGCCTTCACCGGTGACGTGCAAATTGCCGTCGTGCATTCCGTCGCTGGCGACTTCGTCGGCAAAGCGATCGCGAGCGTGAACGCATCATCAGGTCGGTAACCTCGGGCTATTCCTGGGGTGAACGGTTTGAGGAGATACTGAGGGAATGAAACGTAATCCCTCACTCACCACGCTTTACTTCATGACTTTGATTTGCTTGGCCGGTGGCTTTTTGTGTGTATTCTTTGGTCTACTCTTTGGAACGGCGGATGACCTGGGTTACCTAACTGCGGGCATCGTGCTCCTCTATATTGGCTTTTCGCTCCTCGGCTTCGGTTCCTTGTGCTTGCTGTTTTCGCTGGTTGCGCATGCAATTGTTCGCGCGATTGAAGATAAGCAGCTCGAGCGGCCTAGACAATTCTGAACTCTCTGAAGGTCGTTCAATGTGTGGCCAGCAACACGGAAAGCGCCCTGCTCCACTCATCTCTGAGCAGTGCAGGGCGCTTACTGTTTAGCTGAGGCGTTCCGGCCGGTATATCGGGAGCGGGATGGTGTCTTCGAATGGATCGAAGTCAGTGTGCTCGATCGTGACCGGCGGTGGCGCCCACGGGATCTGTTCAGGCTCTGCCACGAGATGCTCCTTCGTTCACTGGTGGCATAAGAGTAGGAAACCGCCCAGTGATTGAGGTAGCCCTTGACAAGCAAATCGCGCCCCGCACCACTCCGAAGAGCAGCGCGGGGCGCAATGACTAGACGAGACGTTCGGGCCGGTAGGCAGGCAGCGGAACAGTATCTTCGAGAGGATCGAAGTCTGTTTGCTCGACCGTAATGGGCGGCGGCGCCCACGGACTTTGCGCGGACTCCGTCATCAGATGCTCCTTTGACCAATAGTCTGGTCAGAATAAGAGACATCGTTAACAGTCTGCTAGCCCTTGACATTTACGACGAAAGCGCCCCACCTCGACCCGTACAGGGCAGAGATGGGGCGCATAAATGCTTCGCTCAGGCGTACCTGGGTTCGTAGTGCGGGCGAGCATCGCTACCGAGCATCCACCGCTCGACAGCCGGCCAACGATCGCCTAGAGCCTGCGCGATCTTCTGATACGCGAGAATCACGCCAGCGACCACAACAGCGTTCACAATCGCGAGCGCCGACAGGCCCGCATAACCGGCCTCCGCGAACACGCCATCCACCCACGCGATCACGTCATGAACAGCAGGGACCGCAGCGACGAGACGCGCCAACAGCACACCAATAAGAGCCGCAACAAACGTGCGACGAGACTGAATAGACAAACCTACTCCTTCAAGAACGGGGGCAGAGTGGCACGCGTCCACTTACCCGACTGCAACATGAGAGACCGATGCTCATGCAGAGACTCGGTCAGAAGCCTGGCGCGTCGCTCCGCCGCAGCCTGCTTGTCGATCTTTCGGCGGCGCTCCTGCGTGGAGTCCCGCCACTTGTGCTTGAGCACCTGAGCGAGCCACAAAATCAGGGCACCAATAACGGTGTAGATGAGTGAGTCGAGAGACGTGAAGACCGTCATCCGGTCACCCCCTTGGCTTGTAGTCGTACCGCCAAATCATCGCGAGACGGAGGCCAAGGAACCCCAACCCTGCGAGGATCATCGCGAGCTGAGTGAGCCGAGAACCAGTGGACGTGTAGTGCAGACTGATGACAATGTAGGCGTACACGAGCGCACCCAGCCCCATCGTGACGACGCCGACACGTTCGAGCTCCCAATGGTCGAGCGTGCCGCCGATCATGCCGATCACCGCACCGACGAGGAACAAGAACCCGACGGTCGTCATCGTAACCTCACCGACCTCACCGATGATCGTCACCGGCGGGTTCGTGAGTGTCCCTACACCGCCGAGCAGGAAGAACCCGAACAGGTACACGGTGCCGACGATGATGGAGATGATGCGAGGGTCGGGGACTTTCAACCACCAGTACCGGAACCAGTCCTGAATGCGAGAGAACGCCAGAGTCATTCGTGTCGCCTTTCGTTACGGTGCGCCCACACGGGTTATGCCTTGTTTGCGCGGACGCGTGAGCATGCGACCCGCAGGTCGGATGCTTCCGCTTCTGAGGTGGCGAAAAACTGTTGTCCGGCGAGGTCGTATGCGGTCGCGAGGCGCTTCTGTAGGTCGTTTCCGATGGGGGTGTTGGGTTTGCCGTCGGTGGTGGCTTTGTAGAAGCCGCTGCCGGTGTTCGCGATGACGTACCAGATTTTCTTGGTCTTGTTTTCGGTGTAGTAGAGTCCGGTGTTCTTGGGCATGGTGTCTTCCTCTCGATGCTTGTCGCTGTTCTTGAGCGTGGCTGTTTTGGTGGCGTCGATTGCGCCGGTCGTGAATTTCTTGGGTCGGAGGTAGCCGATGATGCCCCGCATGATGAGGTCGGCGATCTGTACGGCACCGGGGTTTTGTGTGAGGCAGCGGATCATGCCCCGGGACGGGGGTGCGAGGACGGTGGCGACGTGGGACCAGGGGTACCAGGCGCTGCCGTATTCCCAGAACGCGACATCACCGGCGCGCGGTGTCGCCGACGCGGGCAGGATCTCAAACCATTGCGTGAGTCCCGCCGCGCGGGCGTTGTGGTACACGTTGCACGCATACCCGCCATGCGGGGTAGATCGGCCCGCGTTCGTGTACGTCGGCCACGACGGAACCCCCAGAAAGTTCGTCGCATAATGGGACCACTGGTCCCAGCATTGCGCACCGAACACCCGGTCCACGTCGATATATTTGCCTCGCACGGACTGCACGTATCGTGCGAGGGTTGCTTCGGTAGCCATCGTTACGCCCCTCCATCCGTGGGACTGTTTTCGGCCACCCAGGCTGTAGCGAGGGGCTGCACCGCGGCCAAGATCTGAGCGTCCGTCACAACGTCTTCCGCGAGGCCGGGACGTTCCTTCCCTGTTTGGACGGCGTACGCGTACGCGGCCCCCCACCCGGGGGAGGCTGCGATCTGCCACATTCGTTCCGCAGCCCACGACACCGGATGCATCGTCACCCCCTCAGTGGCGGCACACGCCGCAGTACGGTTGATGAGGTCACTGTCGAGCGCCATTTCAGCGATCGCGTTATAAGACATGAGGTGTACCTTTCACCAGGACAGGATTTGACGGAGCACGAACTCGTTAGATGTTCCGGCGGTGTTTCCGGTGACGCCTTGCACGGTGGTTGCGGACGTGAACCGGAACTCTTTGACCCCGTATTGGCCGGACACGGATCCGCCAGTGTGGAGGAGTGCTTTCCGGAGTGCGTTCCCGAACGCTTGCTGCCATTTCTTATCGACGTAGGTGTCGATGAAGTCGAGGTCTTGTGGTGCTGTGCCGGAGTATTTTGACCATCGGAAGATGAGCCCGTTTTCTTGGTCGTGGAGGTTTTCTGTGAAGGAGATGGTTTGTGTTCCGTGGAGGAAAACGGCACCAGTCCACAGAGTGCGCACCGATTCGGATTTTGTGAGTCGCCCGTAAAGGTCGGTGTTTCCGTGGAGTCCGATCCTGTTGTTACCTGCGACGTATAGTTCGATGTTTGAGCCGGCACCAGCAGAAGTGTTCTCGAGCTGTAGGGCTTTCCCGCCACCGCTACTGAAAAGCCCCGCGCGGTTCAGTGTGATTGTGTCCAACCCCGATGGATTGTCGAAGGACAGGCCCCCGGAGTGGAGGGTCGCCCGTTCGTCACCGTTGCCGCCTGCCCAGGAACGGAGCGGGCCAGTTAGCCTGATCCCGGTGCCGTCAGAGGCGAGGCGCGCGGTTTCGGTCCCGCCACTGTTGAACGTGCGTAGCCCGTTCACGTCGAGCTGCACCCGCTGTCCGCTGGCTGCGGTCCTAATGAGTGCGCCGGTGATCGTCATGCCGTCGATCGCGGTGGCGGCGAGTTTCGCGGTGGTGATCGCGTTTGCTGCGATCTTGTCCGCAACCACCGCGTTGGCTGCGAGTTTCTCTGCCGTCACCGCGAGCGCATCCAACTTCACGGTGGTGACTGCGCCAGCATTGATCTTCTCGGCAGTGACCGCGTTCGCAGCGATCTTCACTGCCGTGACAGCGTTCGCTGCGATCTTTACAGCGGTGA
This sequence comes from Leucobacter sp., assembly GCA_041655455.1. Classification (GTDB taxonomy): domain Bacteria; phylum Actinomycetota; class Actinomycetes; order Actinomycetales; family Microbacteriaceae; genus Leucobacter. Next base: position 3,701 of record JBBAFK010000065.1, on the reverse strand, counting down.
CCGCGTTGGATGCGATCTTGTCAGCAAGGACCGCACCATCAACAATGAGCTCAGATGTGGCCATCTTGTAGACGGCTACATCATCGACGTAGTAGATTTTCCCCGCTGTGGTGGCGCGAGGAACGATCCGCAGACGCGCATATTTCGCAGTGGCGGGAACCGTCCAGATGCCCGTGACATTCACCCATGTGCCTGCCGCGACCCCTGCCGGGATAGTGGCGATGTTGGTCTGGGTGGAGCCGGTGCCGGATGGACCGGTGCCGTGTTGGAAATCGAAAGTGATGTCCTGATTGGCGCTCGTGCCGCTCGCTAAGTACACCCACGCGCTGATTCGATATTGCTCATCGCCAACCCCTGATCCCGCCACAGCGAACGGCACTTCTTGGGTTAGCCCAGCGTACGCCGTGGTCGTGGTCGTGAGTTTGAGCGAGCTTGTCCCTGTCCGCGCCTGCTCTGTGGTTTGTGACACCTGCGAATGTTTATTTGTCCACCCCGCAAGATCTGGGTACTCAAACGAGCCGTTCTCGATCAGATTCTCTGTCGAGGTGATGAGTAGCTTGCTTGTGGATATTGAGTTCGCTGCGATTCGTGCCGCGTTCAGTGTCCCGGTCGTGATCTTCGCTGCATCCAGGTTCGCGATTTTCGCGTTCTGGATGGTGCCGTTCGCGATCTCCGCGTTCGTGATCGTCGCGTTCGCGATCTTCGCTGCCGTGACTGCGAGGTCCGCGATTTGTGCTGACCCGATAGCTGCGTTCGCGATAATCCCGCTGGCTGCGGTGATCGTGCCCGCGACCATGTTCGCTGCCGTGACCGTCGCACCCGCAATATGGGTGCCGGTGATCGTGTTCGCGTTGATCCGTGCCGCGGCAAGATACCCGGTCGTGATCTTCCCTGCGTCAAGATGCGCGATGATCTCCGAATCGAGCGTCTGCGCCACCCACGCCGACCCTGAATGCAACCAGAAACCAGTCACCTCAGCACCGGAGTAGCGCCACCACTGATCCCCAGCCTTATAGTCCCCGGGCGAGGAAGCGGCAGACGTAGACCTGACGACACGAGCACGCCCATTCGCGGTCGTCTGAGCCGCAGCCGCAGCACCCGCCGCGCTATCGGCAGCGTTCTGTGCAGCAGACGCCGCAGACTGGGCAGCAGTAGCAAGCGAATGCGCGGAGTTTGCAGTGGACTGCGCGCCAGCAGCAGCATTCGCCGCATCCGTCGCCGCCTTATCCGTCACCGCAACCCACGTCGAACCAGTAGTCCAACGCTTCGGAGTATTCGCGCCGCCGGTGGTGTCGATCCACAGAGTCGTCGCCTTACGCATCGCCGCCACAGGAGCGGTCGACTGGATCAGCACGTCAGCTTTCCCGCCAGCAAGCCCCGCAGCATCAGCCGCAGCCGACGCCGCGTTATTCGCGGTCGTCTGCGCATTCCCTGCAGCAGTCTGAGCCGCCCCAGCCGCCGATTGTGCGTTATTCGCTGTGTCTTGTGCGTTCTGGATCGTCGTCTTCACAGCCGACGCGAGCTCGTCAGTACCGACGGCACCGTTCGCGATCTTCGCCTGAGTGACTGCCTCATCCGCGAGCTTGATCGCCGTCACCGCACTATTGGCGAGTGCAGCGGACGCGAACTCCATCACCACCCACGAGGTGCCGTTCCAGCGCGCCATCCGGTTACCCTGCGACGTGTTGAACCACACGTCGTCGGTCTTGTGCCCGGACCCTGCCGGAGCCGTCCCCTGATACCAGACACGGTTCTTCCCGTCAGCCGTCAACTGAGCAGCACCAGCAGCATTCGCTGCAGCAACCGCCTCATCAAACGCATCATCCGCGCGATCCTGCGCAGTCACCGCAGCCGCAGCAGCATCCAACGCGGTCTTGTCGGTGACCGGCTCCCATGCGGACCCGTCCCACCGCTTCGGAGTATTCGCGCCCCCAGTGGTGTCGATCCAAAGATTCTGGGGCAGACGATCCGCAGTAGCGGGCGCGCCAGCCTGAATGATCACCTTGCCCTTGCCCGCAGCGATCCCAGCCGCCGCGGCAGCATCCAGGGCGGCCTGATCCGCAGCAGACTGCGCAGTACCAGCCGCCGACTGCGCCGCGACAGCCTTCCCATCAGCCGCCGCCGCAGCATTCGCCGCCGCCAACGCGTCCGAGATCGCCTGCGCCGCATCAGTCACAGCCTGAGAAGCATCCGACACCGCCGTAGCAGCCTCAGACCGTGCAAGACCCGCCTCATCCAACGCTTCCGCAGCATCCGCGAGAGCCTGCACCAGATCCGCCTGAGCCTCACCCAGCTCGGTTTCGAGTTGTTCCGCGAGATCCTTCGCAAACTCAGACTGATCCCACGCAATCTGCGCCGCCTCAAACCCCGCATCAGCAGACCCATCCTGGATCCACTCCGGCACCGCAAGCTCCTGCTCAATCGCCGTATCCGTCACCAAATCAAGGTCCGCGACGGTTTCGTCGATGAACTCGAGATTCGTGGTCGCGTCCTGTGCCTTCTCGACACCCTCCGCAACCCCCACCTCGGTCCCGTCAGCGAGAGTGATCGACGAGATCGGGAGTTGTGCGGCACGGTCACCCTGCTGCTTCCGTGCCATCTCCTTGAGGATGCGGGCGATTCTCTCAACACTCGAGTCAGCCACAAGAGCCTCCTTCTAGCTAGTAGCGGGAGGCCGGAGCAAGGTCTAAGACCGCTTTATGCTCACCCTTCAACCGCCACGAAATAATCCGATACAGGCCCCTGTGTTCCCCGTAGTGCGGGGTGTGGCCTTTCACTGTGATGAAGTCGCCCACCTGCCACGAGAACAAGGGGGCGTTCGGGTGATCAATCACCTCGATCGAGGAAACGTACGGTTCCCCGGAACGGCGACGGAGCTCATACCTGAGTGCCGCATCCATCGCCGACGGAGTCCGTAACGCTTTGTCCTCGACAACGACAGGCCGCCGGAGCCGCGGCGAGGAGGTTGAGATCGACCGCCGAACGGCAGCGTTCCCTTCACCTGCCCCGACGCCAATGCCAGCATTCGCGTACTCATCCCCATCCGTAGCAAGGTCAAGTTCGGAGATGACGTTGATGCCCTGCTCAAACACCAGATCGTCACGCCGACCCCCAGCCCGCGGATAGTGGACGTGGATCTCGAACTCGGGTGGCCCATCCGTGAACCTGGTGCGAGTCGTCCACTCCATCCCCGACGCGCGACACAGATCAGAGACCGCTTTCTTCGCCTCGACGAGATCCTCTGCACGGATCTCGTATGCGCCACCGTCAGCCTTCGCCTGATCTTGCGCGGCACGGTACGCGTCCTGCGCCTGCTGGTATGCGGTGCGGGCGGCGTCGACGTTCGTGCGCGCAGTCCGAGCAGCAGCCTTCCCCGCATTCACCTCGTTCGTGTACGCGGTCAGTGCCGCCTGCAACAGCGACTGCCGGGACACGACCGTTGCTCTCGCGGTCGCGATCTGCCCCGCCGGAGCGCCAGCCTCCGTCAACGCGTTCACCGCGGCCTGAGCGGCAGTCACCTGCACGCGGGCTTGCGCGACCTCGTCAGCGAGCGTTGCCGCTTCATCCTGCAAAGCCGTCGTCGCCGCGTTCTTCGTCTTCGAGAGGTTGTCGAGCGTGGTCTTTCGTGCGTCCATCGTCGCCCTTGCTTGCGCGACCTTGTCGTCCGAATCCGACCCGATCCGCACCGGAGTCGAACCGTG
>JBBAFK010000064.1:0-16668 GCA_041655455.1 Leucobacter sp. | reverse complement strand
GAGCAGGTGTTGGCCACCCCCGACACCCCGTTCTGCGTCTACTCGGCGGCCAAGGCGATCGCCAGCACGGTGGTGCACAGGCTCGTCGAGCGCGGCGAGTTCTCCCTCGACGACCGGGTGTGCGACCACCTACCGACCTACACCAGCCACGGCAAGGACCGCACCACCATCCGGCACGTCATGACCCACAGCGCGGGGGTGCCGTTCGCCACCGGGCCGCGCCCGGATCTGCGCCGGATGAACGACAGCGACTACGCGCGCGAGATGCTCGGGCAGCTCAAACCGATCTACCGCCCCGGGCTGGTGCACATCTACCACGGGCTGACGTGGGGTCCGTTGATCCGTGAAATCGTCTCGGCCGCAACGGGTCGCAATATTCGTGACATCCTGGCCGAGGAGATCCTGGAACCACTCGGCTTCCGCTGGACCAACTTCGGCGTCGCCGAGGCCGACGTGCCGAAGGTCGCGCCGAGCCACCCGACGGGAAAGCCGCTGCCGGCGCCGGTCGCGCGCGCGTTCCGGCTCGCGGTCGGCGGGACCATGCAGCAGATCATCCCGTTCAGCAACACGGCGGACTTCCTGACCAGCGTGGTGCCGTCGTCGAACACCGTCTCCAACGCCGCCGAGCTCTCCCGGTTCGCCGAGATACTGTGCCGCGGCGGGGAACTCGACGGGGTTCGGGTGCTACGACCGGAGACCCTGCGGACGGCGACGCGGCAGGCCCGACGGCTGCGCCCCGACGTCGCCACCGGGTTGATGCCGATGCGGTGGGGCACCGGATACATGTTGGGCGACAAGCGGTTCGGCCCGTTCGGCCGCGACACCCCGGGCGCCTTCGGCCACACCGGCCTGGTCGACATCGCGGTGTGGGCCGATCCGGAGCGGGCCTTGTCGGCGGCCGTGGTCAGCAGCGGCAAGCCGGGTGGCCATCCCGAGGCCAAGCGCTATCCGGCGCTGCTCAACCTGATCAACGCCGAGATCCCGCGCGTGCGCTAGGAACGGTGGGCCGACGGCGCGTTTCGCGCGACCAGCAGTGCCGCCAGGCTCAGCACCAGCATGACGAGCACCGGGCCGCGGTCGAAGTGGTCGAGCGCGAGGTCGCCGACCACGGCGCCGACGACACAGGTGGCGATCGCGATGACCGCCGAGCCGAGGCCCATCAGCGCGGCCCGGTCGCGGCCGTCGGCCAGCAGGCTCACCCAGTTCATCGACGCGGCGTAGACCGCCTGGTTGGCCATCGTCACCAACAGGAACACCGCGGCGAGCACCCAGGCGGAAGACCACAGGTCCAACGTCTCGCCCAGCAGACAGCCGGTGGCCGCGGCCACGCTCATCGCGGCGCTGCCCCGCAGCATTCCGCGCACCCCGTAGGCGCGATACACCGCGCGCCACAGCGCCGACCCGACGAGCAGTGCGGCGCTGGAGACCACGATCAGGACGGGCAGGTTGTCCTGGCCCTGGGCCGCGCGCAGGCTGTAGAAGGTGGTGCCCAGGGAGACCGGCACGAACACCAGCTGGGTCAGGGCGTACCGGCGGAACCACGGCTGCGAGCGGGCGGCGCGCAGCCCGTCGCGCATGATCTCCCGCTGGCTTTGGCACACAACGTCATTCGGCACCCGCACCGGACCGACGAACAGGGCCGCGACGCCGGCGGCGGCCAGGCCCGCCGCCCCGAACCACAGCAGCGACATGCCCTGGGCGGCGGCGTCGCCGTGGATCAGCGCCGGCACCACCAGCAGGGTCACCGCGGCGGCCAACAGCGAACCGGCCGCGCTCTGGCCCAGCAGCAAGTCCCCGCGGCGCGCGTCGGAAAGCCGACTGGAGGCGATGTCGTTGAACGCCACATTGGACAGCCCGGAGCCCAGCCCGAGCAGCGCCGAGGCGAGCAGCAGCGCGACCGGCACCGCCGCGCCGGCCGTCGCGGTGAAACCGACCAGCACCGCCATCGCGGCCACCGTGCCGGCGACCACCAGGTGCCGCTGCCCGCGGGACCACTCCAGGACGCACGGCGACGCCGCGTTGCCGACCGCCTTGCCGATGCAGTACGCGGGGTACATCAGCGCGGCCAACCAGGCCATCCCGCGGCCCGCGCACAGGAACGGCAGCACCACCGAGACGTTGCTGAGCTGGGTGCCGGCGCTGTAGAAGGTGCCGTGGGTGATCAGCTGTGCGAACCGGCCGTGGCTCACGGCGGCGGTCGGGACTATCGGGCGAAGCGCGGTGTCCAGGGCTGCGGTCATACCGAAAAACGTATGACTGCCAGCGGTTTTGCGGGATCGGGCGATCAGCCGGTCACCCGGATGAACCCGCTGTCCCCCGATCGGGGGACAGCGTCTCGTAACTTGTGATCGGTAGTTCGCCCGGCCCGGCCAGGATGACGGGACCCAAGCACAGGAGGTGACAGCGATGTTCATCGAGAAAGCGATCGAGTTCTACGGTGAGCTTCTGACGGGCCCGGTGATCGCATACCTGGCCGCGCTCGCCGCGACGATCGTCTACGCCCTGGTGTGGCAGTTCGTCGCCCGCCCGCGCGGCCGGACCACCGATGAGCCGCTCAGCGCCACCGAACTGGCCTATCTGAGGTCCGAGATCGCCCCCGTGGTGACGGCGCTGGCGGAACTGCGCGCCCAGGGCCGGATCGACCAGAACGGGGTGGTGCACTCCTCAGCCCACCCCGACCTCTTCACGAACCACATCCTCCGGCGGATCGCTCTGAATCCGGATCACACCGTCTCGCGGCTGTACCACGCGTCCGGGCCGCAACTCGACGCCCTGGAGGAACGTCTGAGCGCGCGCGGCCTGACGCGGACCCGGGCCGAGCGCAAGCGGATGCGCTGGGCTGTGGCGCCCATGCTCGCGGTGATGGCGGTGGGCGTCGGCTTCTGCCTGTATCACGTCACCCCGCTGTCGGGGCCCGGGATCGACGTGGCCTCGATCATGTTCGTGGCCATCCCCACCGTCTGCGTCGCGGTGGGGGTGCTGCCCAGCCTGCTCGACGTGAACCGGCTGACGTGGGCGGGACGACGCCGGCTGGCGGCCGAGAAGAAGCGGCTGGCCTACCTGGAACCGAAGAAGCGGCCGGCCTTCGCCACCTACGGTCCGGCCGCGGTGGGGATGTCGGCGGCGCTGTTCGGCACGGGCGTCCTGTGGGCTGTCGATTCGGACTACTCCAGTTCGGTGGAACTGGCCGGCGAGTCCGCCAGCGGCGGTGGTTGCGGCGCCTCCTGCGGCGGCGACGGGGGCGGCTGCGGCGGTGGTGGCTGCGGTGGCTGCGGCGGTGGCGGTGGCGGATGCGGCGGATGAGCACCGCGGTCCGCACCGTCCCCGCGCTCGGCGACGTGGGGCTGGGCTGGCGCTCGGAGATCGCCGGCGTGATCGCCGACCTGCGGCCCGGGTTCTGCGAGGTCATCGCGGAGTCGATCCCGCTCCGTCGGCGTCGGGCCCGGCCGGACCCGGCGCTGGCGGAGCTGGTGGCGCGCGGCGTCCCGGTGATCCCGCACGGCGTCGCGTTGTCGCTGGGCGGGGCCGAACCGGTGCAGCCCGCGCGGGTGCGGCGGCTGGCAGCCTGCGCGGCGGCGCTCGGCTCCCCGCTGGTCAGCGAACACATCGCGTTCGTCCGGGCCGGCGGGATCGAGGCCGGCCACCTGCTGCCGGTACCGCGGACCCGCGCGGCCCTCGACGCGCTGGCCCGCAACATCGAGCGCACCCGCGCCGAGCTGACTGTGCCGCTGGCCGTGGAGAACGTGGCGTCGTTCCTGGAGTGGCCGGAGTCCGACCTCACCGAGTCGGAGTTCCTCACCGAGCTGGTGGAGCGCTGCGGGGTGCTGCTGGTGCTCGACGTCGCGAACGTCTATGCCAACGCCCGCAACCGCGGCCGCGACCCGCACCACGAGCTGGCGCGGTTACCGGTGGAGCAGGTGGCCTACAGCCATGTCGCCGGTGGCCATGCGGGTGACGATTTCTATCACGACACCCACACCGCGCGGACCCCGCGCGAGGTCCTGGACCTGGTGACGGCGCTGCGTGACCGGGTCGACGTCCCGTTCATGCTGGAGCGCGACGGCCGCTACCCGCCGGCCGCGGAGCTGTTCGACGAGCTCGACGAGATCGCCGAAGCGGCTGGGGCCGAACCGATTACGACGCGAGCTCGGGAGGTGTGGACATGACGGGGTCCGACACGTTGGCACAGCGCCAGGCGGCCCTGGTGCGTGCGCTGGTGGCCGACGGCCCGGTGCCGCCCGGATTCGACGCGGCCGCGGTCGCCGCCGCCGGCGCGGTGTGCCGGCACAAGCGGGACGCGCATGCGCGGGCCGGGGTGCAGCGGCGGCGGCCAAGCAATTGCTCACCGACCCCGACCTCAGTGGCCACGTGAGCAATCGGGCGCCCGTATCGATCACCACGCAGGCGGCCGGTCCCAGAACTCCGGGGTGTACTTTTGCGTTTGCCCGACGCCCGGACAGACTTCCCGCAGGACGAGCAGTCCCACCAGTAAGACGTCCACCACCGAGAGTCAACCCGATTACCGGTTGGGGTATGCCGGGCGAAACACCTCGCCATCCACCTGCAGGAGTCTTAGTTTGCTTTGGTTCCTGATTAGTTTCGCGAGCAGTTCGCGATCACGATGTGTCATTTTCAAATTCTTCGCAGGTACGCTCCGACGCGCCTCGCTGACAACTGCCAGAAGTTGCCCGGCGGCACGCGAACGTGTCATTCCGAACTGGGCGAAAACTTCGTCGGGTTCTGGGCCGGAAAAAGGAAGCCATGCAAGAAAATACGTTGCGAGTTCTCTTTCGAAGCAGTTCACGCGGTTCCTTTCTCCTGAGGCGTTCGGGAAGACGGGAGTTCAGGCGCCACTGACCCCCGAGTTGATCCCGGGTGCCAGCGCGCCCGAGCCCAATGTGCGACCAGCGAGCGCGCAGTCGACTGTTGCCAGGCGGGAGAAGTCCTGGGCCAGAGGCAAACTGCCTCATCCAGGACTCCTATCCCAGGCCCGGCGAAGTTCAGATGTTCAGGTACCGGTCACGGTCCCAGTCGCTGACTGTGGAAATGAAGTTTCGCCATTCGGCACGCGCCAAGGTCGCATAGTCCGCAGCAGCGTCCTTCCCCAGAATCTCAATGATCCTCGGGTTATCTTCGGCGGCTTCGATCGCCTCAGCCAGGGTGAGCGGTAATGGATCCCCGACTCCATACATGTTTCCAACACCTTGTGCAGGCGGTTCGGCAGCATCCTCGAGGCCGAGGACTACCGCTGCCAGCAGGCTGGCAATCGCCCAATGCGGTTCGGCGTCGGCGCCCGGGGTCCGGAGTTCCAGCCGGGTGCTTGACGGACCTTCACGCAGCGAGCGAAGCGCAGAGGTTCGGTTGTCGACGCTCCATCCGGAAGTAGTTGGGGCGAAGGAGTCCGGCTCAAAACGTCGATAGCCATTGACGGTAGGGGCCTGGTAGAGCGCAAGGCCCGGAAGATTGGCGAGGATACCTGCAGCGGCATGCCGCATCACATCATTCTCGCGACCATCTCCGTCGAGACCCATCGCCGGCTTTCCGTCGCGCCACAACGAAACATGAAGGTGCATCGAGCTACCGGAGTACACGTTGAATGGCTTGGCCATGAATGTGACACCTGCGCCTGCCCTGCGGGCGATCTCCCGCACCGCATAGCGGAAGGCAGTTGCATCGCCCGCTACTCGGAGCGGTTCGTCGTGCCGAATGTTGAACTCGCATTGCCCCGGGCCGTATTCCACGTTCCCAGCTTCGACGTCAACGAAGCCATCCAGTCCGCGGGTCAACGCGCCGAAGACCGGTTCCATGGCGTTGGCTCGCTCCAAGGAGTACGCCTGCAGGCCATCGACGATGGGCTTAGACGCCGCATCAAGAAGGTAGAACTCGATCTCAACACCGACGGACGCCGTATAGCCTAGTTCAGCTAGCCGTTCGACTGCTCGATGCAGGACTGACCGAGGCGCAGTCGGAACCGGTTGGCCGTGATGGTCGACCAGGTCACAAAGAACCACACCAGCATCTGAACGCCACGGAAGGTAGCGGAACGTGCTCAAGTCCGGACGAGCAACGATGTCCGGCATCCCCGTTTCCCAATTGGAGGCGCGCATCCCCTCGACGACATCGCCCAGAACATCCCAGGCCAGCACCACGTCACAGAAAGCGATACCCGAACCGCCGGCCTTTTCCAGGAAGTGGCTCACTGGGACACGCTTCCCCCGGGGGTGTCCCTGGTGGTCAGGCCACAGGATCTCGATTTCTTTGAGATGCCCGGCGTCCGCGTCCTCGATGATGCGGGTAAGCGCCGCCTTGGAAGCCTCAGCGCCGCTGCGGCTCTGAAGCCGGTTGGAAGTGATTTCCATGGTGTCCTCCTGGACGATGCGTGGTCGTGAACCCGTTCCTGCTGATATGGATTTGGGCCTCATTGATATTGATGACGGGGGGCCGCTGCATGTGGGTGATCCCACCATCGTGCGCTGACTGGGCTGCAAATCACATACGCTCCTCCGTTCGTGCACCGTATACGAAGATCTGCAAGGCGGCAATGGCTGGGTTTAATTTTTCACAGATCGGCTCTCCGGTCTGACGTGGCGCCCAGGTGAACCCCCGGAGCCACTCACGGTCCGGTCGCAAAGACGGAATCCGCCAGGTCGGGTTCACCACGGCCGAGCGGCGCCTCCTGCGTCACAATGGCCTATGCCACAAGGCCTTTCCTGATGTTCCGAGAGCAGCCTTGACCACCCCGTGATTATCGTATACGGTACACGAACAGTCAAAATGCCGGACAACTGCGCCGGCTCCGACACAAAGAGGAGGCTGCTCAGATGTCAGAAGTTCCACAGGTAGCGCTTGGCATGATCGAGACTCGTGGCGTCGTACCAGCGCTGGAAGCCGCAGACGCGATGGTTAAGGCCGCAAATGTCGAACTCATTGCAAAGCAGCAATCCGGCGGCGGGATCGTAGCTGTAATCGTGCGTGGGGACGTGGGTGCAGTGAAGGCCGCCACGGATGCCGGCGGCGTGGCGGCCAACAAGGTCGGCGAAGTGATGTCGGTGCATGTCATTGCCCGGCCGCACACCGACCTGGTGCGCGCGTTGCCCGAAATCGCGTCCTGAGCAACTGAATCGAGAGGCCAGTTCGGCCGCCAGTGCATTCCTGTGCTCTCCTAGCATCGGAATGCACTGGCGTCCAACATGGTTCGAATCGCGATCGGAGGAATCATGTTCGAGCAGATGCTCGCCAATTACGAAGAATCTCCTGTTCCGGGGCAGAGCACGAAGATCTCTTCTGTCGCGGTTATCGGTGCCGATCCAGTCGGCCAGGCGATCGCCTGCTCGGCCTTAACGGCAGGTTGCCGCGTCACACTACATACGCCATTTGACAGTGAGTATCGCAAACTCGTTGATGCGGAGTCGATTTCAGTCGACGGCGGAACCTCCGCCGGGACGCACCGCGTGGCACCCGTTGATACCAACGTGCACGAGCCGACCATTCAGGCCGCTCCCCAGTTGGATGTCGCAGTCAAGCACGCGGATGTCGTGCTGCTGACGGGGCCGGCATCGGTCCATGCCACATACGCGACACTGCTAGCACCGCTGCTCAAAACTGGACAGATCGTGGTCTTGGCACCCGGGCAGAGCATGGGTGCGTTGGAAGTCGCCCGGGTTCTTCGGAATCAGCGCTCCCGTGCCGACGCGATCGTCCTGGAGATGTGCATTGCCCCGTATATCGTCACGCAGCCACACCCAGGGCACTTGATCGTCGAGGCCGAACACCGAGTCGTTCTGGCGGCCGCGCTTTCCAATGCCGACACAGCATCAGTCGTTGATTCGATGAGGCATCTGTTTCCGATGTTACGGGCGGCCGATAGCGTGCTCGAAACTAGCTTCGCGAACATGGCCGGCCTGCTTCTGGCTGCCCCAGCCTTGCTTGCTGCTTCAGCGCAGGGTCGTGCAACACTGCGCGATCGGCTCCCTGTGGAGTTGGTCGAGACCGTGGTGCGACGACTAGATCAAGAGCGCATGCGAACCGCGTTTGCCTACGGCGTCAGAGATCTTTCGAGCCTTTCCGAGTGGCTAGAAGCAACATTCGGGACCGTCGAGAAGGATCTCGGCAATGCACTGGACGAGATTGCTGTGTACGGCAAGATCCCATGTCCCGCACCAGATGATCCCGCCGTACATGATGCGGTGGCAACCAGTCTGGTGCCGCTGGCTAGCGCCGCCGCCACCGCTGGGGTGCCAACGCCGGTGACCTCGGCAATGATAACGCTGGCCTCCGCCCTACACGGAATCGATCACGCACGCAATGGCCGCACGATGGCCTCACTGGGACTCGAAGGAATGCGCCCAGATGAAATCCGCCGAGCCATCGACGGCGCCGACGCTGCATTAGCCCAGGAGGTGCTCACATGAGCCTGACCTACTCCGACCTCGACAGTATTGTCGAAGCGCGTGATGCGGTCGAATCCGCATACGTCGCGTGGGAGCAGTTCCGTCGATGGACTCCCGATGCGGTCGACCGATTAGTGGATATCATCGCGCGTGCAGTTGCACCTGAGGCACGACGACTGGGCGCCATGGCCGTCGAGGAAACTCGTTACGGCAATGTCGACGATAAGGAGTTGAAGAATCTCTTCAACACCGTCGCAGTATCGGACTGGCTGCGAACTGTTCGGACGCTCGGCGTACTTTGGCGCGACGAAGTCACGCGAGTAGCCGGCATCGGCGAGCCGATGGGGGTAGTGGCCGCGATTATCCCAGTCACCAATCCGACTGCCACGATCATCTTCAAAACCCTGTCCGCAATCAAAGCCGGCAACGCGGTTGTCCACGCGCCCCATCCACGGGCTGCACACTGCTGTGCCGAGACCGCTCGGATTATGGCCGAGGCTGCGGAAACCGCCGGTGCGCCTCGCGGATTGATCCAATGTCTGACTGGCGGTGATCTCGCGGGGACCCAAGAGCTGATGCGGCACCGCCGCACGGCAGTGGTAATGGCCACGGGCGGGTCGGCGATGGTCCGGGCGGCTTATTCCTCCGGTAAACCAACGTTGGCGGTGGGCCCCGGAAACGTTCCTGTCTACGTCGATCGCAGTAGATCCGAGAACCTCGACGAGATTGCGGACATGCTCCTGAGTTCGAAGTCGTTTGACTACGGAACAGCATGCGTCGCGGAGCAAGCAGTGATCGTCGATCGGCCGATCGCCGACCGCCTGCGCCATGCGTTGCGCTCTGCAGGCGGATACTTCTGTACCTGGCGCGAAGCCGATGCCCTTGCCGACGTTCTGTTCCAGCCCAACGGAGCGTTGACTGTTGACAGCGTCGGACAGTCACCCCAGCGCCTCGGCGAACTGGCAGGATTCCAGCCACCGCCTGATACCAGAGTCCTTCTCGCGGAGCTCGACACAGTCGGTCGAAATGTGCCGCTCTCTGCAGAGAAGCTTGCGCCGGTGTTGGCGTTCTATGTCGCCGACGGTGCGGAAGACGGTATTCGCCGTGCCGAAGAGATCCTGCAGTTTGGCGGACTGGGCCATACGGCTGCGGTGCATGCTGCGGATCCCGAAGTGGTGACCAGGTTCTCGCGCATCTCTGCAGCCCGCATCTTGGTCGATTCCCCATGCCTTCACGGCGGCATCGGATGGTCCTGCGACATCGATCCCAGCTTCATGCTGGGCACTGGCACAGCGTCCGGTTCCATCGTCTCGGACAACGTCACAGCACTACACCTCATCAATATCAAGCGTGTGGCTTACGAGTCCCGGCCGTGGCGCTCAATCACTGACCTGCTCGACGAGAGGAAATCCTGATGGCCAGCAATTCTGGTTTCGACCTTCGTGCGCTTCTCCAAATCGACAGATTACAGCCGCAGTTCGCTGCATACACGGGCGCAGTTGTCCAAGGCGCAGTTCCGCTCGCGGGCGACACCCTTCTCATCGGGGAAATGGGCCCTGGCAACGAGGTGTTTCGCGTTGTCGATGTTGCTCTCAAAGCCGCCGATGTGCAGGCTTGTTCGCAAGTGGTGGAACGCGAGTTCGGCTTCTTTGTCCTGCGTTCTCCAGTGAATTCAGAGATCTCGGCGGCCCGCGAAGCGCTGCTCTCCTACCTGGATCTTCCTCTCGAAAGCCGCCGTGCCGCGAAAGTAGAGTCGCGCCAGGTGATTACGTCAGTCGAGTCCTACCAAGCTCAGCTGCTCAACAAGCGCAAGGCCGGCTCGCTGCTGGTCCCTGGAAACACGCTCGGGATCGTTGAATGCTCGCCGGCGGCATACATCATGGCGGCAGCAAACGAAGCGGAAAAGGCAGCCTCCATCAACTTCTTGGATGTGAACTCCGTCGGCCGCTTCGGCCGGCTGTTCATGACCGGGTCAGAAGCTGATGTGCGTACTGCGGTCGAAACCGCGGTAGCGGCACTGACGGAGCTTGAAGGCCGCGAATGACGACCGTGATCGGCGAGGGAGTCGTCCGCGACGCCTACCGTCGCGGGCAACGCAAAGTTGTTGTGGACCCGCAAGATATCGTGACGCCTCAGGCGCTGGATGTATTTGATCGCCTTGGCATGCGCTTGTTACGCGCACCGGCAACGCCCGCCCCACCACTGAGTACCGAACCTGGCCGCGCGCTGAGTCGTACCTTGTACCGACGGCACCCAGGATTTGTCCCCGCGGTGCGGCAGAGCAACATCTCCCCCGTCCAGATTCCCCGGGTCGCAATCCTGGGAGCCCACAGCCTGGGCAGCATGCTGGCCAGCCTGATCGCCTCCACTGGATCCGCCACGAGCGTCATGCTCATCGACTTGGTGCCCGGGCTCGCCGAGCGCGTCGCCGTGGACCTAGAACACGCCAGATCGTTGACGGGTACGAGCACTCGTGTTTTTGGTGGTGCGGACTTTTCGTCGCTGGTGGGCGCTGATGTAGTCGTCGTCGCACCCGAGTCGGCGGGTTCCTTGGGCCCGCCGAATCTGGTGCCGATGCTGGGGGAAACCCAGATGACAGGCGACGCCATCGCAACTTATGCTCCCGACGCCGTCGTGGTGTTTGCCGGGTGGCCGTCTGAAGCATTCACGACTCAGTTACAGCGCGCAGGAAATCTCGCCCCCGAGCGCGTCATAGGTACCGGAGCGACCATCGCTTCCGCCCGCCTGACTAACGCCCTGGCCTCCGCGGCCAACGTCTCCCCCGCGGAGGTAGACGCCATCGCCATCGGAGCGGACGGGAACTACATGTGCCCGTTATCAGCCGCCCGGGTGCGCGGACGTTCTCTCCAAGATGTCCTAAGGCCCGCCGAGGTAAATGCAGCGTTGGCTGTTGCCGCCGACGCGCCCGGCTACGTGCAAAGCCTGCGCCCATCGAAACCTCCAGCCATCGCCCCCGCCCACGCCGCCCTCGATGTGCTCCAAGCCCTGCGGGGCGCCCGCCCGGGCCCAATACCAGTCTCGGTAATGGTCGAGAGCTGCTATAACATCAATAAGGTGGTGGTTGGCGTGACCGCAAGGTTGACGCTTAACGGTCTGCAGTCCGTGGTTGAACTTCCACTGGCGTCCGATGAGCTTGCCGCCCTCCAAGTCGCAGCGGACGGTGTCCGTCGCCAGACGGAGGAACTATCCGCACTGCTGGCCGAATAACGGGCCGACCAGGCGGATGGCTGGCGAAAGGACGGAAGAGAATGACGACGGAACACAGGGCAGGCGGGCCCCCGGTACTGACTCCGATCAACCGCAGTGCGAGCACCCTGGCCACAGAAGTTTATGAGACGTTGCTCAGCGCACTGATGGAAGGTCGCATTCAGCCGGGCGACAGATTGGTCATGGACCGCCTCGCAGAAGACCTCGATGTAAGCCGAACTCCGATACGCGATGCACTCCAGCGTCTCCATCGCGATGGCGTGGTTGAGCCCGCCGGCAGGAAGGGATACCTCGTACGCGAGCCTTCAGCTCGCGACACTCATGACTTCTATGTGGCGAGGATGGCAGTCGAGGGGTTCGCCGCCTCGCAGCTTGTTCAGCACGAACCACCACCGCTCGATACCTTGCGCGCACTCCTGACACAGCTTGCCGAGCGTCCGCAAAGTTCGACCTGGGAGTCGTTCGACGCCAATCGTCTGTTCCACAGGGGCGTCGTCGTCGCGACCGGCAACAGTTATCTGGTCGATATGTACGACACAATCTGGAACCGGAGTCAAACAGCCCTCACGTACTCGCAGTTCTCAGCAGCTAGCTCGTACCGAGACTTCGTTCACGACCACGAGATGCTCATTCAGGCGATGGACGGCGCAGATCCCGACAGTGCTCGCTTGTCGATGGTCGAACACATCCAATCGGGCCTGGATCGATCATGCTTGGGAACTTAACTATTGAGTAAGGAAAAGATCATGGGTGGTGACGTGCTGCAGGAAGTCCGCGGCCAAATGCCGTCGACAGCAGACGTAATAGTGGTGGGGGCCGGTCTATTCGGTGCCTCGGTCGCATATCAGCTCACGCGGAAGGGCGCGGGACGCGTCCTTCTTCTGGACCAAGGAATGCCCGCGTCAGGCGACTCGGGGCGCACTGTCGGGATGGTTCGGCACCACTACTCCAACGACGTCACCGCCAAACTGGCGATACGCGGGGCTGAGATAATCCGCAATTGGCCCCGCGAAGTCGGAGTCGCCGACGCCGGCTTCGTACGGTCCGGGTTTCTGTTGGCGGTACCACCCGAGCGCCTCGATGCCTGCATCGGAAACGTGCGCCGACTCCAACGCCTGGGACTCGACACCCGGTTCGTATCAGCCGACGACATCGCCGACATTGAACCGCTACTTAGCCTCGAGGGTGTCGCAGGCGGCGCCTACGAACCGGACGGCGGCTTTGCAAACTCTTACCTAATGATCTTGGGGTGGATTACCGCGGCGGCGGCGATGGGTATGGAAGCGCGCTTCGGCACGGCCGTCGAATCGCTGGTTGTCCGTCACGGCCGCGTCGTAGGCGTTCGTACCTCCTGCGGCGTGGTCGAGGCGGGAACTGTTGTCGTTGCCGCCGGCGCCTGGGCACGCCCGCTACTGGCAGACGCCGGGTGGGAACCGCCAATTCGCCTGCGCAGGATCGAGGTATCGGTGTGGCGCGTCACGTCAGGCAGCCTGATTCCCCAAGTCGTCTGTTCTGACGGCGTCTCCGGCTTGGTGGTGCGCCCGGATAAAGCCAACGAATTCATGGCTGTTGCGTACGCCCCGGAGCGACCGGTCGATATACTTGAAGGGTTCGACTACTCCCCATCGGGGAAACACGACCAGCTGCTCAGTGAGCGTCTCCGGCGCAGGTTCCCCGCTCTGGCAAATGCACGACCACAGCGCGGCTGGGCCGGCCCGTACGACTTCACACCGGACTGGCATCCGATTGTCGGCACCGCTCCGGGCCTAGACGGACTGTTCATGGCGGTAGGAAACAGCGGTCACGGGTTCAAGTTGGCCCCATCGATCGGCGAATGCCTCGCTGACGAGATCCTGGGTCACGAATCACCCATCGACATCAGTCAGCTCCGCGCAGACCGATTCATCAACGGTGCGAGCACATTGGAGCTTGCTTACGGACCAAGCGCGCGAGCCTAAGCCTGGATTCACCGATTGGGTAGCAGCACGAAGTGGGTCGTGTAGGCGAAATGCCCTGTCGTGGTGGAAGAATGAGATTTCTTGAGGATCAAATTCAGCCACGAGGAAGGGCATCTCGTAGATGCAACTATCTCACACTCGCCCGGTAGCCTCAGCGCTCTTCGATGATCCGAATCTGGTGTCGTGTGCCGGGCTGGTCCCGATCGCGGCCCTGGTCCAGAAATGCGGGCTGGCCGTGTTGGCCTGATGAGCACCTCACGGTTCCGACCGACAGGGCGCCAACGCGGGGGCCAAAGTCTGCTCGTTGGTCGCGGGCATGGTCGCCGGCGCCGACAGCATCGAGGACATGCGACTGCTGCGCCACGGCGCAATGCGCACGATCTTCGATCGCCCGTATGCGCCCTCGACGTTGGGCTCGTTCCTGCGGGAGTTCACCTTCGGTCATGTCCGCCAACTCGACGCCGTGGCCAGCCGATTGTTGACCGTACTGGCCCAGCACACCCCGGTGTGCTGGCCGGGATTGACGGCCCGGTGTGCGTCGATCTCGATGACACCATCATCGAACTGCACGGATACGCCAAACAAGGATCCGGCTATGGCTACTCCGGGGTTCCGCGGATTGAATGCATTGCTCGCCACGGTCACCACCGACGAGGTTGCACCGGTGATCACCGGCCAACGCCTACGCAAATGCGCCTGCGGGTCCACCACGCGGAGCCGCCCGCATCGTCGGTGACACGCTGGCCACCGTGAAACGCCTGCGCTCACCGCAGGCGGCTACCCGGCCGCTGCTGCGGGCGGCCTCGGCGTTCTACGGGCATCTGACCGTGGCCGCAGCCCTGCGCGGTGGTGCCGAGGTGTCGATCACCGTGCGTTTGGACCCCAAAGGTCGAAGCAGCTATCGCACAGATCAGCGAAGATGCCTGGATCCCGATCGAGTACACCGACGCGATCTTCGACGAACCCAACCCAGCGATGGATCTCACGCGGTGAAGTCGCCGAAATCGACTTCACCGCGTTCAGCTCGCGCAAGACCAGCGAGCAGATCCCCGGCCGGTTGGTGGTGCGTCGCATCCCCGACCTCAACCCCACCAGCGCCGATGGGCAGGCCACCCTGTTCGACATCTGGCGCTTCCACGCCTTCTTCACCAACCACCGACCTCGATACCGTCACCGCCGACAAAACCCACCGCGGGCACGCCATCATCGAGCAGGTCCACACTGGCCTCAAAGACTCCGCTCTGGCCCACCTACCTTCAGGACGTTTCTCGGCCAACGCTGCCTGACTGGTCCTGGCCACCATCGCGTTCAACCTCACCCGCGCCGCTGCCACCCTCACCGGCCCGGGGCTGGCCACAGCCCGCACCGCCACCATCCGTCGCACCCTGATCAGCGTGCCGGCTCGCATCGCCTCCTCCGCCCGCCGCCTGACCCTGCACCTACCACACACCTGGCCCTGGGAACAGGCGTGGAACACGCTGTTCAACAGCCGGTTTCACCGAAACCAGCCCATCATCACCTAACAGAACAACCCCAGCCGCCCACCCGAGACGAAATCCCCACAGGAACAACCCGACACCGAGATCGGGCGATCAACCGCACCCACACCTCCGACCACCCCGGATCCAAGCCGCACAATCAAACTCAACTACACATCGACGGTCCGATCGGTGAATCCAGGCTAAGCCTGAAACCGTGGATCAGTGATTCGTGCTGTCGGGGAGCTGATTTCTACGAGATTGAGGCGGCTGGCAATGGTGCGGGAAGCAGTGATCCGCTGTCCTGCACCAGCTTTCCTGTTGTGTCCGGTTGGGCCAGGGATGGCCGGGTGGGCAGGGGAGGCTTTGTTCATCCCGGGCGTGGAATCGCCGGAGAGTAGCCGATGGTGTTGTTCCACAGGGTTTTCCATTCGGTCTACGGCCACGCCAAACATGATGCCAACTACGGACATACCGAGATCGCGGGAAAGCAGATCCTGTGCAAGGGCCTGTCGCCGCTGATCACCGGGCACCGCGGTTCACGACTCCTGACTCAACCAGGTTGAGATCTACTTTTCGATCATCCAACGGAACGTGCTTTCGCCCCATGGCTTCGCCGACCGTTCCCGTCTCGTTGCACAACCAGGAAATTCGCCGAAATCCCCGGGTCATTGCGGTCTCACTCTCATGGTGTGACGAGCGGTAAGTGCCGGGCAGAACATTGCCTTGCCCGGCACTGTCGCGCCTTCGGAACCCCGTCCCGGACGTGCGCCGGAGGCGGGGGGCCGAAGGTCGGCTGGCTGCCGTGGGTATCGGTCAGGACGATGTCCCGTGCCACCCCTCATGTTCGACGATCTCGGCGAGGTCTCCCGCTTCGCCTGCCTCCTGGTCGTCGACCACCACCGGTGCGTGCGAATCCTCTGCCAGGACAACATGTCCGATGGTTTCGTATTTCACCGGGTCGCGTTTGCGGAGGTACAACGCCTGTGCCACGCCCCAGACGAACAGTCCACCGGAGATGTAGGGCACCAGTTTGAACAGCAGTGACGACGCGGCGGGGCCGGCTGCGGTGTCCAGGTTGTCGATCATCAAGAGGACCACTGCGGCCATACCGATGCCACCGGCGACAGGGGCCACCTTCGTGCGCCAGACGCTCTCGTGCGGGTGGTGCTTCATGAAGTAGCGGAAGACAGCAACCATCGTGGTGGTCTGCACGATCAGCAGTGAGAACGTGCCGAGCACCGCGAGCAAGACGAAAGCGTCCAGATACGGGTCTTTACGGAAGACCGCAAAGCCGGTGAGCCAAAGCCCGGCGACCACGGTCTGGATGGTGGACGAAACAAATGGTGAGCGGTGGCGGGAATGGGTGCGTCCGAGCGCCCGAGGGAGAAGGCCTTCCCGTCCCAGCGCATATCCGTAGCGCGAAGCAGCGTTGTGGAATGCCATCGCGCACGCGAAGGATCCGGTGATCATCAGCCACTCCATGGTGAGCACTGCCCAGTGGCCCACGAACAACTCGGTCGGGTGAAAGAACAGATCGAGCGGGTTCGCGCCGGTACTGCGGCTGATCGATTCGGCCGCACCATTACCCGCGATCGTCATCCACGAGACGAA
>JBBAFK010000063.1:0-16811 GCA_041655455.1 Leucobacter sp. | reverse complement strand
ACCGGGAGACGGGATTCGACGCCATCATCACCTCGGTGGTCGCCGGCAGCTTCGATGTCGGGATGTCCTCGGTCACCGACACCAGGGCCCGAGAACAGTTGGCGGACTTCGTGAACTACTTCAAGGCCGGCACGTTGTGGGCGCAGCGGCCCGGCGCCGGCATCGATCCGGACGACGCCTGCGGGCTGCGCGTCGGCGTGGCCTACGGGGTGATCCAGGAGACCGAGGAGATCCCGGCCAAGAGCCAAGCCTGTGAGGCCGCCGGCCGACCCCCGATCGACAAGGCGGTCTACACCCGCCAGGACGATCTGACCGCGGCACTGATCGCCGGGGATGTCGACGCGATGTCGGCGGATTCGCCGGTGACCGGGTTTGCGGTCAAGACCAGCGGGGGCGCGCTCGAGACCGCCGGGGAGGTGTTCGACGCGGGCCTCTACGGCTGGCCCGTGCCCAAGGACTCCGAGTTGGCCGAGGCGCTGCACGCGGCGCTCGAACACCTCATGAGCACCGGCGAGTACCGCACCATCGCCACCATGTGGGGCGTCGAACTCGGGATGATCGACCGACCGCGGATCAACGGCGCGACCCGGTGAGCACGACCATCCGGACGTCAACCGACCCGACGACGCCGCTGTGGCGCGCGGCCCAGGTGTTCCGGCTGCTGAGCTACCTGTATGCGGCGGGCTTCCAGATCGCGAGCGTCGACGACCTGGAGCGGCCCGCGCTGGGCTGGGTGCTGTTCGGCGTGCTCTCCGCCTGGACTCTGGCCTGCGCGGTGGCCTACCTGCACGGGTTCGGGCGCCGGCCGGCCTGGGTGGGCGCCGAGTTCGTGGTGGTGATCGGCATGATCTGGGCGACGCGCCTGGTGGCCTCCGAGGACTGGATCGCGGCCAACCAATCCTGGCCGACCACGCTGTGGGCCACCAACGCCCCGATCTCCGCGGCGATCCTGGCCGGCCCGATCGTCGGGATGGGCACCGGCGTTGCGGTGATGGCGGTCTACGCCGCGCTCAAGGGTTCGGTCAGCTTCGACTTCACCCGCAACGCGACCATCGTCATCGAACTCGCGGTGGGGTTGGCGGTCGGCATGGCCGCCCAGACCGCCCGGCGCGCGCACGCCGAACTGGAACGGGCCGTGCGGATGTCGGCCGTCGTGGCCGAGCGGGAACGACTGGCCCGCCAGGTGCACGACGGGGTCATCCAGGTACTCGCCCTGGTGGCCCGGCGCGGACACGAGATCGGCGGCCCGACCGCCGAGCTGGCCGCACTCGCCGGCGAGCAGGAGCGCGCCCTGCGCCGGCTGGTCAGCGTCGAGACCGTCCGCGACGGCGTCGACGCGGAGTTCGTGGACCTGCGGACCCCGCTGAACGGCCGGGCCGACGACCGGGTGGTGGTGAGCGTGCCGGGCACGCCCGTGTTGCTCGGTGCCGCCGTGGTGGCCGAACTCGACGCCGCCGTCGGCAACGTCCTGGACAACGTGCGCGCCCACGCCGGCCCCGCCGCGCGCGCATTCGTGTTGCTCGAGGATCTCGGTGACAGCGTCACCATCAGCGTCCGCGACGACGGGGTCGGGATGCCCCCGGAACGCCTGGCGCAGGCCCGATCCGAGGGCCGGATGGGGATCTCGCAGTCGATCGTCGGCCGGCTCGAAGCGCTGTCCGGGTCCGCCCGGTTGACGACCGCCCCCGGCGAGGGTGTCGAATGGGAACTCACCGTGCCCACCCACCGACCCGAGGCTGGACCGCAGCGTGGCTGACGAAGACCCGGCGACGATCACCGTGATGGTCGTCGACGACCACCCGATCTGGCGCGACGCCGTCGCCCGTGACCTCGCCGACGAAGGCTTCGCGGTGGTGGCCACCGCCGACGGGGTGGCCGCGGCGCGGCGTCGGGCCGCGGTCGTGCGTCCCGATGTGGTGCTGATGGACATGCAGTTGGCCGACGGCGACGGCGCCGCCGCGACGGTCGGGGTCCTGGAGGTGTCGCCGACGAGTCGGGTGCTGGTGCTGTCGGCCTCCGGCGAGCGCGACGACGTGTTGCAGGCGGTGAAGGCCGGCGCCACCGGCTATCTGGTGAAGAGCGCCTCGAAGGCCGAGCTGACCGAGGCCGTGGCCGAAACCGCGCAGGGCCGCGCCGTGTTCACCCCGGGACTGGCCGGCCTGGTGCTGGGGGAGTACCGCCGCATCGCCCGCGGCCCCGGCGCCACGCCGTCCGGTCCCACCCTGACCGAGCGGGAGACCGAGGTGCTGCGGTATGTCGCAAAGGGCTTGACCGCCAAGCAGATTGCGGCCAAGCTCTCGGTCAGCCACCGCACCGTGGAGAACCACGTGCAGGCGACCTTCCGCAAGCTGCAGGTGGCCAACCGCGTGGAGTTGACCCGCTACGCCATCGAGCACGGCCTCGACAAGAATCCCTGAAGTCGCGTAGTCCTACTCATGCCCGCCGCCCCCGGCGCGGCGACGATGGCTGGCATGACTGCACCGCATCAGGTTGCCCTCCAACGGCTGTCCGACGAGTTCGGCCAGCTGTCGCAGCAGATGGCCCGGGTCGCCGGCCAACTCAGCGAACTGCAACGGTCCCTGCCGCTGCCGGTCCCGCCACCGCTGGCACCCCCGGCGCCCCTGCCGCCCCC
Source organism: Leucobacter sp. (assembly GCA_041655455.1). Taxonomy (GTDB): domain Bacteria; phylum Actinomycetota; class Actinomycetes; order Actinomycetales; family Microbacteriaceae; genus Leucobacter. The sequence continues at coordinate 14,179 of JBBAFK010000063.1, read as the reverse complement.
GCCCGTCCTCGGACCCGTGCCGGCACCGCCCCCTCCGGTCTATGTGCCGCCGCCCGCCCCGCCGCGGCCGCCGTTGGCCGCGCGCCTGGGCACCGCCGACGGGCAGGGCTGGATCGGCAAGCTGCTGGCGGTCGCCGGGGTCGCGGTCACGCTGATCGGCGTGGTGCTGCTGCTGGTCCTGGCGGCCCAGGCCGGGATCCTGCGCCCGGAGGTGCGCGTCGGCGCCGGCGCCGTCCTGGCCGCCGCCCTGGTGGCGTCCGGGGTCCGGCTGTACCGCCGCCCCGGCGGGCAGGTCGGCGCGATCGCGTTGGCCGCCACCGGCATCGCCGCGGCCTACATGGACGTCGTCGCCGTCACCACCATTTACGGCTGGTTGCCCGGCGTCGGCGGACTGGTGCTCGCGGCGCTGATCGGGGGAGGCGGGCTGACGCTGGCCCGGCGTTGGGACTCGCAGCAGCTCGGGTTGCTGGTGCTGGTCCCGCTGACCATCCTGGCCCCGATCGTCGCCGACGGGATCACGCTGCTGCTGATCGGGTTCATGATCGCGTTGTCGGCGGCGGCGCTGCCGGTGCAACTCGGCAAGGACTGGGTGTGGATGCATGCGGCGCGCACCGCCGCGGTGACGCTGCCGCTGCTAGCCGCGTTGTTCATCGCCTCGGTCGCCGGCGAACTCGGCTCCGGCGACGACGTGTGGCTGTTGGGCGGGGCCTGCGCGATCGCGGCGCTGCTGGCCGTGCTCGGCGCGCTGCTGTTGCTGCCGCACACGGGTAACCCGACGGCGACCGCGCTGCTGACCGTGGCCGGCGCGCTGCCGGCGTTGGCGGCGGCCGTCGCGGTGCCCCGCACCCTCGGGGCGCTGCTGACCGTGGCCGGCGCGCTGCCGGCGTTGGCGGCGGCCGTCGCGGTGCCCCGCACCCTCGGGGCGCTGCTGGCCGGCGCGCTCGCCGCCGGCCTGCTGATCCTCGTCGCGATGCCGCGCCGACTGCCGGGCGTCGAGGGCGCGGTGGTCGCGATCTGGTCGGCCTTGTCAGCGGTCGCCGCCCTGATCGCCGTCACGGTGGCCTTCGCCGGTCACGTCGAGGGGCCGGTCCTGCTCGGGCTGGCGCTGATCGTGGGTCTCGCGGGACGTCGCAGCCGCGTCGCCCGGTGGGTCGCGGCCGGTTTCGCCGTTCCGGGCGCCATGCTCTACGTCGCGTTCGCCCCGCCGGAGACCCTGCTGCGCGCGACCGAGCTGAACGCCGCCGTCGCGGTGTCGACGTTGATCTCCAGCGTGCTGGCCGTGGCCGTCGCCCTGGTGTTGGCGTGGACGTGGACCGGCAGCGGCCGGCTCAATGCGGACGAGGCCAGATTCACCTGGGCCGCCGCCGCGTTCGTCGCGCTCTACGCGGTCACGATGTTCACCGTCACGACCGGCGTGCTGGTGGCCGGCGACGGCGGCTTCCTGGCCGGGCACATGGTCGCCACCATCTGCTGGATCGGCGCGGCGGCCGTGCTGTTCGCCCTGGCCCGCCGGCTGTCGGGCGGGGACGCGCGGACCGCACCCCTGCTCGGCGGGTTGGCGCTGACGGCGGCCGCCACGGCCAAGCTGTTCCTGTTCGACCTCGGCACGCTCGACGGCATGTTCCGGGTGGCGGCGTTCATCGTTGTCGGCCTGGTCTTGTTGGCGATGGGCGCGAATTACGCGCGCAGTCTGGCCACGACCGACGAAAAGGGAAGAGCCGGATAATCTCCCGCGCGTGGGCACCGAGAGTGACACCAAGGTCGTAGCGGCTTTCGTGCGTCGCCATCGCCGCGCTTGCCACCCTGAACCTGATCCGTCAGCTCTCGGAGATGGGCGCGGTGACACTTCCCGAAGGCACGTTCACCGGTCCCGTCATCGCCATCGAGCCTGAAGGATGAGCTGCGGGCAGGTGCGGCACGTCCCCGCTGGACCGTTTCCTGTTTCAACCTCCACTCGGCGATTCGAATGCCTGGCGAGGAGCACCATCACCTGCGGTAGCCTGCACAGCACTGGGTTGCTGGTAGGGGGTTGTTGTGGCGAAAGACCTGGACGTGGATACGGTCGGTTTGCGTGCTGCATCGGCGAGCAGCGCTGATGTTGCCGCTGAGGTGTTGACCAGCGGTGTTGGCGGTGGGGTTGCGTTTTCTCGTGCCAGTGGTGCGGGCGCTGCGGCGTTCGACGCGGCGTGTTCGTCGGTGCATGTTCGTCAGGCCGGTCGTGTTGCTGGACATGCGGAGGCGATGGCGTCAGCGGCGGCGGGGTATGACGCTGTGGACGGGGGTAACGCTGAGATTGTCTCGGCGGTGCTGTGAGTCCCGCTGTGGCCGGGGGGGGCGGCGGTGCCGTCCCGTTCGGACATCGAGGGCTGGGACACCTCGTATCTCGATGACGCCGATATCCGTTGGCGTGCGGCGGCGGAAGCTTCCGAGTCGGGTTTCGAGCAGCATCTGCGGAATGTGTCTGCCCCTGGTGGCACTACGTGGCGCGGGGAAGCCGCCGACGCTGCTGTGGATCGAGCGTTCCTGGACTTGACCGTGGTGCGTAGGCACGGTGAGGTGCAGATGGCGGCGGCGGGTATCGCGCGGCGCGGCAGTGAGGACATTCAATCGGCGCGCAATCAGGTGCTCGATGCCGTCGCTGATGCCGAAGATGACGGTTTTAGGGTGGGGGAGGACCTTTCGGTCACCGACACCCGTGTCACTGATTGGGCGAGCAGGGCAGCGCGGATGACCGCCGCCACTGAGCACGCTGAGTACATTCGCTGGCGCGCTGGGCAGCTTGTCGCCACTGATGCTCTTGTGGGGCAGCAGCTTCAAGCGAAAGCCGCCGAACTTGAAGGTATCCGCTTCGAGGGCGAGGTTGGCGGCAATCAGGGTGATCCGACGATTCGGTTGGTGGACAACAAGACTGAGAAAGAGCCTTCGGAGCGTTCCGAGAACGCGCAGGCACGGGCACGGACGAAGTCGTGGCAGGACATGCTCACGCCACTCGAGGCGGGTGACGCCGCCGAGACCGCTGCTGAGTCACCGTTGGAAGCCCTGCTGGGCGAAGACAAGGTGACAGCGGCGGGCGAGACAGCCCGCGAATCTGGACGAGGCAATGTCGGAGGTGGCGGGGCAACCCGTTGCCGCGCCACCCACGGCGGTAGAGCGCATGCTCAATCAGCACGCGGGCACAGGCAAAAGCGAAGACCGTCGCTCTACGCAGCATCCGTTGGAGGCTCCCATAGTCGCGGCGGACCCGTCTGTGATGGATCAACAACGTGCCCGCGTCGATGCCGCGCACCAGGAAGTAGCGTCAGCGCAGGCTGCCTTGGACCCAGGCGTTGGCGGAGTCGGTGATGGCAGGTCCAGGTGCGGGGCTGAGCCGCGATCAGCTCGAATCCTTGGGGCAGTCGTTGTTCGACGCGCGGCACGAGGTCACCAGCCAGACCGAGATTCTGAAGAATCTGGGCGCGGCGGCAGGTGAAGCAGGTCAGGGCAACGTGCCCATCCCCGCGTTGCCCGAGAACGCCGATGTGCAGGCGTTCCCGCCAGAGCCTTCGGCGTTCGCCGAGGGCAGTCGCGCGTTGAGCGAAGGCAGCCTCGGATTCATACCTGATGTGGCGAAACACGCCCAGACGTTCACCAACTGGGGCGAAGCCTCGACCGAGGACCGTATAGATGATCCGCCCCGGCATGTCGGGAGGTTCTCTTATCTGAGTGCCTCCTCGGCATGAGGGTGCCGTTGGCGATGGTAGTAGAGCGCTTCGGCCCGATCGGGGGTCAGGTCCTGGCAGTAGCCGTTGGGTCGCTGACGGTTGTAGAAGGCCACCCATTCGGCGGTCCCCAGCGCCAGTTCGGTGGCACCGGGATAGAGCGGCTGGCGGTCGATGAGTTCGGTCTTGTAGCTGCTGTTCACCGATTCGGCCAGAGCATTATCGAAACTATCCCCGACGGATCCGACTGAAGGCAGGATCCCCTCAGCGGCCAGACGTTCGGTGAACGCGACCGCGGTGTATGCCCGCGTCGCTGTGGTGGATAAGTGAATCCAAAGATGCTGCACCCGAACGCTTTCTGGTGTCGATAGCGTGGTCGATCGCATCGGTCACCAGCTTCTGGGTCATCTCGGTAGCCACCTTCCAACCCACGATCTTGCGGGCATAGACATCGGTGACGAACGCCGTGTAGGCCCAGCCGGCACGAGTCCGGCAGTAGGTGAAATCGGCCACCCACAATCGGTCAGGCGCACCGGCGACGAAATTACGCCGGACCCGATCCGGGGCTCGCGTCGCTGCCGGATCGGCGACGGTGGTGCGCACCCGCCGGCGCTTGCACGCACCCCGCCAACCCATCTCCCGCATGACCCGTTCCACGACACAGCGCGATACGTCGATACCATTGGTGCGCAATACAATCCATGTTTTACGAGCGCCCAGGACTCGGTACAGACTCTGCGATTGGCGAAGCTGCCAGATCGCATCGATCACCTGCGCATCGGCCCAGTCGGCTTTCGAGGGGCCCTGACGGGCGCGGTGGGCGTAATACGTCGACGGGGCGATCGTGACGCCGTACTCGGAAAGCACAGCGCACATCGACTCGACACCCCACTTGAGACCATCAACGCCCACCCGCATGTGCTGGTGGGCGCTGATGAACTCCACGACTACTGAGAGGGCCGGTCGAGCTCGGCGGCGAAGAAAACCGAGGCCGCCTTCAAGATCGCGTTGGCCCGCTTGAGTTCGGCATTCTCCCGGCGCAGCTTGCGCAGGACCTCGGATTCCTCGCTGGTCTGCCCCGCCCGAGAGCCGGCGTCGATCTCAGCCTGGCGGACCCATTTGCGCACCGTTTCGGCAGTACCGACGCCCAGCAGGTCAGCAACCCGGCCCATCGCCTCCCACTCCGAAACTGTCTCGCTGCGCAGATCGGCCACCATCTGCACCGCCCGCACCTTCAGCTCGTCTGGATACCGCCTCGATGACTTCGATCCCACGTGCCCATCCTTCCCAACGGAAGAACTCTCCAGACACGCCGGGGCGGATCAGACCCATCATCCATCCCCGCACCGGAGCACCAGCAGATTTTCTATTCACCCATCACGGGAAACGGCTCTCGCAGAACGCAGTACGCCAAGAACTGAACCGGGCCGCCGACGCCGCAGGTCTGGGGCACATCACCCCGCACCAACTGCGACACACCTATGCCACCGCCCTGATCAACGCCGGGGTATCCCTGCAAGCATTGATGGCGCTGCTCGGACACGTCTGCACCCAAATGAGCCTGCGTTATGCGCACCTGTTCGATCACACCGTGCGCACCGAATACGAACGCGCACTGGACCTAGCAAAAAGCCACATCGGTGGACTACCCAACCCCGGCCGCCAACTGCCGATCACCGATGTCACCGGAGCCAGCTGGAAGGAGTCACCAGCAATCAAATCCCGGCTGGCCGGCGGCTACTGCCTGCGAGCCCCCGCACAAGGGTCCTGCCCGTATGCCAATATCTGCGAACACTGCCCCAGCTTCCACACCGACGCCACGCACCTGGGAATCCTTGCCGCCCAACGCATCGATGCCCAAGACCTGGCCGCAGACGCAGAACAACGCGGGTGGATCGACGAGGCCGACCGGCATCGTAAGCTCATCTCCAGACTCGACACCCTCATCGCCCAATCGGCACCCGCATGACCGCCGACAACACCCTCATCAAGGTCGAACGGGTCTGCGCCGAGCTCACCACCTCCGGCCAGCCGATCACCTTCACCGCCGTGGCCGAACAGGCCCACATCAGCCGTGCCACGCTCTACCGCGACCCGCAACTACGCGCCATCGTCGATGAGCACCGCACCCGGCAAACCGACGCCCGCACCCTGACCGGCCTGGCCACCGAAGTCGCCCACCTGCGCACCGCCGTCGAAGCCCTCGCCGAAGGCGTCAAACGCCACGAGGAACAACTTCGCAAAATCACCAACCCACCGCCCCGACGATGAACCATTCCGTCCGAATACGCGCCCATCGACCCCGATTAGCCGGTCAAGCCTACGACAATGCGTTGGCCGAGACGACCATCGGCTTGTACAAGAATGAGTGCATCCGGGCCGACTCCCCGTTGCGCCGCGGTCCGCTGAACACCCTGTCCGATGTCGAATACATCACCGCCGACTACGTCGCCTGGTTCAACCAGGACCGCCTCATGCACCGCCTCGGCCGGGTGCCGCCGGCGGAAGCCGAAGCCCGCTACTATTCCCAATTCGTGACCGGCCGACCGGCCGGCTCACAGAATCCCGAGGGTGCATGAAACCCGGGATGGTTCACGCGACTGAATATCCCGATCACAGTCTACCTAGCCTTGGCACCCAGTGCGGCCCATGGCGGTGCCTTATTGTCCCCTCAGCAATTCGCCGAGGCGCGGAACTGACTCGGGGTTACGCCCATCCGCTTCTTGAACACGGTACTGAAGTGACTATGCGTTGAGAACCCTAATGCGGCACTGATCTCGGTAATGGACTGAGTTGTCTCTGAAAGCAGTCTGCCCGCAGAGGCGATACGCCGGTCAAGGACGAACTGGTGTGGAGTTGTACGGAACGATGCGGCGAAGGCACGGATAAAGCTGCTTCGCGACATTCCAACGAGGGCGGCCAGAGCTGCCACGCTGGTATTCGCTTCGCTGTATTGGTCGATGTAGCGTACGAGGCGTGCCTGCTCCGCAGGATCCAGGCGGGCAACGCAGGCAGGGTGGCCAGCAGGCCACACTGGGCCGGAACGGGCAAACGATGTCATGTGGCAAGTTGTTCCGAATGTCGCTCAGAGATTCGCGTCCCGGACAGTGGCCGGTGCCAAACGTCAGGAACGCTGTGACGTCGGCGTCCAGTGAATTTCGTGAGTTTGGTCGGACGATGTTGTGGTCAAGCCCCGCCGACGTCGCCGGTTTCGCGAGTCCTGTCCGTATCGGCCCAAGTCGGTCGCCGTTTCTCCAGGAAAGCGAGCATGCCCTCGCTTGCCTCTGAGGAGACGAACAATCGGGCCGAATGGGCTGCTAACCGCTCGGCATCTCTGTCAAACCTCCGCAAAATTGGATCGGTAGTCAACGCCTTCGAAACTGCAAGTCCCTGTGGAGATCCCATCACCAATGCGTCGGTAAATCGGGCCACCTCTGCCGCGATTTCGGCCACTGCGGTCGTGGCCAGCCCAATCTCAACGGCGCGCTCCGAGCTGAACGATTCTCCAGTGAGAAAGTAGCGGCTCGCAGCGCGGGCGTTCATCCTTGGCAGCAAAGTGAGGGAAATGATTGCCGGCGCAACACCAATGCGGGCTTCGGTCAACGCGAATGTGCTCCGGGGACCGGCCACCGTGATGTCGCACGCGCCGATCAGGCCCATCCCACCAGCCCGTACATGTCCATCGACGGCGGCAATAACGGGCAGTGGACATTCAAGGATGCCGCGCAGCAACTTTGTCATTTCTCGCGCGCGGTTGACGGCGAGCTCTTCCGGTGGACTTGCAGTTGATTCGCTCAGGTCTGCACCGGCACAGAATGTGCCACCCGAGTGGGTAAGCACGACCACGCGCACCTGTGGGTCGGTTGCAGCGGCGCGGAGGCCCCGAAGCAGTTTGGCGATGAGTTCGGTGGATAGCGCATTGCGATTGTGCAATGAGTTCAAGGTCAGCCGTGCCGTCGCGCCCTCAACACGATAGTCCACCAACGTGTCCAAACGGCTGGTGAGATCCACACCAAGCGCTTGGCCGTCACAGGTCTCATCTGTCCGAGATCGAATCACTTCGCGAGTCCCTCCTGGGAATCGTGTTGACCGACGAACGCCAGAATGGCACCTACGTCGACCTGTGTCCCGACCGCAACGTGAAGATCGGTAAGGACACCGTCATTCGGGGCTGTGATCGTGTGCTCCATCTTCATGGCTTCCAGCCAGAGCAAAGGTTGGCCTTGTGACACTGTTTCACCGCGTTCGGCACCCACCCGAATGACGACGCCGGGCATCGGAGCCAGTAGCGACCCCTCGGGTGCCGCCGACCCTGGCTCTGTGAATCGCGGTATCACATCCAAAACGACGCCGCCGAACGGTGAGTCGACACAGACGGTGTTGTCGTAGCGCTGCACTTTGTATTCGGTTTCCGCACCGGAGCTATCGGCGAGAACCACTCGGTCACCTGCCGCTTTGACAAGGCGCATGCCGTCGTCATCGGGGAGAACCAGACCTCTCCGCGTGAATAGGTACTCGACGTAGTATTCAGACTGGGCTGTGTCGCGGTATCGCTTGGTTTGGTTGCTTGAGACCACGTTGCGCCAGCCGCTCGGAACGGCGTTGAGAACCTGTGCTGTGGCTCGGTTATGTGCAGCATCGGCTATAGCCGCGGCCACCGCCGATGCCCGTATCGTGGCTGGGTCGGCCAATGGAGCGGCCAGTTCAGTCAATCCGTGAGATGTGAAGAATGCGGTGTCAGTCGAGCCCTCCAGAAATGCAGGATGACGCAGAATGTTGACAAGGAGATCCCGGTTGGTTCGAATGCCGTGGATCTCGCTGCGTCCCAGCACGTCAGCCAGCGCCAGTGCGGCCTGGTGGCGAACGGGGGCAAATGAGATCACCTTGGCGAGCATCGGGTCGTAGTGAATCGACACCACGGAACCGTCGACGATCCCGGAGTCAAGACGGATACCTGCACGCCCCTGACATTCGAACGATGTGTGGATGCCCGGCACGCGGAAGCGGTGGACGGTACCTGCCTGGGGTTGCCAGTTTGCGGCGGGATCCTCAGCGTACAGCCGGGCCTCGATTGCATGTCCCCGCACTGCAGGAGTTCTAGCGGGAAGTCTGCCTCCGTCCGCTATCTGTATCTGCAATTCGACTAGATCGAGCCCGGTTGTGGCTTCGGTCACCGGATGTTCGACCTGGAGCCGGGTGTTCATCTCGAGGAAAAAAAACTCGCCGTTGTCGTCGGCCAAGAACTCGACTGTGCCAGCTCCGGAGTATCCGATAGCGGCTGCGGCCGACTGACTTGCTTCGAAAAGCCGCTCGCGCATGCCTGATATACGTTCGACAAGAGGAGACGGTGCCTCCTCGATGATCTTTTGGTGGCGGCGTTGGATCGAGCACTCGCGTTCTCCGACGGTCCACACCATTCCGTGTGTATCTGCCATCACTTGCACTTCGATGTGGTGCCCAGTCGGCAGGTAACGTTCACAGAATACCGTTGGGTCGCCGAATGCCGCCTCGGCTTCGCGACGGGCTGCTTCGACCTCTTTGGGAAGGTCGGCAATTGTGGTTACCACCCGCATTCCGCGGCCCCCGCCGCCGGCCGAAGCCTTCACCAGGACGGGAAGTTGGTCTTCGGTAATGCATTGCGGGTCAAGTTCGTCCAGGATTGGTACACCCGCCGCCGCCATGATCTTTTTGGACTCGATCTTGGACCCCATGGCCATGACCGCGTCTACTGGAGGGCCGATCCAGGTCAGACCTGCGCGCTGGACAGCTTCGACGAATTGGCCGTTCTCCGACAAGAATCCGTATCCGGGATGGACTGCATCGGCCCGAGACGCTTTGGCAGCGGCCAGGATCGAATCGATGTCGAGGTAGCCGTTGACCGTATCGAGCCGCACGCGCACGTCTGCATCGGAAACGAAGGGTGCGTCGGCGTCGGGTTCGGTATAGACGGCCGCGGTGCTGATGCCCATTCGCCGACAGGTGGTGAACACGCGGCGGGCAATCTCGCCACGGTTAGCGACCAATATTCGTGAGATCATTCGCGTCACATCCTAAAAACGCCGAAGTTGGACGTTCCCTTGATCGGGCCGCTTGCGATGGCGGACAAGCACATCCCGAGTGTGCTGCGGGTGTCGCGTGGATCGATGATACCGTCGTCATACAGTCGGCCCGAAATGAACATTGGCAGTGATTCGGCCTCGATTTGAGCCTCAACTGCTGCGCGTAATACCGCGTCGGCCTCCTCGTCGATCCGCTGACCACGAGCCTCCGCGGCGGCACGGCTGACTATGGATAACACGCCAGCAAGCTGGGTACCGCCCATGACTGCAGATTTCGCCGTCGGCCATGCGAAGAGAAATCGCGGATCATAGGCCCGCCCGCACATTCCGTAGTGCCCTGCCCCATAGGACGCACCGAGAAGAACGGAAATATGAGGAACGGTCGAGTTGGAGACGGCATTGATCATCATCGATCCGTGCTTGATTATGCCCCCTTCCTCATAGGCTCTGCCGACCATGTACCCGGTTGTGTTGTGTAAGAAGAGAAGCGGAGTATCTGACCGGTTGGCCAGCTGAATGAACTGAGTGGCCTTCTGGGCCTCGGCGCTAAACAACGCGCCGCGGGCATTGGCCAGTATCCCCAATGGGTAGCCATGTATCGTCGCCCATCCTGTTACAAGCGAGCTGCCGTATAGCGGCTTAAATTCATCGAATTCTGAGCCGTCGACGATACGGGCAATTACCTCGCGGGGGTCGAATGGGACGCGAAGATCTGGAGAGACAATGCCTAGCAGCTCCTCGGAGCAGTACAGCGGCTGCCTAACGGGCAAGGGGATTGGCCCGTGCTTGCGCCAGTTCAGCCGGGCTACGATGCGCCTCCCGATGCGGATCGCATCCGTCTCGTCGATGGCGAAGTAGTCGGCCAGTCCGGAAGTGCGAGCGTGCATCTCAGCCCCACCGAGAGACTCGTCATCGGATTCTTCGCCGGTAGCCATCTTCACCAGCGGTGGTCCGGCCAGAAACACCTTCGATCGCTCTTTGACCATCACTACGTGATCTGACATGCCAGGTACGTAGGCACCACCGGCCGTCGAGTTTCCGAAAACCAACGCGATTGTGGGGATTCCGGCCGCCGAGAGGCGCGTCAGATCGCGGAACATCTGCCCGCCAGGTGTGAAGAGCTCCTTCTGCGTCGGCAAGTCCGCTCCACCCGATTCCACCATGGATATCACCGGCAACCGATTCTCCATAGAAATCTGCTTGGCGCGGAGTATTTTTCGTAGAGTCCAGGGGTTCAGTGTGCCGCCCTTGACGGTCGGGTCGTTGGCAACAATCAGGCATTCGACACCACACACAACGCCGATTCCTGTCACCACGCTGGCACCAACCGTGAACTCGCTACCCCAGGCTGCCAGAGGGCTTAGCTCCAGGAACGGCGAATCAGGATCAACGAGTAGTTCGATGCGCTCCCTGGCGGTAAGTTTGCCGCGTTCGTTGTGGCGCTTGGTGTACTTTTCGCCGCCACCAGCAAGCGCCTTGGCCACCTCGGTATCCAGGTCGTTGAGCTTGCACAAGAGGGCATCGACTGCCTCGGCGTAGCCATCCGATGTTGTGTCAAGTGTTGAACTCAGAACGGTCATGATTCTCGCTTCCACGATGTTGCCGCAGCGGCCGATACCTGACGTTCCGCTTGCCTACAGGACCTTTCGTCGCCGCCGTGGCAATGATGGGGGCTCACACTCATCCGAGGATCTCCTCCGGAATGTAGACGTAGCGGCTGCGCAACCACTCGCCTAGCCCTTTGGCTTGCGGGTCGAAACGTGCCTGGTACGCGACGCCTTCGCCGAGGATGCCTTCGATCACGAAGTTGACTGCGCGTAGGTTGGGTAGCAGGTATCGGTGGACTGGGAGGTCGGCGGTCTCCGGCAGTAGTTCTTTGAGCATTGCAACAGATATGGTGTGGACTAACCAGCGCCATTGTTCATCTGTACGGACCCATATGCCGACGTTGGCGCTGTGGCCCTTGTCTCCACTACGGGCACCGGCGATGGTGCCGAGTGGGAGGCGCAATGTCGGCCCGTGCACCAATTGGTCTGGAAGCGGTGGCTGTTCGGTCGCAGTAAGCTCGCGAGTGTGACTAGCAGGGGCGATATCAACGCGGTTCCCGTTGGCGTGCACGGCGGAATGTCGGACCAAACTCGCCTTCACGGAGGCGGCGGTGAACCTACCGTATGCTTGGCTGTCGCTTGGGGGTGCGGTGACATGAAACCCTGGGTAGCTCGCGAGACCGAGTTCTATTGCGGTGCCTGTGAATGCGCGTCCCACGTTGGCAGGATCGGAATCTCGAACATTGCAGTGCAGCAAGGCGCTCGCTGTCTCCTCGGTGTCCGCGTTCAGATGGTCGGTTCGGGCCAACGTCCACTCGAGTTCTGCTGGTTTGATCGGAAGCGCAGCTTCAAGTTGCCGACGGACCAATTGGCCCTTTGCCTCGATGTTCAGTCCAGTGAGCACGAACGTCACCGCATTGCGGTATCCGGCGATATCATTGACAGACACCTTCAATGTCGGCGGCGGCGGTTCCCCCTTCGCTGCCGAGATCGCCACCCGGTCTGTACCGTCTGGAGCGAGAGTCACACTGTCTATTCGCGCGGTCACGTCGGGATTGGCGTAACGGCCGCCGGTGATCTCGTAAACCAGCTGGCTCGTCACCGTTCCGACACTGACCTCACCTCCCGTGCCAGGATGTTTCGTGATCACGGAGGAGCCGTCGTCATGAATCTCCGCTATGGGAAAGCCGGGGTGCCCCATGTCGTCGATACTGCCGAAGAATGCGTAGTTGCCGCCGGTTGCTTGTGCACCACATTCGATGACGTGCCCGGCAACGACTGCCCCGGCAAGTTTGTCGTAATCCGTTTTACCCCAGTCAAAGTGCGCGGCAGCAGGCCCCACCGTGAGTGAGGCGTCGGTAACTCGCCCCGTTACCACGATGTCTGCTCCGGAGTTCAAGCACTCGACGATGCCCCAAGCGCCAAGGTAGGCATTGGCCGCGAGTGGAGAACCCAATCCGAGCTCGGCTGCGCGTGGCAGTAGATCGTCACCCTCTACGTGCGCGACTGCCACCGGAATGCCGAGATCATCGCTGAGCGTGCGTACTGCAGTGGCTAGACCCGCGGGATTGAGTCCGCCGGCGTTTGTGACGATACGGACGTTGTTGTCTTGAGCCAGCCCTAGGCAGTCTTCCATTTGCCGCAGAAAAGTCTTCGCAAAACCGCCGCCGGGGTTTCGCGCCCGGTCGCGAGCTAGAATGAGCATGGTCAGTTCGGCGAGGTAATCCCCGGTGAGGTAGTCGAGCTCACCGCCGGTGAGCATCTCGCGCATCGCGGACAGTCGATCACCGTAGAAGCCCGAGCAGTTGCCGATTCGAACCACACCGGGGGCTCGCAATCGGGGCAGGGCGTCGTCCTCCTGATGCACCGGCCGGTTCGCCATCCAATCAACTCCTCAACGGGGGATTCAACGGTGTCCGAGTATTACACTGACCGCGCGTACGGTCAATAGCAGTACGTCTGCATCTCGGCGGTGATCGGTGATTCATCTCGAGCGGCCCGGGCCTGACCCTATTGTGGCTGCGGCGAATGCCCCAGTAGGGCACGGATATTTGAGGGCATCGTCAGCATCGATACCTCAGACGTTAACCAGTCGGTGCTGCGGGGTGATGATGTGCGCAGAGCTGCGGACGCTCGTACTGCGCATCATGACCGTACAAACGGTTAGTATCGATAACTCAAGGCATGGATGAAGGAGTTGGCATGGCGCTCGGGATCGGTGAGTGGATAACGAGACGTGCATCGCGCACGCCTAATCGGATCGCCCTCGTCGATGGAAGGGAGGGAACCGAGTTCACATACGCAGACCTCGACCGGCGTTCGGGGATCCTGGCCGAGATGCTCCGTGCCTCGGGGGTTCGGCGAGGTGATCGAGTAGCGCTCCTGATGGGCAACTCGACAACGTTTCTTGAGCTGCTTTTTGCCGCGGCGAAGCTTGGCGCCGTGACCGTTCCCATCAACTTCCGTTTGTCGGAGGGTGAGGTCGCGTACATCCTTGATGATTCCCAGGCGTCGATTCTCTTCCATGACTCTTTGCGAGAACGCCTGGCCCGCGAGGCGGCCGCGGAGATGCAGACATCGGCTCCGACAATAGTCGAGGCCAGTGAAATCTCCCTGCGAGTTGACGTATCGGTTGACGCCAGTTGTTCTGGGGGTAGTGAGCCTGCGAATCCGCATGATCTTGCTGTAATCATGTACACCTCGGGCACGACGGGCAGGCCCAAGGGGGCCATGCTCACTCACGGCAACTTAGAATGGAATGCGGTGAACATGCTAACCGCGGGCAAAGGCATAACCGGTACCGACGTCACGGTAACCGTTGCCCCGCTGTTTCATATAGGCGCGATGGGGCTATTCACTCTTCCGCTTCTGTACG
>JBBAFK010000062.1:0-17027 GCA_041655455.1 Leucobacter sp. | reverse complement strand
CGTTCGATGTTGTTCACTGGCCGGTCCCCTGTTCGTCGGTCTGCGGGGCTTCTGGGGCCTGTGGCAGTGGTGCCCGGTTCATGATCTGGCGGGCCTCATCCACGGTCAGCAGACCGGCCCCCACCTGCTTAATCAACAGGTCAATCTCCACCTCCGGCGACGGGGAAAGCAGTGCCCGATAATCGAACTCGACTTTACGGCCGGTCTGCACGGGATCCAGTAGCGGAGTCAGTCGGTCCTCGATGCGGGCTGTCCAGGGCTTGAAGGTCCATTGCGCCATGGCCGTGTGCATTTCGCGGATACCGGTTCCCCAAGAGGATTGCTTGTCGGACAGGCCGATCAGGGTCGCGGGCACGCCGTAAATGCGGGCTATCTCCTCGGTCTGAAAGGATCTCGACTCGATCCACTGCAGATCCTCGGGCGACATCTGCCATGGCGTGATAGTCACGTTCCGATTAATGAAGGCAATCTCGCCCGCGTTGGCTTCACCGCCGATCTTGCGATCGAGGCTCGCCTTCAGTTCGGCGGCATCCTCGGCGCCCACGTCGTCCCCAAGGACGGCGATGGCCGACATCAAACCGCCCGACTTGAACAACCTGGCAGCCGAACGGTCAGCAGCGATACCGATACCGAGCGCACCATTGCGATGCACCTGCAATGGTGACAGTCCACGGATACCGTCCACGGACGGGCCTTTGACGTGGGTCATGGTGTTGTCGTTGAAGTCGCGGCGCGAACCGTTCGACAAGCTGACCTGATATGTCTTCACGCCGGCGTCGGACACGTCGATACCGACCGCGCTCGGATGAATCGGAGACAGGCCGACCAGCTGCCCAGCGCCGCCGTAAACGTGTGCCAGGTAGGCGTTCCCGTGCAGCAGCAAGTGCAGCAGCATCGTTTCGACCAGCTCGTAGCGGGTCAGCCCACCAGCGGGGCTATCCAGCCACGACGGGACACGCTCGGTGACGCCGTTCTGTTCGCGGATGGCCCGCAACGACAGCGTAGCGATACCGCCGGCGATCAGGTTCACCGCCCGGTATACCGCCGACAGGCCGAGGGCTGCCTGCTCACTCACATTCACACCGGTCAGCGATGGCTGACCGCCGAACAGGGCGACGACAGCAGGATCGGAGATAGACCAGTGCCGCGCCTCGGGCGGTTGATACGGCGGGTCCGGCGCGCGGAACAACCGATTAAGGAAACTCACAAAGAATTCCAATCGTCATAGGACAAAAGCGGGGGCACGTTTAGGTGCCGGGCGACTAGCCCGATCGTGCATCATCGCCAAGGCAATGGCGGCGTCGATCTTCCCGCGCGATTTACGCTTAGTCAGGCGGAAACCGGCGTCGGAATAAATGGGCATCGCATTCAAGATCTGAGCCTCGTAATCCCTCGCCCCATCATGAGACAACAGGCCGTTCACGATCGCCTCGTACAGGCCCATACAGGCGGGAATCATGCGCTCGCCAGACTGCGGGTATTCCACCATGGGTAGGCCCTCGTCGGCCAGCTCGATACTCGCCACGTCGAAACTGCGCGGGTCGAAAGCAACCTCGACAAGATGGTATTTCTTATCCAGGTCCCGTAGGTATTGCATAACCGCGGTAATGTTGGTGCGCCCGTCCTCGCGCGGGTCCCAGATCCGCGCCGAGGTATGCAATACGCCGTCGATCTTCTGGCCGACCACAATGGCTGTCGTGTCGTTTGTCAGGCCGATATCCACACCGACCCACGTATCGGCGCCAGGTGTGAACGTGGCTGTTGATTCCAGTGCCCGCCACACCTTGCGGCCATCCACACCGAGCCAGCAATCCGTGCCCTCGACCCATTGACCAAGGCGGAACATTCTGAACTCGGCTTCCGGCGCCATCCGAACATCGGTGCGCAAAGCATCAATCGACAGGTAACCCTCGGCGATGGCCGGGTTAGCGATCAGCCAATTGCTTTCGTCGCGGTAATCGCAATCATCCGGTGCCGATAGCTCGGTGAATGAGAACCCGTCGGGAACATCACCGCCGAGGAACACCTCGCGCAGATGCCACAGGGCCGACTTCTCACGGTCCACGCCAGGCGTCCCGATGCCGACCACGAGGGACTGCTCGCGCTTACCAGACGCCATGACCACAGCCTGCCAAGCGTCGAGCGGCTGAAAACCTATCTCGTCAACGATGGCGCACGTCGGGTCTAGGCCCTGTAGCCCGTCCACGTCATTCGCTATTGGGAAGCATTCACCGCCGTTGTACCCGACGACAATTTTCGCATTGGATATCGCGGTGTAGACCAGTGCTCGGCGGGACAATTCCGGCTCGGCTGCGACCATTTTGCAGGCGACATCGTAGACACTTCGGGCGGCCTGGCCGACCGTGGTCGCCATGATCGGCACGATGGGCTGACCAGTTGGATTCCTATCGAACACCGACCACAGGGCAATAGCGGCCAGCAGAGTTGATTTGCCCTGCCCGCGCGGTGCCTGTAGCACCGCCTGGCGAATGCCGGGTTGCAGAATGGTGCGAATCCATTCCTTTTGGAACTGGGCAAGCACTATCGGCTTGCCATGGCCGGCACCCTTGGGTGACCGGCAATACTGCTCGATGAACCGAATACACCGCTCGGCGGGATCCCTGACCCGCCACCGATACCACGGCGGCTCGGACAGATCCTCGAATTTCGACCGGGCATTACCACCGAGACTCACTTGAACTCCGCATCCTGCCAAATGGCGGCAGCACGCCGGAACTGTGCGAACTCCGGTGTTTCGCCCTGCTCCTGGTCGGCGCCACGGCCGAACTCCAAGGCTCCGATATGTCCCGGCTCAAGATCAGACTCGACAGTTCCCACGCGAACCCGGCGATATGACAGCTTCTTATACGCATTGCGCCGCGACTTCAGACCAATCGAATCCTTGGCCTCGCCAGTATCCGAATCCGCCTGCATGATCATTTTGACGGTATCGAGAACCTGCTCGGGAATGTCCTCGATGATTCCCCGCAGCTCCCCCGAGACATTGATCGAATCGAGCGCGGCCTGTTCAATCAGTTTCTTCAAATCCCTAGCGTTCACGTGAAACACCCTTCAAACAGACATCGCTACAAATGCGACCAGCGGAAACAGAGTTAGCTGACGGGTGCATAACCGCCCGGAAATATGCACTGACCAGCGTATACATTCACAGGACAAGCGTTCTTTATAAGTGTCCCAAACCGCGCGGCCGTTGAGCTGGCCTTTTATCTTCCAGACTTTTCGGGCATAACCGCAGGTCAGAGGCTTGCAGTGTTGGCCGCTCGGATCGGTGCAGGTCAGGCCGGTGAATGTTATTCATGCGGGCTGTATCGCATTTATGCATATTATGCGATGGCATGAATTGCATTGTGTTTGCCGAGCGACGCCCGCCCTCAGACGAGCACGCGGCCATCGGCGTCTAGCTCGACCATCGGCGCGTGATGAACCGACACATTGGTGTATCCGACCGTGAACGTTGCCGCGCGGTATGGGTTGTACCGCACCACATTGGTTGCCGGGTGAACTCGACTGTCGGGCTCCCACGTGCCCACGATGCCCGCGTGAACGTTCTTACACTGTTCGCGTATGACGCGCTGGCGACCCGCTTCGGAGACGGTGAACTCTGCATCGCGCAGGCATACTCGGCGCGCGTGCCCGAGGACTCGGCCCCTGTCTGGCCCGTCAACCGCTCTCAGCGACCATTTGCCGTTGTGCAGGTTGCGGTAGACAAACACACGTTGCCCTTCGGTTACAGTTCGCCCCCTGAATGACTCAAACACGGTTCCCCCTCGCCGAATTGCAGTGCGCGCACGCTGGCCGCATGTTGGCCCGATGATGGCCACCGCCCTTGCTGACCGGCACTAGGTGATCCCACGTGTCAGCCTTGCCGGTACAGCCTGGTAGGCCGATCTGACACGCCCCCTGTGGTCTGCCCAGTGCTCGGTATGCCGCGCTGTCATACGTCGCCCTACGGCGATTACGGCGGCACCCAGGGCACCGTGTAGCGCCCTGAGTCAGGCCACCGCAATCAAGACATGCACGTCGCACTGTCATCGAGGCATCCCGGACTGGCCGGCGTTGAACCGGCGGGCAATGGCCTTGGCACTCGACACGTCGGACTGTTCGGGCTGACGGTTGTAGGTGTCGATATACACCATCGGTCCGCCCTGCGCGGGCTGACCACCCTGACCGTCCTGACCGTTATTGCCGCCGCCTTGCTCGGGCTGCAATGGCGTCTCGGTTTCACCCGCGGCATTCCCAACGTTGGCCGTCATTCCGGCAAATCCGCCCAACATGCGGCCTGGGATGGTGTCGTCGAATCCCATTCCCCCATTCGGCAGCACGGTTTCCAAAATGCCGTTCACCGCATGTGATCCCATCTCGGCGGCATACGACACGGACCTTTTTGCAAGCTCCATCCCCATTTGCACGGCTGCGCCACTGCCAGGTGCGAACATATCCGCCCCCATGCTGGCGGCACCGGCAGCTGCCCCGATCAGCCCACCGCCGACCTCTAGCCCGCCGCCTTGTGGCTGCCAGCCGCCGCCCTGCTGTGGCGCGGCGTACTGCGGCGGGCCACCGAGGATGGGTTGCGGCCCTGGTGTTCCAAATTGTGGGACACCAGGACCAGCTTGTGGGACGGGACCGACACCGGGAAGGCCGCCCGAACCGGCACCAACCGGCGGGGTAAGTGCCGGGTTGGTGTTCTGCGGGCCGTAAATCTCCGCCTGCGTCAGTGGACCCCCAGGGGTTGCCGGACCCGCTGGCGACGGGGCGCCCGGTGTGACGGGGCCTGCGGGCACACCGGGCGGCGCACCACCCGTGGCGGGCCAGTTGGTCACCGCGACGGCGACAGGTCCACCAGATGGCCCAGCGCCCAGCGAGGGTGCGGGCACCGGGGACGCGGTAACCGGGCCGCCCACTGAACCGCTGACGGGCCGGTAATACCGCGATGTCAGCGCCGGGTCGTCGGCACCGCTGCCGCCGACACCCCCACGCGCAGCAGCTGAATCACTGCCCCAGTTGAATGGCGTGCCACCCGGAAGGGTCGCTTGCATGTGCCCACTGTTGAAGGCGACGCGCATGTCGCCGGGGCCACCGCTACCGGGCAGGAAGCCACGAGAGGTCAGCCATTCGGCCGCGTTGCCGGTGCTCATCGACCGGCCAGCGGTGGGCTGGCCGTCCATCAGGTTCACTAGATCCTCGACCGCGGACGAGCAGTCTGCCAACCCCTGCGTCAGGTCGGCGCTACCCGATTGGGAATACCGACCCGCAGGGACATGCGATAGCAATGCGGCGTCACCGGGATAGGCGCTGCTGCCACTGGAAGGACCGCGCTGGCCCGTGGGCGCATAGTCAGACTGTTCGGATTCCTCAACCTTGGGCAGGAACCGGGGACCGAATACGCCACGGGCGGCCAGCATTCCGACAAGGCCGCTGCCCTCATTAGGATTTGTGGCCTGCTTGATCTGGTCGAGGCCCATCATTAGCGGCATGAATGCCGCCCTGATCAGATTCTCGACAACGCCGCCAATGCCCTTCGATATTCCGAAGTCAGCGTCGAGTCCATCAATGGACGATTTGACCGATTTACTGGCCTTGTCCACGCCTTCGGCTTGTTGCTCGGTGGCTTTGATTTTCGCCTCGTACAGGGACAATTCCCGCTGCTGAAGATCCTGCTCCGCGTCGAGCAGCTCGTTGCGGGCCTTCTGGATGTCCGCCTCGGTGGCCTCGGCGTCGGCCATGGCAGCTTGCAGCTCGGCCGATTCCTGCTCAACGCGGTGCCGTGCCTCAAGGACGCTCTTGGCGCTACCCAGCAATGAACTGGTCAGCGGGAGGCCCTGGCCCTGTAGCAGTGATGCCGGGTCGCCCTGATTCCACGGGACCACCGGACCCTGGCTGCTGCCGCTGCGACCGCTGCCGCTGGACTCCTCCTCGGGCGGCAGACCGGGCGGTGGCGCCAGCGGCGGGGCACCTGGCGCACCGGGTGCCTCGCCGTTCGGGCCGCGATCGGGTGTCGGTACATACCCCGGCAGAAGCAGTTGCTCAAGTTGCGGGTTGTCGCCCAGCTGCGGCGGCTCGGGTTCACTCTTCGGAACAAAGCCACCGCCGATGGGTTTGCGCAGGTTGTCCCACAGTGAACCGAAGTCAAGGTTTACGAGGTCGCGCGCGGAGTTCAGCGCCGTTTGCAGACCGTCATTAATAACCTTCAGCCCTCGGTCGGCGGCGGGCGCCAGCACGTTCAGGAAACTGTTCCCCAACTTGGCCAACTCGACCTCGATGGATCGCACCGCGGCCTCGGTGTCGGCCTGCAAGCCCTCTTTCATTTTCCGGCCGGCCTTGTCGGCGGCGTCCTCGACATCACCGAGGCCCTGAACGGCGGTGGAAACATCCATCGACGACAGGGCCGCGCCCATGTCCTCGGCTTGAGTTCCGAACAACATCACAGCAACGCGCGCCTGCTCGGCGGGGCTGTCAATACGCCGCAACTGCTGCAACACAATATCGAGTCCCTGTGCCGCATTGGCGCCGCCCTGGGCGAATCGCAACGCCATTTCGTCAGCATTCAAGCCTAATGCCTCGAAAGCCTGGGCGGTGCTATCCGAGCCATCTACGGCACGAATGGATAGCTCCTTGAGCGAGTCAGCGACTTTATCCGAATCGCGCGCACCATTGCGCATTGCCTGGCTTATCAGGCCCATTGCCAATTCGCCATCAATACCGAGCTTGCGGAATTGTGTCGAATACTCGGTGATCGTATCGAGGTAATCCCCGGCGATGTTCAACCCTTTTTGCTGGGCAATAGTGAATTGGTCGAATGCGTGGGCGGCATCGTCGGCTACGCCGGTCTGGATGGCTTTACCGGCCGCCCGCGCCACGGCGGTGATGTCCTCGCCCATGATCGTGGCTACCGTGTTGAGTTGCCGAATCAACTCGGCCATGTCGGACTGCGACGCATCGGGCGCAAGCAGGCCCTGCTGCACGGCAAGGGCGGCCGCGTTCGCGTTGGCGCCCATGGATTCACCGAAACCACGCCGGTAGGCATCGCCAGCGGCCTTGCCCGCGCGCTGAATGGTGGACTCATCGAGACCCGTCTTCGCGACGGCCAGGTTGAGGTCTACCTCCATTTGGGCGGCGTCGCGGATGCCCTTGCCGAGGGCGGCCACACCAGCGGCCACGACGCTGGCAATACCGGCTTTCATTTTGCTACCGAATGCCGCGACGAAAGTATTCCCCGAGTCGTCGCCGGCCCGCTTCATGCCGGACGAATCGACCTTGCCCGTCTTCGGGCGCGACGCCCGTTCAAACGACTTGTCGAAGTCGCGCGCAGCCGACCGGGCCACATGATGCCAATTTCCCTGCTTAATGGCCTTCTCGGCGCTGCCGGTGAAGTTCTTACCAGAACGCTTACCGGCGTCCCCGAACCTCGCCTCGGTGATCTTCGCGGCTTGCTCGGAATTGATCTGCCGAATGCGAGTCTCGAAGTTGTCCGCGAATTCACCGCCGGATTTGGTGCCCGCTTGACCGAGGCTCTTGGTCAGATCCCGGGCAGCATCGTCCGCCGACTTCTGTAGCGTCCGCTTATCAATGCGCGCGGATACATCGACACCGACTTTCGCCATGGATAACCTCGATTCAAATAAGATTTAGGGTGGCCACTGCTTCATCCCCCTACAGTGGCCGACCACAACTCAGCGACCAATCTCCCGGCACTTGGGAACTGCGGATTGCGCGAGTCGTGGGTGTTGCGCGGGCATTGGGGGATCGTCAAAGCCCTGGGATGCGCGACAAGATTGGGGCGGACCCATGCCCCTGCTCGAAACAATCGGAACCTCGCCGCAAAGTAAAATTCCGATTGGAGAACTGCCCGGCGGAGAATTGACCGGGTAGGGACATGGGTCCTATCTAGGTTGGCCGAATGTCCAGCCCAGCCAAACCTAGTCTTTGAACCTTCGCAAGATCTCATCGAGACGACGCGCTCGGTCTGCCCGCTCTCGCGCCAACACCTCGGGCGGCGGCATGAGTCGGGCAACCTTATGCGCCCGCCGTGCAGGCCGGTGCGCGCCCCGCACGCTGACTTCGCGATCCAGGTGTCCCAGATCGACCAGGCCGGCCTCGTTCAGGGATCGCAGGGCGCGCCGGATCGACTCGACCACGGCCCGCGTTGCCCCCGGCCCGTGGAGGTCAGCCAGGTAGGTCCACTCCTCGGACAGTTGTCCGAGGACGCGGCACTGGACGGCCCCTAAGCCCCTACTCATAAGTGTTGAGTGTACGTCAACGTTCCCACCTTACTCAACACTTAAACCTGGCCTTCGCAGGGGTCGTCGCCCGCGGGCCGGTCTTGATCAGCGTGACATGGGCGAGAAACACTTCGCCATCGCGGACAACCTGGCCACGCCAACCACACTGGTCAGATTGCAGTTCGACGGTATCGCCGTCAATCGTCAGATGCATCATTCCCCCGCGCTCTCGACAAAATCAATCAGCGCATCAGCAATCTTCGTTGCTGAGTCGCAATCCATAAACATGGCCTTGGATCCGCGGCGGATAACAATCAGGCCGCGGGACCGTTCAATGCGGTAAGGCGCACCGACTTTTGCCTCGATCATCATTTGTGGGGCTTGCTCCTAGAAATGGGCTGAACACGGCCCCTGTGGGGCCGCTGACGGGCTTTTACGGCGTGGGTGGTGTAACCACACCGATGACGTGCTTTCGATGGCTTAGAATTCGACCCGGCTGTACATACATTGCTAAACAGAATCAGTTCGACCGGGCCACTGTTGCGCTCGCGCGAGCGCTCGCAGCTACCCACGCGCGCCTGCGGCGCGTGATGTCATGACGGGAATGTTTAATACCGAATTCCGTCACCCATGGGGCGCCCCCGGCGCCCACCTTTTGGATGGCGTAAAGGGTCAAACCCATGACCCGTCCCCTGGTATCCCCTTGGTCGGACAAAGAGAGAGATTAAGAGAAAAGGGGACAACCGCAGGTCAGAGAGATGCAAAACCCATGAGTCCCCTCATTTGTCCCCTTTAAAACCCATGAGTCCCCTCATTTGTCCCCTGTTTTTTCACGTTTTCATGGGTTTTCGAGGGGACAAACATCGTGGCGGATCGTCCGATCTTGGACGTTGTAAACGCGTCCGCCCGCCACCCAACCGGCGCACTCGGTGCATTGCAACGCCCAGCCATCCTCGGGGAAGCCATCGGGTTCTTCGGTGGTCTCCGCCCACCACGGCGGCCGGCCCTCGCCCTTGGCCCTGCGGACTTCGGCGCGGTAGCACGCATCGCAAAGCCCATGGGCCTTGTGGCGACTCGTGGCGTGTGGGCAGTTCCACGGGGGGCTGGAATGCCGCGCCACGCCCGTGTGGGTTTGGCACTTCAGATGCTTCGCCCGGCCGCCCTTGTCGTAGGGTTGCGCCAGTCCCGTGGGCAGTACAAGGCATCGCGACATGCTCGCCGGGTCCAGGCGTCCCGCTTTCACGCTGCGATTAATGGCAGCGGTGATATCCCGATGTCCACCCATCAATACCGACAACTCCCCAGGCTTGAATTCGGCGTGGCCGTTCGGCTCGGCCCTGGCCAATGCCAGATACAGCAGTCGCTCGGCCACGGGGATGTCCCTGCTCATCGCAAGGTTCTCCAGCGGCGCGAGGTACACCTTCAAGAAGGGTGGTTCGTCGCGTCTATGCGGTTGTTCCACTATTGCCCTCCAGGGCCTCGTTGATCTCATCGCGCAATGCGCGGAGTTCATCGGCGTTGCAAATCAGAAAACGGCTCGAAGTGACCTCGATGCGGAAGGTTCGGCCATCGGCTCGCGCGACTAGACGGGGTGCATTCATTTCAGCGTCACCAATTCCACGGCGAATCCCAGCTCACGTGCCCGCGCTTCAATTTCCGCGTCGGTCGGGTTATGCCCGTGAACCATGTGGGACGCGATCGCCAATACCTCGGCGGTGGTGTCGCGGGACAACCGACCAGCCTGGTAATTGTTGATCGTTAAGGCGATGTTCTCGAAGAGGAGAACAATGTCGGGCTGATCTTCGTCAGTCATCGGTGGCCTCGGCCCGCTCCCAGCGTCGCCAGTGCGCCTCGCCAGGACCGGCTACGCACTCCTGAATGGTTGCGTAATCGGCTCGTTGGAGTAGGGCAATCGCCTCCTCGCCGGACAGCCCTCGACCCTCGGCGGCCTTCAACAGGGCGATGCCCAGGCGCGCCCGTCGGCGGTGTTTCTCTTGGCGGCGCCGCGATGCTTCACGCTCGGCCAGGTTGTCGATTGTCATTGGTTCGCCCCTCTCTTGGGCAGCGTTGAATCCTCGCGACAAGCGAAGGCGGTTTACAAAAGGATTGGCGAATAGACCTCGCCAGCGGAAAAGGGGGGTTCAGCGCGTGGTGGGCGAGGGCGAATACCCTCTCACCTATACGGAAATTTGGAGCAATCCGTTGACCTGCGGCTTCACGCGGCCCGTGACACACGCTCGCGTCACGCGGTGGGGATTACCCTCTCACCTATACGGAAATTTGGAGCAACCCGTTGACCTGCGGCTTCACCGGGTGTGTTCCATACGCCTGCGTCACGCGGCGATAACTATCCCTCACTATAGGGGAAAAGCATCGGCGCTGGTCAGAGACTCGACTTTGCGTAACGCGCGTGCCCGTCACGCAATCCCCCTCACTATATGGGTTTTACGTTTGGTGGGAGCGGAGACTTCGTCGTCTACAGACGAAGAAGTTAAGTCATTTCTTCGGGCTTGCGTGGTCGGCCCACCGCTGCGCGTTGCAGTTCATCGGTGAACTCGCCCAGCTCGTCGGGCTCGTCAGGAATGGCGTCTAAGTGCTCCCCGGTGCCATCCATCAGGCAGCCTCGGAACGGTCGTCAGAATGGCCCTCAGCGCCGTTATGGACCATTCCCCGGATCGCCTCTAGGTAATTCATTGACACCATCTGCCGTGTCACAGGGCGCCGACCGGCGAACCGAGGGCGACGACGTTCTCACGATCCAGGCGAATAAGCCGCGGCCCCACGCGGATTGCCCGCAATCGTCCGGCGGCGATGTAGCGCCGGATCGTGCGCGGATCCACGTTCAGGTAGTCGGCGGCTTGCCTGATAGAAGGTCGGGCGGGTAGCCCGCTGGTTTGTGTGCTCATGTCCGAAACTGTCCCAACGCGCCGCGACATCAGCGGGCTAAAACGGGCACTGGGAGGCGCGCCCGGAAAAGGGCTAAAACGCCCTGAGCTGGGCTTTCACCAGTCAGCGGGCGTAGGGGTCAAGCTTGACTTTCCCGGCGGCGGCTTTGTCTTTCCCGGCCCTGAGCTGGACAGACGCCGCGTGGACGAAATGTGGTAGCCGAGGCCGTCGAAGATGTGCCCATCAGCACGCAGGCGGTGATGTCAAACGCCACCGCCACGGGCCACGTCGGAGTCCTCGGCCAGTCGCGACAGCTCCTCGTTGCGCATCGCCGTCATGCGCTCGGCCAGCTCGGCGTCCCGCTCATCGACGGCATGTTGGTAGCGCAATGCCATTGCTGGCGTGGTGTGCCCCAACCGGCGCATGAGTTCAGCCGTGGTCGCACCCGCGCGGGCAGTCAGCACCGCGCCGACGTGCCGCAGATCGTGAACTCTGAGATTCGGTTTGCCGATGGCCTTGCGGGCCTTCACCCAATGCACCCTGTACTGGTCGTCGCGCAGGTGCTCGCCGTTGCGGTGGAGCAACAGGGCCTCGGGACTCTTGCCCACGTGAGCTTTCAAGTGCGCCAACAAGATCGGGCGAACATGCGGGGGCACGCTCACCGTCCGTATTCCCGCCTTCGTCTTCGGTTGGCCGACCACGAAGTTGCCACCCCTGTAGGTGACTGCCCTGCGCACGTGCAGCACCGCGCCATCGTCAAGGACATCTTTACGGCGCAGCTCGCTCGTCTCGCCCCACCTCAGGCCGCACCAGGCGGCCAGATGCACCGAGGCCCTTAGTTCGGGCGGCATGAGGCTCGCCAGCTTGTCTAGTTCGGTCTGCGACAGTAGTTCGATTTCGCGCTCTCGACGGGTTGTCATCGCGCCGCGAATCCGGCAGGGACTGGCGTCGAGGATCTCGTCCTGCACTGCGGTATTGCAGATCGCGGACAGCAACGAATAGGCGTGGGCGTTCCGCGTCCGGTGGGCGGTCCCTAGGTCCGCGTGCCAAGCGCGGACCTTCGCCGGTGTCAGCGCTACAAGTTTCATGTCGCCCAGCGCGGGCAGGATCACCCTGTCCAGCAATCCGCGGTACAGATCCCTTGTGCGAGGCCGCAACTGTCGCTGCTCGATCCATCGCTCGGCGTAGGCCCGCAGCGTGACGCCGTCGGAACGCTCCGCTGCGCCCCAGGTCCCCAGGTCGATCGCGCGGTGCTGGATATTCATCCAGCCAACCGCGTCGTCCTCACTGGCGAACGTCCTCGGTGCCTTGTGCCGGCGCCCATCGGGGCCGGCGACAGCCGCCTGCCAGCGCCCCGATGGGAGTTGCCGCAACTGTCCTCGCGTTCGTTTCTTGCGCGCCATAACCGACATGCTACGTGCAAGAAACGTGCAAAACACAGGTACGAATGTGTCCGGCAGTGTGTTAACCTGTCACCACGGTCAAAGCCTCATAACCGCAGGTTAGAAGCGGAAACCGCAGGTAAACAGAATAGTCGCATCGGTATCAACGATCAGGTTCGATTCCTGCCGGGGGCGCATCCGTCCGGCGCTGAGGGTCGAGTTGTTGTACGCATCGCGCGAGTGGACCGGGCAACAACCCAACTTTGGGCGCGGGCGGCGACGAGTAACGTCACCGTCATGAGTTCTGACCTCGTGCTCTATTCCGTGGCCGACCGCGTCGCCCTGCTCACCGTCAACGACCCGGACCGGCGCAACGCCGTCACCGACGCCATGTCGGCGCAGTTGCGCGCCGCCGTCGAGCGCGCCGAGGCCGACGAGAATGTGCACGCGCTGGTCATCACCGGCGCCGGCAAGGCGTTCTGCGCGGGCGCCGACCTGAGCGCGCTGGGCGCGGCGGCCGAGGAGGGGCTGCTGCGCATCTACGACGGGTTCATGGCCATCGCCAACTGCGCTCTGCCCACGGTCGCGGCGGTCAACGGCGCCGCGGTCGGGGCCGGGCTGAACCTGGCGCTGGCCGCCGACGTGCGCATCGCTGGCCCGCACGCCCTGTTCGACCCGCGGTTCCAGAAGCTGGGCATCCATCCCGGCGGGGGCGCCACCTGGATGCTGCAGCGCGGCGTGGGCCCGCAGGTCGCGCGCGCGGCGCTGCTGTTCGGGATGCGCTTCGACGCCGAGGCCGCCGTCACCCACGGATTGGCGCTGCAGACCGCCGACGATCCGGTGGCCGCCGCGCTCGAGCTGGCCGCCGGTCCGGCGAACTCGCCGCGCGAGGTGGTGCTGGCCACCAAGGCCACCATGCGCGCGACGGCCACCCCCGGCTCGGTCGACACCGACCTGCACCACACCGCGATGCGCACCGAGCTTGGCCCACAGGCGAAGTCGATCCAGTCCCCGGAGTTCCAGTCCCGGCTGCAGGCCGCGCAGCGCAAGTAGCTACAGGTCCAGCAGCGCGGTCTCGGGTGCCTCGAGCAGCTGCCGCAGCTCGCCGAGGAACGACCCCAACTGGGCGCCGTCGGCGATGCGATGATCGAAGGCGCACGTCACCGTCATGGTGGGGCGCGCGACGACGGCACCGTCGACCACGACCGCACGCGGCTTGATGGAACCGATGCCCAGGATCGCGGCCTCCGGGTAGTTGATGACGGGCACGGCCTCGTCCAGACCCAGCGCACCGAAGTTCGACACCGTGAACGTCGACCCCTGCAGCTCCACGGGTTTCAGGCTGCCGGCCCGGGCGTCCTCGACCCGCTGCCGCACCGTCTCGGCCAGTGCGCGCATGCTCAGCCCCTGCGCGTCGCGCACCACCGGCACCAGTAGACCGCGCGGGGTGGCCACGCCGATACCCAGGTGCACCCCGCGATGGGTGTGCAGTTGCGGGCCGGCGGGGCCGTCCACCCAGGTTGAGTTGAAGACGCCGTGCTGGGTCAGCGTCAGGACCAGCAGCCGCAGGGTCACGACGAACGGCGTCACCCCCAGCCGGTCGCTGAGTTCCAGCAGCCGCGTGCAATCCACCGTCACGCTGCCGTGTGCATCGGGAATCTGGTTGCGCGACAGGGTCATCCGCTTGGCCATCTCGGCCTGCACGCCGCGCACCTCGGTGACCTGATCGTCCGTGCCGCCCGGCGGAGTGTCCGCGGCCGCCAGCACCGCGTCCCGGGAGACGATCCCGTCCGGACCGGGTGCCAGCCCGGCGAGGTCCACGCCGAGGTCGGCGGCCAGTTTGCGCACCGCGGGCTTGGCGCGCGGTCGCCCGTCGCGCCGGCTGGTGTCGAAGGCGGCGTCGGCGCCGTACCCCACCAGCACCGGATTCCGCGCCGCGGCCGGCGGCTCAGCGGCATCGGTATCGATACGTACCAGCACCGCACCCACCGGCAGCACATCGCCTTCGGCACCGCCCAATTCGGTGATCCGGCCGGCATACGGGCTGGGGATCTCCACCTGCGCCTTGGCGGTCTCGAGCGTGCACAGCGTCTGGTTGAGTTCCACCTCGTCGCCGACCGCCACGCTCCAGCCGATCACCGTCGCGTCCTCGAGTCCCTCCCCGAGGTCGGGCACCAGGAACTCGCTCATGGCAGGCTCATGACTTTCTCGACGCAGTCCAGTAGTCGATCCGGCCCGGGCAGCCACAGCTTCTCCAGCCGCGCCGGCGGATACGGCGTGTCGAATCCGGTGGCGCGCACCACCGGTGCCTCCAGGTCGTAGAACAACTCCTCGTTGACCCGCGCCGCCAGTTCGGCGCCGAAGCCCAGGGTGCGCGGGCCCTCGTGCATGATCACGCACCGCCCGGTCCGGCCCACCGAGGCCGCGACGGTGTCGAAGTCCAGCGGGTTCAGCGTCCGCAGGTCCACCACCTCGAGGCTGCACCCGTGTGTGTCCTCGGCCAGCGCGGCGGCGCTGAGCGCGGTGTCCACCAGCGATCCGTAGGTGACCACGGTGACATCCCGCCCGGAGCGCCGGATCGCCGCGCGCCCAAGGGGTTCGGCGGGCACCGCGGTGTCCAGGGGGCCGCGGGTCCAGTACCGCCGCTTGGGTTCGAGGTAGATCACCGGGTCCGGACTGGCGATGGCGTGGCGCAGCAGCCAGTAGGCGTCCGACGGGGTCGACGGCACGACGACCTTGAGCCCGGCGGTGTGCGCCCAGTAGGTCTCGGTGGATTCGGAGTGATGCTCCACCGCCCCGATGCCGCCGAACGACGGGATCCGCAGGGTCACCGCCATGTCGACGCCGCCCCGGGTGCGCATCCGGTACTTGGCGAGGTGGCTGACGATCTGGTCGAACGCCGGATAGCTGAACCCGTCGAACTGGATCTCGGGCACCGGGGCCAGCCCGCGGATCGCCATCCCGATCGCGATGCCGACGATGGCGGATTCGGCCAGCGGGGTGTCGAAACACCGGTCCGCACCGAAGGTTTCGGTCAGGCCCTCGGTCACCCGGAACACCCCGCCGAGGCGGGCGACGTCCTCGCCGAACACCAGCACCCGGTCGTCGGTGGCCATCGAGTCGTGCAGCGCCCGGTTGATGGCGCCGACCATCGTCACCTCGGTGTCGGTGGGCATGGCCCGCAGCAGCGGTCCCCGGGGTGCGGCCGCGTCGTCGTCGGCCGTCGGTGGCCGGTCGAAGATCTGGGTCATCTCACGCCTCCTTCGCCAACTCGGTACGCAACTGCTCGCGCTGGGCGGCCAACTCCGGGGTGATCTCGGCGTAGACCGTGTCGAACAGTTCGGTGACATCGGGGTCGGGCGCCCCGACGATCGCGTCGCGCAACTCGGCGCGCAATCGCTCGGCGCGGGCGGCGACGCGGCGCTCCAACCGATCGCTGTACACCTCGATGCGCTGCAGGTAACTGCGATAGCGCGAAATCGGGTCGCGCGCGGCCCATTCCCGCACTTCGTCGTCGTCGCGGTAGCGGGTGGGATCGTCAGAGGTGGTGTGCGGACCCATCCGGTAGGTGACCGCCTCGATCAGGGTGGGGCCGTCGCCGGCGCGGGCGCGGGCGGCCGCCTCGGCCATCGCCGCGTAGCAGGCCAGCACGTCGTTGCCGTCGACCCGGATGCCGGGCATGCCGTAGCCGGCGGCGCGGTGCGCGATGGACGGGCCGGCCACCTGCCGGCTGACCGGCACCGAGATGGCCCACTGATTGTTCTGCACGTAGAACACGCACGGCGCGTTGAACACCGACGCCAGGTTCAGCGCCTCGTGCACGTCGCCCTCGCTGGTGGCGCCGTCGCCGAGGAAGGCCACCGTCACCGAATCCTCGCCCAAGCGTTGGGCGGCCATCGCGGCGCCGACGGCGTGCAGTTGCTGCGTGCCGATCGGGATGGAGATGGGTGCGCAGCGCTTGTCGGTGAAACCCAGCCCGCCGTGCCAGCTGCCCCGCCACACCGCGCCCATCTGCGCCGGGGTGATGGCGCGGATCAGAAAGGCGCCGATCTCGCGGTACTGCGGGAACAGCCAGTCGGTCTTGCGCAGGCAGGCCGCGGCGCCGATCTGCGCGGCCTCCTGACCGCGACACGAGGCGTACAACGCCAACTCGCCCTGCCGCTGCAGGTTGACGAACTCCACGTCGAGTTCGCGGGTGACGACCATCATCTCGTAGAGCCAGGACAACGTCTCCGGCGGCAGATCGCGGCTGAAGCGCCGCTGGGCAGTAGGGGCACCATCGGGTGCGATGAGCTGCACCGGTTCGATCTGGACGGTGCCGTCGGACACCGGTGCGTGAGCAGACCCAGCCATAGCGCCTCCTTCAGGCCGCCGACGGCATGTTTGGCCGTCAGACCCTTAGCCTGGATCCACCGATGAGCTGTCGTTCTGAGGTGGTATTCCGTTGTGTGCGTTGAATCTGGGGTGTGGTGTGATGTGGGCGTGTGTGTTCGCCCGATCTCGGTGTCGGGTTGTTCCT
>JBBAFK010000061.1:0-17182 GCA_041655455.1 Leucobacter sp. | reverse complement strand
TTCGTTGCCGTCGTAATCCCACATGCGCACGCCCTCGCCGCGGGCGATGGGCAGCGGGTCGATCTTGCCCTGCGCCGACCACGAGTGGAACACGTAGTCGCGGTCGTTCGTGCGCACCTCGCGCTGGGCCTCGGTGTCGCCGAAGCTCTGCTCGGCGCCGTTCAGGTCGATGTAGTCGGCCATGGGTCACTGCTTTCTCGATGAGGGGTTGCGTCTCGGTTCATCCTGGAGGAAGGCGAGGGATCCCGCCACCCGATTCCATCAGGTGAGAGGGACCCCCGCACGGGTACTACTCGGCCTCGCGGCCGCACGCGTCAGCTGTTGCTCGGGAACCCGAGGTCGACCTTCGACTGGTCGGGATTCGGCCAACGGGTCGTGATGACCTTGGAGCGCGTGTAGAAGTGAATCGACTCGGGGCCGTAGATGTGCGAGTCGCCGAAGAGCGAATCCTTCCAGCCGCCGAAGGAGAACGAGCCGACCGGCACCGGGATCGGCACGTTGATGCCGACCATGCCCGCCTCGACCTCGAACTCGAACTGGCGGGCAAGGCCGCCGTCGCGGGTGAAGATCGCCGTGCCGTTGCCGAACTGGTGGTCGTTGATGAGCTGCACGCCCTCGTCGTAGGTGTCGACGCGCACGACGCCGAGCACGGGCCCGAAGATCTCGTCCCGGTACACCTTGCTGTCGGTGGGCACGTTGTCGATGAGGGAGACGCCGGTGAAGAAGCCACCGCCCTCGAACTTCGCGGCGCGGCCGTCGACGACGACGGTGGCACCTTCGGCTTCGGCGCCGGCCACGTACGATTCGACGCGATCCCTCGCCTCTGCCGTGATGAGCGGACCCATCTCGCTCGAGGGATCGGTGCCGTCGCCGATCACGAGCTTCTCCATGCGCTCCTTGATCTTCGACACGAGCACATCGCCGACACCGCCGACCGCGACGACGACCGAGACGGCCATGCACCGCTCGCCGGCCGAGCCGTACGCTGCCGAGACGGCCGCGTCGGCAGCCATGTCGAGGTCGGCGTCGGGCATCACGATCATGTGGTTCTTCGCGCCGCCAAGGGCCTGCACGCGCTTGCCGTTCGCGGCCGCACGCTCGTAGATGTACTTCGCAATCGGGGTCGAGCCGACGAAGCTGATGGCCTTCACGTCGCGGCTGTCGAGCAGTGTGTCGACCGCGACCTTGTCGCCGTGCACGACGTTCAGCACGCCGTCGGGGAGGCCCGCCTCGCGGAACAGGTCGGCGATGAAGACGGAGGCTGAGGGATCCCTCTCGCTCGGCTTCAACACAACCGTGTTGCCGCACGCGATCGCGCTCGCGATCATCCACAGCGGCACCATAACGGGGAAGTTGAACGGGGTGATCGCCGCGACGACCCCGACCGGCTGCTTCACCGAGTGCACGTCGACACCGGTCGAGACCTGCTCGTCGCGCTCGCCCTTGAGCAGATGCAGGAGGCCCGCCGCAAACTCGACGTTCTCGAGCCCGCGCGCAATCTCACCCGCCGCGTCGGAGAGCACCTTGCCGTGCTCGCTCGTGACAATCGCGGCGAGTTCCGGGGTGCGCTGTTTGAGGAGCTGCCGCAGGTTGAAGAACACGTTGGCGCGCTTCGTGAGGCTGGTAGCGCGCCACTCCGGCAGCGCGGCCTTCGCCGCCGCAATCGCCTGATCGACGGTTGCCGCCGAGGCGACCGAGAGTTCGTGCTGCACTTCACCGGTCGCCGGGTTGTACACCGGTTGCGTCCGCTCGGCGTCGGTATTCTTCTCGCCGCCAATGACGTGGGGAATGCGTGCCATCCGAGTGCCCTCTTCTCTCGCTGCTGTGCCACCCGGAAGTGATTCCGGGCAATGTGTCCGAGCCGGTTGGCCCGCTGGTTTCAAGTGTGACAGCGACGCTTCCGCCGGACCAGCTGCAAACCATCCTCAGTTTGGTGATTCCCCGTACACTTTGTTCGCATGAGCGATTTCACTCCCGAATCCGCGACCATCACGGTGGCCGAGGCGCTCGCGCTCCCCGAGCTCCGCGCAGGCCACCCCGAGGTTGTGACCGGTGAGGCGCACCTGGAGCGGCGGCTCCGCTGGGCGCACGTGGTCGCGGGCGGCCGGTCGGCGTCCCTGCTCGACGGGGGCGAGCTGCTCCTCACGACCGGAGCCGGCTGGCCGGGCGGCGGCGATGCCCTCGAGCAGCTCATGCACGACCTCGTCGCCACGGACCCCGCCGCGTTCGTTTTCGAGCTCGGCACTCGCTTCGCGGCACTGCCCGCACCGCTCGAGCGAGCCTGCGCCGCCGCCGGCATCCCCCTCATCGTGCTCCACCGCGAAGTGCGTTTCGTGCAGATCACGCAGCGTATCCACCAACTGCTCCTCGCGGCGCAGAGCGCGGCGCTCACCGCCCGTGCCGAGGTGCACACCATGCTCACCGAGCTCGGGCTCAACCGCAGCCCCGTCGACACCGTGATCGAACGGCTCGCCGAAACGCTCGGCGCTCCCGTCGTTCTCGAAGACCCCGCCGGTGACGTGGTTGCGTGGTCGGGTTCCTCCTCGCTATCCGGCGAGGGATCCGCACACGTCCTCGACGCGTGGGCCGACTCGGCCGGTTTGGGTGGGTCGGCCCATCCGTCAGGGGTGGCTGGTTCGTCTGGGGTGGGTGGGTCGGCCGGTTTGGCCGGTTCGGGTGATTTGCTTGGGCGCCGTGGAGCGCTGGGCGAGGGGTGGGATCGCGTCACGGTGGAAGCGCAAGGTCGGCGGTGGGGATCCCTCACCGCGCTTCCAGGGCCACCCCACGCTGCCGGCCGCCGGACCGTGCTCGAACTCGGGGCGTTCGCGCTGGCGCTCGGACGGCTCGCCGACCCTGACGGCACCCAGTGGCTGCGGCTCGGCTCGAAGCGCATGTTCGATGTGCTGCTCGGCGGCCGGTTTCGGCGGGAGGATGAGCTCGCGACGCAACTCGCGGCTTTCGGGCTGCCGATCGAGAACCGCGTTGTGCTCGGTGCGACTCTGCGTGGGCGTGGTGACTTCGGCGCGCACATCTCCCTCGAGCGCGCGATTCTCGAAACCGCATTGCGCCGGGCGGTCGCCCCCGAGGGGCGCGTGATCATCGCCGCCGAGGATGCGCTCGACAGCCACGCCGTCGAGGTTGGCCGGGTCAGCGGGGTTGGCGGCGTCAGCGGGGTTGGCGGCGTCAGCGGGGTTGGCGGTGTCCTAGGGGCCGGAACTGCCGGCGGGTCAGGTTCGCGCTTTGGTCCGGGTTCCGGTCTCGGATCAAGGCCCTTGGGCGCGGGTTCCGGTGGCCGTGCAGGTTTCGACACCGAGCCTGGCAGGCCGTCTGAGCGGCCCGGGCAAACGTCAGCGACCGCGACCATCCCTGGGATGTCTCAGACCGGCCGTCCCGAGCACCCCGCCCTTCTCGCGCTCATTTCGCTCCCCGTCGACGACCCGCGGCTCGACACCGGCGGACCGTCGGGCCCGGCACCGCTCCTCGCGTCGCGCCTCGCCGACGAGCTCGACATGCTGCTCCCATCGACGATCCCGGCGGGGTGGCGCGCCCACCTCGCGCTCGGGGCGGCGGGTCGCGGACTGCGATCCCTCATCACCTCGCTCGAGCGCGTGCGGGCCGCGGACCGTCTCTCCCCGATCGCCGAGACCGGCAGGGTCACCGTTCAACAGGCGGAACGCCAGGCGCTTGCGTATCTCGTGCGCGGGCTTGCCGCGACGCCCGAGATGCAGGAGTTCGTCGCCGCGACCATCGGGCCGCTCATCGAGGACGACGCTCTGCGCGGCCCCGGGCACAGCGGCGACCTGGTGCGGGTGCTCGGGCACTACCTCGAACACCCGACGAACCGCTCGCTTGCAGCGCAGCGCGCCCGGATGTCACGCACGGTCTTCTACCAGCGGCTCGCCCGCATCGAGGAACTACTTTCCGTGAACCTCGCAGACGGAGCCGTCATCGCGACGCTCACCGTGGCGCTGCTCGCCGGCGCCCGCCCCGCCCGCTAGCCCGCCTGCCGCCCCTCCCTTGAGCCGCCGCAGGCCTCGGGCCCGCTCGCAGCCCGAACCCGCCCGCTGCGTTCCGTTTCCGCCGCCACACCCCGCTCGCCACACCCCGCTCGCAGCTCTCCCACCGCCACACCCTGCACCCTGCACCCTGCAAACGGTATGCAAACGGCAAGATATCGGGCGGATCCGGCGGAATCGAGCCTATATTTCTACGTTTACATACGAATTGCAGGACTCCGAGAGGGACGGGGAGGTAAGGGAGAAGGAAAGGAGCAGGGACAGGGATCCCGCTGCCCGGACGCCGCTCACACGCCGGGACGGTTCCACAGGCTCGGGTAGTCGTGCCCGAGCGCGACCACAAGCCGACGGAGCGCGGGCAGCGACAGCCCGATCACGCAGCTCGGCGCCCCCTCGATGCGTTCGATGAAGGCGCCGGCGAGGCCGTCGATCGCGAACCCGCCGGCGAGTTCCAACGGCTCGCCCGTCGCGACGTAGGCGGCAAGCTCTGCGTCGCTGACATCGGCCGCGAGGGTGACGTGTGCGGTGTCGACGGATCCCTCGCCGCGGTATTCGCCGCTCGACTTACCAAGTGCCTCGCCTGTTTCGCCGGGAGCCTCACCGACTTCGCCCATTTCGCGCTCGGCCCCATCGCGTCGCCCGCTCGCCGTGCAGTCGATGAGCCAGTGCCCCGAATGCAGCACCCCCGTGCGTCCACGGTGTTGCTTGGCACGCGCGAGTGCCACGTCAGGCAGGTGCGGTTTGCCGAGGATCTCGCCGTCGAGCACGAACATCGAGTCGCCCCCGAGCACGAGCCCGTCAATCTCGTCGAGACCCTCGGGTCCGTGGCGCCGCACCACGTCTTCGGCTTTGAGCCGGCCGAGGTAGACCGTCAGTTCGGCCGCGGTGAGGGCACGCCCGAGCTCGGCTTCCCGTGCGGCGACTGCGGCATCCTCGTCGACGTCGGGCGCGAAGCAGATCGGCTCGATTCCCGCTCCACGCAACACGGAGAGGCGGGCGGGCGAGGTCGAAGCGAGATACAGACGCATGGGTTCGAGTCTAGGGCTGGTGAGGTCGAGTGGCGGAGGTGGCGCGGGCCCACACGCCGAACGTGCACCTGGGGCGCGAATGAGCACCTCGGGTACCCACCCCCACGTGTTCATTCACCCCCGAGGTGCACACTCGCGCCGATTGCACCGGCCAACAGCGGGAGCGTGCGGCGGCTGGCACCGGCGCACCCGGCACCGACGCACCCGGCGCACCGACGCAGCCGGCGCCCAGACCACAACGCGGGTGCGAGAATGGTCGACATGACAGCTGCGAATTCCGCCCCCCTGACCGTCGGCGACACGGTCGAGCTCGAGATCACCGGCATCGCGCACGGCGGAGTGAGCGTGGCCCGCCACGACGGCCGCGTCGTGTTCGTCGCCGACGCGATTCCAGGAGAACGGGTGCGCGCCCGCGTAACCGACGCGAAGAAGAAGTCGTTTGCGCGCGCGGCGGTGGTGGAGGTGCTGGAGGCTTCTCCGGATCGGCGCGAGCATGTGTGGGCGGAGGCGTCGGTCGCGAGGGATCCCGAGAACCGCGCCGGCGGGGCCGAGTTCGGGCATATCTCCCTCGAGCGGCAGCGGGCTCTGAAGTCGGAGGTGCTCGCTGACGCGATGCAGCGGTTTGGCGGGGTCGAGCTCGCGGTCGAGGAGGGCGACGATCTCGCCGACGCGCTCGCGGATCTCGTCGAGGGGGCGCCCGGCGACGACGAGACCGGCGGGCTCGGGTATCGCACGCGGGTACGGCTGCACGTGGACCCGGAGTCCGGCGCCGTCGGGCCGTATGCGGCGCGGAGTCGGCGTGTGATCCCTGTCGAATCGCTCCCGCTCGCCACCGCAACTATTGCGCAGATCGCCCCGCTCACCGACGCTATGCCGGGCGTCGCCACCGTTGACCTCGTGGATCCTGCGGGGGATGATCCGCGCATGCTGCTCACCCTGGTCGGCGAGAAGGAGCGTGCGGGCGCCGCGGACCCCGTGCGCGAGCTCGTCGAGGATCGCGGCTTCGTCGTGCGGGCGGGCGGCTTCTGGCAGGTGCACCGACAGGCTCCCGCGGTGCTGTTTGCGGCGGTGCGCGACGCGATCGCGGATCTCGCCGAGGCTGGCCGTGTCGACCCTGCTGCCGCGAACCTCGACCTCTATGGGGGTGCTGGATTGCTCGCCGCTGCGATGGCTGAAGCGGTGGGGCCGAGCCTCAGGGTGACGTCTGTGGAGGCCGATGAGGCTGCAACGGATGACGCGGCCGAGAATCTCTCCGAACTCGTCGGCGCGCTCGCGCTCACGGCGCGCGTCGACCGGCATCTCGCGGAGCTGTTGAAGGCATCCGCACCGGTGAGGGATCGCCTCAGCCGCGGCACCGTCGTCCTCGATCCGCCGCGCTCGGGTGCGGGCGGGGGCGTCACTGGGCAGCTCGCCGAGCTCGCGCCCGCGAACGTGGTCTATGTCGCTTGCGATCCCGTTGCGCTCGCCCGCGACACGAAGTCCCTGCGCGAGGCGGGGTACGACCTCACGAGTCTGCGCGCGTTCGACATTTTCCCGCACACACACCACTTCGAGTCGCTCGCGGTGTTCGAGCGGGCGTAGCCCGGATCCCTCGCCCTTGTACGCCATCACACAAGTAATCCGTCAGTCGTGCAGGCTATTTTCAACAGGAAACCTGCACAACTGACCGATTGATTCAGGGATCCACCGGCGTAACAATGGTCGACCATACCTCGAGGGATCCGCCGGGGTCGGGGGGTTCCGCCGACGTCACCAGTGCGCGACCAGGGACCGGCCCCGAGACGCGGCGAGGGATCAGGGCGCGACGACCCGCACAACGCCCGTCATCTCAGGGTGAATCGAGCAGTCGTACTCGTAGACGCCCTCCTCGGTGAAGAGGTGCGTGTACTCCCCCTCGAGCATGAGCTCGCTCACGAAGCTGCCATCCGCGGCGACCACGTCGTGCTCCATCTGCCCTTCGAACACCCAGCGCACGGCCTGATCCGGTGTGATCTCCACTTCGGCGGGCTCGAACTTGTTGTCCACGGCGCGAACCGTCACCACAGCCTTCACATTTTCGTCCGACGGCACAAGGTCGGGCTTGCCAGCGGCGCAGCCGGTCAGCGCGAGCGCGGCCCCCAACGCGAAGACTCCCAGCGCTCCGCCGATCACACGTCGTCTCGATACCTGCTGCATGGTCGCTCCTCGATTCCTCGTCACTGCCTAACTCGCGGGCTCACTGCCCGCCCCGCCAACTCATTACTCACCCAGCCGACTCACTGCTCGGCTCGCGGGCTCACTGCCCGCCCTCCAACTCACTACCCACCCAGCCAGCTCACTACCCACCCAGCCGGCTCAGTGCTGGTGCAGCGCCCGCGCCGCATCCGTGATCGCGCCCGTCATCGACGGGTACACGGCGAACGCCGACGCCACCTGGTCGACCGTCAGCCGGTGTTCGACCGCGAGCGCGAGGGAGAAGATGAGCTCGCTCGCTCGGTGCGACACGATGACGCCGCCCACGACGGTGCCCGATGCTTTCCACGCGAAGAGTTTCACGAACCCGTCAGTGAACCCGATCATCTTCGCGCGCGGGTTCAGGCTCAGCGGCACTGTGTGGGTGACGTGCTGTGCGAGTTCAGTGGCCTCGTCGAGGGTGAGTTCGGTCCACCCGACCGTCGCGATCTCCGGATAGGTGAAGACGTTCGCTGCCACGTTGCGCAGGTCGATCGGGCGCACGAAGTCGCCGAGCGCGTGCATGATGGCGGTCCGCCCCTGCATCGACGCGACCGAGGCGAGCGGGAAGAAGTCGGTGCAGTCACCAGCCGCGTAGATCGACGGAACCGCGGTGCGGGCGACCTTGTTTACACGGATGTGTCCGCTTTCGGTGAGGCTCACCCCCGCCTCTTCGAGCCCGAGCCCGGCGGTATTCGGTACGGATCCGACGGCCATGAGGCAGTGCGATCCCTCGACGATGCGGCCATCCGCGAGGGTGACTTTCACGCCGTCTTCGGTGCGGACGACGGATGAGGCACGAGACTTGTTCATGACGTGCATGCCGAGGCGCTTGAACTCGCGTTCGATGACGGCTGCGGCGTCGGGGTCCTCCCCCGGCAGCACCTGCTCGCGGCTGGAAACGAGAGTGACCTCGGCGCCGAGGGTGCGGTAGGCGTTCGCGAACTCCGCGCCCGTCACGCCCGAGCCGACCACGACAAGGTGCTCGGGAATAGCCTGCAGGTCGTAGAGCTGCGTCCACGTGAGGATGCGCTCACCGTCGGGTTTCGCGGAGTCGAGCTCGCGCGGGCTCGCCCCCACGGCGATGACGACGGTGTCGGCCTCGATGCGGTCGAAATCGGTGCCCTCGCTCCCGGCCGCCGTCGAAACGATGACGGCGTTTTGCCCGTCAAGGCGGCCCTCGCCCTGGATCAGGTGCACGCCAGCATCTTCGAGGGATCGCTGCATGTCGACGGACTGCGCGCCGGCCATCGCGATGAGACGCTGGTTCACTGCGGACAGGTTGACGGCGATCTCGGGGCGCACCGGCTTCCCGTCACCGCCCGGCACGAACGTCTGCACGCCGAGCTTGCCGGAGTCGCGCACGGCCTGCACCCCGCCCGCGGTCGCGATGAGGCTCTTCGAAGGTACGACGTCGGTGAGCACGGCGGAGCCGCCGACTCCGGCGCGCTCGATGAGCGTCACCTCTGCGCCGAGTTGTCGGCCAGCGAGCGCCGCCTCGTAGCCTCCGGGGCCACCGCCGAGCACGACGATGCGGTGCTTACGCTCACTTGCTTTCGCCATGGCCTCAGTCTATCGAGGCGGACTGACGTCGCGGCGCTCGCCAGCGCTTGCTGGTTCTCCGCTCAGCGGGGTATCTCGCGTCTGCGTACCGGGTTTGCTGGATATTGGTACGCAGAGCGGAGATCCCCCGCAAAAGAGAGAAAGCTGAGGGAGCAGGCGCGAACCAGGCGCCGAAGAGGCGCGAACCAGGCGCGAACCAGGAACCGAATAGGCGTGGGCGGGCGCCGAGCAAGCAACCGAGCAGGCTCAGCGCTGTTCGTTGAGCACCCTTACCGGTGCGGGCACGAAGTGCCCGCGGGCGATCCGCCGGTCGAGGCGATCCCAGCACTCACCCATCGGGGGCTCGGGGTCTTCGCCGACCCACAGGCTGAAGTTTCGTTCGCAGTCGGCTTCCGCCCAGAGCCACTCTTCGAGCCAGGCGTCGACGGCGCGTGCGAGCGTTTCACCGGGGAAGAGGCCCACCGCGACGCGGTTGATCGAGACTCCGGCGGGGCAGGGGACGTCGTCGATGTGTTCGTCGCTTTCGACGATGACCTGCCCGTGCACGTGCTCGGGAAGCTGCGCGAGCCAGCCGCGGATGGCTGGCAGATCGGCGGGAGTTCCCGCGGCGAGCGCGAGTTCACCCGTCTGCGCATCGAAGTCGAAAGTAAACACAGATCTATATTAGGGCATCCTTACCTTCATCGGGTAAACATTTTTTGGCGCGACCCCGCGAATGCAGCCTCGTGTGCGCGAAGCGGCATGCGGTGAGCGCCTAAGATCAGTTGTCAGGTAGGCCCGGGAAAGGACGCCGTCAATGACGAGGATCGACTCCATTCGCACTCCGCAAGAGGACCCGCAGGGGACGCATGCTCCCCTTGGCGCGCCAAGCGGCGATGGAGTATCGCAGGCGAGCGCTGTGCTCGAACGCGACCCCGGCATGCCTGCGAGCACCTGGCGGCTGCGCAGCGACGCGTGGGAGTACCTGCGTTTCGCTGTGAAGCGCATCGCGCTCGGCAACGACAACGCCGAGGTCTTCTCTGCGGACGGTGAAGCGTTCCGCTCACTGCGCGCGCTCGAAACGATCGAGATGTACTGGGGCGGGTTCGGTCAGCGGTATGTGCGAGGGATCCGCGAGCTCCTGCAAGAGGGCGACTACCAGACCGCGCTCGAGCGGATCGGCCGGGTCGTGAACCGCATCCGCGGCAACACGGTGCCCGATGATCCGCGCGATGAGCAGTTCGATGACCTCGAGCGCATCGAGTCTGAAGACGACCTCGACCCGCGCCCGCGTTTCGAGGTGCTCGTCGTCGACGAGTCGACCGAGACCGACCGCGACGAACTGCACGCGGAAGGGCTGCGGCTGCGCGGCCCGGCCGACGACTTCATCTACGACTTTGTGGTGGTGCCCTCGGCCGACGACGCGATCGCTGCGGTGCTCACGAACCCGCAGATCCTCGCGGTCGTCGTGCGGCCCGGTTTCAGCGATCGGACGCGGCAGCCGCTGAGTCGGGAACTTCGCGACACGATCGAGCTCGCCCGCGCCGATGCGCGCAGCAACCCGGCTTCGTCACGCAGCTCGCTCGCCTCGGTGCAGCGCGTCGCAGGTCTCGCGGATATCATCGCGTGTCTGCGCCCCGAGCTCGACCTGTACCTCGTCGCGGGAGCGCACATCGAGGATCTCGCGGGGGTGCTCACTCGCCGTTTCCGTCGCGTGTTCCAGCGCGAGGATCAACTCGAGCTTCACCTCTCGCTGCTGCGCCGAGTGTCGCACCTGTACGACACCCCGTTCTTCTCCGCGATTCAGGATCACGCACGGCGGCCGGTCGGCGTCTTCCACGCGTTACCGGTCGCGCGAGGCGGCTCGGTCGTGAACTCGAAGTGGATTAAGGATCTCGCGGACTTCTACGGCCTGAACCTGCTGCTCGCCGAGACGAGCGCAACATCGGGTGGGCTCGACTCTCTCCTCGCTCCCACGGGAGCGATCAAGAAGGCGCAGGACCTCGCGGCTCGGGCGTTCGGCGCGAAGCACTCGTACTTCGTCACGAACGGCACGTCGACCGCGAACAAGATCGTGCACCAGGCGCTCGTCGCTCCGGGTGACGTGGTGCTCGTGGACCGCAACTGCCACAAGTCTCACCACCACGCGATGGTGCTCACCGGGGGTCGCCCCGCCTACCTCGAGGCCTACCCCCTCAACGACTTCGCGTTCTACGGCGCAGTTCCCCTGAGCCGAGTGAAGCAGCTGCTGCTCGACTACCGTGCGGCGGGCCGTCTCGACGAGGTGCGCATGATCACGCTGACGAACTGCACGTTCGACGGCATCGTGTACGACCCCGAGCGCGTGATGGCCGAGTGCCTCGCGATCAAACCCGACCTGGTGTTCCTGTGGGATGAGGCGTGGTTCGCCTTCGCCGCGTTCCACCCGGTCACCCGCCGCCGCACCGCGATGGCAGCGGCAAAGTCGCTCGAGTCGACCCTGAAGACGTCGGCGCACGAGCGCGCCTACCAGGAGCAGCAGCAGCGACTCTTCTCGGCGGACGGAACCCCCGCGAGTGACGAGGTGTGGCTCTCGGAGCGGCTGATCCCTAGCCCTGAAGCGCGGATTCGCGTCTATGCAACGCAGTCCACACACAAGACGCTCACCGCGTTGCGGCAGGGATCGATGATCCACGTCTACGATCAGGACTGGATCCGCGAGGCCGAAGAGCCGTTCCACGAGGCGTTCATGACGCACACGTCGACGTCGCCCAACTATCAGATCCTCGCGTCGCTCGATCTCGGTCGCCGCCAGGTCGAGCTCGAAGGCTTCGACCTCGTGCAGCAGCAGCTTGACCTCGCGACGAGTCTCGCGCAGTCGATCGCCCGGCACCCGCTGCTGCGACGCACCTACCGCGTGTTGACGGCGGAGGACCTCATCCCTGCCGAGCACCGCGTATCGAAACGCCCGATGCCGCTGCGCGATGGGCTCGCGACCATGTGGAGTGCCTGGGCCGAAGACGAGCTCGTGATCGACCCGAGCCGCGTCACGGTGGAGATCACCCGTACCGGGGTCGACGGCGACACGTTCAAGCACGAGCACTTGATGAACCGCTACGGCATCCAGGTCAACAAGACCAGCCGAAACACGGTGCTCTTCATGACCAACATCGGCACCACGCGCAGCGCGATCGCGTACCTCATCGAGGTGCTTGTGAAGCTCGCGGAGCGCTTCGAAGAGGAGCAGGCGCAGCTCGACCCCGACATGATTCGTGTCGACGAGACGCCGATGCCGCCGATGCCCGACTTCAGCCGTTTCGCGCCGGAGTACGCCGCCGTTGCTGGGCCCACCGGTGAGGGCG
This sequence comes from Leucobacter sp., assembly GCA_041655455.1. Lineage (GTDB taxonomy): Bacteria > Actinomycetota > Actinomycetes > Actinomycetales > Microbacteriaceae > Leucobacter. The sequence goes on along the minus strand of JBBAFK010000061.1, from coordinate 5,044 downwards.
CGGACCTGCCCGACGGCGACATGCGCACCCCGTTCTTCCGGGGGCAGCAGCGGGGCGCGGTCGAGCACGTGCTACTCGACGAGCTGCGCGCCCGCGTGGCGCAGGGCGAGGAGCCGGTGTCGGGCGGGTTCGTGACGCCGTACCCGCCCGGGTTCCCGGTTCTCGTGCCCGGCCAAGTCATCACGGCCGAGGTGCTCGACTTCATGGCGGTGCTCGATACGCGCGAGATCCACGGCTACGATCCGCTGCGCGGGTTCCGGATCCTCCGGCCGCTCGACTGAGCGAGGGCCTGGCTCTGGCCTGGCTCGGGCGCGGGACCGGGGTCTGGCTCTGGCGCGGGACCTGGCTCTGGCCGCGATCCCTCATGCAGGATATATGCGATCCACGGAATATATGCCGTTTTCGCCGTATTCGGGCATATATCTCGCCGTTTACATAGGGATCGCCGCGGGCGCCGACGGGCCACGCAGATTCGGGCGGTGCCACGTAGTTCGCCACCCGCTCGGGGAGGGATCGCCGCCCCTACCGAGAGGGATCGCCACCCGCGCCCGTAAGCTGGACCCATGACGGCAGTGCAAGTGCAGGACCCCCGAAGCCTCGCCGCCGAGGCCGCGGTCGCCCTAGCCGACCTCACCGGGGTACGAACCCACGACATCGCGCTCACGCTCGGGAGCGGCTGGTCGGGGGCCGCTGACGTGCTCGGGGAGACCATCGCGGAAGTATCGGCCGCGCAGGTTCCCGGGTTCCACGCCTCCGGGGTGCCGGGCCACCCGGGCACCCTCAAGAGCGTGCGGCTGCCAGACGGCCGACATGCGCTCGTGATCGGCGCCCGCACCCACTTCTACGAGGGGCGCGGCGTGCGCTCGGTCGTGCACGGGGTGCGAACCGCCGCGGCAACGGGCGCCAAAGTCATGGTGCTCACGAACGGCGCGGGCGGCGTGAACCCGTCGTTCGGGGCCGGCGAGCCCGTGCTGATCAGCGACCACATCAACCTCACTGCGGCATCCCCGATCGAGGGGGCCAATTTCGTGGACCTCACCGACCTGTACTCACCGCGGTTGCGCAAGGCGGCCCGCATGGTGGATCCCTCACTGCAGGAGGGTGTGTACGTGCAGTTCCGCGGCCCGCACTACGAGACCCCCGCCGAGGTGCGGTACGCGGGGATCATCGGCGGCGACATCGTCGGCATGTCGACCGCGCTCGAGGCGATCGCGGCTCGCGAGGCGGGCATGGAGGTGCTGGGGCTTTCGCTCATCACGAATCTCGCGGCCGGCATCCAGGAGACGCCGCTCAGCCACAAGGAGGTTCTTGAGGCCGGGCAGGCCGCGGAACCCCGGCTCGCGGAGCTGCTGCGCCGGCTCGTCGCCAAGCTGTAGGGCGAGGGATCCCTGGCCCCTTCCAGAACCCTCATCGAAACTCTCCTTAACCGGGGCTGACTCTACGTACCGGGCGGAAGCTACGCAACGGGGTATCGAGATCACTGACCATGCGGTTCAGTGGAGAGTGCACGACCACTGACTCGAGAGGACCACATGTCACATCTGACCGGAAAACGCGTCGCGTTCGTCGCGACCCACGGCTTCGAAGACTCCGAACTCACCGAGCCACTCCGCGCCATCCAGGAGCACGGAGGCGCAGCCGAGGTGATCTCCACGAAGCCGGGCACGATCCACGGGAAGAAGGGCTCCGAGGTGCCAGTCGACCGCACGAGCGCCGAGGCGCGCGCGGAAGACTACGACGCACTGGTGCTCCCTGGCGGAACGTCGAACGGCGACCAAATCCGAATGGATGAAGACGCGGTCGCCCTCGTGCGTGCGTTCTTCGACCAGCAGAAGCCCGTGGGTGCGATCTGTCACGGTGGCTGGATCCTCACCGACGCCGACGTGCTGCGCGGCCGCACCGTCACCTCATACCCGAGCCTGCGCACCGACCTGCGCAATGCCGGCGCGACATGGGTTGACCAGGAGGTGGTCGTGGATCAGGGGCTCGTCACGAGCCGCACGCCCGAGGACCTGCCGGCGTTCAACGCCAAATTGGTTGAAGAGATCGCCGAGGGGCGGCACCCTCGAGCAGGCGCTTGACCCGCTCCAGCACCGGGTCGCTGGAGCGGCAGGTCATTTCGCTGCAGATCTAGGTAGACGCAGCAGGACTAGGCAGGCGCAGCAGGGCGCTCAGGCACAATGGGGCGGTCAGGCAGAAATAGGCGGTTAGGCGCGCGGGCCACCCGCGACGTAGAGCACCTGGCCCGACACGAAGCCGCTCTCCTCTGCAGTGAAGAATGCGACCGCGTTCGCGATGTCCTCGGGAACACCGACGCGACGCACGGCGATCTCCGCGGCACGCTCCTCGACGAGCTGCTCGAAAGGGATCCCTACCCGATCCGCGACCGACCTCGTCATCTCGGTGATCGTGAAGCCGGGTGCGACCGCGTTGGCGGTGACACCGAACCCGCCGAGTTCGAGCGCGAGGGTCTTCGTGAACCCTTGGATGCCCGCCTTCGCAGCGGAGTAGTTCGCCTGGCCAGGGTTGCCGAGCGCGGAGGTGCTCGACAGGTTCACGATACGCCCCCACCCGGCGTCGACCATGAAACGCTGCACCTCTCGACTCATGAGGAATGCTCCGCGCAGGTGCACGTTCATGAGTGTGTCCCAGTTCTCGACCGTCATCTTGAAGAGCAGATCGTCACGAAGCACGCCGGCGTTGTTCACGAGTACGAGCGGCGGGCCGAGACGCTCCGCAACGGCCGCGACGCCGCGCTGCACGCTCGCCTCATCGCTGACGTCGACCTCGATGGCCGTTGCCGCGGGCCCACCGTCGAGCGATTCAGCATCCGCGGCGGGTGCACGGCCGCTCGTGGGTGCACCGGTGCCGGCGGCAGCCTCTCGGACACCGGCGGCGAGCGCAGCGGTCTCCTCCGCGCCCTCCAGGTCGGTGTCGAGCACCGCGACCCGCGCTCCGCGCCGGGCGAGTTCGAGTGCGATCGCCCGACCGAGCCCACGAGCTCCGCCCGTGACGATCGCGACGCGATCCCTGGTCATCGTGCCAGCTTCGGCTGCCCGGCCGCACCCGCGGTGTCTGCGCCACTCACTGGCGTGCCCGCAATGCGTCGGCGACCGGCGTCTCCCCGTCGTTGAAGCGAATGATGCGGCGGATCGTTCCGTCGTCCGCGAGCGTCGCCGCCACGACGTGCGCAACGTTGCCGCGCGACACTTCGCCGGGGCTTTCGGCAGCCGCATCGATGCGTCCCGTGGCTTCCTCGAGCGTCAGTCGGCTCGGGCCGAGCACGGTCCAGGCGAGGTCTGAGGCGCGCAGGTACTCGTCGGCGGCGGCCTTGGCCTCTGCGTACGCGTAGAAGGAGTTCTCGGGGTCGACGCCGTGCTCGGGGGACGCGTTGAAGTACGAGACCATGACGTAGCGGGAGACGCCCGCCTGCAGCGCCGCGTCCATGGTGCGAATCGCCGCCTCGTGGTCGACGGCACGGGTGCGGGCCGGGTCCCCGCCGCCGGCACCCGCGGACCAGACCACGGCGTCGTGGCCGGCGATGAGGTCGGCGAGCGCGGCCGTGTCGAGCTGCTCGACGTCTGCGACGAGGGGCTTCCCACCCGCGGCCTCGACGTCTGCTGCGTGGTCCGGGTTTCGGATCACCGCGGTGACCTCATCACCTCGCGCTGCGAGCAGCGGCTCGAGGAGGAGTGCGACCTTGCCGTGACCACCGAAGAGAATGATGCGTGCCATGCACCCAGCCTACGCAGGTCGAGCCGAAAGCCGCGAGGGGGCTTCTGCCGTCAACGTGCACCTCGGGGGTGAGTGTGCACCCGGGGAGCACTCCCCAACGTGCACGCTCACCCCCAACGTGCACGCTCACCGCGAAGGGAAATCACGCGGCAAGGGATCACCCGGCAAGGGATCACCCCGCCAGGGATCACCCCGCCAGGGATCAGGTTCCGCAGTACGTGACGTGACGCCGTGTACCCGGTGGTGCTGGCCGCGCGTACTCCTCGAAGCCGGGGCGCTCGTCGAAGGGCCGCGTCACCGCGTCCAACAGCCGTTCGAAGGGCGCAAGGTCTCCGGCGGTTGCGGCGTCGAGCGCGGCGTCGGTGAGGTGGTTGCGCGGAATGATGACGGGGTTGACCGCATCCATCGCGTCCGCGTCCGGCACGAGTTCGCGCCACTGCGCGAACCACTCCCCCGGAGTCTGACCCGCAGGGTAGTGTGCACGCAGCGCGTGTTCGTCACCCCGTGCCGCTTGGCCGAGCGCTCGGAACGCGCCCGTGTAATCAATGCGGTGCTGCTGCAGCTCATCGAGAAACGCGGCGGCGAGCGCCCTTACCCGCTCGTCAGTAACGTCATAGTCAGTAGCGTCATCATCAGCGGCGTCCCCGACGATACCGTCAGAGGCGCCGCCAGCTGCACTGCCTGTCTCGGGGCGGCCGCCGAGTCCGAGCTTCGCCCGCATCCCGTCGAGCCACGCGGCATCGTAGCGGGAGGCGAACGTGTCGAGCACGCCGATTGCAAGGGTCTTCGCCGCTTCGGTCGCGTCGGCGCCCCCTGCGGTTCCGGCTGCCTCAGCACCGGCACCGGCATCGGCATCGGCATCAGCACCAGTATCTGCACCGGAACCAGCACCAGCACCAGCGTTCTCGGCCTCGGCTGCCTCAGCAACCTCGCCGTCGGCGGCGTCAGCCTCGGCGTCGACCCCGGCACCGGCTCCTGCGAGGAGCGGAAGCAGGGTCTCGGCGAGGCGGGTGAGGTTCCACAGCACGATTCCGGGCTGGTTGCCATAAGCGTACCTGCCCTCGTGGTCGATCGAACTGAAGACGGCGCCGGCGTCGTACGCATCGAGGAACGCGCACGGCCCGTAGTCGATCGTCTCGCCGGAGATGGTGGTGTTGTCGGTGTTCATGACGCCGTGCACGAAGCCGACGTGCATCCAGGCGGCGACGGTGCGCGCCTGTACGTCGGCCGTGTGTGTCAAGAGGCGCAGAGCATCGTCGCGGAGCGGACGCGCATCGTCGCGGAGCGAAGTGGGATCGTCGCGGAGCGA
>JBBAFK010000060.1:0-17203 GCA_041655455.1 Leucobacter sp. | reverse complement strand
GAGAAGACGCGCCAGGGGTTCGCCTTCTTCGAGTCCGAGTTCGATTACCCTTACCCGTTCGAAAAGTACGACCAGCTCTTCGTTCCCGAGTTCAATGCCGGCGCGATGGAAAACATCGGTGCAGTCACCTTCACCGAGGCATACGTGTTCCGCAGTCAGGTGACCGACGCGATGCGGGAGCGCCGTGTCGTCACAATTCTGCATGAGCTCGCCCACATGTGGTTCGGTGATCTCGTCACGATGCGCTGGTGGAACGATTTGTGGCTCAACGAGTCGTTCGCCGAGTACATGTCGACGCTTGCGACGGCCGAAGCCACTGAGTGGTCGGAGTGCTGGACCACCTTCGTCGCCTCAGAGAAGTCGTGGGCCTATCGGCAGGATCAGCTGCCCTCGACCCACCCGATCGTTGCACCGATCCGAGACCTGGAAGATGTGCTCGTAAACTTCGACGGCATCACCTACGCGAAGGGCGCCTCGGTACTCAAGCAGCTCGTCGCCTGGGTCGGTCGGCGGCCGTTCATGCGCGGCGTGCACGACTATTTTGAGAAGCACCACCACGCCAACACCGAGCTCACCGACCTGCTCGTCGAGCTCGAGGCGCAATCGGGTCGCGACCTCACGAAGTGGTCGGAACTGTGGTTGGAAACCGCGGGTGTCAACACGCTCCGCCCGGTGTTCGACCTCGACGCGGAGGGCCGCTACACGAGCTTCGCGATCGAGCAGAGCGCTAACTCCGAATATCCCACGCTCCGTCCGCACCGCATCGCCGTCGGCCTGTACGGGGAGATCGAGGGATCCCTCACCCGCGTGCATCGCGTAGAGCTCGACATCGACGGCCCAATTACGACGGTCCCAGAACTCGTCGGAGTCTCGCAGCCTGCGCTCCTCCTCCTCAACGACGACGACCTCAGCTACGCCAAGATCCGCTTGGACGAGCGTTCTCACTGCACCGCTGCGGAGAGCCTCGGTCACATGAACGATTCGCTCGCCCGCGCCCTCGTATGGGGGACGCTGTGGGACGCGACGCGCGACGGCGAGTTTCCTGCCTCACGATTCATCGACATTGTGCTCCGCCACATCGACCGGGAAAAGGCGTCGACGACGCTGCGCACCCTACTCCAGCAAGTCGTGCTGGCCGCATCGAGTTACGTGGCACCGGAGCGTCGCCGCGCAGCACTGGAGCGGGTCGCGGATGCGCTCTGGCAGTTTGCCGTCAATGCTCCGGCTGGTTCAGACCGCCAGTTTCAGTTCGTTCGCGTGTTCGGGCAGCTCGCATCGAGCGACGCCCACCTCGACACCGTCACGGCACTCCTCGCAGGCGACACCGCGCTCGAAGGTCTCGACATCGACACCGATCTCGGTTGGGAGCTCCTCATCGCTCTCGCCGCGGGTGGACGGGCCTCGGTGGAGGACATCGATCGGGCCCTGGACGGCGACCGGACCGCGACCGGCGAACAGTCTGCAGCCCACGCACGCGCCGCGCTCCCAACGCCCGACGCAAAACGAACGGCTTGGGCATCGGTCTTCGATGCCGCCGGCGCATCGAACCTGATTATCCGTTCAACCGGCATCGGCTTCCTACGCGCGGATGACCGAGAGCTGCTCGCGATGTTCGTTGACGACTACTTCTCCGCGCTCCTGCCCGTCTGGGAATCCCGCAGCTACTCGATCGCGGAGGAACTCATCGATGGCTTCTTCCCGTCACCGCTCGCGAGCGAGGCGCTCGCGACGGCGACGCGCAACTGGCTTGACCAGTACATGGATGCTCCCGCCGCACTCCGACGCCTCGTCATCGAGAATCTCGCTGGTGTCGACCGCGCGCTTCTTGCACAACAGGCCGACCGTGCCGCAGCGCCAGATGGAACGGTCGTCTGAGTGGACGGAATCGACGCCGTAGAGGAAGCCGTGGGGAACGCTTTCGCCGCGTTCTACGCGGCCTGGCAGCAGCCGATTCACGTTGCGATCATCATCGTCGGGGCGGTGCTCGTGAACTGGCTGCTGCGTCGGCTCCTGACGCGGACCGTCAACCAGATCGTGCGCGGCGTCAAAAAGTCGCAGGATGTGGATGCTACCTCCGAGATTCAGGCGGCCCCCTACGTGAATGCGCGGGCCGTACAGCGCACGCGCACCCTCGGCACGGTCGGACGCGCGATCATCACGTGGACCATCGTGGTGATCGCACTGATCCTCATCCTCGGCCAACTCGGCGTAAATCTCGCCGCCCTGCTCACCTCCGCGGGGATCGTGGCGGCGGGGCTCGCATTCGGTGCTCAGAACATCGTCAAGGACATACTCAACGGCATCTTCATGGTGTTCGAGGATCAGCTCGGCATCGGCGATATCGTGACGATCGGTGAGGTCTCCGGCACGGTGGAGGACGTCGGCATCCGCGTCACCCAGGTGCGGGCATTGGACGGCACCCTGTGGTTCGTACGCAATGGTGAGATTCTCACGCTCGGGAACTCGTCGCAGGGGTGGGGCCGCGCCCTCATCGACATCACAGTGCACGCAGACACCGACCTGCAAAAGGCCGAGTCAGTCACCCTTGAAGCGGCACGGACACTGCTCACGAACCCGGAAACCGCGCGAAAGGTTACCGGCCAGCCAGAGGTATGGGGTGTGGAGAGCACGTTCGGGGATCGAACCACGCTGCGGCTCGCCATGCGCACCCGTCCCGAAGCCCAGTGGGCAGTGCAGCGGGCATTGCGTGCCGCACTGAAACAGAAATTTGAGGAAAACCACATCCGTCTCGCAGCGGAACTCCCCCGATTCCCAGGAGGCCAAGCATGACCCCGCAAAATCCCTCGAACACGAACCCTGATTCCGGCCCGCGCATCACGCTTCGTGCATCCGAGACCGGAGCCGCCGTCACCGACACCGTCTGGTCGCAGGTGGGCGGGACCGAGACCTTCGAACGTCTCGTTCAGGCCTTCTACCGCGGTGTGAAAGAAGACCCCGACCTCGCCCCCATGTACCCGCAAGACGACTGGGAGGGCGCGATCTGGCGGTTGCGCACGTTTCTCGAGCAGTACTGGGGCGGACCGACGACCTATTCGGAGAATCGTGGCCACCCGCGCCTGCGAATGCGTCACGCGGCGTTTCCGATCACCCCGCACGCGAGGGATCGCTGGCTGCACCACATGAATTCCGCACTCGACGAGATCGCGCTTCCCCCGATGCACGACGCTGCGTTCCGAGACTATGTCGAGAGAGCGGCCCACGCGATGGTGAACCGGTTCGAATAGGCCACACCCACAACCGGGATCATAATTTCCGAAGCAGAGAAATATTGGACTATTTCACCCCCACAAAGTGGGGAAACCCACCCTTCTGATGCCCCAAAGTGGAAGTAGTCCAACTGGTTCACACTGAACGTGAGCCAGCCGAACTCACGCAAAGGAAGTCCCATGACTGCGTTCCAGAACGACATCGAAGCCGTCGAGGCACTGAAAGAAGCACACGGCTCAAGCTGGGATGCGATCAACCCGGAGTACGTCGCTCGCATGCGGGCGCAGAACCGGTTCAAGACCGGCCTGGAGATCGCCCAGTACACGGCGGACATCATGCGTCGCGACATGACGGAGTACGACGCCGACACCTCCCTGTACACTCAGTCACTCGGCGTGTGGCACGGCTTCATCGGTCAGCAGAAGATGATCTCCATCAAGAAGCACCTCAAGAACACGAACAAGCGTTACCTCTACCTCTCAGGTTGGATGGTTGCTGCGCTTCGTTCCGAGTTCGGACCGCTGCCTGACCAGTCGATGCACGAGAAGACCTCTGTCCCGGCGCTGATCGAGGAGCTCTCCACGTTCCTCCGTCAGGCAGACGCCCGTGAACTCGACCTGCTCTTCACGCAGCTCGATGAGGCACGGAGCGCGGGAGACGAGACCGCGGTCGAGTTCATCCAGTCGCAGATCGAAAATTTCGAAACGCACGTCGTTCCGATTATCGCCGATATCGATGCCGGCTTCGGCAACCCCGAGGCGACCTACCTCCTCGCGAAGAAGATGATCGAGGCTGGCGCCTGCACCATCCAGATCGAGAACCAGGTCTCCGATGAGAAGCAGTGTGGTCACCAGGACGGCAAGGTCACCGTTCCGCACGAGGACTTCATCGCGAAGCTGACCGCGGTTCGCTACGCCTTCCTCGAGCTCGGAATCGACAACGGCATCATCGTCGCACGCACCGACTCGCTCGGCGCAGGCCTCACCCAGAAGCTCGCCGTCACGAATGCGCCTGGCGACCTCGGCGACCAGTACAACTCTTTCCTCGACGTCGAGGAGATCTCGGAGACCGATCTCGGCAACGGCGACGTCGTCATCAAGCGTGACGGCAAGCTACTCCGGCCGAAGCGTCTCGCGAGCAACCTCTACCAGTTCCGCAAGGGCACGGGTGAGGATCGAGTCATCCTCGACTGCATCACCTCGCTGCGCAACGGCGCCGACCTGCTGTGGATCGAGACCGAGAAGCCGCACGTGGAGCAGATCGCCAGCATGGTGGACCGCATCCGCGAGGAGATCCCGAACGCGAAGCTCGTCTACAACAACAGCCCGTCGTTCAACTGGACGCTGAACTTCCGTCAGCAGGCCTACGACCTGCTCGTGGAGCAGGGCAAGGATGTCTCCGCATACGATCGCGACAAGCTGATGAGCGCCGAGTACGACAGCACCGAGCTCGCCCAGCTCGCCGACGAGAAGATCCGCACCTTCCAACGGGACGGTTCTGCTCGCGCCGGCATCTTCCACCACCTCATCACCCTACCCACCTACCACACGGCTGCGCTGTCGACCGACAACCTCGCCAAGGGCTACTTCGGTGACGAGGGCATGCTCACCTACGTCCGCGACGTGCAGCGCCGCGAGATCCGTGAGGGGATCGCGACGGTCCGCCACCAGAACATGGCGGGCAGCGACATCGGCGACAACCACAAGGAGTACTTCGCCGGGGATGCAGCGCTCAAGGCGGGCGGCAAGGACAACACGATGAACCAGTTCGCTTAATATTCCCGAGTCAGTGAGGGGGTTCGGCTTCGGCCGGGCCCCGTCACTGCGTTGGGCTCGGAGTCGTAGCGCACGCGCGCAGCGGTGTAACCTGGTCTGGTTGCCTCCGTAGCTCAGTGGATAGAGCAGCGGCCTTCTAATCCGCGTGTCGCAAGTTCGATTCTTGCCGGGGGCGCTGAATCAGGTGCAGAGCATCGCTCTGCACGTTCAGAGCCCCGTGCCGCCCACGGCGGCAGCCCACGGAGCAAAGCCAGGGGCAGGGCGCTGAATCAGGTGCAGAGCATCGCTCTGCACGTTCAGAGCCCCGTGCCGCCCACGGCGGCAGCCCAACGGAGCGAAGCGAGGGGCAGGGCGCTCTTGGATCTCGATAGGATCGGGACCGTGCCCACAGCTTCTCGACGCCCCCGCCTGCCGTTCGAGGTGTGGGCGTTGGTCGCCGGCGCGTTCGCCGTGGCGCTCGGATACGGTGTCGTCGCTCCGGCGATCCCTCAGTTCGCGCTCGAGTTCAACGTCTCTCAGTTCGCCGCTTCAGCGATCGTCAGTGCGTTCGCACTGATGCGACTTGTGTCTGCTCCGCTCGCGGGGTGGATGATCTCCCGGCTGGGTGAGCGCACGACGTACACCACCGGCATCCTCATCGTCGCGCTGTCAACGGGGGCTGCCGCTCTCGCCGCGAACTACCCGCAGCTGCTCATCTTGAGGGGTGCCGGCGGGGTCGGCTCGGCAATGTTCAGCGTCGCCGCCACCGCGCTGCTCGCAAAGGTGAGCCCCGTCGATTCCCGTGGTCGCGTTGCGAGTCTCAACGCCGCGGGTTTCCTTCTCGGCGGGCTCCTGGGCCCGGTGTTCGGTGGCATCGTCGCGACATTTGGCCTCCGAGCCCCCTTCGTCTTCTATTTTCTCACCCTGCTCGCTGCTGCCGCAGTGGTCGCCGTCGCGCTCCGTTCATCGACGCTCGCCGCAGCACCCACGAACGCGCGAGTCGAGCATGACGCACTCTCGTTGCGGGACGCGCTTCGCGGCTCGCATTTCCGCTCGCTGCTGCTGTCCGTGTTCGCCTTCGGTTGGGCATCATTTGGCGTACGCATATCGGTTATCCCGATCTTTGTGGCGGTCGTGTTCGATGGCGACGCGGCGGACGCCGCATGGGTGCTCGCGGGGTATGCCGCCGGTAACGCGGCGCTGATTTTTCCGTCCGGTCGCTGGAACGACAAGGCCGGACGCAAACCTCTGCTCGTTATCGGGCTCGCCGTGCTTGCCGCGAGTTACCTGGTGTTCCCGCTCTCACCATCGATGTGGGCGGCGATCGGGATCATGGCGGTCGCGGGCGCTGGGTCCGCGCTCGTGAACCCCGGCCAGCAGGCGGTCCTCGCGGATGTTCTCGACCGCCGCCGCGGTGGAAACGTGGTCGCCGCTTATTCGATGATGAGCGACCTTGGCGGCGTGCTCGGCCCGCTCATCGCTGGGGCGCTCCTCGACCTGGCAGGGTTCGACTGGGCGTTCGCCCTCACGGCCGCCCTGCTTCTCGTTGCGCTCGTCGGTTGGCTCTTCGTTCCCGAGAGCCGGAAGGCTCGCTCGAACCCGTCGCCCGCGCAATGAATCGGGCTTCAGCCTTCGAGGTGATCAACCCCCGGCATCCAGGTGAGGCCGGGCTCGCCCCAGCCGTTCTTCCGCTTCGCCTTCTGTGCGCCACGGTTTTCCGGGTGGACGAGTCGGTCCACGTACAGCAGCCCTTCGAGGTGATCGAACTCATGTTGCAGGATTCGGGCGAACCATCCGCTCGCCTCAAATTCGAAGGGTTCCCCGTCTAGCCCCTGAGCCCGCAGCAGCGCACGCGGCGAGCGGCGCAGCGCGAACCGCTCACCCGGAAACGAAAGGCACCCCTCCAGTTCATCCTCACCCGGGAGCCCGGGCTCGGGTGGAGTGATCCACAGTTGCGGGTTGATCGCGACCCCGCGCGCCGGGGCCTCGTCTTGATCCTCGTACACCCATACGAAGACTTGCCGACCAACACCCACCTGCGGCGCCGCGAGCCCGACGCCCGGTGCGGCGTCGCAGGTTTCGAACATGTCACGGACGAGGTCTCGTAAGTCGTCATCGAACGCGGTAACGGGTTCGGCGGGGCGGTGGAGCACGGGCTCCCCGCAGATCGTGATCGGGAGAACAGCCATACTGAAAAGCCTATGGCATCGGCTGGGCCGGGTAGACTGGACGATCGGTTGCGGGGCGGAACCTGAGCAACGGCGAGGGATCCCTAACGAACAAGATCGTCCACAGGAGCATCCCGCAGATACAAGGAGGACCCATCGTGTCGAACACCCCGGCCGAGCAGATCGTCTGGATCGATTGCGAGATGACCGGCCTCGACGTCGACCGCGATGGCTTGTGCGAGATCGCTGTCATCGTGACCGACTTCGATCTCAACCCGCTCGACCCCGGCTTCGAGGTTGTCATCAATCCGGGCCCCGCAGCACTCGAGCATATGGGAGACTTCGTGCGTTCGATGCACGAAACGTCGGGTCTCCTCCCCCGCATCGAACAGGGGCTCGCGCCGGAAACGGCTGAAGCGCAGGTGCTCGACTACATCAATCGCTTCGTCGGCCCGGGGCGCAGACCACTCGTCGCCGGAAACACGATCGGTATGGACCGTCGCTTCATTGCGAAGTATCTGCCGAAGCTCGAGGAGCGGCTGCACTATCGCAGCATCGACGTCTCGACGATCAAGGAGCTCGCGCGCCGCTGGTATGTTCCCGCATATTTCGGTGCGCCGGAGAAGGCCGGCGGGCATCGGGCGCTCGCCGACATCGCGGAATCGATCCAGGAGCTGGCTTATTTTCGTGAGGCCGTCATGGTGTCGGGCCCCGGACCGGATAAGAACGTAGCGGCCGACATCGCCCTCCGCGCAGGCAAGCGCTACGCCCCATACATTAACGTCGCTGACGGTGCCCCCGAGCAGGCGACGGAGAGCACCGCCGAGGTCTCCCCGTGACGGCTGCGTAACAGCGGCGCATGTGCGCTCGGGCACTGCCCAGTGAGGCACGAAACCCCCTGACCACGGTGTTACACACCTTGGTCAGGGGGTTTTCGTTGTTCGCGTGCGCGGAGGGGGACTTGAACCCCCACGCCCTAATACGGGCACTAGCACCTCAAGCTAGCGCGTCTGCCAATTCCGCCACCCGCGCGAACTGCCCGACCTCCATCGGCCGAACAGAGAATAACTTAGCACGTATCCCCACCGTGTACGAATCGCGATCGGAACTCGCGCGCGCCGGATAGGTGGGGTCTGTCACAGCTCACGGTCGCAGTCGGCGCCGAAGCAGGTCGATGCGCTTCTGCAGCTGCGTCACCGAGGCCTGAGCGACAGCTGGGCCTCCGCAGACCCGACGAAGCTCGGTATGAATATCCTTATGCGGCTCCCCCGAGACTTTCGCGTACATGCCCACGAGGCTACTCAGCAGTTTCCGCTGTTCTCCGAGCGTGCGGTGGAGCGCTTCCGGCGATTCGGCGCGCTCGGGCGGGTGCTCGAGCACCCCCTGCTTTCCTGCTGAGCGGCGAGCTTGCCGCGCCTGCCGCGCCTGCAGCAGCGCACGGACCTCTTGCGGTTCGAGCAGCCCCGGAAAACCCAGAAAATCTAGCTCCTCTTCGCTCTCCACCTCCGCATAGCCGCCGAATTCCGCGCCGTCGAACACTGCGCGATCGAAGTGCGCGTCAGACTCGAGCGCTTCAAACTTGAAGTCCCCGTCCTCAAGCTCCTCTGAGCCTCGGTCCTCCCGCTCGGCCTCCGCCAGGAGTGCCGCCTCTGCATCCCACATTTCCTCCGCACTCTTCGGTCCTTCGAGTACGTGATTGCGCTCCTTCTCTAACTCAGCAGCCAGCTGCATGAGTGAGGGCACGTTCGGGATGAACACGGAGGCGACCTCGCCTCGACGACGTGAACGAACGAATCGCCCGATCGCCTGCGCGAAGAACAGAGGTGTCGCTGAGCTGGTCGCGTACACGCCGACTGCGAGCCGCGGCACATCGACTCCTTCGGAGACCATGCGGACGGCAACCATCCAGCGCGAATCTCCCTTCGAGAAACTGTCGATGCGCTCCGAGGCTCCGGCGTCATCGGAAAGGATAAGCGCCACCTCTTCCCCGCTGATCTCGCGCAGTTGCTTCGCGTATGCCTTCGCCGCGGCATGATCGGTCGCAATGACGAGCCCCCCGGCATCTGGAATCTGCTGTCTCACCTCCGAGAGCCGACGGTCGGCGGCGTGGAGTACCTTCGCGATCCAGTCGCCGGCCGGGTCGAGCGCGGTGCGCCAGGCCTGCGAGGTGATGTCTTTGGTGTTGCCCTCGCCGAGGGCGGCCTCCATCTCTTCTCCCGCAGATGTTTGCCAGCGCATTTTTCCCGCATACACCATGAAGATGACGGGGCGCACGATGCCGTCGGCGAGTGCCCGTCCGTACCCGTAGTCGTAGTCCGTGAGCGAAAGCCGCGAACCGTCGCCCTGCGGCGCGTACTGCACGAAAGGGATCGGGGCCTCATCTGAGCGGAAGGGTGTTCCCGTGAGGGAGAGTCGGCGCTTGGCGCTGCCGTATGCTTCTCGAATCGCATCACCCCAGCTCAGTGCATCGCCGCCGTGGTGGACCTCATCAAGAATGACGAGCGTGTCCTCGCGTTCGGTGAGTAGCCGGTGCTGCACTGGCTTCATCGCCACCTGCGCGTAGGTCACGACGACGCCGTGGAAGTGCCTGCCATAACCGAGCCCATCGCTGTTCGCGTAGCTCGGGTTGAGTCGGATCCCTGCACGGGCTGCCGCGTCAGCCCACTGGGTCTTCAGATGCTCGGTCGGCGCGACCACCACGATCTGAGTAACGGTTCGATTGGAGCGAAGGATCGCGGCAAGTCTGAGCGCGAAGGTTGTCTTTCCCGCTCCAGGTGTCGCCGAGGCGAGGAAGTCACGGGGGCTTCGATCCAGGTAGCGTCGGATGGCTTCTTCCTGCCAGGCGCGCAGCGTACCTGCGGTGCCGTGGGCTGCGCGCTCCGGATACGCGGGTGGAAGCTGTTCGGCGGCGCTCGTTCCTGGGAGATGAAGTGCGGGGTCCGAATCTGTCACGACGCCATAGACTAGCCGGTGACGATGAAGAACAGCTCCAACGGTCGGAGCGTTTCGGAAGGAGCGAGTGATGGCTGAGGGGATCGAGCTGCCCTGGTCGCGCTTCGTGGCGCTCGGCGATTCATTCACAGAGGGGGTCGGCGATCCTGACCCCGAGAGTCCCGGTGGTCTTCGCGGATGGGCGGACCGGTTCGCGGAAGTCTTGGCGGAGCAGAGCGAAGATTTTTCCTACGCGAACCTCGCCGTCAGGGGCAAGCTCATCCAGCAGGTTGCGGAGGAACAGGTGCTGCCCGCGCTCGAGCTGCGTCCAGATCTCATCAGCCTCTGCGCTGGCGGCAACGACGTCATTCGGCCGGGCTCCGACCCTGACAGGGTCGCCGAGCAACTGGAGTCGACCGTGGAGCGCCTGCGGGAGGGCGGCGCGACCGTCATGCTCTTCACCGGCGTCGACACCGCGTTCCAGCCCGTCTTCCGTTCCATTCGCGGCAAGGTCGCGATCTATAACGAGAATGTGCGGAAGGTCGCGCTCAGACACGACTGCATCGTGATCGATCAGTGGGCGATCGACGAACTGCAGGATGCGCGGTATTGGGCGGGCGATCGACTGCACTTGAACGCGCTCGGCCACCACACGATCGCACGGGCCGCACTACGCGCGTTGAATATTCCCAACAATCTCGAACCGCTCGACCCGCCACCCTTGCCTTTGCGCAGCTGGCGGACCGCCCGCCGTGAGGATGTGGTCTGGGCGAAGGAGCACTTGGTGCCGTGGGTGATTCGGCGCATCAAGCACGTTTCGACCGGCGATGATATCGAGCCCAAACGCCCCCAGCCGAGCACCGCACGGCGGGGCCGATACGGGGTATCGGTCACCGACCATGAGGGGTAGGGTGAGGGCATGGCAGAGATCACGAAGCAGATTGCGGACACGGTGACGAAGGTGGGCGTCGGGTCGGCATACGGTGAACCCGTTGAACTCGATGGCACCACGATCATTCCGGTAGCTGTGACCTCGTACGGCTTCGGTGCCGGCGAGGGCGGTGGTGGCGTCGATGATGCCACAGGCGAAGGTTCCGGGGGCGGGGGCGGGGGCCTCTCCATCCCCGTCGGCGCGTACGTCTCGCGAGACGGCACGACGCGCTTTGAACCGAATCTCATCGCACTTCTTGCGGTCGGGGTACCGTTCGTCTGCGTTGCAGGTCGGGCGCTCGCACGTATCATTCGGGCGCTCAAGAAGTAGTCCCGTCTCCTCAGACTCGCTGCCACGGCAGCGAGTCTTTTTTTGTTGTCCGGATTGCTACCCACGCACTAGACATCCACCATCTCATGTGTTTACCATGTGCTTCCTATGTTTATGATTGTTGAGGATCCGGAGCCTCAACTCTGACGGGAGGCACATCACTTGCGGTTCCGAATTACCCTCGTGGGCTACACCGACTCGCTCGATGTTCGAACCCGCGACGTCGCGCTGACCTCCGATGTCACTGCCACCGTCGGAGAGATTGCGTGCGTGCTCGTGCGTGCAGGAGCGGGCTCTGCGCACCTTCTCCCCATCGCAATACGGCGCTGGGCACCGCTCACATTGCGGGTAGAACGGCCGGGCGAAGCGCCGCTAATATTGGATCCCGGAGACCCGATCGCGGCCTCGGGCTTGCAGTCTGGCACACGCGTCGAGCCGGTACTCGATGCACGGCCCGGCACCGGCGTGCGGACCCGTGCGACAGTGGCCACACTCACCGTGGCTGACGGACCCCAAACCGGTGTGCGGTTTGCAGCCGTTTCCGGCCGCACCACGATCGGGCGGGAACGCGGGAGCCGAGTCGAACTACGCGACAAACGAGTGTCTCGCCACCACGCGGCGTTAGTCGCCGACGGCGGCCGTCTTACTCTCGAGGATCTTGGGTCGGCAAACGGCACCAGTCTGACGACCACGCACAATCGGGAACAGCACAGTCGGGAACTGACACCGGGTTCCCCCGCACCAATCACAGACACAAGCACACTCATCCTCGGCGGAGTCCGTGTCAGCATCGAGCCTGCGGCACCGTCCGAGCCCGACCCTCCGCGGCGCGGTACTGTGCACCACCTGTCATCACCATTCGTTGAAGAGTCGTTCCAACCCGAATCGGTTGAGCTCCCGACACCGGTCGAGGCCTCCCGTCCCACACACTTCCCAACCATCGCACTCATCGCTCCCGCCCTGATGGGGTTGGTCCTCTTTACAGCAACGGGATCGGCCGCGAGCCTGCTCTTTATCGCGCTCTCGCCGCTTCTGATCCTCGGCGCATGGGCCAACCGGAAGTTGGAACAGAGGAGAACCCTCCGCGTCGAACAGCGGCAGTTCGCCACGGCACTCGCCGCCGCAGAACAACGGCTCGCGAAGGCCTGCGAGCACGAGCGCGCCGTGCGCGAGAGCGAGCAGCCAGATCCAGGCCACCTTCTCACGACGATCCGGGAACCGGGTCGTGAGGTGTGGTGCCGACGGCCCGAACACCGGTCCTTTCTCC
The DNA here is from genome assembly GCA_041655455.1 of Leucobacter sp. Taxonomy (GTDB): domain Bacteria; phylum Actinomycetota; class Actinomycetes; order Actinomycetales; family Microbacteriaceae; genus Leucobacter. Next base: position 4,594 of record JBBAFK010000060.1, on the reverse strand, counting down.
GGTTCCGACTGGGGCACGCAAATCAGGCCTCCCGAACACAAGTCATCGTGCCCGCACGCAAAGACCTAGCCGGTACCGAGTGGGAGGCGGTCACAGCACTCGCAAACCGATTCGCAACCATCCCAGATGTGCCTGTGCTGGAGCGCCTTGACGAGTGCGGTGCCCTCGGAATCACAGGCCCAGTGGTCTCGACGGATGCAGTCACGCGCGCGCTTCTCGTTCAACTACTCGCTCTGCACTCCCCCGCAGTTTTCACGCTCGCCTGCCTGGCGAGTGCCGAGCAGTCAACGGGCGCGTGGGCCTGGCTGAAGTGGTTGCCACACGTTGATTCCCCGTACAGTCCGTTCGCGACTCCGCACCTCGCCGCCGATGAGCTGAGCGCAAATCAACTTCTCGCTGCGCTAGAAGCCCTGCTCCAGGAGCGATCGGGCGAACAGAAGAAGCCTGCGGTTCTCCTCCTCGTGCTCCACAGCGATTTGGTCGACCGCGCGCGTCTGGTCGATCTGGCCGAGCGTGGCCCTGATGCGGGCGTGCACGTGCTCTGGGTCGCACCGCGAATGCATCAGGTGCCCGCCGCTTGCCGCACCACCATCGAGGTGGAGAGCACTCGTTCACGAGTACACCTGGTGCAGAAGGGTTCGATCTTAGAACTCACTCGACTCGAATCGCTCGGCCTTGCCGAGACCGAGCAGTTCGCACGCTCACTCGCACCTCTCATTGACGCGGGCGCACGCGTACTAGACGAGAGCGACCTTCCGAGGCACGTGGCGATCGAGCACACCCTCCCGAAAGAGGTGCTCACCAGTTCCCACGCCGTCATCAACGCCTGGGAGCGAAACGGAAGTATTGCGTCTCGCTGGCGCAGCGGCGGAACAAGGGCTGCTTCAGATCTCACCGGGGTCGTCGGGCAGGGCGATTCGGGGCTCATCGAGATCGACTTACGCGCGCAGGGCCCGCACGCGCTCATCGGCGGGACCACCGGTGCTGGGAAGTCAGAATTTCTGCAGACCTGGATACTCTCGCTTGCGGCACGGTACAGCCCGGATAGGCTCACATTCCTGCTGATCGACTATAAAGGCGGAGCAGCCTTCGCCGACTGCGTCTCGCTGCCACACACGGTCGGGCTCGTCACGGATTTGGATGCACACCTCGTGCGCCGAGCGCTCGTCTCATTGCGTGCCGAGCTGCGCCACCGCGAATCGATCCTCGCAGCCAAACACGCGAAAGACGTGATGGCGCTCGAACAGCGCGGAGATCCGGACACGCCGCCAGCGCTTGTGATCATCGTCGATGAATTCGCTGCCCTCGTTGGGCAGATCCCTGAGTTCCTCGACGGGTTGATCGACGTCGCCCAACGAGGCAGATCCCTCGGCCTCCACCTCATAATGGCGACGCAGCGTCCCGCCGGCGTGATCCGTGAGAATCTCCGCGCCAACACCAACTTACGTATCGGACTGCGTATGGCGGATCCGCAGGACAGCCGCGATGTCCTCGGCGTCGCGGATGCCGCGCACTTTCCGCTGGGCTGCCCGGGTCGCGCCATGCTGCGGGTCGGATCGGCGGCGCCGGTGCCTTTCCAGACGGCGTACGCCAGCGGCCACTCAAGTGTCGGTTTCGATGATGCTGCGGAGGTACATGACCTCGGATTCGGCATCCCGCGAAGATGGTTCGTACAGCCCGAAATATCGCTCGACCGCGATGAAGGAAGGGGCCCTCGGGACATCGAGCGGCTCGTCGCACAAATCCGCGATGCCGCGCACACTGCCGGTATCTCACGACCGAGGCGACCGTGGATCGATCCACTGCCAGCACTTGTACCGTTGCTAGACATCCACGATGACCTCCTGGCTGATGCGCAGCACCCCTGCAACGAAACCAGCGATGACACGATCCGCATCGGCCTCCTCGACGAGCCAGTGCACCAGCGACAAGGACCATACTCGGTGTCGCTCTCAGCAGTCGGGGGGATTGCCGTCTTCGGCGGGCCTGGCAGCGGAAAAACCACGGCTCTCCTGACCATCTCGCACGCCACAGTCACACGAGATCCACGCACAGTGCTCTACGGAGTGGATGCGAGTGACGGTTTGCAGTCACTCGCTGCACTCCCGGGCACTGGAGAGATTGTACGCCTGGATGAGAGTGACCGAGTCATGAGGCTGCTTCGGCTGATTCGGCGACTCATCTCAGAGCGACAGGATTCGACGGTGAGTCAGCAGACAGCTCCAGTGATCCTCCTCCTCATCGACGGATTCGACTCCTTTCGCGATACCTACGATCTGATGAGCGGAGGGACGACCGTAAGCGCTGATCTCATCGAGATCATCAATACCGGGCGGCGTGTGGGAGTACACGTGATCATCGCATCGGAGCGTGCGAGAAATCTCCCTGCGGCACTCGCCGCAGGGATCACGGAGCGGCTCGTCCTCCGCCTCCCCGATGAGAGAGATTACGCGGCACACGGTGTCACCGCGGGCGTGTTTGACGACGCACCCCCTGGCCGAGCGATCCGACCCGACGGCAGCGAACTGCAGTTCGCGGTGCCCGGTTCCGACAGCGGGACTGAAGCGCTCCAGGCAGCAACCATCGCTTTGAGTACTGCCCAGATCACCCACCAGGTCGCCGCTCCCCCACGCGTGCCGCCTGTTCCGATGCTGATCGCGCGCAGTGAGATTCCCGAGCCCTCGGCATTCGGCATCGACACCGCAGAGCTGCGAGCCGTTACGATCCCTGAAAGTGGCCTCCTCCTCGTCACCGGCCCAGCTGGGTCGGGTCGCACCACCGCCATCAGGTCGCTCGTCGCAGCAGTCATGGAACGCGCCGAGGGAAGTGCCGACAGGTCTGGCGCGTATCTCATCTCACCGCGCAGGTCGGAACTGCGCGGCCTGCTCGATTGGAGCGCGGTCGCCGATGACGGATCGAAATGGAGCCAAGTCATCGGTCAGCTCAACACGGAGCTCGGTGAACAAACGCACACCCCTGCACCCTCGCCAGTACCACCCGTCGGAGCTTCACCCCCGCTCGCTTCTCGAGACGCAGGCCTCCCTCACACTTCTCACGAGATCGAGTCCGGTGAGCGCGCAGGACTCATCGTTGTGGAGGATATCGGTGGCTTTGAGGGCACCGGTGTCGAACGCGAACTCGCCGGCCTACTCCGAACTCTCCGCAGGTGCAGTCTCCTGACGATCGTCGAGGGCGAGAACGCCACCCTCGGTGCCGTCTGGGAACTGAGCGCACCGCTCAAGGGAGTACGCTGGGCGCTCGCGCTTCGCCCAGACGCGAATGACGCCCCGAGCATCCTGACCGCTACCTTCGCTCACGCGAGACGTCAGGATTTTCCGCCGGGTCGAGGCTTCCTCCTCCAGGGAGGTGCCCTCACGGGCGTGCACGTCGCTTACACGGACCAGCACACCATCATCAGTCGACCAGGGTCGGCCACACCCACGGCGCTCGGGGTAGCGTGTCCGGATCAAAGCGAGGAAGCAGCTGCTCCGCAGTCACCCGTTCTCCGGGCACCGCCAGCCCAAGAGATTCGGCCAGGACTGAACGAACCTCAGCAGCGCCGACGCCGCGAGCCTCAAGATCACGAAGCGTAACCGCACCGTCTCGTTTGGCGAGGCGGGCGCCGCTTTGCCCGAGCACGAGCGGCACATGCGCATACTCGACCGCAGGTGGGGAAGGAAGGCCGAGCAACCGCTGCAAGACGATCTGACGGGGAGTTGATGAAACGAGGTCGTCTCCTCGAACGATCTGGTCCACTCCCATAGCGGCGTCGTCGATCACCACGGCCAGGTTATACGCGAATGTCCCGTCTCCGCGGCGCAAAACAAAATCATCGACATCGCCGCGGCAGGTTCCGAGGATCTCGTCTTCGAACTCCGGGGGCACGCAGTTATCGGGCAGACGCAGCCGGAGCGCAGGTGCCCGTGGAGCGATCCTGGCGCGCGCCTCAGCGCGCTCCGCATCACCAAGATCACGGCAGCTCCCGGAATACGCACCTGGCGCAGTATGCGGCGCGGAAGGCGCTGCAAGGATGTCACGCCGCGTGCAGGTGCACTCGTAGACGAGCCCGGAGGCAGTCATCTCCGTGATCGCTGCTTCGTAAGCCGCAGTACGAGCTGTCTGCCATACCGGTTCGCCATCCCAATCGATTCCGAGTAGCGCGAGGTCCGCAAGTTGTCGATCGGCGCTGCCAGCGTCTCTCGCCCGGTCAAGGTCCTCGATCCGCAGGAGAAATCGTCGCCCGCTCGTGCGAGCAAAGAGCCAGGCAAGCAACGCCGTGCGCAGGTTGCCGAGGTGCAGGTCCCCGGAGGGGCTCGGTGCGTACCGACCGGCCCCCGGGCCGTCGAATCCGGTCCGCCGGGCGCTCGACGGCAAGCCACCAGGGAGTTCGTACACCCGGGCATTCTCGCACCGTGGACGAACGGTATGCTGAGAGCTGACCCCGAGGAGGCCTCAGATGACATCTCTCGACGCGCTCGTAACCGCACTCGGCGACCGGCTCGTGACGGATGCCGCGACCGTCACCGCATACTCGCGAGACTCCTCGCGCGCCGCACCTGAGGGGGATGCACTCGCCCTGGTTCTCGCCGAGTCG
>JBBAFK010000059.1:0-17549 GCA_041655455.1 Leucobacter sp. | reverse complement strand
GGTTGCGTCCAATAGCGTGGTGTACGGATCGGGTGGCCGGGTCGCTGTGAACATGGCGACGGTCACCGTGTGATCCTTCGAGAGAACTCTTCACATCCACCTCGAAAGGACCAACGACGATGACCGTCGCACCCCACGATATCGACCCTGCCCGCTTCCTCGAAGAGCACCTCGCGCAAGCGTCTCCGGATCTGCTCCGGGAGATGCTGGGGGCCTTCATCAACCAGTTGCTGTCGGCGGACGCAGACCAGGTCTGCGGCGCCTCCTACGGCATGGTCAGCGATGACCGGGTGAATCGTCGCAACGGATACCGGAACCGCGGGTTCGACACCCGGGCGGGCACGATCGATGTGAAGATCCCGAAGCTGCGGCAGGGCTCCTACTTCCCCGAGTGGCTGCTGGAGCGGCGGCGCCGGGCGGAGTCGGCGCTGACCACGGTGGTCGCGACCAGCTACCTGCTCGGGGTCTCCACCCGGCGGATGGACGACCTGGTGCGAACGCTCGGGATCACCGGGCTGTCCAAGTCGCAGGTATCGGAGATGGCCAAAGACCTCGACGAGCAGGTCACCGCGTTCCGCACCCGCCCGCTGGATGCCGGACCGTACTCGTTCGTCGCCGCGGACGCGCTGACCATGAAGGTGCGCGAAGGCGGCCGGGTCGTCAAGGTCTCCGTGCTGGTCGCGACAGGCGTGAACGCCGACGGTTACCGTGAGATCCTGGGGCTGCAGATCAGCAGCACCGAGGACGGGGCCGGCTGGCTGACGTTCTGGCGCGACCTGGTCGCCCGCGGCCTTTCCGGGGTCAAGCTGGTCACCAGCGACGCGCACGCCGGCCTGGTCGCCGCGATCGGGGCGACCGTCGGCGGGGCCTGGCAGCGATGCCGCACCCACTACGCTGCGAACCTGATGGCCGTGACACCAAAGAGCTCGTGGCCGTGGGTGAAGACCCTGTTGGGCACCGTGTTCGACCAGCCCGACGCCGAGTCCGTGCACGCCCAGTTCGACCGGGTCCTCGAGGCGCTCGAGCACAAGCTCCCCCGCAGCTTCGAGCACCTCGAAGCCGCACGGGATGAGATCCTCGCGTTCACCGTCTTCCCCAAGAGCATCTGGCGGCAGATCTGGTCCAACAACCCGAACGAGCGCTTGAACCGAGAGATCCGCCGCCGCACCGACGTCGTCGGCATCTTCCCCAACCGCGACAGCATCATCCGCCTCGTCGGCGCCGTCCTCGCCGAGCAGCACGACGAATGGGCCGAACAACGCCGCTACCTCGGCCTCGACGCCCTCGCCGCCGCCCGACGCGTCGGAGAGCCCGCCACCGAGGAGGTGCCAGAACCCGACCTCCGAGCCCTCACCGCATAACCCCGAACACGAAGGATCACACGATCACCGATACACCACATCCGCGGACTTGACCCTTGCTTCGTCGGCTAGGAACCGATGCCCAAACTCGGGATCCTCCAGATGCGCATCATGGAGCGCGTTCGCGCGATACGCCTGCACGAGTTCACGCGCCGGCACCGGTGATTTCAGCCACCGGTAGTAGGGCTGGCGTGAGAGCTTTAATACCCGGCACGACACCGCAACAGGAATCCCGTCGGCGGCGAGCTCGTGCGCGACGGGTAGAGCCTTTTCCCGGCAAGTGCGCCTGCGAGAGGTATGCGGCAGCACGACGCAGCACCGGGGCTTCTTGCTCAAGCAGCCTGTTTCGGCGGCGCAGTTCTCGGAGTTCGTCGTTCTCTGAACGAGTCATACCGGGCTTTTCGCCGTCTTCGATGCGGGCTTGCCGTAACCACTTATCGAGAGTGCCGACATGGATGCCGAAGTCCTTCGCGATTTGCGCGAGCGTGACTTCTGGATCACGGTGAAGCGCGACGCGTACGACGTCGTCTCGGAACTCCTCGGGATATTTTGCGGGCATGATGATCATCCTTCCAGGCCAGCCAACAGCTAGCCATGTCGAATGTCACCTAAACGCGCAGCAGCCCCCACTGACACATAGATCTGGGTGGTGGCGTCGTATTTCGGTGTTGACAGCATGGAAAGCCCCGCGGCGGCAAGAACACCAATTAGCGTGATCGCGACAATCGAAATCCAGTGCTTGTGCAGGATTCGAAGATAGTCACGAAGTTCCATATTGTTCTATCACCCTCAACACGTACTTCTCAGCACACGTCAGTTATTGGCCAACATATGGCCCCAAATTCCCCGTTCGGCCAGGGTGATATTTCACACACTGGCCTAAGCATCATATGTTGTCAGAGCGACTGCTTGATTCATATCTTCGTAGGTCGCTCAATTTCGACTCGGCTTTCGCTCGAATCTAGACGAGCCTGGACGTGTCTCGTTTACCTGCCGGTCGGCTCGTACTGGTCGACCGTGTCGTTCTGCAGGTGCAATGCCAGCTGCTCGAGGCTCGCCCAATCGGGGTAGACCACCGACTGCGACCCCTCCATGCCGGTGCCCAACGTCGGCGCGGTAAAGAAGCGGAGATTTTCCGTGCGAATGTCGCGAAGTGAGAGCCCGAGACCGGTGAGATACGCGGAGTCGAAGCCCGCGTCAACGGTGAGGTAGGGGGAGAACTGATCGACCGTTTCTGCGATCATTCCTGGGTTTGTGAGCGTCTCGCGAGTAAAGAGTTTTTGCATGACGCCCTTGAGGAAGAGCTGCTGGTTGCGTACCCGGGTGTAGTCGCCGTCGGTGAACGGGTAGCGGGCCCGCACGAACTCTAACGCCTGGTCACCGTTCAGAATGATCTCACCCTGATTGAAGGTGTGACCACGTGAAGTGAATGCTTGAGGGTTGTTGACCATCACCCCGCCGAGCGCATTCGTGAGGCCCTTGAACCCCTCGAAATCGATGATGGCCACGCGATCGATGCGCACCCCAAACAGGCCCTCGAGTGTTTGCACCAGCAGCGGCACCCCGCCGAACGAGAGCGCGGCGTTGATCTTGTTCATGCCGTGACCAGGAATCTCAACCCAGTAGTCACGCATGATCGACACCACCTGCACGCTCTCGCGATTCTCGGGCACGTGGGCGAGCATGATGGTGTCAGAGCGCTGGCCGCGAATCGTATCGAGGTCTTGGCCAACCGCGCCGCGAGTGTCTGAGCCAAGCAGCAGAATGTTCTGCGCCTCGGGGGCAACCGTGGCAGGGGCAGGCCGTGTCTCTTCGGCGGGGAACACCTGCTCCACCTCAATGGTCTCAGCCTGCTGGAAACTGTTGTTCAGCTTCCACAGGAACGACCCCACAATGCCACCCGCCGCGAGCACCATGACGAGAAAGACCGAGATGCCGATCCACAGGGCCTTCTTGGTGCGGCTCTTCGAACGGGTGTCGTTGGCCGCGCGCTGTGCCGACGCCTCGGCACGCGACCCTGGCGCGGGTGTCTCATCGATCAGGTTCATGTCACTCATTCTGTGTGAGGTGAAGCGGAAGTCGCTGAGGGCCCCACCCCTCAAGCTATTCAGGGTAACGCATGAGGATTACCGTCATGGTGCACAATGTGGCGGATTGAGAAAATCGCCTGAAGTTCACCGTGTACGGCGCTGCACCACCTCGGCGACACCGCCGACGATGAGAATGAGCACGGCGAGCCAGATCGCGCCGTAGGTGAACCACTCAGTGCGGGCGATGCTCTCGCCAATGAGCAGCGACGCCACCATCAGCATCGCCGGCTCAAGATAGCTGAGCAGCCCAAACAGGCTCATCGAGAGCAGACGAGACGCCATCAAATACATGAGCAACGCAAACGCGGCAAGCAGGGCGATGCCAGGAGCCGACCACCACAGGGTCGAATTCGCAGCAAGCAGAGACCCATCGGCAAACGCGACCACCGTGACCACGACCGCGAACGGCGCCATACCCATGAACTCCCACCACATGCCCCCGATATGCCCCATGCCCATCGAGCGGCGCAACACGAAATAGATGGGGTACCCGAGTGCGACGAGCAGTGTCTCCCAACTCACCCCACCCACCCGGAGCAGCTCATAGAGCACCCCGACGAGTGCGACGCCCGCAGCGATCCACTGCCACCACGTCATGCGATCCCGGTACAGGAGGCGGCCCACCACCACGAGCACGAGCGGCAACAGGAAGTAGCCAAGCGCAACCTGCATCGCACGACCGTTCAACGGCGCCCAACTAAACACCCACAGTTGCGCCGTGATCAGCACCGAAGCCGCAGCGATGCCAAGCAACAGTACCGGCTTCTTCTTCACCCGGTACGCAATCTCACGCACCAGATACCACTCGCGCGAAATCAGAATCACCGCGGTGACAAACGGCAACGTCATGAGCGCGCGCACACCCCACACCGCCTCACCCGACATGGGTTCGAGCATGGGGGTGAGAAAGTAGATCACCCCAAACGTCACCGATGAGGTGACGGAATCAACAACACCGAGCGTGGAGCTCACTCGCGCCAGGAAACGCATCCACGAGCTCGAACAAGAGCTCGAGATCGTGAAACGGGCCGCGAGGCTCCTCGGGGAGGATGCCCCGCACCCAAAAGGATCCACCCGGTGATCGACGCCCTGGTCGGCGCCGGGTTCTCAGTGAAAATGTGCTGCCGTGTGCTCGGGGGGTCTTCGCCGGGCTACTACCGGTACCGGGCACGCCCGCTGTCACGTACGCAGATGCGCAGGCAATGGCTGACTGGTTTGATTCGAGAGGTGCATGAAGCTTCACGCGGGACCTACGGGTCCAGGCGTATCCACGCCGAGCTCACGATGGGTATGGGTGTGGTGGTGAGCGAACGTCTCGTGGCTGTGCTTATGAGTCTCGCAGGTATTCGAGGTCTCCCGGGTCCGGCGAAAGTGAAGGCCGGGTACTCCCGTCTTTCGTAGAGGGTCGTCATCTCATCGAGCACGAGGATCAGGCGAGTGGCATCCTCACCGTTCACATGGAGCACATGAGCGGCATCCGGAAACAAGGCCCCGGCGTACTGTCTCACGACGTAGCGATCCGCGAACACGTCGGGATGCTGCCAGTAGAGCTGATCGAGCATGTAGTCCACGTCGACCAAGAGCGTCGTCAGGGTGGCGGTGCCCTCGGGCTCGTAGGTGAAGACCGTACGCGGGGCAATCAGCACGGCGTGACCAAAAGCGATCGGGTGTTGACGCTCCCCGACGGTGAGAACCACCGAGCCATCGCGGACGACGAGGAACGCCACGCAGTCGAAGACGAGCAGGCCGACCTGCTTCCGAGACTGCCTCGTATCCACCGCGAACGGCTGGAAGAGCGCCGCCCCTTTCAGCACTGCCAGTGAAGCCTTGTGTTAGCCGCAGCGTTCCACTGCCCGCTTCTCGGTGCGGATGAAGACTGGTCATACGACCACGGGTTCACCTCGAAATGAGAGTGCCAGAGGCTCCAACGGTAGTCGCCTGCGCCTTGCTCCATAACTCAGCTCCGTGCGGGGTCGCTCAGGGCGGTGTCGATGGCCTGGAGAGTGCGCACAGTGGTCAGGACATCTTCGGCAGGCAGGTCGAGCGAGCCGAGCAGATCGCGGTACATGCCCCACACGATCCCCACCGACCGTGCCGCTTCCTCGGTCAGATGCAGGCGTGCCGCGCGGCGGTCCGCCGGGTCGGGGCGGCGCTCGATCTGCCCTTTGGCGATGAGTCCGCGCAGCGCCGTGCTCGCGTTGCTCGATGTCAGCGACAGGCCCGAGGCCAGCCCCGAGGGGGCCACGCCGGGGTTGGCGTCGATGTGCAGCAGCACCAGGCACTCCAACGGTGACAACGGCGCGACCGCGGGGTCCTGCAACGGGTAGGCGCGCAGCTTCCGCTCCACATGCAGCACCGCGTCCGCGAGCCGCACCAACGGGTCCGCACCGGTTGGTGCCGGCCCGCTCACCGGCTTCTCGTCTTGTCGCATATGCTTATGCTAACATAGCGTTGTTTTCATAACTATAGTTTTAGAAGGAGCCGGGCGGGGATGACCGACACGGGAACAGGGCGACAGGCAGCGGGCACGCCCGTCCAGGCGACGGGCAAGGCGATCGGTGCGGGGCTGTTGTCGACGCTGGCGCTGCTGATGGGGCTCGCCTCGTTCGGGATCGACCTGTACCTGCCGGCGTTCCCGGTGATGACGACGGAGCTGTCGACCACGGCGACCGGGGTGCAGCTATCGCTGACGGCGTTCCTGATCGGCGCTGGGGCCGGGCAGCTGGTGTTCGGGCCGTGGTCGGATCGCGCCGGCCGGGTGGTGCCGCTGGTGTTCGGGGCGGTGCTGTTCGTCGCTGCGAGCGTCACCGCCACGCTCGCAGGCAGTATCGAGCTGCTCGTGGCCGCCCGGCTGGTCCAGGGCCTGGGCGGGACGGCGGGGATGGTGATCGGCCGGGCGATCATCCTTGACCGTGCTCGCGGCACGGAGGCGGCACGGGCGTTGAGCATCATGATGCTCATCGGCGGGATCGCCCCGATCATCGCCCCGGTCGCCGGCGGTGCCCTGGTCGGCCCGGTCGGATGGCGGGGCCTGCTCGGGATCGTCACCGGCCTGGGCGTGATCGCCCTGGCATGCGTGCTCGTGTTCGTGCGGGAATCGCTGCCCCGCGAGATCCGCAGAGCCCGTGCGGGCACGGCGCGGCGCGGTGGCTGGCGGGGCCTGATCTCGCGGGCCTATCTGGGGAACACGGCCGCATATGCGTTCGGGATGGCGATCATGATGGCCTACATCTCCGCCTCACCGTTCGTCTACCAGGACATGATCGGCCTGAGCGCGGCCGCCTATGGGATCGCGTTCGCGATCAACGCCGTCGGCCTGATGATCGCCACCACTGTCGCGGCCCGTCTTGCCGGTCGCGTCTCGCTGCGCGGGTTGACCCTCACCGGCCTGACGATCAGCCTGGCCGCGGTCGTCGCGATCGTGATCCTCACCCTCACCGACGCACCCGCCGGGTGGCTGATGGTGCCCCTGTTCGTCGCGATCGCCCCGCTCGGGCTGGTGTTCGGCAACGCGACCGCCCTGGCCATGTCCGCCGTGCCCCCGGCCGCGACCGGCGCAGGGTCGGCGCTGCTCGGGGCGGTGCAGTTCGCCCTCGCCGGCCTCGTCGCCGCCCTGGTCGGCATCGCCGGCGAGCACACCGCCATCCCCCTCGGGGTGACCATGCTCGCCGCCGCGATCATCGCGCTCCTCGGCCTGCTCCTGGCCACACCCCGACCACGGCGGGAACCCGCCGCCTGACCCCCGGCGGCCCTCTATCCATCTCGTTCGATCCATAAGGAGAAGAAACCATGACTCGCATCCATGTCCTCGGCGGCACCGGGTACGCCGGCAGCCGCATCGTCCGCGAGGCCGCCAAGCGTGGCCACCAGGTCGTCTCGTACAGCCGCTCCATCCCCGACAAGCAGACCCCGGGCGTCGAGTACCGGGCCGGTGACGTGCAAGACCCCGCGTTCCTGGCCTCAGCATTCGAGCACACGGACGTCGTGATCTCGGCACTGTCCACCCACGGCGGGCTCGCCGGCAAAGGCCGCCTCCGCGCCCTGCTGTCCACGGCGGCAGGGCTCGCCGCGGAACGAGGCGTGCGCTTCGGGGTAATGGGCGGGGCCGGCTCGCTCCTGATCGCACCAGACGGGCCCCGCCTGGTCGACACCCCCGGCTTCCCCGAGGTCGCCAAGCCCGAATCCCTCGAACTCGCCGGAGCCCTCGACGACCTCCGCGCGAACACCGACGACCGCCTCGACTGGTTCCTCATCAGCCCCGCCGAGAACTTCGGCAAGCACGCCCCCGGCACCGCCCGCGGCCACTACCGCATCGGTGGTGACATCCTCCTGCGCGACGAGAACGGCGTCTCGGAGATCTCCGGCGACGACATCGCCCTCGCCATCACCGACGAGATCGAGAAGCCCGCCCACCACCGCACACGCTTCTCCGTCGCCTACTGACCACCGAAGAGCGGACGCTCTCCACCGACCCCAGGCCGCAGGCCGCGTCGGTGAACGAGGCGAACCGAGAACCGAGTTCACCGTACCTGATGCGCCGATAGAAATAAGGCGGTACTGCCTCGAAACAGGAACACTGTCTTCCCTGCGGTCTCCAATCCTCCTCCTGCTCGCCGCGCCGAGCACGTGACTCAGGACTGATATGTGCCCTCCACTTAGCCCCAAGCATCTTCAGCCACTTACTACTCCGCCTGCCTCTTCTCTTCTGAATGGACGTATCGCTACCTGGCGGTAGGTCATCCGCCCCGCTCCTGGTCTTGTGCTTGCCGACCCGAGGAACTGCCGTGAGCAGCCTGCCTGCCTACCTACCGTGGTCTATAGGCTGCGTGTCGGCCCCTCGCGGTGCGGCCCGCTGCGGTGGGGGTCGTGCGCGAATGGGTCGGGAAGCCGCTGTGCCCGCTCTGCGGCTCGCTGCCGCGCTTGCTCCTGCTCGGCGCGCTTGGCTTCGATGCGTTCGGCGGCTTCGTTCACGGGCAGGCTACGGAGTTCGTCGGCTTCGGCCCGAGTCATGGCGGCCCGGTTTCTGGTGTCGCGAGCCTTACGGTGGGGGCTGGTGGTGCGCATGCCGAGCTGGTCGCGGCGGACCAGTTCCGGCCCGTACTCGCTGACCAGCAACGCCATCCGCTCCTGCTCGTGGCGTTCCCGCATCGCCTCACGGTTGGCAGTCGCGGCGTCGACGGTCTGCACCGCCTCGGTCACGCGAGGATCGGTCTCGGCACGCTTCTCGGCGACCCTGCTCGCCCACCCAGGGAGACGATCGGCATAGGTCGGGGTAGTGCCCCACTCGGTGCTGACCTGCCCACGCAATGCCTGAGCATGTTCGGTCGCGGCGCGGTGCTCGGCGCGGGCCTTGCCCCTGCCGAACCTCCCTGCAGTCGAGAGCCTCGCACGCGTGGTCGCCTCGTTCTCGACCGCGGCGAGATAGGACATGCCGTCCGCCTCGGCCCGCGCGGTGAGCGGCCGAGCAACCTCGGCGCGCACCTGCTCGGCGGTTTCTTCGGCCTTGTAGAGTGCCGCGGTGCTCTCGTCGTCCTCGGCGCGGTGGGTGGCGCGTTGGGCGTCGAGGTGTGCGGCGATCTGCTCCCAGCGCTCCGCCTGTCGTTGTGCGCGCCCGGCTTCGCGGTCGAGGCGGGCGAGTTCTTCGGTGACGAGTCGCACGGGGCCATCGTTGACGAGTCCGCGCACGGCTTCGTGCGCGGCGCGGGTGGCGTGGTCGAGGCCCCGGTCTGCCGGGTCGCGTTCCATCGCCTCGATGAACTGCGCCCTGGCGTCGGCCATGTCCTCAGCGACGACGTGCAGCCGGTTCGTTTCGCGGCCTCTGGTCATGCCGACGTAGACGCCCGCCACGCTGATCGCCTCCGACAGTATCGTGTGAGAGGTGGCGACGGTTGCGCCTTGGACGCCGTAGGCGGTCGCAGCATAGGACAGGTGCGCATGCTCACCCACATACTCCGCCGGGAGTTCGACGGTTCGGGGGCTCTTGCGCCCGCTACCGACCTCACGCGCGTACACGGTGCCGTCGCTCTCGACGTGCTGCACGATCCACTGCTGCCGGTTCGCCACCCCCAGGGCGGTGTCGTTCTTGCGGGTCTGGATCAGATCGCCTCGCCCGATGGTGAGGCCGTCGCTGCCGGTCGCCGTCACTGCGTCGTCGACCTCGCCCGCCTCGACCCTCCCGGCGCGGATGCGCTCGTTCAACGCGGTGGCCTCGTCGTTAGTCGCCACCGTGATCGCCTCGCCATCATGGGCGTTCTCGGTGATGTGCTCGCGGGCCGCGTCGTCCTCCGTGTGCAGCGTCACGAGGTTCATCGCGGCGAGCCGGTCGAACACTGCGCCGGGGTTCTCCCGGTCGCGCATCGCCAGCGTGAGGGCCGCGTACTCTGCATCAGTGAAGCGGTGGAGTTCGGTCATGTCGTAGGTGCGGCCGCGTATCTGGGTGGCCATGTCGAGCACCCCGCCCCTACCGACTGCGGGCAACTGTGCGCGGTCGCCCACGAGCGCGACCGTCGCACCGGCCTCGGCAGTGACGGTCAGCAGGGCGTGGGCGGTGTCTTGGTCGAGCATCCCGGCCTCGTCCACGATCACCCGCTCACCCCGCGACAGTCGCGCCTCTCGCGGCGGGCCAGTGAACGTGCGTCCGGTCTCGGGATCGGTGTCGCCTCTCGTGAGGCGTGCCCATACGCCGTCCTCGTTCCAGCGCCACCCATGCGCGAACACCAGCGCCGCAACGCTGGTGGCGGGTACGCCGAGTTCGTCGTGCGCGACCTGCGCCGCCCGCAACGTCGGCGCAACCACCCGCGACGCCCTGCCGCGGTCGGCGGCGACCTCGATGGCGACGCCGAGCATCGTGGTCTTCCCGGCTCCGGCTGCGCCCTCCACGATCACCAGGGGATCGGTCGAGGCGACGGCAGCGGCAGCGACCGTCTGCCCGGCGTCGAGACCCGCCGTTCGAGCTGCTTCAGTCACGTCGGCGGGTTTCGGTTCCCGGCGCGGGGTTGCGGCGGTGAGCTGGTCGCGTAGCGCGGTCTCAGCGGCGACCACGCCCACGCTGGTCAGATGCGCCACATGCTCCGGCGTCGCCGTACCCGGTGGCAGGATCGAGAAGCAATCCGAGGTCGCAAGATCGCTCGCCAGAGCGATGAACTCCCGCAACTGCGCCGGTGCCGCCCGTACGCCAGCCTCGGTCGCAATTCTGGTGACGTGCTCCTGAACAGTGTGCGGCGTCCACGCCGACGCACCGGCCGCGCAACGATCCAGCGCCCGCGACGCGATCTCCTGCACGGCGAGGTCATCCAGCAATACCGGGGGTTGCGCGGGCTTGCGTTCGACGCGTTCGGGATCGTATCCGGCCTCGCGCAGCTCCGTCACCCATGCGGCTTCCTCCCGCAGCGTGGTGGGCTTCTTCGCAGGCCGCTCATACGCCCACGCCTCGGCGCGCAGTCGGGAGGCGACGACCGGCCCCATCGTCTCGCCGGGGTGCGCTTGATCCCATGCCGTTTCGAGGCGTTCAAGGTTGCGGCGCACCTGCTCGCCCCGCTTCGACATGACCGCATTGAACGGCTCCAACTCGGCCACCTCGCCGGTGGCAGGGTCGAGCGTCAGCCCGTGCCGACCGAGCACGTCGGCAAGCTCGGGGCTGGCGGCGATCACAGCCGTGCCGAGAGCGCGGATCGCGCCCTGCTGCTTGAACAGCGCTGCGCCGTTCAAGCCCCTCCATTTGCCCGCCGCCCACACTCTCATGCCGATCTGCATATGAATATGCCGGTGCGGATCACCCGCCCGGCTGGTGCGGTGCGTGATGCCGACGACATGCATCTGCTCGATGGGTACGACCTCCTGCGCCCCCAACGGGCCAACACGAGTCACCGAGTGCTGGGCGAGCCAGCGCCGAATCTCGCTGAGGGCGTCCTGCTGGGCCGCGTCGAGAGCGTCGGAGACCTCCGAGTGCAAGGCGGCGGCGATCGACAGCGACTTGGGCGTGTTGATGACCATTTCCATGAACCGGGGCGAGCCCTGCCGATCAGACCCCGCCCGGCGGGGCTTGCCCATCGACTCGCCCGTGAGCGGGTTCGTCCAGTCCACCCATCCCGCATACGCCTCCGGGTCAAGAGCCAGCTCCGTGGTCACCGCACCATCGCCGTCGAGCTGGGCGAACTGCGCCACCGAGGTTTCCGCGCCCAGGTAGTAGTCGTCAGCACGCGAGCGGTCGGACTCGACATAGCGCAGCGCATCGGCCCCACTGCCCCGGAACGGGATCACACCGCCGCGCATCTCGACCACCACCCTGCATCTGCCTCACTGACTATCTAGCGTACCAGCAACTACGGCACTTAGATTACGTTCATTCTCTGTGAGGGAGGCGAGAACCTGGGAGGTTATGGGACAGCCGGACGGCGGAAGGGTGCGCGCGGAAGGCGAAGGCGAGGGGCGAAGACGGGGTGTTGGTGGCGTCAGAGTTCCATGAGCAGGCAGCCAGGTGTGCCGTTCGGTGCGGGTTGGAGCCCGTGCCGGTTGTAGAGTCGCACGGCAGGGTTGCCGTCCTCGACCGAGAGACTGATCGCAGGAACGCCACGGGAACGGGCCACCTCGGTCACCTGGTGCAGGAGCAGCCCGCCGACGCCTTGGCCCCGGTGCTCGGCATCAACCCAGATGCTCAGCTCCGGGATGGACGCAGCAACGAACCCATAGCCGGGGTCGTCTGCGGTGAAGTAACGGAGCCAGACCACTGCGACAGCCATGCTGTCGGCACCCTCGGCGACGAGGCCGAAATCCTGGTTGCTCGGCCAGCCGTCGTAATAGTGGCGAACCTGCGGGGTGTCCTCGACCTCGCGCATGGTGAAGCGCGAGCCGTTCCAGTTCAGGTTGTCGAGCGTCGCTTGCGCAAGCAAGTCGCGGTCTGCCGCCGTCGCGATCCTCACGGAAACATCAGTCATGCCACACGTTTTCGTCAGGCTACCCCGCACGCCCTCGGCGACCAGGCGGCAAT
The DNA here is from genome assembly GCA_041655455.1 of Leucobacter sp. Lineage (GTDB taxonomy): Bacteria > Actinomycetota > Actinomycetes > Actinomycetales > Microbacteriaceae > Leucobacter. The sequence continues at coordinate 5,112 of JBBAFK010000059.1, read as the reverse complement.
AGCCCCTTGGCGCGTGCGCGAGCAACCCAGCCCTGCGCGGTCGAGAGCGGCACGCGGCTGATTTCGGCCATGCGCGCGGTCGGGTTCGATTCGCCGTCGTCCACCAGGCGGGTGTGTTGCAGGGCGACGACCTCGTAGAAGTCCGGGGTGCGCTTCGGGTTCCCCAGCGGCTTCATCACGTCCTCGGCGCGCATGACGCGGCCGGAGGGCATGGTGAGGGTGCCGCCCTCGAACCGGGTGGCTCCGGTGACGGCGAACTGGCGGCGGTTGATCGCCGCCTCAATCCTCGACGTGGGGAGGTTTCGGAGCATGGGGCTTGCCACCGGGTCACCGGCCTGCTCGGGCAGGTAGACGATCCCCGTGATCCGTACCTCGCCCATCGGATCCTGATGCATGAGGTACTGGCGCTGCAACCGCAGCAGCACGCGGGTATGCGACTGGACGTGCTCGATGAGGAACCAGCGGCCGTCACGGCCATCGTTATACCCGGTCAGTTCCCCGTCCGGTCCCGGTGTGGGGTATCTCCGCTTGTCGTACTTGAGCGCGGCATCAATGGCGACCGAGTCGGCAGAGGATTCGATCACGGGCGGGTCGGGCATCACCCAGCCCGCTGGCAGGTCTTCGGGGACCAGCAGCGGTACATCCTCCACGTCTTGACTCATGCCTCCAGGGTAGTGGAACCTCTGATCCATCTCAAACAATGGCCATTACGCCAAGAGTGTGTTACCTTGATATGGCGTATCTGCTATCGCATGAGATTGAGGTGAGTGTCCTGACCCCAGCCCCAACCCGTCAGCGCCGACCACGCGCGGCGCAAGGCCAGGGCGCGCTCAGGGCCAGGAACGATCCGGGGCACCTCCGGCTACGGACGATCCGCCGCGCCGAACCAGACGTGAGGAAGCTGGTGGAGTGGGTCTTGAACATCACCCAGATCCGCTACGACGCCTACCGCAACGGCCAACCTGACCCCTACGGACTTCCGGCCCCTGAGAATCTGAGCCTGATGTCAGACCGGCGAGGCAGAGTAGACGAAGAGCCAGCGCACCAACGAAGGAGCACCGCATGAGCACCACGACCGCTCCCACCCTCTCCACGCTCGACCCCGGCACGGGTGACAAGCCGGTGCTGTTGGCTGTCTCCTATCTGCGTGTCTCGACCCGTGAGCAGGCCGAGCGCGGAGGTACCGAGGAAGGGTTCTCCATCCCCGCTCAGCGCGAGGCGAATCACCGCAAGGCCGACGAACTCAGCGCGCGGATCGTCCGCGAGTTCGTGGACGCGGGCGAGTCCGCACGCTCTGCCGACCGTGACGGGTTGCAGGAGATGCTCGCGTTCATCGCGGCGACGCGGGTGCAGTTCTGCATCGTGCACAAGCTCGACCGCCTCGCCCGCAACCGCGCCGACGACGTGAAGATTCACGAAGCCCTCATCAATGCGGGCGTGACCCTGGTCTCGGCTACCGAGTCGATTGACCAGACACCGTCGGGGATGCTCGTCCACGGCATCATGTCGAGCATTGCCGAGTTCTACAGCCGTAACCTCGCCACCGAAGTCACCAAGGGATTGACGCAGAAGGTCGCCCAGGGCGGCACGCCCATGCGCGCACCCATCGGCTACCTCAACGTGCGCCGCACCGACGACAACGGCCGCGAGATACGCACCGTCGAGGTCGATCCCGAACGCGCCCCGCTCATCACCTGGGCATTTGAGCACTACGCGACCGGGGAAACCTCCGTCACCGGTCTCCTGCGGGAGCTGACAGCACGCGGGCTGCTGACCGTGCCGACACCGAAGCGTCCCTCGAAGCCGCTCGGGAAGAACACGCTCTACAAGCTACTGACGAACCCATACTACGCGGGCGTGATCCGCTACAAGGGCGCACTGCACCCCGGCGCGCACGACCCGATCGTGGAACCGGAACTGTTCGACAAAGTGCAATCGCTACTCCGGGCGCGGACGGCGAAGATGACCCGGCACGTTCAGCACGCCCACCACCTCAAAGGACTGTTGCACTGCGGCACCTGCGGCTCACGCATGCTGCTCGACTTCGCCACCAATCCACGCGGCACGACCTACGCCTACTTCGTGTGCTCCGGCCGTGCCGCCAAGAAGACGAACTGCACGAGACGGGCCGTGCCGGTCGCCGTCGCGGAACGCCTCGTCGCGGACTCCTACGCCTCCATCACGATCAGCGACGCGACCTATCAGCGCCTCGCGGCCGATGTTGATGCGGCATTCGATAAGCGCAACGCGGGCCAGGATCAGGAAGTTGCTGACTTGACCGCGAACCGCGCACGCCTGGAAGCAGAGTCCGACAAACTCCTCGCCGCGCACTTCGCCGACGCCATCGACCTCGACACCTTGAAGCGGCATCAAGACCGCATCCGCGCGGGCCTGGCGGACGTGAACCGTCGCCTCGCCGAGCACAGCGAGCACCACACCGGCGGACGCGCGTTCCTCCACGACAGCCTGCGCCTGATCACCGACGTGCATCGTGCCTACGCCCACTCGGGCGATGCCGACCGACGGCTGGCGAACCAGGCGTTCTACACCCGCCTCGACATCACCGACGACGAACAACTACGGCCACACCTCGCGGAGCCGTTCGCAACGATCTTCCGTGAGGCGCACGACGGCGGCGACGAAGGCAAGGAAGCCGAACGGGAACACCCCACATCTTTCGATGTCGCGTGTTCCCGTAAGACACTTTGGGTGGATCCTGCGAGAATCGAACTCGCGACCTCCTGCTTGCAAAGCAGGCGCTCTACCAATTGAGCTAAGGACCCGGAACGGATCGAAACGAGCCGCACCTTAGGGCTCCCAGGGCTTCAACCTGGGACCTCTTCATCAAGAAGTCTGCCCCGCTTCGAAAACTATACCGGCATCGTTTCAACCGTGCAAAACGTGTTCAACGTGCAGCACTGTGGGTAGGCGCCAGTCCATCTCCGATCCCACTTCACGTCTACCTGTTCACCCAGGCGCACCCGAGACCAGCATCCGTGCTGATACCGATGAGCCGCCAGTCAGGCACGGTCATCGAGTAGATCGACCACGATGCAAGCTGCCACTCGTGCATTCCGTCGGCCGATATCAGCTCTGCATCACTGTTCGGCACAGCGTAAGCATTTCTATCGAGTGGGTAAGTGTCGGGCTCGGCCGAGGCCGGGCATATTCCGCCATAGGCGGGAAACGGCGCAAGCTGTACGGGCCACAGCATCCCGTTCGGGCCCTGGTCGCTGATCCCTACCGTGCGCACGCGCTCGTCCGAACCACGGTCGGTGCAGGCGAGGTTCTCGTCTCCGATGATGTGGCGGAACTCGTGAATCTCGAAGCCTCCATCGACCGCGGTGACGTTCGCCGTGACGGTGCCGCAGTGGATCGTTCGCGCAACGGGCATCTCGACCTGCACGGCCTCGCCGTCGTGTTCGGCCCAGATATACCATTGCCGATCGACCGAGTTCCCGCCCGCGTACGCCTCTACCGGAACGATGGCATCCAGGTCGCCGTCACCGTCGGCATCACTGAAGAGAACCTCGTCGGTGACGACGGTGTACTGCATCCCGTCAATGTTGGCGGTCCCATCGGCGAGCGAAACAGCCTGGGGCGGGTAGGTCTCGGTGTGAGGTACGAACAACCAATCGGCGTTTCCGAAGTCGAAGCTTTCGAGCACCGAGACCGGTGTCTCTTCCTCGACCGGCTCCACGGTCTCAACGGGCTCTGCTGGCGCGGGTTCTGCCTGCACGCAGCCGACGACGAGCAGGCCCGCCACAGCCGCGGCAGTGCCGGCCACCGCGAGGCCCGGACTCAGCGGCCGAGCGAAACGGGTGGTTCGGTTCATCGGCTACTCCTTCGTCGAACGCGTGCGAGTTAGAGCTGCGTCCACGCGCAGCCTGGGTTGCCGTCGACGTTGACACCGACGAGCTTCCAGCCGGGATAGCCGTCGCGGAAAATCTGCCACTCTTCGACCGGCCAGGTGTTGATCTGATCGCCTATGAGTGGCGTGGTCTCTGCGTTCGGTGCGGCGAAGTGGTCGGCGGTCGCAGGGTCGCCGTGAAATGCCGTCGAGGTTGGGCACGCCCCGCCGAACGACACGAACGGGGCGGTCTGCACAGGCCAGAGTTCCCCCTCTGGGCCGTCGGCGCTGATCGTCACCGTCCGGGTGCGCTCATCACTGCCGGGCTCCCCGCATTCGGTGTAGGTCTCCTCACCGGAGCGGAGATGGAACTCGTGGATCTCGAAGCCACCATCCACCGCAGCGACGCTCTCCACGACGATGTCGCAGTTTCTGAGCGCGGCGGGAACACGAGCCTGCACCGCAGTGCCGGCATCGTCGGCCCATAGATACCAGGCCGTTCCGAGATCCACGCCGCCCCCGACCACATCTACGGCGCTGACGGGAACGATCGCGTCGAGGTCGCCATCACCGTCGGCGTCACCGTACACAATTTGGTCTTTGCCGATGGTGTATTCGACCGTTTCGATGATCGCGGGGCCGTCTGCGAAGCTCAGGCCATCGGTGGAGATCATCCTCCCATGGTGTGAGAGCGACCATTCCACTGTCGTGAAGTCCACCTCTTCGATGGAGAACTCAGGGGTCTCCTCCACGGGTTGCACTTCTTCTGCCGGTGCCGGCTCAGGAGCGCCCGTGCAGCCCGCGAGAAGCAGGCCGGACGTTGTAACAACGATGGCGATTCCTGCCAGCGTCTTTCGCGACGATGCCAATCTCGTGCCCCCTGCTCCGTGTCCGGCAGCTCAATGCCGGCCGTTACGTGAGATTCCACCAACGCTCGAACATTCGACATGGTGCATACATAGACTAACCCCAAACAAAACTGCTGACCAGAGGCACCCACAACCGCTTCAGAAGCGCGTGCGGAGGGAGACCTACTGCTTCAGGGCGGTAGATCAGGTGCCTAGGCTCACGGACTATGGGGAGAAAACAGCCTTGGAAATTCGGGCCCGAACTCGAGTGCGATCCAGATTCCAGAACGTTAAAGCCACGGCCGGAGAACCGCCGATTCGATGCAGATTGTGGTGGGGCTACCAGGACTTGAACCTGGGACCTCTTCATTATCAGTGAAGCGCTCTAACCGCCTGAGCTATAGCCCCTTGACC
>JBBAFK010000058.1:0-18010 GCA_041655455.1 Leucobacter sp. | reverse complement strand
GTCGAGCGGCGGGACGAAGTGCGTGAGGTCGATGTTCGCCTGCCAGAACGAGTCGATCGTGCCGACGTCACGCCAGTACGGTTCCGTCTCGAGCCCCGACATCACGCACGATTCGCTGAATCGGTGCGCCCAGGCGTTTCCGTCACGCACGAGCGCGGGGATGATGTCGTACCCAAAATCGTGTTGCGATTCGGGATCTTCAGCATCTTCGAGCAGTCGTGCGCGCAAAAACGACCAGTCGAACACGTAGATCCCCATCGAGGCGAGCGCGTGCGTCGGATCTCCGGGAATCCCCGGCGGATCCGCGGGCTTCTCCAGGAAGTCGACGATGCGGCCCTTCGTGTCGGTGTGCATGATGCCGAAGGCGGATCCCTCATCCCGAGGCACGGTGAGGCACCCCACTGTGACGTCGGCGCCGGTCTCGACGTGCTGACGCAGCATGATCTCGTAGTCCATCTTGTAGACGTGATCACCCGCGAGCACGATCACGTATTCCACGTCGTAGTCGTCGACGATGTCGATGTTCTGCGCGACCGCGTCGGCCGTTCCCTCGTACCACTGGTCGCTGCGCCGCTGACTCGCCGGCAGAATGTCAAGGTACTCGTTCCGTTCCGCGCGGAAGAAGTTCCAGCCCAGCTGCAGGTGTTTGATGAGCGAGTGCGCTTTGTACTGGGTGGCGACCGCCATTTTCCGGATGCCGGAGTTCAGCGCGTTCGAGAGCGGGAAGTCGATGATGCGGGTCTTGCCGCCGAAGTGCACGGCCGGCTTCGCCCGACGATCCGTAAGCTCTTCGAGTCGCGACCCGCGTCCGCCCGCCAAGACGAACGCCATCGCCTGACTCGTGAGGCGCGGCGGCGCCCCGGTCGCTCTCGAACGCCTCGCGATCATCGCTGCTCCTCCACGAAGTAGATGGCGGACAAAGGGGGAAGGGTCAGCGGCGCCGACTGCGCCTCATGGCCAGCGGGCACCGGTTCGGTCTCGATCGCACCGAAGTGACCGCGGTTGCCACCGCCGTATGCCGCGGCGTCGGTGTTCAGCGCCTCGGCCCAACGCCCGGGTACCGGGAAGCCGATGCGATACCCGGTGCGCTCGACGGGCGCCAGGTTCACGACCACGACAACGTGCGGGTCTCCCGGTTCGCCGCGGCGCAGCCACGCGAACACCTGATCATCGGCGGCGTCCACGAGCAGCCACTGGAAGCCGCCGGCGTCGGTGTCACGCCGGTGCAGGGCCGGCTGCTCTCGGTAGAGCCGGTTCAGATCGCGCACCACGGCCCGCACGCCGGCGTGGCCGGGATCCGCGAGGACACCCCAGTCGAGCTCGCCGTCGTGATCCCACTCGGCGGGCTGCCCGAACTCCTGTCCCATGAACAGCAGTTTCTTCCCGGGATACCCCCACATGTACCCGTAGAACGCCTTGAGGCTCCCGAGCTTGTCCGCGTGCGAGCCGGGCATTCGCCCGTACATCGAACCCTTGCCGTGTACGACCTCGTCGTGGCTGATCGGCAGCACGAACCGCTCGGAGAAGGCGTAGGTGATGCCGAAGGTGATCTGGTCGTGATGGTGACGACGGTAGATGGGATCCCGACCGAAATAGGCGAGCGAGTCGTTCATCCAGCCGAGATTCCATTTGAAGTCGAACCCCATGCCGCCGTGCTCGACGGGAGCGGTGACCCCCGGAAACGCTGTGGATTCTTCAGCGATCATCGCGATGCCCGGGTGTTCCTCGTGCACGGCCTCGTTCGCCTGCCGCAGGAATGCGATGGCCTCCTCGTTCTCGCGACCACCGTGCACGTTCGGAATCCATTCCCCTTCCCGACGCGAATAGTCGCGGTAGATCATCGAGGCGACGGCGTCGACACGCAGCCCGTCGAGGCCGAACTCACCGGCCCAGTAGAGCGCGTTGGAGACGAGGTAGTTCGCAACCTCGGGGCGACCGTAGTTGAACAGCAGCGTGTTCCAGTCGGGGTGAAAACCCTCGCGCGGGTCGAGGTGCTCGTAGAGCGCGGTCCCGTCGAAGCGACCGAGTCCGTGCGCGTCGGTCGGAAAGTGCCCGGGCACCCAGTCCGCGATCACCCCGAGCCCTCGCTCGTGCGCTCGCGCCACGAATGCGGCGAACTCGGCCGGCGTACCGTACCGGATCGACGGAGCGTACAATCCGATCGGCTGATAGCCCCAGGAGCCCTCGAACGGATGCTCGCTCACCGGCATGATTTCCAGGTGGGTGAACCCGAGGCCCGCGACGTAGTCGACGAGTTGCGCCGCGTGTTCGAGGTACGACAGCGGCCTCCCGCCCTCGGCCCGGCGCCACGAGCCGAGGTGCACCTCATAAATACTGATGGGTGCGTCCGGCGCGTTCGTGACGGCGCGGTGCCGCGCCCACTCGATTTCCGACGGCCGCTTCCGCTCCGCCGCGACGTGCTCGAGCGACCGCACAACCGAACCGGTCGCGGGAGGGTGCTCACTCCCCCGCCCCAACGGGTCGGCCTTGAGCGGCAACGGTTCGCCGCGTCCGCGAACGTCGTACTTGTACACGGCGCCCTCGCCAAGCCGGGGAATGAACAGTTCCCACACCCCGGTCGCCCCGCGGGCCCGCATCGGATGCGCAGCACCGTTCCAGAGATTGAAATCGCCGACGACTGACACGCTGCGCGCGTTCGGCCCCCACACGGCAAAGTGCACGCCGGAGACCCCCTCATGCTCCGTGGGGTGCGCACCCAGCACTTCCCAGAGCCTGCGGTGCGACCCCTCACCGATGAGGTGCTCATCGATGTGGCCGAGCACTGGGCCAAAGCGGTACGGGTCTTCGCGATCCTCGCTCCCCCCGTCCGGCCACGCGATCCGCAGCCGGTAGAACGGCAACGATTGACCGGTGAATACCCCGGGTGCGCCTGGATACGGCTCGAGTTCGCGGGCATCCGTGTCGTTCACCACGAACACTTGATCGGCCCCCGGGACGTGAACGACCAGATCGCCCCCGCTCGTCGGCCCGAGCACGGCAAAGGGATCGGGATGGGATCCCTCGACAAGCTGTGCCGCCTGGGCCTTGTCGAGTGCGTTCGTCATATCCCCTCCGATCCCCATCTAACCCCGGGAAATCTGCGGAACCAGGCCGCTTTCCCCAAGCTTCCGCGGGTGTTCACCGCGCGGCTACCGGGATGAACCTGTGGTGCACGGGGTTGCCGGATCCCTCGCCCCCGACTCCTTGCCCAGCACGCACCGCCCGCACTTCAGTCAGATCGCGGGGTCGATCTCCCAGACCTCGCGCATGTACTCGCGGATCGAACGGTCTGAACTGAAATACCCCATGCGCGCGACGTTGAGGATCGCCATGCGCTGCCACTGATCCGGCTCGCGGTACGCGCGCTCCGCAACGGCCTGGGCCTCGTCGTATGCGTCAAAGTCGCTCGACACGAGGAACCAGTCGCTATTCCACAGCACGTCGAGAAGCCCTCCGTACCGGTGCGGGTCACCCGGGCTGAACACCCCCTCCGCAATGAGTTGCAGGGCGTCACGGAGCGGCTCACTCGCCTCGATCGCGGCTCTCGCGTGCCCCGGCTCAGCGCGGCGGGCCTGCACCTCACTCGCGGTGAGTCCGAAGAGGAAGAAGTTCTCGGTGCCCACCCGCTCACGGATCTCAACGTTTGCCCCATCGAGCGTGCCGATCGTGAGCGCACCGTTGAGTGCGAACTTCATATTCCCCGTCCCAGACGCCTCCATTCCGGCCGTTGAGATCTGTTCGGAGAGATCGGCTGACGGGATCAGCTGCTCGGCCATCGACACGTTGTAGTTCGGCGGGAACACGACACGCAGCAACTCACTCGTCTCAGGGTCGGCGTTAATCACCGACGCGACATCGTTAATGAGGCGGATGATGTCTTTCGCGACGTGGTAACTGGGCGCCGCCTTCCCACCAAAAATCTTCGTGCGGGGCACCCATCCCGCACCGGGATCGCGCTTGATGCGCTGCCAGTGCGCGATCGTCCAGAGGATATTGAGCAGTTGACGCTTGTACTCGTGAATGCGCTTGACCTGCACGTCGAACAGTGACCCGACCGCCAGGTCGATGTCGTGCGTCGCCCGCAACCACCCCGCGAAGCGTGTCTTCGCCACGTGCTTCGTCGCCCCGAAGGCCTCGCGGAAACCGGCGTCATCGGCGAACGGCTCAAGCCCCCGCAATCGCTCGAGGTCCGTCTCCCACCCGTCACCGATCGTGTCGGTGATGAGCCTCGCAAGCGGCGGGTTCGCGAGTTTCAACCAGCGACGTGGCGTGACACCGTTCGTCACGTTGACGATGCGGTCGGGGTGCTTCCGGTCGAGTTCAGGGAAGAGCTGCTGCTTCACGAGGTCGGTGTGCAGCGCAGAAACGCCATTCACCCGGTGACTCATGACGAACGCGAGATCGCCCATCTTCACCTGACCGTACTCGACGAGGCCGCCGCCCTCGTGGCGCGGGCCGTTGATTCGCAGATCCCACCGGTCGAGCCGCTCGATGATCTGCAGGTGACGGGGCAGCACCTTGCGCATCAGGTCGACAGACCAGCGCTCGAGGGCTTCGGGCAGCAGCGTGTGGTTCGTGTAGCCGAGCACACGGGTCGTGAGCTCGGCCGCCGGGTCGAAGTCGAAGCCGTGTTCGTCGACGAGCAAACGGATGAGTTCGGGGCCTGCGATCGCGGGATGCGTATCGTTCATCTGGATCGCAACGTGGTTGGGCAACTGCCGCAGGTCGTCGGTGCCCTTCAGGAAGCGGCGCAGAATGTCTTGCACCGAGGCCGAGGTGAGGAAAAACTCCTGGGCGAGGCGCAACTCCTTGCCCCGCTCCGTCGAATCGTTCGGGTAGAGCACCCGACTGAGGCTGCGTGCGAGAGCCTCGGGTTCGGCGGCTGCCGCGAAGTCCCCCGCGTTGAAGCGGTCGAGGTCGAAAAGTTCCGCACTATTGAGGGCGGCCCACAGCCGAAGCGTGTTCGCCCAGCGGCCGCCATAACCGACGACTGGAGTGTCGTGCGCGGCTGCGAGCACCTGGAACCTGGGCCGCCACACCTGCAGTCCGTTCTCCTCAACGAGCTCACCGTGCAGCGGCACCCGGTACGCCGACTCGGGCCGAGTGAAACTCCACGGGTCATCGGCGACGAGCCAATCCTCCGGGGTCTCGACCTGGCGGCCGTCTTCGAACCGCTGCTTGAACAGTCCGTGCTCATAGCGCAGCCCATACCCGTAGGCCGGGCAGCCGACCGTCGACATGGATTCGAGGAAGCACGCCGCGAGACGGCCGAGACCCCCGTTTCCCAGCGCCGCATCCGGTTCGTCATCGACGATCACCGAGAAATCGAGACCCAGGTCGTCGAGTACCTGAGCTGCCACGTCGCGCAGCCCGAGGTTGATCATCGCGTCCTCGAGCAACCTCCCGACCAAGAACTCCATCGACAGGTAATACACCCGCTTCCGGCTTTCCTCCCACGTGCGACGCGTCGCATCGAACCACGGCGACAGCACGCGATCCCGGATCGTGTGCGAGAGCGCCATCCGCCAATCGAACTTCGACGCGTGCTCCGGGTCGGTGCCGACCGTGTACTGCAAATGATGGAGCAGCCACCATCTGAAGTGGTCGGGCGTCGGCTCGGGCAGTGTGAGATCGTCGCGATCGATGCCGTGGACTTCGAGCCTCTCGGGCATGGCACTCCTCGGGTCCGGGATGGGGCGACCTGAACTGGTCACTCACGGCACCGATTGCGGTACCGGGCGACAGCCTAGGGACTCCGGGTAAACACTCAGCGACGCGCAGGTTTCGCGGGATCCCTGTCGCACCGACTCTCCAGCACCATTCGATATGATGATTCCATCATGCCGCTAACTAATCGTGAACTTCCGCTCTATGAGGTGAAAGCCGGCCTATTCAAGGGGCTGTCGCACCCGCTCCGCATCCGCATCCTCGAGATCCTCGCCGACGGCAACGAACACACCGTGGGCGAGCTGCAGGAACGCATCGGCCTCGAAGCCTCCCACCTCTCTCAGCACCTCGCCGTGATCCGCCGCAACCACCTCGTCGTGTCCGAACGCCGCCGCAGTCACGTCTACTATCGACTCGCATACCCGCAGGTCGCCGAACTCCTCGGGCTCGCACGCGAACTCCTCACGCACATCCTCGACGAGTCGTCCGAATCCAGACTGCTCGCCGACGAACTCCCGGCGGTGGGCGAATGAGCATCGAACACACCACACGGTCAAGAATCGTCGCCTACTGGGGGGCACTCTTCCCCCAGCGAAGCGACTACGCCGGCCTGAAACGCACGTGGCGCGGCGACCTCGCTGCTGGCGTCACCGTCGGCATCGTCGCGCTTCCACTCGCACTCGGCTTCGGCATCTCCTCGGGCGTCGGCGCAGAAGCAGGACTCATCACCGCCATCGTCGCCGGAATCATCGCGGCCGTCTTCGGCGGCTCCAACGTGCAGGTCTCGGGCCCCACCGGCGCGATGGTCGTCGTGCTCGCCCCCATTGTTGCGACGCAGGGCCTCGGCGCCGTCGCCGCAGTCACGCTCCTCGCCGGAATCATCGTGGTCGCCGCCGCAGCCCTGAAGCTCGGTCGCGCTGTGACGGTCATCCCGTGGCCCGTGATCGAAGGGTTCACCCTCGGCATCGCGGTCATCATCTTCATGCAGCAGGTGCCTGCGCTCACCGGCCCGGACGCGGGCGGTGCCAGCGCATCGAACGTGGTGGTCACCGCGGTGACAAGTCTCGCGAGCGCCGACACGGCCTACCTCCTGTGGTCACTCCTCATCGTCGCGGTCGTTGCGGCGTGCATGCTCCTGCTGCCCCGACTGCACGCAGCGATCCCCGGATCCCTCATCGGAGTCGCCATCGCGACAGGGATCTCCTTCCTCCTCCCCCTCACCCTCGCGTCGATCGGTGTGCTCCCGTCCACCCTGCCCGCCCCGACCCTGCCCGAGGTCGATCTCGGCGCGATCACGCAACTCGCGCCGGCCGCATTCGCGGTCGCGGCGCTCGCCGCGATCGAATCCCTCCTGTCTGCCCGGGTCGCGGCGTCGATGGCGAACACGGGACCATTCGACCCGGACCGCGAGCTCATGGGTCAGGGCCTCGCCTCCGTCGGAGCGAGCCTCTTCGGCGGCATGCCAGCGACCGGCGCGATCGCCCGCACCGCGGTCAACGTGCGCGCCGGGGCACGCACGCGCCTCGCCGCCATTTTCCACGGCGTCGTGCTGCTGCTCGTCGTGCTCCTGTTCGCAGCGCCCGTCTCCTACATTCCGCTGGCTGCGCTTTCCGGCGTGCTCATGGTCACCGCCTTCCAGATGGTAAACCGACGCGTGGCCGGCTCCATCCTGCGCTCCACTCGCGGCGACGCAATCGCGTTCGTGGTGACGGCCGTCATCACGGTGTCGGTCGACCTCATCGTCGCCGTGGTCATCGGCGTGATCTTCGCGGGCGTCATCGCCATGCGCAACATGTCCCGCGCCGCCGGAGTGCACCGCGAGGTGCTTCCCGGCGACGAACAGCCCGGCGACGACCGCATCGCGCTCATCGCAATCGACGGCCCCCTCATCTTCGCGAGCGCCGAGCGGGTGCTCGACGAGGTGCTCTCGACCGCCCGCGTCTCCGTCGTCATCCTCCGCCTCTCCCGCATCGACCTCGTCGATGCGACGGGAGCGCACGTCCTCGAAGAACTGGTGCAGCGGCTCGAGCGCCGCGGCATCACCGTCATCATCAAGGGCGTACAGGATCGCCACAAGAAGCTGTTCTCCCGCGTCGGCGTGGTCGGGGCGCTGCGCCACGAGAACCACCTGTACGCGGAGCTCGAACCCGCCCTCGCTCACGCGCGCAGCCACATTCAGCGGGAGAACTCCGGGGAGGGGGCAGGTTCCAGCACGTAGGGCGGTTGCCGATCCCTCACCCGCGCTACCGGCGTTTGAGCACCCTCCATGCTGCCGTCTTCCGCAGCCGGAACGTAACCTCCGAGCACTCCCCCTCACGACCCGACTGGGCATAGACTCCCAACATGGGGACACACACGAACTCTCGCACCGCTGCGAATCGGGCACTGTGGCTTGTGCTCGCCGGTGGGATCGTCGCCTGGCTCGTCTTCATGATCGCCCGCCTCAGCGATATCCTCGTCGAGGCCGGGTTCACCTCTGAAGAGCTCTGGGGGCCCGACTCAGTTATCGCTGTTCGCCCGTCGACCTATTTGATCTTCGCGGCCATCGCGGTGTTCACACTTGGCGGCCTCCTCGGTCGGCGACACGCCGCCCGCGCCGGAGCCATGCAGCCGGTCTCTGCGCTAACCCGTCCAATCGTGCGCTTCGCAAGCACCGTCGTGATCATCGGGCTGGTGCTCGCAGCCATCGCCGCCATCGAAGTCTTCATGAGCAACTTCTTCTCCGGCGCAGACGACGACACCGGCATAGAACGACTGTTCAACTCCTATTTGCCGATCATTCTGTACACGGCGCTCGTCGTCTCGGTGATTCTTGTCGGATTCGTGTTCTCGCGGCCGGTCGCTCCCCGCACGGTGCCGGCCCGGCCCGCGTCATTGCAGGTGCAGCAGGAGGGCATCCCGCTCGACGTTCCGGTGGGCGCATCATCCGAGCCAGGCCACCCCGACCAGGCACTCGACACCGGACCAGCACCTGGAGCCGAACCAGCTCCCGAGACGGGCACCCCCGACGAGCGGTCCGCCCAGCGAGCGACCGCTCTCGCCTACACGCTTCCCATCGTTGCGGTCGCGGTGGCTCTCATCTTCGGCCTCATCGTCTACGACGTCACACAGACGGCGCTCGAAACCTGGGTGTGGGTCATCGTGCAGGCGCTCGTCGCCGCCGGAATCATCGCGGGCACAGTCTTCGCGGCTCGCGCATATCGATCCCTCAACATAGTCGGTGAGCGACCGACGGGCTCGAGCGTCGGCGCAAAGAACCTCAACCTCGTACTCTCCATCATCTTCGCGGCGGTGGTTGCGTCAATGTCACTTGGATACGGGTCGAGCGCGGTCGAACTCCTCCGCGTGCAACCGTCGCTCTGGCTGTCCGCAAACGTGAACGGTCCGGTGGACTCAGACACCGCACTGCCACCGTCGGACGTGCTCATCAGCCTCAGCGGCTCGGGCCTCCTCCGCGGTTCCGAAGCCGTTGCCACTCTCGGCGCCGATGGCGACACTGTCCTGTCCGGTGACGTCGACCACCAAGGGAACCTGTGGGCCGAGGGGCCATTCTCGACAGGGATCCCCGCTGGCAGCTACGAGCTCACCGCGCGCGCGGTTGCGGTCGACGGCGTCGAAACCTCCGTCTCGTTCGAAGTGTCGGTCACGAACGACGGGCTGATCGAGTTGCCTGACTTCGCCTACGTCAGCAGCGAGCAGGAATCCTCACGCGTCGTCGCCCCGGGTGCCGGCTGGATCTTCGGAGACTTCGCTCCGGCCGCGATTCTGCTCCTCTTGGTCGTCGGCACGCTCGCCGTCACGCTCAGGACCCGGAACCCTGACACTGAGTAGGGCGAGGTAGGGTTCCGCCCGTCCTCAAGCCATCCGGCGTTCGAGGTGCCCGCGTTCGAGGCCCGGCATTCGAGGTGCCGTGTTCGTAGCCCCTGTGTTCGAGGTGCCCGCAATCCATATTCAATCTGCAAGAGATATGCCGTTTTCCGCGGTTTTCGGGATATTTTTTGCCGATCGAATACGAATTGCATGCTGCTAGCGTACGAAGCCTGCCGGTCACCGCCCCCAAGCACGATGCAGAATTTCGTGGACCTCGTCGTCTGACGTCTGATCGAATCGACGATACGCGAGACCAACAGCGGGCAGGTCACGCGCGATCCATGGGCAGACGATCGCATCGACGGCTTCTTCGAGTGCACGAGGGATCCGTCCGACGATAACCGGCAGCGCCACGATCACGCGGGCAGCACCCCCGGCACGAACTGCCCCGACCGCGGCGGTCATGGTCGAGCCCGTCGCAATACCGTCGTCCACGAGGATGACGACGCGACCCTCGAGGTCGAGGGGCGGGCGGTCAGCGCGGTACGCCCGCTCGCGCCGGTAGAGTTCCGCGATCTCTGCAGCCTCAACGCGGTCGATCTCGGCTTGGCCGATGCCGCTACGTCGCACGTACTCAACCACCTCCTCGCTATCGACTTTGACGAGACCGTTCGCAGTCGCAGCGATCGCCCCCATGGCGACCTCAGGCTGACCCGGCACCCCGAGCTTCCGCACGACTAGCAGGTCAAGCGGAACGTCGAGTGCCTCGGCTACGGGTTCGGCGACGGGCACGCCACCCCGGGGCAGGGCAAGAACGATGCGGGAAGGTTGCGCGGCCGAGGGATCCTCCTCCTTAGCCTCCGTGAGCACTGGCGGAAGGACGCGGGCGAGTTCAGCGCCGGCTTCGCGTCGGTCAGCGTAGGCGCTGTGCCGGTTCGGCACCTCTGCGAACATCATTCCCTCCCCTACTTCGTCCGGGTACATGACGCGGGACCCCCGGTGGCCCCTACCGAAGCAGTGAGCCGCGGTTGGTTCCTCACTGTAGGCGGCGTTTCAGTTGGAGGCAACGGGTCGATCGGACTCGTTGGACCGCGGTGAACTCGGATTTCGATACCGCACACCCCTCGTACGCCCGGAGCGAACCACACCGAAACACAATTAGCACTCCAGCAACTAGAGTGCTAATCTAGTAGCAACTTGAGTCACATCGACTCAAGTTTAGAATCTTACTCATCACCCCGCCACCCGTCGAAAGGAGACGACATGGCTACTTATGATCCCTTCCGCGAACTCGATCGCCTCGCAGGCAACGTCTTCGAGGGCAACCGTCGCGGCCCGCGCCAGTTCCCCATGGACCTCTACCGCGCGGAGGACCACTACGTATTGAGCGCCGACCTCCCCGGCATCGACCCCGCTTCCGTGGATATCGACGTCGACGGCCAGCTGCTCACGATCCGGGCCGAGCGCAGTGTCGGCACGAGCGAAGACGTCAAGTGGATTTCTCGCGAGCGCAACTCTGGCACGTTCCTCCGTCAGCTGAGCCTCGGGCAGGGCATCGACACCGAGCGCATCTCTGCGAACTACCGCAATGGCGTACTGGAAGTTTCGATTCCGGTCAGCGAAAAGGCGAAGCCACGGAAGATCGCAGTATCGACCGAGGGCGATTCGAATGTCGGTACATCAACTGTTGTTCAAGACGCGATGGCGGCGCAATAGCAGCCATCACCGTACCGCAGCGGTCTCGACGGAAATACCACCCGTCGTGCCCGTGCCCCGAGGCGACCACTCAGTGTCGCCTCGGGGTTTTCTGCATTTCGCATCCGAACTATGCGGGGAGTACTCCCCCGGCCCGCTTCGCGCGGGAGCGTTGCACGAGTGCAACCACCCACTCAACCAGCAGCCAAACGTAGCCCACCAACCAGACGGCAACCGCGACTACCGCGACCCAGTCGCTCCAGCCATCAGTCGCCGCGTGCACGGCATCGGCGTTCGGCCCGTAGGCACCGAGCCAGGCCTGGAAAGTGGACCCCCAGTACATGTCGCCGCCGTCGGGCATGAAGATACCGAGCACCACGATTCCAACAGACGTCACCCAGGCGGCAATGGATGCCCGCCGCAGATGTGTGCCGTGCAGATGCTTCTTCGACATGAAGCTGTGGATTGCAATCACGATTTGGAGGGCGTAGCCCGCGATCAGCAAGAAGATCGGCCCGAACAAGAGAAACACGATCATCCAGCCGAACGAGAAGGATTTCAAGACGACGGCGAGCAGCGGGGCCACGATGAGCACGACCCCGACAAGGATGCGTGAGGTCGACGAGGTCATTCGGTTCCCTCCGGCGACGGAGCGGCACGGCGCACAAGCATGCGCAACCGCTCCTCAACCTCCGAGGTGACGTCGACGACCGCGAACGAAGTGGCCCACATCTCACCGTCGTCCAGCAGCGCGCGCTCATTGAAGCCGATCGTCGCGTAACGCGTGTCAAACTTTGAGGCGGGCTGCAGAAATGTAATGACGTCTCCGTCGAGCGCATACGACGGAAACCCGTACCAGGTCTTCGGGTCGAGGTGTGGCGCTTCCTCACTGACGATCACGTGAAAACGCTCGGCGACGAGGCGGTCCGTCCCGTCAAGCTCGGCGATCGCTGTCAGACAGGCATCGTACTCGCGTTGCCGCTTTGCAGAGCCCTTAACGCCCTTCATCGAGCGGAGTTCCTCCGCCCGTTGCTGCATCGCAGCCCGCTCCGCCTCGCTGAAACTACTGGTCTCCTTGCTCGACATTCTCGCGTCCCCTCCCAATATCGGCCCCGCTGCCGTGCCCCGACCCGTGATGTCACGATCGAGGACCTTTCGCGTTCCACAGTGTACGCCCGACCCCCGACAGCGGAGCCGTGCCCGCTCGAAATGTCTCACTCGAGCCTGCAATAGACTGCCGAACATGGCCGACCCTCTCTTGTTCCGACCGTTCACGCTGCGAAGCCTCGAGGTTCGTAACCGCCTGTGGATCCCTCCGATGTGTCAGTACTCGGCCGCCGCGTCAGGCCATGAGCAGGGGGTACCGAACGAGTGGCACCTGACGCACTGGGCGGCGCTCTCGCGAGGCGGAGCAGGCCTCCTCGTCGTCGAAGCAACCGGCGTCCTGCCCGAGGGCCGTATCAGCCCGAATTGCCTCGGCATCTGGAACGACACGCAGGAGGCCGCATTCAGTCGGTATCTTCCTGCGGTCAAAGCTCACGGGGCCCGCGTGGGCATTCAGCTCGGGCACGCGGGGCGCAAAGCATCGACCTTCCCGATGCTCCCGGATGAACCGCAGGGCACGGTTCCTTCTCCTGAAGGCGGCTGGCAACCCGTCGCCCCCTCCGCCATACCGTACGCCGACGGATACGCGACACCACGACCGCTCAACGCCGAGGAAATCTTGGATATCGTTGTCGCCTTCCGCGAGTCGGCCACGAGGGCAGTGCGGGCGGGATTTGAGTTCGTCGAAATCCACGGCGCGCACGGCTATCTCATCCACGAGTTCCTCTCCCCTCTCTCGAACAAACGCACCGACGAGTACGGTGGGTCTCCCGAACGTCGCGCACGCTTGCTGCGTGAGATCGTGCGTGGGATCCGCGCCGACCACCCCGATCTCCCCCTCATGGTGCGGCTGTCCGGTGACGAGTGGGTCGAGGGCGGCTTCGACATCACCGCAGCCGAGCAACTCGTCGACTGGCTGAGGGAGGACGGGGCGGACTTCATCGACGCGTCATCGGCGGCGAATGCGGCGCACGCGCGGATCCCTATCGGCCCGTCATATCAGGTGTGGATCGCCGAACGTCTACGGAAGGCAGGCCTCCCGGTCGGCGCGGTCGGGCTGATCACGGCACCGGAGCAGGCCGAGGGGATCCTCGCTTCAGGTCAGGCCGACGTCGTGTCGATCGGCCGCCCCGCCCTCGCGAACCCGCACCTGCCGATCGAGTGGGCGCATCGACTCCGAGCACCGAGCGCCGCCTCGCTCGTGCCGAAGCAGTACTGGCGCGCACGGTTCTGAGTACGCCCGTCGCATTACCAGGCGGCCGCAATTATGCCGCGGGTACGATCCATGCTTCGATGGTCTCAATTACCTCGGGTGCATCGGGCAACGTTCGCGGGCGAAAACGCCTCACCCGACCGTCGGGGTGCACAAGAAACTTCTCGAAGTTCCATGAGACCTTGCCGGCCTCACCTTCGGCATCTGGAAATTCGGTGAGCACCCGGTAGACAGGATGCGCATGCTTCCCGTTGAGCTTCACCTTTTCCGTCATCGGGAACGTGACGCCCCACGTCGTAGAGCAGTACTCGGCAATCTTCTCCGACGTGCTGAGCTCCTGCAAAAACTGGTTGCTCGGGAAGCCGACCACCACGAACCCTCGATCCCGGTAACGACGATGCAGCTCTTCGAGCTGCTCGTACTGTGGGCTCAGCCCGCACCGTGACGCGACGTTGACGACCAGCGCGACCTTTCCGTCGGTGGCCGCACCGAACGTGGTCTTCGAACCGTCGAGCATGATGATCTCGATTTGCTGTAGTGACTCGGTCATGGTCGTCACTCCTTCGGGGTGCCCTCACGAACGGGAAAGCTGTTCGCTCAGAATAGAGGCCACCGACGAAAACCAGCTGTACGCGATGGTTCGAGCCACCGTGCGGCCTGCCGAAGTCACGGCGAGGCAGGATCCCTTCGCAGCATGCGGTTGAACCAGAGGAAGTCAGCGATCCCGTCACCGTCGCTATCCATGAAGACAAAGGTGAGGTCGATACCGTGCTCTGCAGCGAGCACTCGATACGTACCGTCTCCGATGCGGTGCAGACGCATCGCTGGCTGATTACCCATCTCAATTGTGCGTGCACCGAGCCGCAGACGGGCCACGCCGTCGTCGACCGTCACCGCCGCGGTCATGGTGTGATTCGAGTAGTCCCCCGCAATGAACTCCACCTCGGGTTCGAGTGCGGGCGACGGGAGATCCTCAACTTGTGGCACGCGCGCATCACCATACTGGCGCAGCGCAAAGTCGATCACTGACTCCGTGAGCTCGGCGGCGTTTTCCCGGTTCGTGGTGATCGCGATGACGAGATCCCTCTCGGGCACGATGCGAAGCCCCGCCACCTGGCCGATGGTTTGCCCATCGTGGCCGTACGCGGTCGCACCGTCGTAACGGTAGGTGAAGGCACCGGTCGCAAATCCCTCCCCAACGGGGGTCGCAACGGGCAGCGCGAACGAACGCTTCCCCATAAGAAGCGCCATTTCCTCGCTGAGAACGCGCTCCCCGCCGCGGGACACCCCGCCGTTCAGCAGCATCTCACCAAACCTGGCGAGACTTTCGGCCGACATTGTCAGCACCGCGCCGGTCGCTGCCGCCGACATCGGCAGCTGCCACGTAGGCATCACGACGGGGTCACCTTCCGCGTCTCGCGTGTGCCCCACCGCGACGCCGAAGAGAATCGCCTCTTCGGGCAGGGTCACGGCGTGCTCGAGCCCGAGCGGCGCGTAGATCCGTTCACGCACTGCTCGCAGGTAGTCAGTGTCGCGTTTGAGTTCCACGAGCCGTCCGAGCACCACCATGCCCGCGTTCGAGTAGGCGAAGCGCTCACCGGGCGGGGAGAACAGCTCGACCCGGGCGAGTTCGGCAATGATGGCCTGCGGCGCGTCAGCACCACGGCCGCCATCGGTGAAGACGTCACCGTCGAACCCGCCGCGGTGCTGCAGCAGGTCGATGATGCGAACGCTGCGCGCGAACTCCGCGTCGGCGAGCCGGAAGCTGGGCACGTGATCGACGATCGGGTCGGTCAGTCGCACGAGGCCGTCATCAACGAGTTGCAGCACAAGCACCGTAGTGAAGAGTTTCGTGATTGAGCCGATCTGGAAGATCGACTCGTGCGTCACGCCAAGTCCGGTGCGCACGCTCAGCACCCCCGCCGCGGCCCGCTGCATCTCGCCTCGATGGCTGATCGCCACCTGGGCACCCGTCATCCCGGTGTCGCGCACTAACTGTTCCAGAAGGCGCTGGAGGTCAGCTGGCCCACCCGCGAGATCCAGGCGATACGGTTGCAGTCGCACGTGCTGAAGTTGTTCGCTGATGGGCGGCTCGGGCGCACCCACAGCCTGGAATCCTGCCCGTTCGAGGGTGCGCTGCGCCGCGTGGTTCTCCACATCGGTGCGAGCCCGCAGCTCCGTGTATCCCGCGAGTCTCGCGAGTTCAGCGCTCGCGAGAAGCGTGCGCTGCGCGACCCCCGAGCCACGGCTGTCCGGAACGATCACGAACCCGACTTCGACGCTGCCGCCTCGGTCGGCGAACAGGGCGAGCAGCCCGAGGTACCGGTCCGTTTCCGGATCGGCGACGGCCAAGCGCAGCACGTCACCGCGGTCGGCCTCATCACGATACTGACCTCGTATCCGATCCACAACCGCTGCAACACTCAGGTCATCTTCGCGGGTATACGCCCACCGCTGGGTCGAGGGATCGGCGGCACCGAGCGCCATCCGAGCGGCATCACCCTCGGCCAGCTCACGCAGCCGGACGTCGGTGCCGGAAAACGGTAGGAGATTGCTGAGCACGTGAAGTCGTGTCGTCGTGGGGTTCGATGGCATGTGGTCTCCATTGCTGCGCGGGCGGGCTCCCTTTCACCTTGGCAGCTCCGGGGGTGTACCAGTAGAGGGGTAGACCCTGATTCTCTGCGGAAATCGATGGTTCCGACCCCTCGGGCTGTGATTCTCTTGAAAACCCAGGGTCTACCCCTGTCGAGGGTGTCGGACGTTCCGTCTATCGTTCGAGCCATGGACATTCAACCTGCCCCCGCTGCCACGTCGAGCACGGCAATCGAACGCATCGCCGAGCGTTTGCTCGAGTATGCGGTACCGCACGCCGATGAGGCGCTCGTGCCGGCCGTCGCGATCGGGTTCGTCACTCGAAATGGTCTCGTCGCGACCCGCTTTATCGGATCCAATCAGGCCGGTGAGCCGGTAGATGCAGACACGGCGTTCGAGATCGGTTCGGCAACGAAATCGATGCTGGGCGTCACCGAAGCCGCGATGGTCGATCGCGGTCGAATGGAGTGGAACGACCGGGTGATCGAGCACTATCCGGCGTTCACCATGCCCGACCCGTGGGTGACTCGCGAGTTTCGCATCGTCGACCTGCTCGCACAACGCAGCGGTCTGCCAGAGTACGCTGCTGAGCTACCGAATGAGTTCGGGCTCCCGTGGCGTACGGGGGTTGACGCGCTGCAGCACGTTACCACCGTCTCAAGCTTTCGCAGCGAATTCGCTTATCAGAACATGCCCCACTTCGTCGCTGGCGAGATTGTCGCCGAGAAGCTCGAGGTGGAGAGCTGGGCAGCAGCTGTGCAACAGATCATCTTCGACCCGCTCCGCATGCAGACCTCGGCGACAGATTCCAACGCACTGGCGAGATTCAAGAATTCGACCCGCGGCCACACCGTCCGCGACGGCAAACTGCGTGAACGACCGCTCGAGGAATTTCCGGCGATCGCGGAGGGTGCGGGGGCTGTCGTCTCGAACGTCGCCGACATGGCACGGTGGCTCGCATTCCACCTGAATGATGGGGTCGGCCCAGAGGGACCGCTGCTCTCCCCCGATCAGCTGCACGAGACGTACCGGCCACGCATCGCCGTGAGCGGCCATTTTGCGGCCGCGATGCAGCACGGCACCTCACGCCCCGAAATCGGATATGCGACCGGATGGTTCGTGCATGCACTGCCCGAGGGCCGAGTGATCGAGCACGGAGGCAATACGGAGGGGTACAACTCGGCCGTGGCATTCGATCCCGATCGCGGCCTCGGCGTCGTTGTGCTGTCGAATCAAGGGCATCACGGTGGAATTGCCTCCCACCTGGGCAAGTACGCGATGGATCTCATACAGGGGAGGGATCCGGTCGACTACGTCCGCCGCGCCACACGCCAACGCGAGGAACAGGAAGCAACGGCACGGGAGGTGCTGCAAAAGGTTGCCGGAACGGCACACCCCATCAACTGGTACACGGGCGAGTTCGAACACCCGGTGCTCGGTCGAGTGTCATTCGACACCGACACCGACACCGACACCGACACCGACATTGACCGCGACCGTTTGAGTGCCAAACTCGGCACGCCAGCTGTAGATGCCGTGGCGACTCGGCTAGCTGGCAGCACCTTCGAGATCCGCTGGTATCAGTCGGGAGATCCCGAGCTGACGGAGCATAAGTCCACACTCGTCTTCGAAGGCGACGGCTCTTCCAAAGGAGGTGAACGCGCGACCCGATTTTCTCTGAAGAACTTCATCTTCACTCGTACCCGCTGACCGGGGCAGTGCGTCATCAACGACGCACGGTTCACGACCGATTTCGAGGGTGGGTGAGGGATCACTCGCCCGCCGATGCTCCCTACTCGCTTTGGTTCTCGATACACTGCCGAAGTATGTATGACAGTGGCGGCTTGTATACTCACAGGGCCGTCGAAACCGACATTGTCGATTACGTGACTGACACTCTTGCGGATCCTGTCAGGCGGTTCACGCTCG
>JBBAFK010000057.1:0-18045 GCA_041655455.1 Leucobacter sp. | reverse complement strand
CGCACCGAACCACCCGCGGCCGTGTCGATCTCGGGGCCGAGCACGCGCATGACCGATGAGATCGTGATGCGCGCGGTGACGGAGCTCACGCGCGCAGCCGAGGAACTCGCGTAGGGGAGGGATCCCTGCCCTGCCCGGCGGAGTACCCTGGAGTGGTGACTTCGAACGGACTCCGCGCCATCCCGACCGAGGATCGCGCCTGGCTCTGCGCGGCACTCGGCGATGCGCTCGAGGGCGTCGCACCGGTGCTCCCCGTCCCGCCCGGTGCCGACCCGGCCGCGATCTCCGCGCTGCAGCGCGAACCGCTGCCCGCGGGCACCTCGCTCGTCATCCGCACGTCGGGGTCGAGCGGCGTGCCGAAGGCCGTCGCGCTCTCCTCCGCAGCGCTTCGCGCGAGCGCCGAGGCCACCCACGAGCGCTTCGGCGGGCCCGGGCAGTGGCTCGTCGCGCTGCCAACGCACCTCGTCTCCGGCGTGCAGATGCTCGTGCGCAGCCGGGTCGCGGCCACCGACCCCGTCTTCTTCGACGGTGGGCTCGCCCCCGAGGCTCTGCTCGCCGCGGCCGACGAGCTCTCCGCCGAGCGCAGGTACGTCTCGCTCGTGCCGGTGCAGTTCTCCCGCCTCCTCGACCTCGCCGAGCGAGACCGCGACGCCGCCGACATGCTGCGCCGCTTCGACGCGGTGCTCGTCGGCGGGCAGGCCGTCACGCTCGAACTGCGGCGCCGCGCCCACGAACTCGGAGTCGCGCTCAAGCGCAGCTACGGCATGACCGAAACCGCGGGCGGCTGCGTGTACGACGGCATCGAGATCGGCGACACCCGCGTGCGGATCCGGGAGGGCGAGGTGCAGCTTTCAGGCTCGTCGCTCGCGCTCGGCTACGTCGGCGATCCCTCACTCACCGCTGACCGGTTCATCGAGGAGTCGGGCCCCGACGACGCCATCATCACCCGCTGGTACCGCACGGGCGACGCGGGCGAGCTCCTCGGCGGCATGCTCTCGATCACCGGGCGGCTCGACCGCGTGATCGTGTCGGGCGGCGTGAACGTGGCGCTCGACGAGGTCGAGCGCGTGGTGCGCGAGCTGCCCGGGTGGGAGACGGCCGTGGCGCTCGGGGTGCCGCACCCTGAGTGGGGTGAGCGCGTCGGTCTCGTGGTCGAGAGTGTGGTCGGCGATGAGAGCGCTGGCGGCGATGAGAGTACGGGCGAGGGATCCCTCACCCCCTTCGACATCGCCCGTGCCGCGGTGCGCGACCGGCTCGGTGCGGCCGCCGCGCCCGAGTGGGTGACCGAGACCGATGAGCTTCCGCGGCTGCCGGGCGGGAAGCCCGACATGCGGGCCATCGAGACCTGGATCGCGCGACTGCGCGACAGCTTCAGACAGACGCGCCGTGGACGCCACGCGGCGAGGGAGGGGCAGGCATGAACGCCAAAGACCTGCGTAAATCGGGGAACCCGGCCCGCCGGGCCGCCGCCGAGAGACAGACCGCCGCCGGGGCGCCACCGCGAATCACCTGGCGCAACTGGGTCGGCGGGGCGCGACTGCGCACGCTGCCGCTCGCCGTGGCTCCCGTCGCAGCGGGGGCCGGCATCGCCCACATGGTGCACGGCTTCTCCTGGACCCTCACGCTGCTCGCGCTCGCCGTCGCAGTGTTCCTGCAGATCGGCGTGAACTACGCGAACGACTACTCCGACGGCGTGCGCGGCACCGACGAGTACCGGGTCGGCCCGGCCCGGCTCACCGGTTCGGGGCTCGTGAACCCCAAACGCGTGCTCGCCACCGCGCTCACCTTCTTCGGGCTCGCGGCGGTCGCCGGGCTCGTCGCCGTGATCTTGAGTGGCCGTTGGTGGTTCCTCGCGCTCGGCGCGGTCGCGATCGTCGCGGCCTGGTTCTACACCGGCGGGAAGCGCCCGTACGGGTACGCGGGCCTCGGCGAGGTGTTCGTCTTCATCTTCTTCGGGCTCGTCGCGACGGCCGGAACCGTCTACCTGCAGACGGACATCCACACGCAGGAGGTATGGTGGGCAGGCGCCGGCGTGGGGCTTTTCGCGGTCGCCGTGCTCATCGTCAACAACATCCGAGACATCCCGACCGACGAACTCGCCGGCAAACGCACCCTCGCCGTGCGGATGGGGGATCGCCCGTCGCGGCTCCTCTACATCGCGTGCGTCGTGCTGCCCTTCGCGGTGCCCGCCGTGTACGGGCTCGTCAACCCGACGATGGTCGTGGTGTGGCTCGTCGCGCTCGTGGTCGCACCGTGCATCCTCATCGTGGCGACCGCGAAGACGCCGCGCGAGCTCATCCTCGTGCTGCAGCTCACGAGCCTCGCGGGCCTCGCCTACGGCGTGCTGCTCGGGGTCGCCTTCGCGTTCTGAGAGTGAGGGCGCGCTCTGAGGGTGGGTTCTCGTTCTGGGAACAGGGCGCGCTATGCGCGACCGGAGTCGGGGCCCGGTGAGGATCCCTCGCCAGCGTCTTCGCCTGCTTGATGCGCAGTTTCGATCTCCGCGTCCTCGACGATGTCGTCGTGGGTGCGGTCTCGCTGACGCCAGTCGTAGATGCTCTCGGAGGCCGTGGCGCGCTGCTTCGACAGCAGGAGAATCGAGAGCGCGACGCCGATGAGCGCGGCGAACACCGCGGCGAGCCACGGCTGCAACCCGACGAGAAGGAGCAGGCCGAACGGCACGGCGAAGAACAGCAGCCGCAATACGATGTAGACGGTCCAGGCGTTTCGGGTCTTGCTCACGGAACCCGAGTGTACCCGCGGAGCCTGTACCGAAACTTGGCGACCAGCGCGGTGTCAGTCGCCGTGGGTACCATGGAGGCATGGTGCGATTCGTGATCATCGGGGTCGTCATCGCCGTCGCATTCACGCTGTACGCGCTCGTCGACGCGGCGATGACGGACAGTTCGCGCGCCCGCGGGGTGAGTAAACCGGTGTGGGTCGTTCTCGTGGTGGTGCTCCCAGTGATCGGCGGCCTGCTGTGGTTCTTCATCGGGAAGGGATCGGCGGCGGAGGCCGTGCGCCGGGCACCCGACGACGACCCGAGATTCACGGGCAACCGCCTCTCGCACGAAGACCTCGACGATCACATGCGCGATCTCGAGGAGCGACTCAGGGAGCTCGATGAAGAGGTCTTTCCGGGTGAGGAACCGGGCGACCTCCCGGGCAGCGACGACTCCGGGTCGCCGAAGCGATGAGCGCGGCGCCCGCCGCATCGTCGATCTTCGCCACCGAACTGCTCGGTGAACTGATCCGCCGCGGAGTTCGCGACGTGGTCGTGTGCCCCGGTTCGCGCTCGCAAGCCCTCGCCCTCGCCGCCGCCGCGGCCGAGCGGGCCGACGCGATCCGCCTTCACGTGCGCATCGACGAACGCTCGGCCGGCTTCTTCGCGCTCGGCGTCGCCCGCGAGACGGGCGTGCCCGCGCCAGTCATCGTCACGAGCGGCACCGCCGTCGCGAACCTCGCTCCCGCCGTGCTCGAGGCCCACGAGGGCCGCGTGCCGCTCCTGCTCCTCGCCGCGGACCGGCCGGAGGATCTCCGCGGCATCCGCAGCAACCAGACGACCCGGCAGGCCGACCTCTTCGGGCCCGCGCCACGGCTCTCGCTCGACGTACCGGCCCCGGAGCACGACCCGGAGGGCGGGCTGCGGGAAACGCCGGGGAGGGATCCGGGATCCCTCGCCGCCGTCGCGCTTGCCGCGGCGCTCGGCCGCGCGGGCGGCGCCCCCGCTGGCCCCGTGCACCTGAACCTCGCGTTCCGCGAGCCGCTCTCCGGCGTGGCCGGATTCGAGCGGATGATCGTGGCCGGATTCGAGGCTGCCGCGGCCGAGCGGGACGGTGGTACTGGCGCTGGTGGCGCTGGCACTGTCGGCGGCGGTGCTGATGTTGCTGATGTTGCTGCTGGACTCCCTGCCGAGGCGGTCTACGAGCACCGCGGAGACGCGCTCGCCGTCGTTATCGCGGGCGAGGGCGCGGGGCCGGAGGCCGAGAGCTTTGCGCACGCCGCGGGGCTCCCGCTCCTCGCCGAAGTGGTGAGCGGCGCCCGCTTCGGGCGGGAGGCGATCGGCGCCTACGCGACGCTCATCGACGACCCCGCGGTCGGTGGCCTCGTCGAGCGCGCGATCGTGTTCGGCCACCCGACGCTCACCCGGCAGGTGCCCGCGCTCCTGCGGCGTGCCGACGTCGAGACCGTCGTCGTCGACCCGCACGTGGGCCCCGGCGTCGAACACTTCGACCCCTCGCGAGAGGCGCGGGTGGTGCGCGCCGCGCGCGTCCACCCCGACCACGACCCCCGTGCGCTGCGGCGCTGGCTCGGTGCTTGGGTCGTCGCCGACCGCGAGCTGCGGCGTGAGCGCAGCACCGTGCACGAGCCCGACCTCGACGCGGCGCTCGCGACCGGCTACCGGGAGCGCAGCAGCTACGCGCGCGCCGAGGTCGCGGCGATGCGCGAGCCCGTCACCCGTGCGATGCTCGTCGAGGCGCTGTGGCGGGCGACCTGGCCGCACGACCGACTCGTCGTCGCCGCATCGCGGCTCGTGCGCGTACTCGACGGGGTCGCTGCGCCGCGCAGCATCCGCGTCCACGCGAACCGCGGGCTCGCGGGTATCGACGGCACCGTCGCCACCGCGCTCGGCATTGCGGCGGCGAGCCAGGGCTCCGACGAACCCGCCCACGCGGCGGGGGTGACCCGCGTGCTGCTCGGCGATCTCGCGCTGCTCCACGACGTGGGATCCCTGTTCCTTACCGAAGGGGAGGACGTTCCGCGCATTCAGCTCATCGTCGGGAACGACGGCGGCGGCACGATCTTCGACGAGCTCGAGGTCGCGCAGTCCACGGCGGAGACAGATTTCGATCGCGTGATGCTCACCCCCCAGCGCGTGTCGCTCGAGGCGCTCGCCGAAGCGTACGGCTGGGAGTATCGCCGCGTCGAGAACCGCGGCGACCTGGACTCGCTTTTCACGGCCCCGGTGACAGGCCCGACGCTCGTGGAAGCGCCGCTCGCGCGCTGAACCCGGTTACGGCGCGGCACTAATTTCCGCTTACCGCGCGAACGCCTCCGTGATCGGGCGCAGCTTCGACACGGTCTCTCCGAGCTCGTGAGCGGGGTCGGAGCCGTCGACGATGCCGCCGCCCGCGCTCGCCGTCACGGTGCGCGCACCCGTTACGGGGTCAGACTCGCCGAGTTGCGCGCAGCGCAGCGCGATCACCCACTCGCCGTCGCCGTCGCCGTCGATCCAGCCGACCGCGCCGGAGTAGCGGCCCCGGTCGAACGGTTCGAGCTCCGCGATCATCTCGATCGCGTCGGCCGTGGGGGTGCCGGCGACCGCGGCCGTCGGATGCAGCGCACCCACGAGCGCGAGCGCAGAGCTCGACTCGTCGAGCGCCGCGCCGAGGTCCGTCGCGAGATGCCACACGTTCGGCAGGCGCAGCGGGAAGGGTTCGTCGCTCGTGCACAGCTCGGACACGTACGGGGAGAGCGCCGTCACCACGCTCTGCACGGCGAAGGCGTGTTCGTGCTGTTCCTTCGCGCTCGTCAGCAGCTCGTCACGGGCACGCCGGTCGCGGTCCGCGTCCTCGGCGTGCCGGCCGCGGGTGCCCGCGAGGACCCGCGCGGAGACGGCCCCGTCGGTCGAGCGGATGAGAGTCTCGGGGCTCGCGCCAACGAGCCCGTCGATCGCGAACGTCCAGCAGTCGAGGTAGCGGTCGGAGAGCCGGGCGAGCGGCACCCGCAGGTCGGATCCCGCGGGGAGGGATCCCTCGACCTGCCGCGCGAGCACCACCTTCTCGACGTCGCCGCGCGCGATACGTGCCGCGGCCTCCCGCACGCCCGCGTGATAGGCGTCCAGGTCGCGGTCGTCGCCGGAAAACGCGGTGCCCGGCCAGGCCCGCTCCGGGGAGGGAATGGGAAGTTCAGGAGTCGGGTCTGCGGAGGGATCCCGGGGGTGCGGTTGCTCGCGGTCGCCGAGCACCGTCACCTCGGTGATCCACGCGGCTCCGCGGTGACGGGCGACGAGGAGGCGCGGTACGACGAGCACGCTCTCGGCGCCGCTCCGCGCGTCGAACGCGAACGCGCCGAGCGCGACGAGGCCCGTGCCCGGCAGCCCGACCGGGTCGTCGACCCAAGCTGCTGCGGCGATCTCGCGCCAGCGCTCGGCCGCATCCTCGAACCGCCGCGGCCCACGGAACGACAGGCGAAGCGCCTCCCCGACGCCGACGCAGCCGCGATCCCCGCGCAGCCACAGGAGCGGGTCGTTGGGGTCGGCGAGCGAAACGAGGTCGGGGGTGGACCCGAGCGCGCGGGTGACGGCGCGCAGGCGCGGCACCCCGGGATCGCTGTTCATTCACCCCAATCTACCGTCACGATGATCCGAGATCCCTTGCGGAACGCAGCCCAGCGGCGCTCCAGCATCGCTCCAGCGCCGTGAGGCTACGATGGAACGGTGACACGACCAGACGCTGCGACTAAGCACGCTCCCGAAGTGTCGGCCATGTTCGATGAGGTGTCGCCACGATACGACCTCATCAACGACGTGCTGACCGTCGGGAATGACCGCCTGTGGCGGATCGCGACCACCCGCGCCATCGCCCCGCGCAAGGGCATGCGCGTGCTCGACCTCGCCGCCGGCACGGGCACCTCGTCCGCCGCGATCGCCGCGCACGGCGCGCACGTGGTCGCCGCCGACTTCTCGGAGGGCATGCTCGAGGAGGGGCGCCGCCGGCACGCAGACAACGACCTCATCGAGTTCGTGTGGGCCGACGCGACGGAACTGCCGTTCGAGGATGCGAGCTTCGACGCCGCGACGATCTCGTACGGGCTGCGCAACGTGAACGACCCGCAGCGCGCCCTCGCCGAGATGCGGCGGGTCGTGAAGCCTGGCGGCCGCATCGTCATCGCCGAGTTCTCGACCCCGCCGAGCGCGCTCATCCGCGGCCCCTACAACTTCTACGGGCGCCACGTGCTCCCGCGCGTCGCCGGCGCCATCAACCGCTCCGCGGCGGAGGCCTACCGGTACCTCAACGAATCCATCGAAGCGTGGCCCGACCAGGAGGAGCTCGCCGGCTGGCTGCGCGACGCCGGCTTCGAGCGCGTCGCCTACCGCAATCTCACCTTCGGCATCGTCGCACTGCACCGCGGATTCGTGCCGAGGGATCCCTCGACGAGCGAGGGAGCGACCTCATGACCCGTCCCGAGCCCGACACCTCGACCCAGGCGCTGCCGATGCGGCTCTTCCAGGGCATGCAGGATCGTCGCCGCGCAAACGCCATGCAGGCGCAGCTCGACCTCATCGAGGCGGGGCTGCTGGAGCACCTCTCGTTCGCCTCACCCGTCGCCGACGCGCCGGCACGCTACCTGTTGGAGGCGGGCGGGAAGCGTGTTCGACCCATGCTGACGCTCCTCACGAGCGAGCTCGGCACCGGGCCCAACGATCTCGTGCGGCAGGCCGCGCAGGCGATCGAGCTGACCCACCTCGCCTCCCTCTACCACGACGACGTCATGGATGACGCCCGGCTGCGCCGCGGCGTGCCAGCCGCGCAGACGGTTTGGTCGAACTCGGTCGCGATCCTCGCCGGCGACCTGCTCTTCGCGCGCGCTTCGACGCTCGTCGCGGGCATGGGCGAGGACGCGATCCTGCTGCAGGCACAAACCTTCGAACGACTGTGCCTCGGCCAGCTCCACGAAACCGTCGGTCCGCAGGAGGGCGAGGAGCCGATCCCTCACTACATCCAGGTGCTCGCAGATAAGACCGGTGCGCTCATCGCGACCGCCGCCCGCATGGGCGCCATGTTCGGTGAAGCGCCCGCGGAGTTTGCGGACCCGGTGACCGAGTACGGTGAGCGGATCGGCGTCGCCTTCCAACTCATCGACGACGTCATCGACCTGTCGCCGAAGCGCGAGCAGACCGGCAAGCGCGCCGGCACCGACCTGCGCGCCGGGGTGGCGACGCTGCCCCTCCTGTTGCTGCGCGAACGGGCCGCCGCCGGCAACGCCGCAGACGCTGAACTGCTCGCACGCATCGACGCCGGGGTCGAAGCGATCGCCGACGGCGCGGACCCGGGCCTCCTCGACCCCGAGGTTGAGGCGCTGCGCGACCACGACGTGACCCGCGAAACCGAGGAGACGGCCCGGCGCTGGGCGCAAGACGCGGTCGCCGTGCTCGACGTGCTGCCGAAGTCCCCGGTGAAGCGCGGGTTCGAACGACTGGCAGACTCCATCGTGAACAGGGAAGGGTGACCCCACAGGTATGAGCAAGATGAGACTCGCGATCGTCGGAGCCGGCCCCGCCGGGATCTACGCCGCCGACCTGATGCTGAAGGCCGAGCGCGACTTCGAGGTCGAGATCGACCTGTTCGAGCAGCTGCCGGCCCCGTACGGGCTCGTGCGCTACGGTGTCTCGCCCGACCATCCGCGCATCAAAGGCATCATCACGGCGCTGCGCGAAGTTCTCGTGAGCGGCGACATCCGCTACTACGGCAACGTGCGCTACGGCGAAGACATCACGCTCGCCGACCTGAAACGGCACTATCACGCGGTCATCTTCGCGACGGGGGCGATCCGCGACGCCTCCCTCGAAATCCCCGGAATCGACGCCGAGGGATCCTACGGCGCCGCCGACTTCGTGAGCTGGTTCGACGGCCACCCCGACGTGCCCCGCACCTGGCCGCTCGAAGCCGCCTCGGTCGGCGTGGTCGGCAACGGTAACGTCGCCCTCGACATCTCGCGCATGCTCATCAAGCACGCCGACGACCTGCTCGTCACCGAGATCCCCGACAACGTGTACGCGGGCCTCAAAGCGAATCCGATCGAGGAGATCCATGTCTTCGGTCGCCGCGGCCCAAAATACGTGAAGTTCACGCCGCTCGAGCTGCGCGAACTCGGGGAGGTGCGCGACGTCGACATGGTGCTCGACGAGCGCGACTTCGCCCAGAACGACCCGTACGCCGACGAGACGCTTGTGAAGAACAAGCAGGTCGTCGTGATGACCCGGATCATGGACAAGTGGCTGGCGGAGCAGCGTGAACGCGAGGCGGGCGAGACTGAGCCGTCGTCGCGCCGCCTGCACCTGCACTTCTGGTCGAAGCCCGTCGAGGTCGTCACCGAGAACGGCCGCGTCGCCGGGCTCAAGATCGAGCGGACCGCGCCCGACGGCAACGGCGGCGTCGTCGACACCGGCGAGTTCGAGGTGATCCCGATGCAGTCGCTGTATCGCGCGGTCGGCTACTTCGGGTCGCCGCTCGACGAGATCCCATTCGACGATGGGAAGGGTGTGATCCCGAACGAGCAGGGTCGCGTCGTCGACCTCGAGGGCGCCCAGATCCCCGGCGTGTACGCGACCGGTTGGATCAAGCGGGGGCCCGTCGGCCTCATCGGGCACACGAAATCCGACGCGATGGAAACCCTCGAGTGCGTCATCGCCGACCGCGAAACCTGGTGGACGCCCGAGTCGACCGACCCCGAGACGATCGCCGCCCTCCTGCACGAGCGACAGGTGCCATACACCACGATCGAGGGCTGGCAGCGACTCGACGAGCACGAGCTGTCGCTCGGCGAAGCGGCCGGTCGCACCCGCATCAAGGTGGTACCCCGCGACGAGATGACCGCGATCTCCCGCGCGGAGTAGGCGGGAGAGTAGTTGGGTCGGGCGGGTTCCCGGGATCCCTTTGCGCCGTCCGGGGCGCCGGGCCTCCGGGATCCCTTTGCGCCGCGGGCTTCCTAGCCCAATTACGCCTGCAAGATATAAGCGATCGTCGAAATATATGGCCAATTCCCGAGGTTTGGGCATATATTCCTACGTTCGCATACGACTTGCAGGCGGTGAGTGGCAGGGCTAGCCGGGCTGGCCGGGCCGGGTAAGCCGGGCGGGGCGAGGGTACCCGTGCGAGGGATCCCTATGCGAGGGCCGCGACGAGTTCCGTGAGGGTTTCGCTCGTGCCGCCCTCGACACGCACGCGCACGCTCGGCCGGTCGTCGACCGCGGTCGGGCCGCGATTGATGACGGCGAGAGGGATCCCTCGCTGCTCCGCGCGGTGCACCAGCCGCACACCCGTGTTGACCGCGAGCGAGGTTCCGGCGAGAAGGAGCGCGCTCGCCCGCTCTACGAGGGCAGCCGACGCGGCGAACACCGGAGGCGGTACGAACTCGCCGAAGTACACGACGTTCGGGCGCAGCGTGCCGCCGCAGTCCGGGCACTGGGGCACCGTCACGGCGGCAACCTCACCGGCGCGACCATCACCGACGCGTGCGTCGCCGTCGGGGGCGATCTCGACCCCCGCGTGCCGCTCCGCGAAGCCCGGGTTCACCTCGTCGAACCAGCCGAGAGCCTCGGCGCGGCTGCTCCGCGCGTCGCAGTCGACGCAGCAGATCACCGCCCCGCTGCCGTGCAACTCGACGACGTGGCGAGAGCCGGCACGCACGTGCAGTCCGTCGACGTTCTGGGTGATGACGCCCTCAGTGCGGCCCGCGGACTCGAGCGTGGCAAGCGCGACGTGACCGGCGTTCGGCGCAACGCCGACAAGTCGATCGGCTCCGACCCGTGCGCCCGCCCAGAAGCGGCGCCGGTATGCCTCGTCGTGCATGAACTGCTGAATATTCATCGCCGTGCGGGGTGGGGTGCCGGCGCCGCGGTAGTCCGGGATCCCTGAATCCGTGCTCACACCGGCCCCCGTGAGCACCGCGACCGGTCCTTCGGAGAACAGGGCGGCGAGTGCGGCGATGCTAGGTGTCAAAGTATCCCCTCGGTGGCATGTGTTCGGAACGGTTGGCTGCTTGCTGCGATACTCCGGAGAACGCCCGAAGGCGATGCGGCATTCCCTGCGGCATGCCCTGCCGCGCTCCCGGGGCATTCCCTGCAGCATTCCCCACAGCATGCCCTGCCGCGCCACGTCTTCTGGCACCGCCCGGCCGGAGTAGGATCAAACCCATGACCTCGGCACGCGAACTGCTCATCGATCTCATCACGTCGGAGGCCGTGTTCCACGGCGACTTCACGCTCACGAGCGGGAAGAAAGCGACGTACTACATCGACCTGCGAAAGCTTTCCCTCGACCACCGCGCGGCCCCGCTCATCGGCCAGGTCATGCTCGACCTCATCGACGACATCGACGGGGTAGTCGCGGTCGGCGGGCTCACGATGGGTGCCGACCCGATCGCCTCCGCCATCATGCATCAGGGGGTCGCGAGCGGCCGCGTCTATGACTCGTTCGTGGTGCGGAAGGAGCCGAAGGATCACGGCCGCGGCCGGCAGGTCGAGGGCCCCGATCTCGACGGCAAGCGCGTCGTGGTCGTGGAGGACACCTCGACGACCGGCGGCTCACCCCTGAAAGCGATCGAGGCACTCGAGAAGGTCGGCGCGGAGGTCGCCGCGGTCGCCGTGGTCGTGGACCGTCAGGCGCCCGCGAAGGAGCGAATCGAGGCTGCGGGGTACGAGTACCGCTTCGCGATCGGGCTGGACGATCTCGGGCTCGACCCGCAGTGACGGCTCGTGAGGCGCGCTCCAGCGCACTTCCGCTCATCGGAGTCGGCCTCGCCGCGGGCCTGTTATCGGGGCTGTTCGGCATCGGCGGCGGCACGATTATCGTGCCCGCGCTTGCGCTCTGGCTCGGCATGCCGCAGAAGCTTGCGGCCGGCACCTCAGTCGCGGCGATCCTCCCCACCGCGGTCGTCGGCGCGATCAGCTACGGAGTGCAGGGGCACGTCGACTGGGTCGCCGCGACCTGTCTCGCGGTCGGCATCGTGATCGGCGCGCAGCTTGGCACCTACCTCCTCGCAAAGTTGCCGGTCGGCGCGATCCAGTGGGCGTTCATGATCTTCATGCTGGTCGTGGTCGTGAGCCTCTGGCTCATCGTGCCTCAGCGGGAGGACCAGATCTCGATCACGTGGATCACGGGGCTGCTGCTCGTCCTCACCGGATTCGTGACCGGGGTGCTCTCCGGTGTGCTGGGGGTGGGTGGCGGCATCATCGTCGTGCCCGTGCTGATGTTCTTCTTCGGGTCGAACGACCTCGTCGCGAAGGGCAGCTCCCTCGTCATGATGATCCCGGGCTCGATCTCGGGAACGCTCGGCAACCTGCGCCGCCAGAACATCGACGTGCGTGCGGCCCTCATTGTGGGGCTCGCGGCGTGCGTGTGCGTGCCGTTCAGCTCGGTGCTCGCGACGCTGCTCGACCCGCTCGTCGCGAACGTCCTCTTCTCCCTGTACATTCTCTACATCACCGGACAAATGCTGGTGCGCAAGCTGCGAAGCAGGGGGTAGGAGCGGAGGATGGCGCTGCCGTCACCCCTACTTGGCGTCGCTCGCCGCCGACACCTTCTGTGAGAAGTACACGGGGATGAGCGAGAGAAGGATCATCACGGTGGCGACGACGTTCACCTGGTTCACCTCGTTCGGGCGGGCCATCTGGTTCATGATCCACAGCGGCAGCGTCTCCACTCCGGGCGGTGCCGTGAAGATCGTGACGACGACCTCGTCGAATGACAGGGCGAAGGCGAGCAACCCGCCGGCGATGAACGCGCTGCGGAACTGCGGGAAGGTGACGAGCCGGAACGTCTGCCCGATGCCCGCCCCGAGATCCATCGACGCCTCCTCAAGGTTCGGGTTCATCCGGCGGAGCCGCGCGATCACATTGTTGAACACCATGACGACGCAGAAGGTCGCGTGGGCGATGATCATGCCCCAGTAGCCGACGTTGATGCCCATCGGCTTCAGCACCTGGAAGTACGTGTTCGACAGGGCCACACCGGTGACGATGCCGGGCAGGGTGATGGGCAGCACGATCAGCAGGTTCACGGTGTGCTGACCGAAGAACGAGAAACGCTGCAGAGCGAACGCGGCGAGCGTGCCGAGCAGAAGCGCGAACGCGGTGGCGACGGAGGCGACCACCACCGAGTTGAGGAGCGCGGCGTGCACCGCCGGGTTCACGAGCGCCTTGCCCCACCACTCGAGGGAGAAGCCGGGAATCGGCCAGCCGGCGACCCGGCCCGCGTTGAAGGAGTTCATGACGATCACGAACAGCGGGATGTACATGAAGCCGAGCGCGATGAGCGTGATGATCGCGAGTGCGATCTTGGTGCCGCGGTTGAGGCGAAGCATGACGGGACTCCTGTGGCGGTCAGAGGTTGGTGAGGGCGCCGGTGCGTCGCACGATGGCGAGGTAGACGATGACGAGCACGATCGGCACGAACGAGAACGCGGCCGCGAGCGGCGGGTTCAGGTTGATGTTCTGCGCGATGATGCTGCCGATCATCTGGGTGGAGCCGCCCACGTACATGGCGGCGATGTAGTCGCCGAGGCTGAGGGAGAACGTGAAGATCGAGCCCGCGATGAGCGACGGGACGAGGAGTGGTGCGACCACGGTGCGGATCGTGCGGAACCCGCTCGCGCCGAGGTCGGATGAGGCGTCGAAGAGGTTTGTGGGGATCTGGGAGACCGCGGCGTACACCGGGATGGCCATGTACGGGAACCACAGGTAGACGAGCGTGAGGATCACGGCCAGCACTCCGAACCCCGGGCCCGAGATGCCGAACGCTGAGAGCGACCAGTTGAAGAACCCCTCCTCGGTCCAGACGAGCCGCATGGCGATGATCTTCACGAGGTAGCCGGCCCACAGCGGGAGCGTGACGAGCACGGCGAGCACGGCGCGCAACCGCGGGGTCGCGATCTTCGCCATGAACACCGCGAGCGGCACCGCGAAGAGCGCGCAGATCGCCGTCACCGCGAGGGCGATGCCGAGGGTGCGCATCGCCGTCGCGAAGTAGGCGGGCACGGAAACGAGCTGCTGGAAGTTTTCGAGCGTGAAGCCGGGCTTCACGCGGGAGGTGAAGGGATCCGTCGTCCAGAACGCGGTGACGAGCATCAGCAGGAGGGAGAGGATGTACACCCCGACGAGCCACACCATCGGCAGGGTGAGGAGGGAGGCGAGCCTGCCTCGGGGGTGCCGGTAGAGCGCGGTCGATAGCGGCTTGGGGCGGCGATCGAGAACGTTCTTGGTGCTCACGTCGGGTCCTCGCTGACGGGTCGGGGGTTGACTCGGGTTCGGTTCGGGAGAGGGATCACGCGGCGGGAAGCTCCGCGTGCCGCTGATCGAGCGGTGAGGGATCCCCCGCCCACTCGATCAGCGGCGTCACGGCATCAGCCCTTGACGGTCGCCCAGGCGCTCGTCCACTCCTGATAGTTCGTGCACTGCACGTCGGTCCGGCCGTCGAGGCACTGCTCGATCGGGGTGGTCCAGAACCACACCTGCTCGAAGTACTCCTCGTCGGTCGCGTTGAAGTACTCGCAGTGTTCGCGGGCCTCGTCGCTCGTCTCGCAGAACGCGGCGTTCGCCGGCGCCATGCCGAAGTTCATCGCGATCTGACCGTTGACCTCGGGTGCGCTCGTGAAGTCCATCCACGCGTACCCGCAGTTTGGGTGGGCGGCGTCGGCCGCGAGCATCCAGGCGTCCGACCAGCCGGTCGATCCCTCGTCCGGCAGCACGCTCGCGAACCGTTCATCCTGCGTCGCCTTGCGCAGCACTTCCCACGAGGTGCCGACGACCGAGTTGCCGCCGGTGAACGACGTCACGTTCGTGGCGGGCGACCAGTATTCCGACACCATCGCGTTCTGCTGCTTCAGCAGGTCGATCGAGGCCTGCAGCTGCGTCTCGTCGAGCGCGTACGGGTTCTCGATGCCGAGGTCGGGCTGATGGTGCATGAGGTAGATCGCCGCGTCGGCGATGTAGATCGGGCTGTCGTAGGCCGCGATCTTGCCGGCGTAGGGGCTGTCCGACTCCCACACCACATCCCAGCTCGTCGGGGTCTCGGTGACCACCTCGGAGTTGTACTGGAGGATGTTCGCGCCGCGGCCGATCGGGATGCCGTAGACCTGGCCGTTGAGCGTGTCGTACAGCTGGCCCTTCATACCTTCGACGATGTCGTCGCTGAAGTTCGGGATGAGGCCGGTGTTGAGCGGCTGCACATTGCCGTCGACGATGAGTCGCAGGCTCGCGTCGCCGGAGGCGGACACGAGGTCGTACTCGCCGGTGCGCATGAGCTGCACGGCCTCGTCGCTCGTGGCGAAGATCTTGCGGTTCACCTTGCAGCCGGTCTGGGCGGTGAACTCGTCGGCCCACGCCGGCTCGACGAAGCCCGACCAGGCGAGAATGTTCACCTCGTTCTCCATGTCGCCGAGCTCCTCCATCATCGCGATGTCGGGCACGTCGATCTGGAGACCGCCGGCGTCGTCTGCAGTGTCGGTGCTCCCGCCGCCGGCACAGCCGGAGAGTGCGAGCCCCACCGCGGCCACGAGGGCCACGGGGGCGAATAGTTTCTTGTTCATCGGATACTCCTTTGTCATGCGATGGGTGGGACGGGAATCCGCGCTTACACCGGTGCGGCGACGGGGGTCTCGGCGGGATCGATCTCGACGGCGTGGCGGCGATCGAAGCGCACCGTCACGTGGTCGCCGCGGCGCACGGTCGCTTCGGTGCTCGGAGCGTCGCGGTTTTGCAGTTCGGCGAGGAACCGGACCCCGAGATCGGTGTCGACGAGGTACCTGGTGTGGGCACCCGCGTACACTGTCTCGGCGATGACGCCGCGAAGCTCGATCATGTCGGGCTCAGCCGGGGTGGACCCGTCGACGAGCTGCACGCGTT
Organism: Leucobacter sp.; assembly: GCA_041655455.1. Classification (GTDB taxonomy): domain Bacteria; phylum Actinomycetota; class Actinomycetes; order Actinomycetales; family Microbacteriaceae; genus Leucobacter. The sequence goes on along the minus strand of JBBAFK010000057.1, from coordinate 2,423 downwards.
CGGGGCGCACGCTGTGTGGCGTGGCGCGGCCAAGCAGGCGCTCGGCGGTGTCGCCGTCGATGAGGTTCGTGATGCCGAGAAACCGGGCGACGAATTCGGTGCGCGGAAACTCGTAGACGTCGCGCGGGCTGCCGACCTGTTCGATCTTGCCGTCGTTGAATACGGCGACCCGGTCGGAGAGCGTCAGCGCCTCCTCCTGGTCGTGGGTCACGAACACGAACGTGATGCCGATCTCGCGCTGGATCTGCTTGAGCTCGATCTGCATCTGCTCGCGGAGCTGCTTGTCGAGCGCGCCGAGCGGCTCGTCGAGTAGGAGCACCTTCGGTCGCAGGATGAGGGCGCGGGCGAGCGCGATGCGCTGTCGCTGCCCGCCGGAGAGCTGTGAGGGGCGACGATCCGCGACGTGCGAGAGCTGCACCTGCTCGAGCGCCTCACCCACGAGGCGCGTGCGTTCAGACCTCGATGCACCGCGCACGCGCAGCCCGTAGGCCACGTTCTCCCAGATCGAGAGGTGGGGGAAGAGTGCGTAATCCTGGAAGACGGTGTTGACCTCGCGGTCGAAAGGTGCCGAATCGGTGACGTCGGTGCCGTGGAGCAGGATTCGGCCCGCGGTCGGCTGTTCGAAGCCCGCGATCATGCGCAGCACTGTGGTCTTGCCCGAGCCTGAGGGGCCGAGCATCGAGAAGAACTCGCCGGAGCGGATGTCGATGTCGAGATCCCTGACCGCGGTGAGATCACCGAACTGCTTGTGTACGCCCTGCACGGAGACGGCGATCTCGCCGACCTGCTCTGGTGGGGTGGAGTGGCGCATGGTGTGGATGCTCCTCAACGTCGTCGATCGAGCCCTGAGGGTGGGCGACTACTCTGAACAATAACATGCTATTTAAAATGTTTAAGGGTAAACTCGGTGGCCAGCATCACGTTTTCATCACGTCTCGACCCAGCGAATCCTCACGCGCGACGTGACAGACTCGAGTCGACGCACGAAACGGAGGTCGACGATGAGCGGAACCCTCGCGCAGCTCGCGCCGAGCCGCCTCCGCACGGCGGCGTTCGCGCCGATCGGCGAGGAGGGTCGGGCCGAGCTCGTCGAGTCCCGCATCGTGCAGGCTATCTCCGCGGGGGCATTCACCGAGGGGGAGCGGCTGCCGAGCGAGAACGAACTGTCGGCGCTGCTCGGCGTCGCCGTCGTCACCGTCCGTGAGGCACTCGGACTGCTGCGGCACCGCGGCCTCATCGAGACGAAGCGCGGCCGCAACGGCGGCAGCTTCGTGTGTTCGAGCCACGGCGCGGTCGTCGAGGTGAACGCGCGATCCCTCATCGCTATGCCGCGCGTTGCTCTTGCCGACCTCGGTGTGCACTACGAGACCATCTCCGCTGCCTGCGCGGAATACGCCTGCACACGTGCCACCGCAGAGGAACTCGAGGTCGTGGCGCGCATTCTCGCGGAGGCGAGGGATCTCGCGACCGCCGTCTGGCGTCGCCGCATCACCGAGGTGCAGCTCGAGCTCGCAGCGCTCAGCCAGTCCGTGCGGCTCACGAACGAACACGTGCGCCTGCAGGCCGAATTCACGCCGCTGCTCTCGCTGCAGGACATTGACGCCGCCGCCCGAGACGCCACCCACGAGTCGCTCGCCGCGCAGATCGCGGCGACGAGCCGCGGTGATGCGGGAGCCGCGCGCGCGATCGTGCACGACAGCGTGCGCACGTCGGTGCGCTGGCTCGCCGAGTGCCGGGCCGCACTGCTCGCCGCGCCACCCGGCGTCGAACTGCATGCGACACTGGAGCAACGCCGCACGGAACGCTGATCCGAGCGGCCGGCCTCAACGAGGAGGAGACATCATGACCGGAACCAGCGGAACCGGCCTTCCCGAAGCGGGTGCGCCCGTGGTCGATGAGCTCGCTCTGCGCCGGGCGATCGGCGAGGTCGACGCGTTCTTCGACGGCATCCGAGCCCCGCTCGAGGCGTGGCTCCCCGAGCTCATCGAACTGTTGCGCGAGCGCCTCGCCGACGGCCGCTTGACCGGGGCGCAGCTCGCATCGCTCACGGAGTCCGGAGCCGCCCGGGTGCTCGACACCATCGACCGGCCGATCTACGGCGCGGGTTACTGCGCGAGTGAACTCGTCGTCTCCGAGGGCAACCCCCTCGCCTGGTGGCAGGGGCTCGAGCGCAACCTCCTCGCCTCCTCCACCTTCGGGCCGGGCCAGGCCGCGATCGACCTTGCCAGGCTCGAGTGGTATCGGGTGCCGGAGGCGACGGGTGAATTCCACGTCGCCGGCCCGTTCGTCGACTACCTCTGCTCGAACGAGATCACGATCACCACCTCCATGCCCGTTCTCGTCGACGGGGAGTTCTGGGGGGTGATCTGCGCGGACGTGCTCATCTCCTCGCTCGAGGAGGCACTCCTCCCGGCACTCGGCGC
>JBBAFK010000056.1:0-19265 GCA_041655455.1 Leucobacter sp. | reverse complement strand
CATCCGGACCGCTGCAGCCTTCTCCTCAGTGGAATAGCGGCGTCCCTTGTTCTTGTGTTGGACCATGGCTCCATTCTCGTTCCATAACTCTGGAGCCTCCAACAAACCCAGGGCGCATCAGTATTGCCAGCCGCTCACGCTGCCTGGGTGAAAGCGGTGGTGCTCTGGCAACAGCTCTTTTCACGGACTCTTCGTATGATGCTTCTCGGTCCATGGCGCAAGTCTGCACGCTTTGCCGGAGCCTGACGACCAGTGATTCCGAGCAGAAGATCACTTCAGCATGCGATCGACTCACAGTTCTGAGCGATGAATGCAGCTCGAACTCGCGTGAGGTCACAGAAGAAGTTCCAGGACTCTCTCAGGTTCAGAGAATGAGAGCTATTGTGCCGCTTCTCTGTACTCGAGGCCGAACCGCTACTTTCACCCCATCGTGAAATTGCGAGGACCTCTTGACCTAGACCAACCTGTCAACGTTCATGACATCCCCCACCACTGACGCCCAAGCCTCGTTGCCCGGCACCTTCTTGGCGGAGAAGAGTGTTGTGCCGAGCCTCCAATGTCTGCAGCTGTCGCTACCTTGTTGGTATGACCGACACTTGTTCAAAATCCTCTAGGAACGATACCTTGGCTATGGATTCGTAATGTGAAGGGGACTGTGAATTCGTTCGTGCGGAAAGATTGGTGGCGGTGTGGTAACGCGTCTGAATTTCTTTGATGTCTCTATGCGCTCAGGTGTGCCACTCGCGACAGTGAAAAGCTGCGCTGAATCCCTTGGGTTCATCGCATCGAATGATGCTCGAATTCCGCCTGAGATGCTCTGGAAGATCACCAGCAAACTGCAATCAGACGGACACACCCATCGCCTTCCCATGGGAACTCCACCGTCAGACACTTCGAGAACAACAAGCAATACAGATCCGTTGCCTGCGCAGAGTACACGACCCCCGAAGAGGAAGTCAAAGGCAAGGCTTCGTCAGGATGCCGCGGTGAAAAGAGCGGTGGACAGGATGAATAGGCCTCTCTTACAAGAGCCAAAATTCATTCAGGCGAATGAAGGCAAGCAGAACCGTCCTCGCTCTCTGCGACCTGTTACGAAGCAGCTCGACAAACGTGTCGTTCGAGCAATCGCATTGACGCACAAAGTCCCCGTGGCAAAGGTTCTTGAACTTGCCGAGGAGTTTGGTGTCATTGCCACGAGAGACTCGAAACTACCCCAAAGCACATTCGACAAAATTCTGGATCGTCTTAATGCTCAGCCGGAGCCAACGGCGCCTACTCAACACCCTGAGGCTGCGGCGGCAGAACAACGTGCCGAAGTGATTCGCCGCGATGAGCCCGACTGGGCGAAGTACGGTTTTAGCGACCAGACCAAGGAATACTGGGTTGCTGCCGGAGTGCCCGTGCACAAGGCCCATATCGCCGCAATGTGCCGGGAGAGTTTGCGGCACCGAGACACAAACGTTCGAATCAACCCGCAGACACTGAGAACGCGATTAGAGGGAAACCAGACGGTGCTTGAGACGCTTCTGTCAGGGCAAAACTATGTCCGTGTTCTCGAACGTATAGCCGGACGCAAACAGGTCGAACTACAGGGCATCGACTCTGAACTTCTCTGGCAATGCACCTCTCAGTCTCGTGACCATGAACTCGACCAACTGGTGAAGGAACGTCTTGAAACGCTTCGAGCAACCACACTCCACACGAAATCTGTCCCATTCTTTGCCGACATCATCGCGGAGATCTCCCGCGCCAAGCGGCCAGAGCTTGAAGCACGAGCCCTCTTTCAGCGCCAGATCGACGAGTACTTCGAGAGCGGCGAAGTGTCAGATCAACTTACTGCCTACGGAAGAGCATTCGGGGTCCATGATGTAGACGAGCACTTTGATCAGCTGCTTCGCGCACCTCGTGCACAGAATGTGGCTTCACCGGCAAACCTTGAGGCACTCAAGGTCGCTGAAGCAGCCAGTAAGTCGGAGAACTTTTTCTATGTAGATCCGAGTGCAACCCAGGTGCTGGCAATGCTGACAGCGGAGCCTGGATTCGACGACGAGATCATGCTCCCACGGTCTGGATTCGCGATTCTGGAGAGTGTTGAGGACTCTGAAATTGCAGACTTTAGGCAGCCCTCGGTCCTGATGTGGGACGGACTTGAAACGTGGAATTCTGCGAGAGTCGTGTTTGCTCCACTGCGAAAATTGTTCACGTCCTCGCTGAACCTCGAAGTGGCCGAGTCACACTCGATCGATAGGCCTCGAACCTTTGGGTTCAGACTTCTCACCTCATTGAATGCGAGTCGTCCGCGTGTCACAGGAGGTATTGAGGGTGATTCAACGTTCGATTTCACCCGAAGCAGCTCCCGATCCAGTACACCGGGGCCAGGTCGTTCTGAAGGTGAAGTGACTGTTACCTACGTCGCCGCATTCGGTGAAGCGATCAATTGGAGTGGGTCAGGTGGAAATCAGGCTCGAAACCAGCCCGAACATCGTTGGCAGGTGAAAGGCCATTTCCGTATGCAGTGGTACCCATCGGAGAAGACTCACAAGCGCATTTACATTGAACAACACACCTCGGGGCCAGCTGATCGGCCACTGATTGAGACCCGGAACGTCAAAGTGTTTCGCAGCAGGTAGTTCAATCTCAACGGTCAGCCCAATGAGTAACGTCGTTGGCGCTGGATAGGATCAAGTCAGAAACCTGATACCAAACCTAACCGCGCGGTCGTGCGCGAAGGAGCTAACAAAATATGGCAAGAAAATCGGCCGCGGCCAAGCCGCAAAGAACCCTTGAGCAGACCTTGTGGGACGCGGCGGACAAGCTCCGCGGGAATCAGGAACCGAGCGAGTACAAGCACGTCGTGCTCGGCCTCGTGTTCCTGAAGTACATCTCCGACCGGTTCGAGGAGCGCCGCGCGCAGCTCAAGGACGAGCTCGCGGCGGAGGGCATCAAGCCCGAGCGCATCGACGGCTTCCTGGAGGACCGCGACGAGTACACAAGCCAGAACGTCTTCTGGGTGCCCGCAGCAGCCCGCTGGGGCACGATCCAGGACTCGGCGAAGCAGCCGGAGATCGGTGAACTCATCGACACCGCGATGGACCTCATCGAGAAGGAGAACCCGACACTCAAGGGCGTGCTACCGCGCAACTACGGCCGCGACGGGCTCGACAAGAAACGCCTCGGCGAGCTCGTCGACCTCATCGGCTCGATCGGCTTCACTGCGACGGACGACCATGGAGCGGACGACGTGCTGGGCCGCGTGTACGAGTACTTCCTGGGCCAGTTCGCGGGTAAGGAGACCGGCAAGGACGCCGGCGCGTTCTACACGCCTCGCTCGGTCGTCAAGACGCTGGTCGAGATGCTGGAGCCGTACAAGGGCCGCGTGTACGACCCAGCGGCAGGGTCCGGCGGCATGTTCGTGCAGTCGGCCGAGTTTGTGAAGGCACACGGCGGCAAGCGCACGGACATCTCCGTCTACGGCCAGGAGTTCACCGACACGACGTGGAAGCTCGCGAAGATGAACCTCGCGCTGCGCGGCATCGAGGCTGACATGGGCGTGCGCTCGGCCGACTCGTTCACCGAGAACCTGCATCCCGACCTGCGTGCGGACTTCGTGATCGCGAACCCGCCGTTCAACGTCTCCGACTGGTGGGACGCGAGCCTCGCGGATGATCCGCGCTGGAAGTACGGCACGCCGCCTCCCGGTAACGCGAACTTCGCGTGGGTGCAGCACTTCGTCTACCACCTGGCGCCGAACGGCACAGCTGGCTTTGTGCTGGCGAATGGCTCGCTGTCGTCGAAGAGCAGCGGTGAGGGTGAGATCCGCCAGAAGCTCGTTGAGGCCGGCCTCGTCGACTGCATCGTGGCGATGCCGGACAAATTGTTCTTCAACACGGGTATTCCGGTGTCGCTGTGGTTCGTGTCCAAGGGTCGCGACGGCAACGGCCACCGCGCTCGCAAGGGCGAAGTGCTGTTCATCGACGCTCGCAAGCTCGGCGAGATGGAGTCGCGCCGACTGCGCGTACTCTCTGACGGTGACATCGCGCAGATTGCAGACACCTATCACGAGTGGCGCAATCATGACGGCGAGTACGAGGACGTTCCGGGCTTCGCGAAGTCAGCAACGATCGACGAGATCGAGAAGCACGACTTCGTGCTCACACCCGGTCGCTATGTCGGTGCTGAAGAGGCCGAGGTAGACGACGAGCCGATCGACGAGAAGATTGAGCGCCTGACAACTGAGCTGTTCGCAGAGTTCGAGCGTGGGCGCGAGCTGGAGGAAGTGGTACGGCAACGATTGGGTGGGCTGCGATCATGACTTGGCGACGAGTAGCGCTGAGAGAACTGGGTCAGATAGTCGGTGGTGGAACACCAAAGACTTCTATTAGCGAGAATTTCGGTGACGACTACCCATGGATCACCCCCAAAGATCTTTCACGACAGAAGGAGAGATTTGTTTCCCGGGGTGAGAGAGGAATAACGACTCGCGGGCTAGGCTCCTCCTCCGCGAAATTACTACCGAAAGGAACCGTTCTACTTTCCAGCAGGGCTCCAATCGGGTTGACAGCAATCGCAGCTCAGCCCGTTACAACGAATCAAGGATGCCGTAGTTTCGTTCCTGGTCCGGAGGCTGACTCCCTATTCATGTATTACTTGCTAGGTTCCATGACTGATGAGTTCAACCGTAAGGCGAACGGCTCTACGTTCAAGGAAATCTCGGGCTCAACTCTTGCTGGCATTGAGGTTCAAATACCGCCGCTTCCAGAGCAGCGCGCGATCGCGGCGACGCTCGGCGCACTCGACGACAAGATCGAGTCGAACCGGCGGGCGATCGCTCTCACTTTTGAGGTTGTGACCACCATGCTGAGCAGCGGGGCCGAGCATATACGTCTTGGCGACATTGCTACCGTGACGAAAGGACTTTCCTACAAGGGGGCTGGTCTTGACGACGGTACTGGGGTCGGGGCACTTCCGATGCTGAACCTAGCAAGTTTCACCACTACCGGTGAGCTGAAGAGTGCGGGGACTAAATGGTACACAGGTGCATTCAAGCCGCAGCATGCGCTTAGCCCCTGGGAAGTTGTACTTGCCAATACTGACCTGACACAGGCCCGAGAACTGCTCGGACGTGGATTCTTGGTTCCTCCGCAATACGAAGGCGCTCTCCATACCCACCACACTTCGGTTGTGAGGTTCTTTGAGAGGAGCGAATACAATCTTCTGTTGTGGGCACAGCTTCAAACCGCGGAATTCCGTGATCGAGCCAAGGGGTTTGCGACAGGCACGACAGTTGCGGCGCTACCACCTGAGGCTGTGCTTGATTTTGAACTTACCGTTCCCGCTGACCTGCATGCACTCCTCGATAGGGCTCGTCTCATGATCGAGAAAGCTTGGCAGCTAGAACGCGAAAGCGAAACGCTGAAAGCTACAAGAGATGAGTTGCTCCCAGAACTCCTCGCCGGCCGAATCAGAGCTGCCGACCTAGAGGTTGCCCCATGACCTCATTCAACGAGAACGTCGTCGAGCAGGCAGCTTTGGAGTACTTCGACGAGCTCGACTACACAGTCGTGCACGGCCCCGACCTCGCGCCGGGCGAGCCTGCCAGCGAGCGTGAGTCATACGAGGACGTAATCCTGTGGGGCAGGCTGCGGGAGGCAATGCGCCGGATCAATCTTGACGCGACCCCTGCGCTGATCTCCGAGGCGATCAAGTCATTCCAGCGCGCCGAGTCGCAGAGCGCGATCGACGAGAACGCCCGCGTGCACAAGCTGATCGTCGAGGGCGTGCCGGTCGAGCACCGTGACTCTGACGGCTTGCTCCGAACGACGCGGCTGCAGCTCGTCGACTTCGACGATCCGAGCAACAACGACTGGGTTGCGATCAACCAGTTCACGATCGTCGAGAACGGCAAGAAGCGCCGCCCCGACGTACTCGTCATGCTGAACGGCCTGCCGGTCTCGTTGCTGGAGCTGAAGAACCCGGCGGCCGAGAACGCTACGCTGAAGTCAGCGTGGAACCAGGTGCAGACGTACCGGCATGACATCCCCTCCGTGTTCGTGCCGAATGCTGTGACGGTGATCTCTGACGGCATGTCGGCCGCGATGAGTAGCTACTCCGGCGCGTTCGAGCACTACGCGCCGTGGAAGACGATCGAAGGCCGCGAGGTCGTGACGGCTCTTCCTGCGCTTGAGGTGCTCATCAAGGGCGTGTTCGAGCCCGGGCGGTTCCTCGACATCCTGAAGAACTTCGTCGTGTTCAGCGACGAGACCGTGACCGACAAGAGCACCGGCCGGCCGACGCGCACGCTCGTGAAGCGGGTGGCGAAGTACCACCAGTACTGGGCTGTCAATGCCGCGGTCGAGTCCACGGTGCAGGCTTCAGGCCCCGATGGCGACCGTCGTGGGGGTGTGGTGTGGCACACGCAGGGCTCGGGCAAGAGCTTCGAGATGGTGTTCTACGCCGCGAAGATCATGCGGGACCCGCGCATGGCGAACCCGACGCTCGTGTTCATCACCGACCGCAACGACCTCGACGACCAGCTGTTCGGCGAGACGTTCGCGCCGGCGCGCATCTTGCCAGAGACACCGGTGCAGGCATCGACGCGCACAGACCTCCGCGACAAGCTCAGGCGGGCGTCTGGCGGCATCGTGTTCACCACGCTGCAGAAGTTCGCGCCCGGCGAGGACGGAGACGCGAATCCGGTACTCACCGACCGCAGGAACGTGGTCGTGATTGCCGACGAGGCGCACCGAAGCCAGTACGGGTTCGGCGAGACGTTGGATCGTCACGGTAGATTGAAGGCGGGGCTTGCAAAGCACATGCGCGATGCGCTGCCGGGCGCCACGTACCTCGGCTTCACCGGCACGCCCATCGAGTCGAACGACAAGTCGACGCGTGCCGTGTTCGGCGACTACATCGACGTGTACGACCTCACCAGGGCGGTGGACGACGGCGCCACGGTGAAGATCTTCTACGAGTCAAGGCTCGCCCGCGTCGAGCTTTCTGACGCTGATCTCGCAGCGCTGGACGAGCTCGCCGACGAGATCACCGAGACCGTGGAGGAAGACACCGCGACGGCGGCGAAGTCGCGCTGGTCGCGGCTCGAGGCGATCGTCGGTGCGGAGTCGCGTCTCGACCTTGTTGCGCAGGACATCGTCGAGCACTGGGAGAAGCGTCGCGAGGCGATGCTCGGCAAGGGCATGATCGTCGCGATGAGCCGCAGGATCGCTGTGCGCCTGTACGAGAAGATCGTTGCGCTCAGGCCAGACTGGCACTCAGATGACCCTGAACAGGGCAAGATCAAGGTCGTCATGACCGGGTCTGCTGCTGATCCTGCCGAGTTCCAGCCGCACATCCACTCGAAGGACGTGCGCAAGGATCTGAAGCTCCGGGCGAAGAACGCTGACGACGAGCTGGAGCTCGTGATCGTGCGCGACATGTGGCTCACCGGCTTCGACGCGCCGTCGATGCACACGATGTACGTCGACAAGACGATGCAGGGCGCTGGGCTGATGCAGGCTATCGCACGCGTGAATCGCACGTTCCGCGACAAGCCCGGCGGGCTGATCGTCGACTACATTGGGCTGTTCGCCAACCTCCAGGAGGCCTTGCAGGAGTACTCACCGTCCGACCGGGACCAGGCGGGCGTGCCGATCGAGGAGATCGTCAACGCGATGCTGGAGAAGCACGACGTCGTGCGCGGGATCCTGCACGGCGTCGCGTACGACGCATCGCCAGCGCTGTCGTCGTCGCAGCGGCTCGCGGAGTACGCGAAGGTGCTCGACTTCGTGATGGCCGACCCCGACCGCACGAAGCGGTTCAACGACGAGGTGCTCGCGCTGGCGAAGGCGTTCGCACTGGCCGGCGCCCGTGACGAGGCTGCGGCGATCCGTGACGACGTGCGGTTGTTCACGGACGTTCGCGCGGCGATCCTGAAGATCTTGAACCCAGACTCCGGCAAGGGCGGCTCCGGTGCGGTGGAGATCGACACCGCGCTCGGGCAGCTGCTCAACGAGGCGGTCGCCGCCGAGGACGTCGTCGACGTCTACAAGCTGGCGGGCGTCGAGACACCTGAGATCTCGATCCTGAGCGACGAGTTCCTGGACTCGCTCGCCGAGAAGGAGAAGCCGAACCTCCAGATGGGGCTCCTCCGCAAGATCCTGAACGACCAGATCCGTACAGTGCAGCGTAAGAACATCGTGCAGGGGAGGAAGTTCTCGGAGATGCTCGATGAAGCCGTGAAGCGTTACACGAACCGCTCGCTGTCGACAGCGGAGATCATCGCCGAGCTTGTGAAGCTCGCGAAGCAAGTCCGCGACGACCAGAACCGCTTCGAGCAGCTCGGCCTTCGAGAAGACGAGGTTGCGTTCTACGACGCAGTCGTACAGAACGACGCAGCCGTGCTGGAGCTCGGCGACGAGACGCTGAAGGCTATAGCCAGGGATCTCGTGAAGTCGGTGAAGCAGTCAGCGACGATCGACTGGAACCTCAAAGAGTCGGTGCTCGCGACAATGCGTTCCAAGGTGCGCAGGATCCTGGCACGCTACGACTACCCTCCGGATGCAGAGGAAACTGCGGTGGACCTCGTGCTGAAGCAGGCAGAGGTCTTCGCCGATTCGAACACATCGACCACTGGCAGCTCGAACTAGAGGGATACGAACATAATGACTGATTCATCGATGTCAAACGCTGCACGATTCATCGATGCATACAACCGAGTCGACAAGAGGCTCGAAGGGCAAGCGTCAGATGGCGAATATGTGTCGTTCGCAAAGAGAGTCCGATCAAGTAAGTTGCTCGTCAGCCCGACGAGAGAATTCCTCTTGGACTTTGGAGACTTACGAAACGTTATTGTCCACACCCGTGGGTCTCACACTGGTAATCCGATCGCTGACCCACGAATCGATGTCGTTGAGAAGTTCGAACAGATCGCGGAACAGCTAGAGAACCCTCCTAAAGTGGTCGCCGTGATGCCACATCAGCAAGTTCATGTGCTCGATGAAGAGAGCGACATCGCAGTATTCCTCGATCTTGTGAGGGAGCACAATTTCTCTCAAGCACCAGTGCGGAGGAATGATGGGACCCTGGAACTCATCACCACAAACGCCGTGACTCGTTGGCTCGCTTCTGAATATCAAGCCGACTCCGGTGCAGCGTTTGAGCACGCATCTCTAGGCGAAGTCCTTGAGTACTCCGAAGCTGATGACCATATCGTCGTACGCTCCCGCGAGACGACTATCGTTGAAGCTTGGCGCATATTTGCGGGCTTGGGACACATGGCTCCACCGCACGCGATAGTCATCACTCATTCAGGCAGGGTAAGCGAGAAGCCACTAAGCATCGTTGTGCGATCGGACCTTCCAGAACTACTCTCAGTGCTCCTGTAACGAATCGATTCGTCGCGGCATCACAATTGTGTTTGTAAGTTCGGAGTCTTTCCAGTAGAAGCGTCCAACCTACTGGGCAGCGACGCACTTCGACAAGTGTGTGCTACGCTCTTGCTCACGTTCAAGAGTCGTGACCGTAGGTACCTGGCCGGTCGCGCGACAACCCGAATCCATCGATTCCCGGGTGTCCCAGGGGAAGAACGGGCGGAGCGTGATCTCGCTTCGCAAGATTCGATGGGGCGAAGCCCCAGAGAGGGGTTGGTTCCCATGTCTAGGATAGGTTCGCATCACCATCCGCAAGGTGGATGGTGGGAGTCGCTCGGGCTGCATTTGTCACCTGACTTGCCGGTTGCCGCTTGGCAGGTGCTCTGTGAGTATGCGCCCGTCGGTTTTCGTTCTGCATCCGGCGGAAGCGATGTGCATAGCCTCGATGAAATTGTCGCGCTTGTCGATGCGGCAGTTCGTGAGGCCAACAAGCAGCGAGAGCTTGCAGCTGCAGAGCGCCATGCTGCTGAAGATGCTGAGTTCGAGGCGTCCTTCGGCCTTCCGGATGCCGACGCGTTGGTCGATCGTGGCCAATGGTCCGGCTTCACCCGCGGTGAAGCAATGGCATGGTGCTGGAATCTCTTCCAGTATGAACCGCACGGCTTCGTACACCCCGGCTCGCAGGTACGTGCCGAAGCCCTGTCTGAGTTGCGTGCTGGTGGCCTACCAGAGGTCTTCGGATACCCCGAGCGTGCTCATGAGCTGGCCGCAACTGGGATGACAGCGCGCCAGTACCGCGAGCACCGACGCGCGCTTCGTTCCCGGACGTTCGACCCTGCAGACGTTCGTCGCAGCTGAGCTACTTCGGCTGGCAACTTCTTGGCTCCGAGGGCGTCTCGTCATCGGGGCCAAGAAAGCAGCTGGTGCAAAGCCGGCTCATCAACTGCCACGAATGCGACACAAGGCTTGGCGGTGCAGGGCGCGCCGGAGCTCATACCAAATAGGGTGGCTACGCTGCGGCGACCAATAGCTCATCCCAGTTTGTGAGACATCGTTTCGAGAGCAGGTCTCGCTTCATTTCCCATCCAGGCGGACGCTTCATTCCTCCGAGGCCCACACCAACTGGTACGTCGGTGAAGCGCTGATTGATCAGGTCGAGTGCTTGCCCAACGCCGCGGCCTTCGAACTCTGGCCGGAACAGCGCGAGCGGCTGCACGCCGTCTGCCTGTCGCAAGTCCGTGAGTACCACTCCTGCACGGGCGTATCGAACCCCGTCGAACGGAAACAGCTTCGGGAGCAGCGCTCGCGCAGCCTTGGTGAGTGTGATCGGGTCATCGGTTGGCACTGAGAGGCCGACGGAGGCCTGCGCGGAGTGCGGCACGGACCCTTCATCAGCCCACCCTGCCATCGCCCAAGAAGAGAGATGTGAGGTGAGCGATCCCTGCGAGCGCAGGCGCGCGGACACGCGCTGTGCGTACAGCGAGATAACCTGCTCCATGTCGCGCTTATCTGTGATCTTCTTCGAGAAGCTGCGCGAGAAGATGAGTTGATCTTTCGCTGCCGGCGGCACCATCTCGAGTGGAATGCACGGTTCACCACGCAGCTCTATGACGATGCGCTCCATGTTCACGTTGAACTTCCGACGTGCCCACTTCGGGTCGAGGTCGCGGAGCTCACGTGCGGTGCGTACGTTCATTACGGAGAGCTTTTTCCCGCTACGAGATGCAACGCCCCACAGGTCAGTGACCGGAATCGAGTCGAGGATCGCGCTCATCTGCTCGTCCGAGTACCGGCCGAGATGCAGCACACCGTCCTCCGGGAACGCGCGCTTTATGCCAAGCGCGGCCACTTTCGCGAGTGACTTTGTCCGACCCATGGCCACACGGACAGGAACGCCAGTCAGTTGCCGCACGGTTCGCCGGATATAGCGACCGACTTGCTCTAACTCTTCGGGGGTGCCGCGGAGGCCGACGAATGATTCGTCGATGCTGTAGACCTCTTGCCAAGCGGAATAGCGGGAGATGATCTCCGCGATGCGATTCGAGACGGCCCCGTACAACTCGTAGTTGCTAGACCGCACCGCGACGCCCATCGTGTTCGCCCACGCCTGGACCTGAAAGTACGGCTTGAACATGATGCCGGGATCGATGCGCTTCGCGAGCGTGTTTGCAGCGACGACACAACCGTCGTTGTTCGAGAGCACGACAATAGGGCGGCCGCGGAGCTTGGGGTCGAACGCGGCCTCGCATGAGGCATAAAACGATTCTGCGTCGATGAGAGCGATGGACATGGGTTCGGGCACGGAGCGAGGGTACCTCCGACCTCGGACATACGCGCCTCAGACCGCAGGGCTGATTATGTAGGTGACGACGCCCCAGACGGTCATCTCGCTGAGCTCTGGCAGCACGATATGCGGATGAGTGGGATTCTCTGCCCGGAGCTCAACCTGCCCATTGTCCGAGATCCAAAGCCTCTTGATCGTGAAGTCACCATCCACGATGGCGATGACGATGCGACCAGGCACCGGAGTAATGCCGCGATCTACGACGAGAAGGGACCCATCAGGAATGACCGGCTCCATCGACTTCCCGGCAGCTCGCCAGAAGTACGTCGCAGCACGATCTCGGATCAGATGTTCAACGAGCGAAAGTTCTTCTGACGGATAATCCTGAGCCGGTGACGGGAACCCGCACTGTGCAGCCTCGGGGGCAATCGGCAGAGTCACCTCAGACGGATCGGCGAGCAGAAATGGGGTCAACATCAGCACTCACTTTACTAGAACAAACTTTCGAGTAAATCCTAGCTGTCGTCTCAGACCGCTGCGTCGGTGCTCGAATCAGGCCGGAAGAATCAGCTCCGGCCTATCGCCTCTGAGTGGCTTCACGGCGTATTCGCGGAGCTGCTCTGAGACCGGGATTGACGCCTCAGAAGCGGCGTCCACGAGGAGCCGATCACCTTCGGTTTCAGGATCAAGCCAGTCAGCGACGAGCTCGTCCGCGAGGAAGACTGGCATCCGGTCATGCAACGACTCCATGACTCCGGCAGAAGCACGCGTAAGAATCGTCGCGGTGAGATGCCAGCCCTGGTCATCGTCGGCACCGGGTTCGTGCCACCAGCTGTATAGCCCGGCCATTGGCAAGATTGGCCGCGGTCCGAAGATTGCGTGCGGGGTACGAGATGACTTGGGTCCAGTCCACTCGTAGAAGCCAGTCACGGGGATCACGCAGCGACGTGCCTTCACCTGGGTTTTGAAGGTGGCTTTCTCGGTGACAGTCTCACTTCGTGCATTGAAGGTCGGGTATTTGGATTTCAGGGTGTTTGACCAGACGGGTACGAGCGACCAGAAGGCGTATCGAAGCTGCTTCTCGCTGGTTTTGTGGTCTGTCAACGCAATCGGAATGTCCTGCGTTGGTTTGAGATTCCAACTTGGTTCGTAGCCGGCTGGCGTTTGCTGCATCCAAGCAGCGAGCTCTGGGCCTGATGCCACATCCATGTTCTCGTCGTAGTCGACGACGACTCTGCCGCACATAGATCTAGAGTACGACCTCGTCGACGGCATTGGGGAAGCGTATTCTTTGCCGCCAGTTACAGGGATTCTCACGGCCTGTGGAAGGCGTGACATTTTCATCCAACACTTTTCGCTCCAAATAGGCGAAGCTGTGTGCAGCCATCCCAGCTAATAACAGAAGTCGGAAGGAATCAGCATGGAAAAGAACAGCCCAGCAAAAAACAAGTACGCAGGATTCAGTGCGCGCTTACTCCGAATGCAGGCGCGGCGGACACCAGAGCAGATCGAGCGCGACAATGCGCTTGCGGCCGTCCAGGTCCCGACGTGTTTGATCGCTCCCGCAGGAGCGAAACCTTACGTGCGAAGGGCCTACTCAAGCGCGGAGGAGCTATATCGCGAAATTGTCGTCAGCGGCGATGAGGGCATCGAGCTTCGAAAGCTTGGATCCGGGGTTGGGAAAGAGCGAAGGGCTGCTGCGGTCAAACTCCTTAGGAAAGAGGGAGTCTTAGATGAGTCCACGGAGCAGCGTGACCAGGCTGCCCGGAAGCTCATCGTGTTTCGCGCAGCCTCCAATTCCAGCGCGCCCCAGGAAACAGTGAGCGCGTCTCAGTGAGCTGCCGCCTGTCAAGTGCGTGCTGGCATCTTCAGCACGCACTTGACAGCGCAATGCAGGCAGGTACTAGGGTCGCTTTCATGAGCGCAGCAGACTCAGAACCACTTGACGGCGACGACATCCTCCCCGATGAAGTCGAGGTCGTGGTGCGCTCAGATGACGGTTATCGGACTTGTCGAGAGTGTGGCAGCGACTGCGTACCTGAGGACGCTGGCACTGACGATACGGGCGCGCGGATTGCTTTCGTGTGTCCTGAACACGGACTGCACGCTATCGTCGATCCATTCGAGCATCTTCGATAACAGCTGCAAACTTCTCATCGTTCGTACTGCGCCCAATAGGGGCATCGCGCATGATTGCCGAAATCGCACGCATGCGGATTTCGATGGTGATGGAAGCCTTCTGGGCACCGGATCATTGCCTGCGCAGGTGATGGAGCCTTGAATAGCTCCTGGAATCTCTCAACGTCTCGTTTGCGTGCGACGCTTCCGTGTTCTGGGCAGACTGTCCCAGCATCATTGCTTGCCCACCTCTGGTAAGAAGCCAGCTGAGCGCCAAGAAGATCTTGCAACTCGGTGATCGTGAACCCCTGCTCGCAGGAGCTATCGGGAAGCGGCATACCCATTCAAAAAGCTTAGCTGCCCGAATGCTCGAGCCGGGTCTCGACAGTGTCGAGATCGCTCGGTAGGAGGCCAGCGATATCGTGCGTGCGCAGGATGAGGAAGTCCTCTCGTTGCTGTGGATTCCACGGGCTACCGAGTACGCGACGTGCGCGGCCATGAACATCATCGATCCAGCAAAATCGAGCTGGCCGAAGCTGTTCACGCAATAGCCCGGCGGCGTGAACCTTCCACCCCTTGCCGGAGACCTGACTGAGCTGGGTGCCGCAGTACCTCGCCCGACGTGGATCTCGCCACAATCGTTTGGAGGAGCAGTCGGATATTGAATCAGTAAGTCAATGCGGCGTACAGGGAACAAAACTCGGGCGAGATTTCCCAAGTTTTCCCGCCGAATATCTTTAGCGTGGTCTTTAGCGTGGGTAGCGCTCTGACGCGGAAAGTGCAATGGCTCCTGACCAATGAAATCCCTGATCAGGAGCCATTTTCTCGTTGCGGGGGCTGGATTTGAACCAACGACCTCCGGGTTATGAGCCCGGCGAGCTACCGAACTGCTCCACCCCGCGGCACAAGAAGAAACTCTATCACGCTTCCTCAGCGAGTGCGAATCGTGCTGCCGACCCGGCTGTGGAAGACCCGAACATGCGCGGCCGGATCGGGTCGAACATAGGCCAGCGGCTGAACACGGCCGCGGTGAGGAGACTAGATAATGACGACTGTCAGGAGTGGAGCGCAGCGCTTCCGCACGAGCGCGATGGTGGTGGTTGCGTTGTTCCTCGGAGCCTTCATGCTGCCCGTGTGGAGCGACTCACGAGCTCAGGCTGCCGTGCCGAGCGTCACCGTAAGCTTTGGCGGGTGGGAAGTCGGCGGCTTTCTGAGCTCGACCGGCTACTTCGTCTACTGTATCGAACCAGGCTCCGTGGAACCGAGCGGTGATCAACAGCAACCGTACGCGGCGGAGACGATTCGGGGGTACACGGCGAGTAGTTTCGACCCCACCGGCTGGAACGGGCCCGTAACGAGCGGGCCAGCTTCGGGCGAGGTTCTGCGGCAGATGAATTGGCTGCTTGCAAATCACGGGCAGACGACGGACCCCGACACCGCAGCCGCGGTGCAGCTAGCGCTGTGGATCCTCCGTAATGACCCCGGGGCTTCGGGCTGGCTCACCCATCACCTCAACTGGGTTGCGTCTCACGGTGGTGCATCCCACGTCGATCGCGCACACCAGATGGCCGCCGAGTCGCGCCAGCGCGCGGTTCCCCCGGTGCGGCCGACGCCCGCTGCTCCGCTCGAGATTTCCCTAGCCGCGGCACACGGCGAAGGCAGCGTCACGTTCCCGGCCGGCACGACGAAGCTGCGGATCACCGGTGGGTACTTCGAGGGTGGCCGCACCGAGATCGAGCTCGGGGGAGACGCCGGTAGTGCGTCCTGGAGAATTGTCCCGCACGAGCACGGGTGGGAACGAAGTCAAACAGTGACGGTCAGCGGCGAGTGGAAGGCAGACACCGTGGAGTGGCCGGCGGCGCTGATGATGCACTCCGCGGTCATTTCGCAGCAGCAGGGCCTGGGATCGGTGGTCGGCCCCGTGCACGGGACCGTCGCCGAATCCCTCGACGAGGTCTCGGTCGAGATCGATCATCAGTTCTCACCCCGATTGACGACACAGGTGGAGGAGCAGTTCGTGCCGCGGGCGGCCGGTCGGTTCGCAGACCAAGTCACCTTCACCGTGGACGAGGGGTCCGCCCCCTGGGCGGCCCGTGATTCCGAGTCGGGAACGGTGTACGCGCCCGTCACCGCCGAGGGGGTACTGTACGGGCCGTACGCGCAACCGCAGGAGATTCGGAGTGAGCCGCCGCGTGGGGCACCGGTCGCTGCGCGCGCGAGCATTCGCGCGGATCGCGGACCCGGCGATTACCGGGTGACTGCGGATGCAATACCGAAGGAGTCGGGCTACTACACCTGGGTGTGGCGTATCGAGGAAGAGACCCAAGACGCTGAGGTACGGGCCGCGCAGTTGCTGCCACAGGGATACCGTTTCAGTGACCGTTTCGGTCTCGCGGAGGAAGGCCACGTGGTGCCCACCTCGCTGCGGTGGCGCACGGAACTCGAGGAGCGAGTGCTGCGGCTCGACCGACTCCGACTTCAGGACCGACTCGATGTGCGGCTGCGCGACGGCGCCTGGCTACAAAATGCCGAAGGGTCGCGGATTCCTGCGAAGCTCCGCCTGGCCGTGTACCGAACGGACGCCGAACCAGTGCGACAGTCGAGCGCACCCGATACCGCAGAGGAGATCGCCCACGGCTTCCTCACGGTCTCCGAGACGGGCCGAGGGATCGCTGCGCCCACGATCGACGTTCCGTTCGAAACGCGTGGCTGGGTGACGGTGCAGACCTGTCTGTACGCAGAGGACCAGGATGAGGCGGCTCGTGGCCACGTTGAGGAATGGTGCGACGACTTCGGAATGCCAGCGGAGACCGCGAGGATCGATGTGCCGACGGTGCGTACCGAGGCGCAGGCCCGCGTCAGCGTCGGTGAGTCGTTCCGAGACACTGCCGTTGTTGACGGACTCGTTCCCGAGGGTGCCGAACTCGGCTTCACGTACTACCTGGAGCCCGCGCCGGGTGAGCCAAAGTACGATGAACAGTGGGAACCGGTGATCGACGAACGCGGTGAACCGGTGCTCTGGACCGTCGACGAGCTCGAATCGCTCCACGGGGAGTTAAGGTGCTTGGCGCAACCCGTGGCGACCACGGAGCGTATCGCCGTCGTGGGTGCGGGACGACTCGAATCCCCGGAGGTGACCGCGCGAACCGTGGGAACAGGCTACTGGGTTGAAGACCTGAGCATGCCGCATCCTGACACGGGCGAGCCCGTCGAACTGCACCGGGGCGCCTGCGGTCTCGAGAATGAACGCACGGTCATCGAGGACATTCCCGAGCCCGAGCCCTCCGAGTCTCCCGAGCCACAGAGCACGCAGCCGCCTGAACTGCCGGTGACGGGCGGCGGACCCCTCGCCCGCGCGGCGGTGCTCGGCGCTGTGCCGATGGTGGGTCTGGGTGTGGGTCTCCTCGCGTACGGTTCTGTGCGCCGTCGACGAGAAGAGTCGGAACTCTGATCGCACGATACGCAGCGCGCATGGAGCGGTCCCAAATCTAATTCATAGGTTCGGTGGGCAGTCTGGTGGCATCGAGAAAGGGAGACCCCAGATGAGCACCTCACCCGAGCAGACACCGACCGGTCCGCACGCGCACGGTGTCCCCCCTGTGGAGCAAAACGCCGGAGTCCCGGCAGAGCCCGCTCCGCAGGGTGGGGCGCACCCGCACCCCACCGTGCCGCTTCCAGAAACGGGACATGTACCGGGAGCGGGGCCGTTCGCCGCTCCCACATACCCGCAGCCCGGACCGTCGCCGGTCGCCAAATCCGATGCGCAGCCGAAGAGTCGCACGGGCGCACTCATCGCCGGGCTCGCGATCGGTGCCATTCTTGGCGGTGTCGTCGGCGGAGGTGTCTCAGCCATCGTCGCGTCAAACGTCACGCAACCCGCAGCGACCGTGCAGGGCGGGGGCACGCTCACCCTCAACAACAGTGACTCCGCCAGCACGATCTCCGGTGTCGCCGCGGTCGCAACGCCGAGCGTAGTGACACTGAGCGTCACCTCTCCGACCGCCTCCGGCTCCGGTTCCGGGGTTATCTACCGGGAAGACGGGTACATCATCACGAATGCGCACGTGGTCACCCTCGACGGAGCAGCCCCCTCTGACGCAGACGTTCGAGTCATGCTCAGCGACGGCAGACTCCTCGATGGTGAGATCGTGGGCACAGCTCCCTACTCAGACCTTGCCGTCGTGAAGGTCGACGCGGAAGGGCTGCCCGCAATCGGTATCGCCGACTCCGACAACTTGAACGTTGGCGACCTCACTGTCGCGATCGGCGCGCCCATGAGTCTCTCGAATACGGTGACGAGCGGGGTCATCAGTGCGATGAACCGGGGAATCTCTGTGGGAAGCCCGCTGATTCCTCGGGACCCGACACAGGATCAGGACGTTCCGGAGAACGAGTTCGGGTTCCCCTGGGATTTCCGCTTCGACACTCCGGACAGCAACGAGAATCAGGTGCCGCAGCAGACCACCGGCGGAACCGTGACCCTCCCGGTTATCCAAACAGATGCCTCCATCAACCCGGGAAACTCGGGTGGGGCTCTGCTCAATGCGAACGGTGAACTCATCGGCATCAACGTGGCAATCGCTTCGCCGACGAGCGCGAACGGTACCGCCAGCAGCGCGGGACTCGGGTTCGCGATCCCCGCGAACCTCGCGGTGCGCATCGCGGATGAGATCGTGGCCGGCGAGCGACCCTCGCACGGTCTGCTCGGCGCCTCGGTGGGTAACTCGAGCCAGGACACTGATGAGGACAAGAACCGCGCGGGCGGACTGATCCTGGAACTCGTGCGTGGGGGAGCGGCCGAGTCCGCGGGGCTCCGCGTCGGAGACGTGATCACCGCGATCGACGGCGTCCCAGCCGCAGACGGCACCACAGTCTCGGCGCTGGTGCGTATGCACCGGGGCGGGAGCGACGTCACGATCGAATACACGCGGGGCGGGAACCCCGGGGAAACAGACGTCACGCTCGGTGAACTCGACTGGTAGCAGCATCGACGGGTACGGGGTGAGTTTCAGGGCATGCGCCGCGGCCGCCGCGGCGCATGCCCTACAGTGGATCCGATGATGACCGGCGGCTTCCGATTCGCGAGCGGCAACCTCGCGAAACTTCTCGCGCTGCCGAAGTATCTCCTCTCGGCACTCCTCTCCTGGTTCGTGCCGCGGCGCGCGAATCTGTGGGTGTTCGGCAGCGGTATCGGCGTCGGCGAGGGCGCCCTTGAAGTCGCTCGATGGCTGTGCCACGAGGAGCCCGCGACCCGAATCGTGTGGCTCGTTGCGGACGAGGAACAGGCGGAAGCGGCACGGCGCGAGGGCTTCGAACCGGTGCTGCGGCGAGGCTCCGCAGGCTACTGGACGACACTCCGAGCGGGGGTTATCGTCGTCACGCACGGCCTCGGCGATGCCAACCGCTTCGGGGTATTCGGCGGCCTTGTCGTTCAGCTTTGGCACGGTGCAGCGATCAAGCGCCTGCACTTGGACTCGGCCGTCACGACCGACCTGCGC
>JBBAFK010000055.1:0-19817 GCA_041655455.1 Leucobacter sp. | reverse complement strand
GCTGACCGCCTGGGCTGATGAATCCGGGTCGCGTCCAGACCTCGATCCTGGCGCGTACCTGCTGGCTGCGACGTTGTGCGATGACGACGATGTTGCGGAGATGCGCAAGACGCTCGACGCTCTGCGCATCGGTGAGGCGAAGCTGCATTGGCACGGCAGCAGCGCTGAGCGCCGTGTTGAGCTGGTCGCCGCCGTGGCCGGCCTTCCGGTCACTGGGTTCGTCGTGGTTCACGTCGACAAAGACGCTGATGACCGCCGACATCGACGAAAGTGCATGGAGTTTCTTCTGCCGCACTTGGCGTTGATGCCGTGCTCGACGATCACGTTCGAATCTCGCGGCCAGCTCGACGCCAGTGACCTCGACATGCTGCAGAAACTGCGGTCCCGCAAAGTTGTCGAGTCGACGGTGCGGATTGAGCACTCCATAGGCCGTCACGAGCCGGCGCTGTGGGCCGCGGACATCGTGTGCGGGGCCGTGGTCCAGGCCCGGATCGGCAACCAGACCTATCTGGACATGCTGGGAAGCGCCGTCGAACTGCACACGATCTGACGGTGCAGAGAGGGACTGAATGCGTCGGGTTCGTTGCAGAACGCTCCGTCCTGGCCGTAGACTGGCCGCGTAGCCATCCCATCGAGGTGGGTTTGGAAGTGAGCCGCAGGATTACTCGCCGGACGACGAGGCCTGTGGCTCGCGCTCTTTCTGGGGTCAGCGAGAAAGGCATTGACCGCCGTGTCAGCTGTTGCTCGTACCGTGAGCCAGCATGAAGAACTCAGCAACAAAGCTAGTACGAAGAGGCCACTAGACGGTATGAGTGACCGCTCGGCGTTGAGCCGGGGGGTTGCGGGCCGGGGCCTCACGCACAAAGACTCGTGGGTTACCGAGCAGAAGTCCCTGCCCGGCCTATCCAACATTTGTGGGAGGCCCCGGTGTTTACAGAGCGTACGAGCGTAGGGCTCGATGTGCACGCACGATCAGTGGCAGCAGCGGCGATCGACAGCATCACAGGTGAGGTCGTCCAGGCGAAGCTGACCCCGGATTATGGGGATGTCCGTGGCTGGCTGGAGCGACTGGCCGGTCCAGTGGCGGTCGCCTATGAGGCCGGCCCGACAGGGTTCGGGTTGTATCGGTACTTGAGGGCGGCGGGTGTTCGCTGCGAGGTGGTGGCGCCGAGCAAGCTGCAGCGCCCCGCCGGTGATCGGGTGAAGACCGACGCCAAGGACGCGGTCCATCTCGCGCGGCTGTTGCGACTTGATGAGATCACCTCGGTGGCGATCCCCACGGTCGAGCAGGAAGCCGCTCGGGACCTGGTGCGGGCGCGGGAAGACTGCCGCGGTGATCTGATGCGAGCCCGGCACCGACTTTCCAAGCTGCTGCTGCGGCACGGCATCGTCTACTACGGCGGTGCTGCCTGGACCGGGGCGCACGATCGCTGGCTACGCACCGTAGCCGCGCCCCAGCTGAGGTCGTCGGCGACACGGATGGCCTTCGATGCCGACTACGACCACGTGTTGACGATGCAGGCTCGACGGGGGCTTCTGGACTCGGCGATCGAGGACATCGCCGCCGACAGTGAATTCACCCCGATCGTGCGCCGGGTGTCGTGCCTGCGAGGTATCAGTACGCTAACTGGTTTCGCGTTGGCTGTGGAGATCGGCGACTGGAACCGGTTCACCGGCAACACGATTGGATCCTTCGTCGGATTGGTCCCCAGTGAATACTCCTCGGGTGCTTCTCGAGTGCAGGGTGCGATCACCAAGACCGGCAACACCCATGTGCGGCGACTGCTGGTCGAGGCGGCGTGGCATCACCGGCCCAGGTATCACGTGGGCGCGGTGATGCGTTCGAGGTGGGACCGAGCCTCCGCGCCTGCCCGGGCTCGTGGGGATGAGGGCAACCGTCGCCTGCACGGCAGGTGGGTCGGTTTTCTCGAACGCCGCAAGCGGCCGGTGGTGGCCAATGTCGCGATCGCGCGCGAGCTGGCCGGCTGGTGCTGGTCCCTGGCGGTGATGCAGGACTGACCGCCCCCTGATCTGCTTCCCCCAGCGAGCCAGTGGTGACCAGCGCGTGGATCGACCCGCGACACACCTATGAGCAGCCCTTCGTGGCGACGCTCGATGCTAGACAAGCGGATGCGATCCAGCCGAAATCCCGTCCTGCGGTAGCCAATCCGCGCATATCAGTCTGACCGCGCGTCGCCAACCGACACGCTCACCACACAGACTCGCCGCGGAAGCAACGAGGCGCCGTCGGGGTAGCTCCCCGGCGGCGCCTCACCCGGCCCTCTTGACAAAATCCTCTCCATATCAGGTGTACCGGGACAGGACGTTGGTAGCAGGCGTGTTGGCTTGAAGTGAGGAGAACCTCCGGGTGGGGTGTGGCTTGTCTAGGTCCACTGCTCTCCGGAGGTTCTCGTGTCCCACCGTAATGCCCGTACGACGTTTCACGGCCGGCTGCTGATGGTGCGCCGGTATCAGGCCGGCTGGCCTAAGACCCATATCGCCACGGCGATGGGCGTCTCGCGCAAGTGTGTCCACACCTGGATCAGCCGGTTCGAGTCCGAGGGCGAAGCCGGCCTCATCGACCGGTCCTCGCGGCCGCACACCACACCGACCCGTACTCCGCGCAGCGTGGAGAACCAGATCGTGGCCTGGCGGCGGCGCCACCGCTGCGGCCCCGACGAAATCGCGGCCAAGCTGGGGGTATGCGCGCGAACGGTGTCGCGCGTGTTGAACAGGCGTCAGATGCCGTACTTGCGCGACTGCGACCCGATGACCGGTCAGGTAATCCGCGCCTCGAAGGCCACGGCCGTTCGCTACGAGCGAGCCCGCCCCGGCGAACTGGTGCACATGGACGTCAAGAAACTGGGCCGCATCCCCGACGGCGGCGGCTGGCGGGCTCACGGTCGAGGACACGCCCCGAACCGAGACCGCAAGAGCGGTAACGGCTTCGATTACGTGCACTCCCTGGTCGATGACCATTCCCGCCTGGCCTATTCCGAGATCCTGCCCGACGAGAAAGGGGCCACCTGCGCAGGGTTCTTGCAGCGAGCGGCACTGCACTTCCGCGCCCACGGAATCACCACCATCGAGGCGGTCATGACTGATAACGCCTGGGCCTACCGCTACAGCCTGCGCGATGTCTGCGCAGAGCTGGGTGCGCGCCAGGTGTTCATCAAACCGCACTGCCCCTGGCAGAACGGCAAGGTAGAGCGTCTCAACCGCACCCTGCAGACCGAGTGGGCCTACAAGCGCGTCTTCGCGTCCAACGCTCACCGCGCCGCAGCCCTTGCCCCCTGGCTCAAGTACTACAACACTGAACGCCGTCACAGTGCACTCGGCGGCCTCCCACCGATCAGCCGACTGACACCAACCTCATGACTCAGTACAACTAGGGCGCTTTGACCGTCACCGCCGGTGCAGCACCGCTCCAGCGCGGGCGATGTTGATGGTGACGTCGGTTCGGCCTCCTTAAGTGACGGCAGCCATGGAAATCGGGCTCTTCACGTTTGTTACGTCTTGGCGACCACTGAGGTAGCGATACGCGGTGGCGCGGCCGATACCGAATACTTTGGCCAATTCGGTGACTGGCTCGCCGGTGGCAGCCAGGCGGCGCAGCTGCTCCTGGCGCTCGGGGGAGAGCTTGGGCGGCTTGGTGGCCGGCAGACCGCGAGCGCGCCGAGATTCTCGGGATGCGGCGCGGCGTTCGCGGCCCAGCTCCAGCTCCAGCTCGGCGAGGCTGGCCATGATGGCGGCGACGGCCCGGCCGGTGGGCGTGGCGGTGTCGATGCTCTCGCGCAGAGCGCGTAGCACGATCCCGTAGCCGCCGAGGTCGGCGATGGTGCGGGTGACCTCGACCACGGATCGGCCGAGCCGGTCGATCGCGGTGACGACCACGACGTCACCGGGTCGGGCATAGTCCAGCAGCGCCGCGAGGCCGGGCCGGTCAGTGCCGGCCGCACCGGTCAGGGTGTCGGCGAATATGCGGGCCTCGTCGACACCGGCCGCGGTGAGCGCGTCACGCTGGGCGGCCAGGTCTTGGCCGGTGGTGCTGACGCGGGCGTAGCCGAGGGTCGCGGTCATTCCTGCACTGTCTCACCACGGCATGACACCGGGGATTCGGGACACGCCGATCTGAGACGAGATCCTGGACTCGGCGACTTGCGGGAACGCGACGGGGGAGTGGTGGTCGGCGGTCGTCTCGGTTCTTTACAAACGAGACACTTGCAAAGGAAAACGCTTCTTCTTTCGGATTTGAAGCCATGCTGGTCTGGATGGATGGGGCGGCCCTGACCCCAGGTGTCGATCATCCGGATGCTTCAGCACGCCGGAAAACTTCGACGACTCCATGCCCCCCCTTGGTTCCTTGTACTTTCAAACGGCAGTTCGGTGTCAGCTCACGTGCTGGTAGGCCTTGAGCAGCCGCTGGACGGGCTCGGAAATTGATTCTCCGAGTCTGGTCACGTCATTGATTTTCGCCAGCTGTTCAGCGCAGGTTGCTGTGGAGTATCGCCGACCTGAACCGTTATTGGCCGCATCGGAAACGAACTGATCGATGATCGCTTCGGTCGTACCGATGACAAGCGGCTCGGTTTCCACCGTCGTTCCATCATCGACCTGGAACACCAACCGCACTGCCATCACAATCAAGTTATTGTCGTACTGGCCGTCAGGTCCCACGGTGACTGCTAGGCGTCCTGTCTCGCCGGGTTCAACCTTGAAGTCGATCGGATCCGACACCGGGTCGACGGCGGCTCCTTCGTCGAACAGCTGGCGTGCTGGAACCTTAAGCGCATACTCGGCCAGGATCTGCGAAGCCCCTGCGCCTTGTTGCAGGCAGCTGTTCAAGTTGACGCCCTTAAGCACCTGCGCCGTCACGGAACTAATGCCAGCCGTCGATGAACCTGCGTTCTTGAAAGTGATATCTACCGGAGCAGCCGAAACGTTCGTCGGACGGCGGTCCTCCGGGTATCCGGTGGCACCTTCTTCGACCCCGCCTAGATTAATCGGCGTCCCTAGGGTGACTGCCGCGACGGTCAAACCGTCCCCGGATGAGCCGTTCGCCCGGAGATAAGTAAAGCCAGCCACAACCAAAGCCAGAACCCCGACAACCGTGCCGACACTAATCCACACCGGGTGCTTGATCGCATCAGTAACCTTCGAGCTGCCCATCCCCCACGCTTTCTTTGAAAAGCCCGCCTTTGTCGCCCGCCCCACAACACTCTGCGGCCTAAATGGGCAATCTACCGCCCTTGACGGTGAACCGAGGGCGCCCCCTCCCGCTTGCGTACAATCCGTTCACCTCTGCCACCCTCCTCCTGCCGGAGCAACCACATGCGCTTCAACCCGCCGCCGAGTTGGCCCGTGGAGCCCGACTGGGCACCACCGACTGGCTGGCAGCCGCCCCAAGACTGGGAGCAACCGCCTTACGGCTGGCAGCTCTGGGTTCCCGACGCTCCCCAGGCCGAGTCACCGAATCCATCGCTCCCTCCTGGCGCAGGCATCGAAGTCCTGGACGAAGACGATGCCGAGGTAGAAACCGATGACCGGAGTAGAAGCCAGGAACGTCCGCAAAGCCTTTTCAGCAGAGCCACCCAGAACCCGATCTGGACGACCCTGGGCGCGCTCGTCGGCATCATCGGCCTCGTCCTATCTTCCGTTCAGGTCTACCAAGCCATCCGCACCCCGCCGGTGGACCTGGAGATCGTCGCGCTCAGCCTTGACAGCCAGCAGTCCGTACAAGGCACGCTCCCCGGCGGAAACAGCCAGTCGGTCGAGGTCACCCCTATAGACATCACCCTGCAAAACAAGGGCGGCGAGCCGTCGCTCATCACCAAAATCGAAGCCGAAGTCGTCTATTTCCAACAACTCCAGGACTGCACGTTTTCTGCACCTTCTCGGGAATCCATCACCACCAAGTACGACCTAAAAATACCGATGGACGGTGTCAAACCCACCACGACTGACATTGCCCGCGAAATCCGCTTCGAAGTGAAGGCGGGCGTCGCCGACCGAATGGTGCTGACCCTAGGACCCCAGACCCAACAGGCATTCGCTACCGCCCCGATGGTGATGACCGCAAAGCTCACCATGATCCACGACGACAACCAAGTCCTAGAGGTACGTGGGGTCTCATTGGTCACCACAGTCGGTGCGGCCAACGCCCAGATCGAGGCCGTCGGAGTGGATGATCCCTCACCACAAACCCGCGCCTGTGCCCAAGCCAATCTGGAACACCTGAACACCATGTACGCGATCCAGGCGAACCGCTCCCGCGCCCTGGACAGCCTGCGGTCGGCCTACCAGCGCGCATCCGCCTGACGAGTGACGAGCTAACACGCTTGGGGCGACCTGGCTGTCGTCCCTGTTCTTAGATCTGAGACCCGGTGTGCGCCATCGCCCACAACCTGCTACGCGCCACCGCCATGACACGAACTTGTTGACCTTGCAGCCAGATGTCGGCGGAGATTGAGAAGATCAAAGCGTAAGCCAGGTGTCAGGCAGGGGAAAATGCAGATTAAGACGCGTCAGCGAGTTCGTGACCTCGCCGAGGTTTACACGCACGCTCGCGAAGTCCATGCCATGCTCGATCTAGTCCCTGGCATGTTTCCCAGCGCCGCAGACCCGTCCAACACCGATCGCAAGTTCTTTGAGCCCGCAGCAGGGTCTGGCAATTTCCTCGAAGAGATTCTGATCCGCAAGCTGGCCTTCGTCACGCGCGAGCGTTACCAGACCGGCCAACAGTACGAGCATCGCATCCTGCGCGCACTAGCCTCGATCTACGCCATCGACATCGACGCCGAGAACGTGGCGGAGTCCAAGGATCGGCTGCGCAGCGTCATCATCGCGCACCTGGACAGCGACCTGAACACTCGCGAGGCCACCGCCGGCTTCGCCGGTGCGGTCGAGACCGTCCTGTCCACCAACGTCGTTCAGGCCGACACCTTGGTTGACCTCGACACAATCGAATGGGTGGACTACCGCGCAGGCCGAAACGGCACGTTCACCCGTGAGTGGTCGACCGTGAACAGCAACCGAGACCAGCTCGATCTGTTCCATGTCCCAAAGGTCGACAGCAAGCCGATCCACTACGCCCTACTTCTGTGCAACCCCGAGCCCGTGACTGGCGAGCCCCGAAAGATCGGCGCATGAGCCGGTTCACCCAGCACGTTCCCGACATCCTCGACTGCCTGGCCCAGCTGTCCAACGATGAGGTCCCGACCTCACCCAAGTTAGCCCGCGCCATGCTCGACCTGCTGCCTGAGCATGTCTGGCACGAGCCGCACTATCGCTGGCTCGATCCGTTCAGCAAGTCAGGGGTTTTCCTGCGCGAGATCGCCACCCGGCTGCTCGACGGCCTCGGCGATTGGGAGCCTGACTTCGTCGCCCGGCGTGAGCACATCTTCCGCAACATGCTGTACGGCGCCGCGATCACCGAGATGACCGGCATCATCTCCCGGCGCAGCGTCTACTGCACCGCCGACGCTTCCAGTGTCTACAGCGTGGTGCGATTCGACGACCCGGCCGGCAATGTCCCGTACGTCCCGTCTATGCACACTTTCGATAGCAAGGGCTTCTGCAAGATCTGCCGGGCTCCCGAAACTCTCGTGCGCGACAACCGCGAGGACTACGCCTACTCGTTCATCCATGGCACTTACCCCACCGAGGAGATGGCCGGCATGCAATTCGACGTAATCGTTGGCAACCCGCCCTACCAGATCGGAATGAAGACCGCCGAGGGTGATCGCACCGCCAACATCACCCAGCTCTACCAATACTTTGTGGAGAAAGCCATTGAGCTGGACCCGCAGTACGTTCTCATGATCATCAAGGCCGCCTGGTTCACTGGCGGCAAAGGCCTGGATTCCTTCCGCGCCAACATGATCGCCGACCGGCACCTGGCCAAGATCGTCGACAATCCCAAACTGTTCGACTGCTTTCCCGGCGTCGAAATCAAGGGCGGCGTCTGCTACTTCCTCTGGGACCGCGACCACGACGGCGACTGCGAGTTCTCAACCCGCATCGACGGCAAGATCCTCTCTACGATGACCCGCGATCTGCGCGACGGCCAGGGTGTGGTGGTCCGAGACAATCGCGCGGCGTCAATCATTGCCAAGACTCAAAGTGAGGAATCGCTTGCGGACGTTGTAAGCCCGAGGGACCCGTTCGGTCAGTCGATCACGACTAACTACAAACACGCCTCGCCCACTCAGATCGAAGGGATGATCCCGCTCGTCTTCGGCGCCAAGGTCGAATACGTGCGCCCCGACCAGCTGGAGCGCAGACACGAATGGGTCAACCGCCGAAAGGTCCTCCTCCCAAAGGCCGGCGATGGTCACGGCCGTGAGGTCTCGTACGTTCTCGGTGAACCGATCGCTCTCGACGCCGGATCGGCCTGTACCCAGAGCTACCTCGTCGCAGGCACCTTCGACACCCGCGAGGAGACGGAGAACTACGCGAACTACCTGACCACCAAATTCGTCCGTTTCCTGGTGCTTCAGCGCAAGAGCACGCAGGACCTCACGCCCGAGCGCTTCCGCTTCGTTCCAATGCTGGACATGACCCGCCCCTGGACTGACGAACAGCTCTACGACCACTTCGGCTTGACCGTCGAAGAGCGCGAGTACATCGAGTCCAAGATCATGCCGCGGGAGGTCAACTGGTCCCTGGACTCACCGATACCAGCCAGCCACCTGCCCGGCGGCTCCAAATACAAGCACGGCAAAGATGAGGACGAAGACTAGCCGATGGGCAACCGCATCTACGCCTACACCGTCGTGGGCAAGGACACTGAGCCATGGGAGCGCGCACATGGTGATCTCCTAGTCAGAGGCCAGGGCTTGATCAAAGTTGGCCAGACCACCAAGGGCACCGCCCGCACGCGGATCAAGCAGCAGCTGGGCACCGCCTATCCTGGGCTCAAGGGCGTGCAGATCCTGATCGATGAGCCAGCATTGCGCACCGACGGCTCCGAGTTCTTCGACCATGACCTGCATGCGACGTTGGTTTCCGCTGGTATCCACCGCATCGGTGGCGAATGGTTTGAGGCCACCCTCGACGAGGTCAAGGCCGCGATCGCCACTGTGGTCTCGGGTATTGCCTACCAGCCGACGCGCACTCAAACCTTCAAACCGCGACCCGAGCAACAGGCCGCGATCGACCAGACCGCTGCCTACTTCCGCAACCACACCGGCACCCAGGCGCCCAAGTTCCTGTGGAACGCCAAGATGCGGTTCGGCAAAACCTTCGCTACCTATCAACTGGCCAAGGAGATGTGCTGGCGGCGCGTGCTTGTGCTGACCTTCAAGCCCGCCGTGGCCACCGCCTGGCATGATGACCTCGTCAGCCACGTCGACTTCGACGGCTGGCGCTACGTCGACAAGAACACCCCCGACGACGAGCGCGACGAGGCAGCAGACTACGCCGGACCGGTGGTCTGGTTCGCCTCCCTGCAGGACCTAGGCGGGCGCGATGCCGACGGCAACATCAAGGTTCGCAACGAGGTCATCCACCTCATCGATTGGGACGCCATCGTGCTCGACGAGTACCACTTCGGCGCCTGGCGAGACTCCGCGCGTGCCCTGTACGACCCAGTTGATGCGACCATTGCCGAGGCCGAGGAACCAGACGATCAGGTCACCACCGCCGAGATCGACGAGGAACTGGCCGTGCACGCCCACCACTACCTCTACCTGTCAGGTACCCCGTTCCGGGCCATTACCGAGGGTGAGTTCACCGAGGACGCGATCTTCAACTGGACCTACATCGACGAGCAGCGCGAGAAAGCCAACTGGGGCGACCCAGACCAGCCCAACCCCTACCTGTCTCTGCCGCAGATGCAGATGTACACCTACGACATGGGCGTCGGTGCAGCCGAATACGCCGAGGACGGAGAGTTCGGCGGTTTCAGCCTCAATGAGACCTTCAAAGCGACGAAGGCCCCTGACCGTTACAGCTTTGAGCGTCCCGACGAGGTCGCCGAGTTTCTGGAGCTGCTTCGCGGAAAGCTCAGTGAGCAGATGAAGCTGCAGGTGCAGGCCCAGGACAAGCCTCCGTTCCCGTACGAGGCGCATCGGTTCAAGTCCGCGATCAAGCACTCGGTCTGGTACTTGCCCAGCGTCGCATCGTGTTTCGCCATGGCTGACCTATTGCGCGAGCACCCGTACTTCTCTCAGTTCGAGGTCGTCGTCGCAGCCGGGAACAAGGCCGGTCAGGGTGCTGAGGCCCTGCCGCCTGTCGAGGCCGCGATAGCCGAAGTCAAGACTGCTGGCGGCCCCGGATCTATTACCTTGTCGTGCGGCAAGCTGATGACCGGCGTAACCGTGCGCGAGTGGGGTGCCATCTTTATGCTGCGCTCGCTCAAGAGCCCGGAGTCCTACTTTCAGGCCGCCTTCCGTGTGCAGTCCCCATGGGCACACCGCGACGCGGAGGGGCACCTCGACGTGCACAAGCCCACCTGCTACGTCTTCGAGTTCGACCCCAACCGCGCGCTGAGTCTTGTCGCTGAATACGGCTCCAAGCTCGCCACCACCGGCGAGGACACGCCCACCCAGGCGATCGGCGAGCTGATCAATTACCTACCGATCTTCGGCTTTACCGGCGGCGCCATGACCGCACTCGACGCTGCTGCTGTGCTCGACTGGGCTACCGCCGGCATCGGTGCGGCTGCACTGGCCCGGCGCTGGAACTCACCGCTGCTGGTCGATGTCAACGAGCGCACGCTGGCCGCAGTCCTGGACCGCCCCGACTTGATGGAGACCTTGAGCAACATCGAGGACTTCCGAGCACTTGTCGACAATGCCGCGCAGGTCATCACCAATACCAAGGACTTGAAGAAGGCCAAGCGTGAGCAGAAGGGCAAGCTCGACGGCACCCAGAAGAAGCAGCAAAAGGAGACGAACAGCAAGCGCAAGGAGATCCGCGAAAAGCTCCAGAAGTTCCTCGCCAAGATCCCAGTCTTCATGTACGTCACGGACTTCCGGGAAGAGGCTCTCAAGCATGTCATCGAGTCCCTGGACCCCGACCTGTTCGAGCGGGTCACCGGCCTGACTGTCGAGGACTTCCAGACACTCAACGAGATCGGTCTGTTCAACGCCGCGCACCTCAACCATGCGATCTACCAGTTCAAACGCTTCGAATCGGCCAGTCTCGACTACGCCCTGACGCCTCAGGAACG
The DNA here is from genome assembly GCA_041655455.1 of Leucobacter sp. Taxonomy (GTDB): domain Bacteria; phylum Actinomycetota; class Actinomycetes; order Actinomycetales; family Microbacteriaceae; genus Leucobacter. Next base: position 8,644 of record JBBAFK010000055.1, on the reverse strand, counting down.
TGAACACCGGCACGCAAACGAGCAGATCGGCCTCTGGGACACCGTCGAAACGGGCAGTCCATCGTGAGCGCACAGGTCATCGCAGTCAACGTCCAGATCCCTGCGTCCACGACCTCCCCGGTAGTCGCCGACTTCACCACCCACGCACTGCGCGTGGGCTACTTCCACCGCAGAGACTGGCAGAACCTCCCAGTAGACGACTGGAATTCGCCCGGCGTATATGTCCTGATGACCACCGACGGCTCGGGCCTCATCTACGTCGGCAAGTCGGTCAAGCTTCGCGGCAGGATCAGTACGCACAACAGTGCTCCACCGATCGACTGGCAACGCGCCCTGGCGGTCAAGCGCGATACCAGCCACGGCTTCACCAGCGCCGACGTCGGCTACCTGGAAGGCCGCCTGGCCGCAGAGCTGGCCGCTATCCCAGGAATCACTGTCCAACGAGGCAAGGAGGACCGCGACGACACACTGCCGCGGCACATGGAGCTGAGCTTGGACGAGCTTCTCGGCTCGATCCTGTCGGCGGTCCGGCTTGCCGGGCTCGACGTACACAAGCCCGCGGACCTGCCCGACGAGGACGAGGACGAGGTCCCTGTCGGCGCTACCGATAGCGCCGTCCCGACGGGTGCCGCTCCCCACCGCCGGCACCACACCAAGAAAGCCAAACTGCCCGAGCTGGTGGCCGCCGGGCTGATCAGTGCCGGCACCGAGCTGCACCTGAGACAGGGCGGCACCACCGCGACCGGCATCGTGTCCACCCAGGGCGAGATCGTGGTCGACGGCGTCGCCCACAGCTCCGTGAGCAAAGCTGCCCAGACAGCCCTCAACAGCGACCGTGACGAGGCGGCGCAGGTGCTCTCATCGAACGGCTGGATCACCTGGCACATCGGCAGCCCGACCGGCCCCATTCTCGATTCCCTGCGGGACCAATACGACGATGCGCAGTCGCGTTAGCACCCGAGTCCCGTCCGCTGGCTCCTGCTTCTCGTTGTATGCCAAAAGGCTTACCACCGGGGAGATTTCAGCACACTCCGCCGAGACCTACGGGGCATCGGTCTCCAAGGAGACGAGCGGACGCATAACCGACAAGGTCATCGAAGATGTTGAACGATTGGGCGGTGCGGCCTCTGGATGAGACGGCAGCACTTCCGGTGAATCTCCAGAAGTAGTCGCCCCGCCTGGTGTGAGGAATTTATCTACTCGGCGGGGCGACTGAACTCTGCGATGATCTCGGCAACCGCTTCGTCGGAGGTGAGTTCCCCGCGACCGATGCGGTCCAGGAGGTCCATCGCGCCCGGGGAGGGATCGTGGCCAGCCAGGACGCTTGCGGCGACCGCCGTGGCCACGGCTTCGTCGTGGCTGAGGGGGATCGCCTTGGGCGCGGTCTTCATAGTGCTCATTGTAACGGCGCCGGATGTAAAACGCCTGGTAGATCGCTCCCTGGCTAGGTTATGGGACCGAACATGACGTGATTACGTCATTACGTCTTGGTCGGATCTCGCATCAGCGTGGCCCGGTTGTGGCGGCGTTGGGTGGATCCGCACGCGGTCATGCTGACTCCTCCGCGGCCGGGGTTTTCGGCTTGGGCGTCCTCGATTTCGTCGGGTATCTCGTAGTTGAGTCGTCGGTCGATGAACTCGTCGAGGGCTTGTCTGCGGGCGGTGGTGATGAGTTCGGCGGCGTCGTCGGGGTGGGGCAGGGCTCCGTAGGCGAGGCCGAACTCGTTGGTGACGGTGTCGATGAGGTCATCGAACTGGGTGGATAGTTCTGTTGAGTCGATGTCGGCGTGGTGGGCGATGAACGCTCGGCGGCGGTGGTCAGGCCATATCGGAGGGAACCGCAGCTCGGCGCGGTACAGCTCCTGGAGGGCGTCGGTGAGTTCGGTGGAGGCTGCTGAGAAGGGTTCTCCCCATTCGGAGAGGATCGTGCCGACGGCTTCGTTGAAGGCTGTTTCAGCACTACTGCTCATCAACGGTTCCTCTCGTTTGAATCGCCGGGTGTGGGTTGTGGGTGGTTCATGGTTGGATACGGCACCGACAAGTTCGGACGGCCCGGGTTTCTAGAGCTCCAGTCCGGAGCCTTCGCTCCGGCTCCGCTGGCGGCTTTGATCTCTGTCGTGTCGGCGGCCGAAGCCGGGTCGAGCGGAGAGCGTTTTTATGAGTTTCCTTGTCTGGTCCAGTGTTTCAGCAATCAGAGGATCGTCTCTGTGTTGGGCGGCGCGTTTTTGGGTAGCGCTGTCGGCGGGGGTGTCGGTTCCGAGGCGGTAGCCCCAGGTGAGGTAGATGTTGGCGGCTTCGGTGAGGTGCCGGCTCGGCGCGTCCGCTGTGAGATTGGGGTCGTCGGCGTTGGTGGTGACCAGGACCAGCTTGGCGCTGCGTTCGGCGGCCCGGGTGGTCAGGCGGTGTAGTTGCTCGGGTTGCAGGTGGTCGGCGTCGTCGACGAGCAGCAAGGTTCCTTCGTCGATTGTCAGGGTCTCGTTGTCGAGGTCACGAAGGAACGTCTCGGGTGCGTAGGTATTGCCTTGGGTCGAATAGGAGGGTGCTTGGCGGCGGGCGCGGTCGGTGACCGGAAGTGCGAGCACGTTGTGTTCGCCGGCGACGACGCAGGCGGTGATGGTGGCCAGCAGGGCGGGCTTGTTTTGGTCATCGTGGAGGTGGACTGATTGCACGGTGGGCAGGCTGCCCACCACCGTTTGGGCGGCGGCCCGTGTTTCCTCATCAAGGCCGGAGGCGTGATCGAGTGTCTCTCGAACTCCGATGTGGTGGGTAGCTCTCGGACTGGTGGCGGTGAACGCGGTGTCCAGCCACTCTTTTTCTTCTTCGAGTTGCTCGACGATGCGCAGCTTGTCCAACGCTGTCTTGCGTTGTTCGAGCAGGACTCGAACCGGTGGTGACAGTTGTTCTTCGGGAGTGTTTTCAGCGGTGGCGATGACGGTGTGGGCGGTGTTGTCACGGCTGAGCAGACCAAGTAAGGCCTGGGCGGCGTCTTCTTCGTCGCCGCGGCGGGGGGTGTGGACACCTTCGACGATTTGGGGTGCGTGTTCGTGGTCGCCTTCACCGCCGAGGCGTTCGTAGAGGTAGACGGTGTTGGTGGCCCGCCCGCGGGTCATCGCCACATAGGCCGCGGCCCGGTTGCCGGTATCTGGGGACAGCACGGCGTGGCAGTGCTCAGCGGTCGCGCCTTGGGAAGCGTGCACGGTGACCGCGTAACCGTGATGGACGTGAGCGCGTAGGTAGTCTCCGGACAACACCGCCGAGGCGTGATCACCGATGCGCACCGCACGCAGTCGGTTGGCCTCGGTGTCGATGTGGGTGACCGTCCAGCGCTGCCCGTTGCGCACTGGCGGCGTACCGGCGACCGGCTCCCGGCTTCCGCGCGGGTAGATGCCAATGGTGGGGTCGTTGCGGCGGGTGATGATCGTGTCGCCGACCCCGATGCGGTGTCGCCGCGCCCCGGCAACGGTCGGGGCGTCCTCGGCGACGACGGTGCGGTGGATGCGTTCGTTGAGCGCATCAGCGATCTGCCAGCGGTCAGCGATCAGCAAGCTGTCGACTCCGTTGGCACGATCGTTGCTCCAGGCGGTCAACGCGTCGTAGGCCATCGCCACCGGGTCACCAATGTGCAGCCGGCGATGGCTGCGGTACCAGTCGGTGGCCTGGGTCAGGCTGGCAGGTGTTCCTTCGTGGAGGGCCAGTGAGGCTGCTCGTTCTTCCGCGTCGCGCATACGCCACACTTCGGTCAGTTTCTGCGCCCACGGCAGATCTGTGCACAGTTGGGCGAACATGCCGCCGCGGGCTTTGACCGGGGCCAGTTGTTCGGCGTCTCCGACGAGCACCGTCTTGGTTCCAGCCGCACTTGCCGCGGCCAGCAGTCTGTGCAGCGCGGGGGTGCCGACCATGCCCGCTTCATCGACGACGAGCAGGGTTTGAGCGTCCAAGACCAGTCGCTTGTCGCGGAGTGCTTTGAGCGTCGACGCGACGGTTCCACCACCGTCTGCGGCCTTCTCCGCTAGTGCGACATCGGCGGCGTTTCCGGTCGGGGCGGCCAACAAAACCCGCGTTATGCCGCCCTTCTTGGCGGCATAACGCAGCGCCCGCAGTGAGGTGGTCTTGCCCGCTCCGGCCGGCGCGGAGAGCACCTGAATCAGCCACGGCGAGGTCGCGATCGCGCCGACTGCAGCGGCTTGATCGGCAGACAGTCGGGCCTTTTTGACGGCGGTGTCGGCGACGTCCTTGGGCACTGCTGCGGCCAAGTTGCGGGCGCCGATCAGCTTGTAGATGGCGGCTTCTTCGCGCAGGACAGGCACTGTGGTGTAGCGCTCGTGGCCTTCGCGCTCGTGCGGTTGGCGGGCCTCGGTGACACGCATTCCCAGCTGATCGGCGGCGTACTCGAGGATCCCGCGCGGCCCGAACGGCACTCCGTCGGTGTTGCCTTCCAGGGCGACTGGGAGCCGTCCACCGAGCGCCTCGATGAGGTCTGCACGGGTGAATGCCGCCTTGTCGATGTCCTTCATCGCCGCGTGAAACCACGCGGCGGGATCGCGTTCCTCGTCGCGTTGACGGTCACGGGATTGCTGCTGGGCGGCCTCATCCAAGACCAGCTCGCTACCAAACCGCGCTGCCCATTCGGCCTTCAATTCCGCCCACGGACGGTGCTCGGGCTTGCGCGGCCGGGTGGCCTTTTGGGCCCGCGCCAACTGCGCGGCGGTCAGTTTCCCGCTGCCATCAACAACCAGATTTTCAGCCGCCCATTCCGACAACTGGGTGGACCGTTGCGAGGCCGCGGCGAGTAGTTCGGGGTCCACGCCGGCCAACTCGGCCAACCCCGAATGCGGGTCGACTCGGTCCCACTCCACCCCGAGCGCGGCGCGCAGTTCGTGACGCAGCGTGGTCTGGTAGACGATGCCGGCGGCCTTGGCTTCATGCCACAGCGAATCACTGTCGAGGGCGACCAACTTGCCATCAGCACGGGCCTGTTTGTTGGGCACCAACACATGGGTGTGCAGGTGCGGATCCCCCGCCCGCGACGTCTCATGTTGATAGGCCGCAGCGACCAGACCGGGCAGCCGTTGGAGGTCCTTCATCCCCGTCGCCGGGTTGTGAACTCGGGTGTATCCGGCGTGGGTGTGCAGGTACTCCAACGCCTCGGCCACGGCCCGGTTGTGCGCCTCCACTACCGCCTTGGAAGCCACCCCGGTGGTGTCCAATGCGCGCAGCAACGACACCGACTTCGGGGCGCAAAAAGTCAGATCGAATCCGTGGTTGGCGCGTTGAGAAAACTTGCGTCCACATGCCCCGCCGGGGGCCACACCGTCATCGAGCCAGCGCGCAACCACGTCCAGATTGGCCTCGCCGCCGGCCCGATCTGCGGCACTCAAACCGCACAACGCGGCGCTGGTTTCAGCGTCTCCGGCGCACATCCAAAACGGTGTTCGGGACTCCCCTTCGGAGTAGTACTCCCCCAGCCCGCCGCCGGCTTTCTCCCGATCCAGCGCCGCTGAGACCGCCGCTCGGGAGGTGTCGTTGTAGTAGCGCACCGACCACTGCTTCAGCGGCGCGATCGTCAACACGAGTAACCACCCAACCCGGCCCGGTGTGGGGCGCGGCCGCGCCCCACACCGATGGTTGCACACACTGTGCAAATGTGCCATTTGAATCGGGTGGTGTGGCGTGGGATTGTCGGTGGGGGCTGGTTGGCTGGGTGTGAGGGCACGTGAAGTACGCCGAGAAGAGGAGCCGGGGTGTACAAGTGGGTAGGGCGAAAATGTCGTTGGAGACGATGTTGATGTTGGGGATGCTGGAGACATTCCGGAAGCGCAAAGATGAAGTGTCAGCTGTGGCGCTGCTGAACTGGGTCGTCCATGACATCGAGCCGCCGATTTTGCGCAGCGGCGTGATCTGGACCTTCTACGACGAGGGCTCCGGCCCGACGCTGGGCGGCGCACCGTGAGTGCCTCCGATCTTCGTCGAGCGTGCGTGACTTGATCGGGCACCAGTGCGGCCGGTGGCCGCACTGCCACGGGCCGCGGCAATGTCGGCGCGGATGCTGGCCTTGGCAACGGCGATCCGTTCACGCTGCTCGGCGGTGAGCACCGCCGGTGACGCGGTGGTGTGCCTCGGTGGTGTGTCGGTGACGGTGCCGTCCAACCGTCGTGATATCTGCTCCGGGCCGGCGGCGCAGCCGCCGCTGGTGTGCGGCCCTGGCCGCACACCGAGCAGTCGAAGTCGGCTGAGCACGAACCCGGCCGGGTTGTTGATCTGATCCGGCCAAGTCCATCCACGTCGAACCATGTCGGTGTTGAGCGCTTGAATCAGCGCTCGGGAGGTCCACTCCCCCGGGTCCACACCCGCTGCGGTCAACGCATCGCAGATGGCCCCGATGTGCACGCGCCCGAGCCCGTGACTGTTGGCCACGAACTCAGCGGCCAGGCGCTGCACGGTCAGCGGCCGCGGCTCGGCGCGTAAGCGCCGGCGTTTGTGGGTGGGAGTGAATTTTTGGCGGCACGCGTGCGTGCTTGGTGAGTTACTCCCTACGGGAGATAAAGAACTAACACCGCCTGACGGCGGTAGGTGGAAATGCTGCACAGCCGAGCGTGCCGGAGCAGGGGTGCGTCGAGGGGTCAGGTGGTACACCGAGGGGCGCCGCCCGACTGCCGGGGTGCCCGGTGAGCCGTGCCCGCGCTGCGCCTCCACCGCCCACCCTGTGTTGCGCAGCAGCCGCCAGGCCGCGGTCACCGTCCGCACGTCACAACCGACTCGCTCGGCAATCGTGGCGCGAGTGACGGCCACGTGCCGGCCGGTGGCGTAGTCAGCGTGATCGGCCATCACCTCCGCGACCGCGCACAGGGTTGGTGCGGTGATGGCCACCCCGACACGACGGCGCTCGTCGGCGAACACGACCTCGTCGGCAGCCCAGCGCCGCAGCGCCGTCAGCCAGCTCTCCCGGCTGGTCCACATCGGGCTCCGCGGCGCACACGAACCAGCACGCTCGATCCAGCTACGTCGGCGCACCGCAGTGTCTGCCCGCGCAGCAGAAGAAAGGTCACGATTTAAGCCACGGTGTCGCGCGCCACCTGTACCTGATTCAGGGTGTGCGCTACCGTGAGACGAGTCCTGCAAGACATCGCCCCTTCTGGGGTACTGGGTGGAGACCCAGACCTGAGCGCCAACTCAGGTCAATGCCTCAGACGAAGCCCCTTCGGGGGCTTTCGTCGTTTAGAGGCTGGTCTGCACCGCTATGGATTTGTCACATCTGCCCTACGGCCGTCCTGTACGCAGGGCTCCGGGTGCTCAGATCGCCAGCGGCAGCCCCTCGTCCGCCCGGCCCAAGGCCCGGGCAAGATCTGGTCTTCCGATATGGATCGCCAGTAGGTCTGCGACGTACTGGGACAGGGAAAGGCCGTGCGCGACGGCTTCGGCGCGCAGCGCGTCACTGACCTCGCGCGGCGGGCGGATCGTATGGGCGAGACGATCGCCCTTGTGTTGTGCTGGCATGGGCCAATCCCACCACCAAAGCAATGATTCTGAATCACGCCACGCCGAGCCGCGGCGATGCTCTTGAGAAAGTTGAGACACCGGCGAGAGCCCGCGCGTGGGGGAAGGACCAACTTCTGGTCCGACACGTCTCGGCATGCTGATCAACAAGTACGGCATCAAGACGCAGACGAGCTGGCCGAGGCCGCACTACACGCCACGGCCGCCCGCATGCGCGTCCGGCAACGACCGGGCTGTGAGTAGTCGGCGCTGGCGTTCTGTCTCGTTCGACACCACGTACGTCCGCCAAGCTGCAGGCATTCCAACGTAACAACATAATTACGTTGCAGCGTGTTGACGTGTTTGCACCTTTACGTCACGACGTATGATGGCCGGCATGCCGATCTTCTCGCTCGTACACACCAAGGGAGGCGTGGCCAAGACGACCAGTGCGGTCTACCTGGCCACCGCGGCCGCCCGGCGTGGTGTGGATGTCGTCCTGGTGGATGCGGACCCACAGGGCTCCGCATTGGAATGGGCGGCCGACGCTGCCGCCGATCCGCTTCCATTCCCCGTCGTGCCGGCGCCACGTCCCCTCGTTGTGGACACTGACCGTGAGTTGACGATCGTTGACACTCCACCCGGCACCGCTCAGGTGATCCAGGAAGCCATCGACGTGGCCGACCTGGTGATCGTCCCGACTGGCGTCTCTCCACTCGATGTGCGACGGGTGTGGCCGACGCTAGAAATCACCGCCCACCGTCCGACTGCGGTTTTGCTGACCGGGGTCGACCTACGGACTCGGCTAGCCGAGGAAGTCCAGGCCTTGCTGGAGGGGGAGGGGGTGCCGGTGATCGGCACGCCGATTCTTCGGCGCGAGGACGTGCGCCGCGCCTACGGCACCACCCCGAACCGACTGCACGGCTACGACGATGTTTTGACCGAGTTGATGGAGGCGATGGTCCATGTCTGATCTTTCGGCGAAGATGGCCCGCCGGGTCGGCTCCGGGCCAGCCAAGCGCGCCGCCAAAGTTTTCCGGTCTCCGGCTGATGAAATGCAACGTGCCACCGTCTACCTCCCGCGGTCTACGGTGCGGGGCCTCAAGCAGGCCGCCCTAGACGGCGACACCAGCATGAGCAAAATCCTCACCGAACTCGCCGATCAGTGGCTG